>JBEKLL010000003.1:0-117593 GCA_050010215.1 Gaiellaceae bacterium | reverse complement strand
CCACCGACAATGACGGCGGTAGCGGCGTGGAATCGATCACCTACAGCATCGACGGCGGCGCGCCGACGACCGTCGCTGCCGCCACCACCCAGGTGACGATCGCAGCCCCCGCCGACCACTCCAACGACGGCGTGCACACACTCTCCTTCTACGCGACGGATAACGACGGTAACCAAGAGACCCCCCAGTCGGTGAGCGTCAAGATCGACACCACCGGCCCTACCACGGTTACCAAGTCCGCCAGCGGCCGCAAGGGCAGGCCGATTACCCTCAAGTTCTGGGTACGCGACAACCTGAGCCCCCGAGCGACGTCGGTCGTACTGATCATCCGGAACAACCACAAGAAAGTCGTCAAGACCTTAAAGCTCGGAAACGAGAAGATCCTCGTCGGACATGCGGTCAAGTGGACGCCGAAGGGCAAGGGCGTCTACAGATACACCGTCCACGCGAAGGACCTGGCCGGCAACACGCAGACCAGGGCCGGAAGCGCCAAGATCACGGTCAAGTAAGCGCAGCGTTGCCGGATTCAACCAGGGGTCCGGTTACGAGCTTCCTACGGCAGGCTGGTTACTTGCCAGGACGAGCCGGCATCGTCGCTACGCCAAAGCGTCCGAGCCCCGGTAACCCAGCGCAGGGAGCGACTGAAAATGGCCAGGCTGGACATACGCTGCGCGGAATCTGAAGGAGCAGGAGCTCGACTCTTCAGTGCGATGCGCCACGTGCGCCCGCGGTCGAAGCTGACCGCGAGCCGGTAGTTCCAGAAGCTCCCGCCGCTGACCAGGCCATTTGCCGCCGCCAGATCGCCGCGCGCGTCGAGCGCGATCTCCGACGCGCTGTCGTTCAAGGGCGAAGGCATTCTCATGAACGTCCGGCCGGCGTCGCGGGAGAGGACGATCGAGGCAGTGCCCTGGGAGCGCGGTACGCAGAGCAGCGCGACATAGCGGCCCGCGGCCGCTACCTGCCAGGCGTCTAGCTCGGGTCGTCCGTTGGGCAGGCGGCAAGGATCGCCGCGCAGCGACCAGCTGCGGCCGGCGTCGCGGGAGATAGCGAGGCGAGAGTACGCCGTTCCCGCGCCACCTTCCGGATGGCCAAACCCGACCGCGTAGAGATCGCGCCCAGCGCCGACGAGCGTGTCGCCAAACCCCCGCGACGGATCAAGGAACGAGCGCACCGGCGCGAAGCTGGACGCCCCGACCGCCGCGAGGCGCAACCCGACGTCACAGGCCGCCGGGCAGCCACTGCCGCGATACGTCAGCGTAGCGACTCTCCCAGCAAGTGACGTGACGGCTTCGATCGCGCGACGGATCAGGACCCAGTGGTGACTGCCGTCCGTCGTCATGAACGACCCGCTTGGGCTGCCGAGCACGAAGCCGACGCGCAGGCTGAGCCTTCGCACGCTCGAGCCCGCCGGCAGCGACGCAAGCCACGCCCAGCTGCGCCCGCCGTCATTCGTCTCGACGACATTGGCTATGGCAGAGCACGACAGCGCACGAGTCACGCAGCCTGGAACGAGAAGCGCCCAACCGTGCCGCGCGTCGACGAAACTCACATTGGAGACGTACCGACCCCGCAGCGCAGCGAGAGGCGTGCGCTCGCCGTGCAAGACCCGCTGCGCGCGCGCCGACGGTCGACCGTGACCGTTTTGCACACCCCGCGTCCTACCGCCGCCCCCACCGCCATAAATCGCGAGAAACCCCGCCGCGATGGCGATCGCAACGACCGTGACTGCGGTGTAAGTCAGACGGCGCCTGCGAGCTCGCTGTCGGGCCTCTTTGATCAACGCATCGAGCTCGTCTCGCGACCGCCGCAGTGGATCGGGGAAGCTCACCGGCTCCTCGATCAGCGCCTCGAGCTCGTCTCGCCGCGGCGGAGCGAGGACACTCACCGGCGCACTTCCATCGGACCACTCATTAAGCTAGTATTACTAGCACCATGTTCCCTGTCAAGGTCGACCGCGAAGACCCCACCAACCTGCACGATCAGGTCGCCGCCGACATCCGCCGCGCGATCGCCGACGGAGAGGCTAGTCCCGGCGAGCGGCTACCGCCCGCGCGTGATCTCGCCGCCGTTCTCGGCGTCAACACCAACACCGTGCTGCGCGCCCTGCGCATCCTCCGCGACGAAGGCCTGCTCGAGTTCCGCCGCGGCCGCGGCATCACAGTTAGCGGCACGCCGGAGAGCGGCGCCATCATCACCCGGGCACGTGAGCTAGTTCACTACGCCCGCCAACACGGTTACCGCACCGACGAGCTGATCCGAATAATCGAGAGCGTCAGCTGAGTTACTTCAGCGGCTGTTCGGTTGCACCCAAGGCTCGAAGCTGAACACGGGCCTTTATGACCTCCGAGCCGGGTCGAGCGGCTGTCCCCTGTCGCTCAGCCGCTTGGACCAGCCCTCGTTGATGTACTCGTTACTCACCCAGGAGCCGACCAGGCACCACATCGACATAGGCGAGGAAGCGCGCCATCACCGACCTCGTCTGCGGGCAACCATGCCCATCGTCAGCCGCCGCCGACGAGCGGACGCTTGCGTTATGTCTCGGCCCTTGCAGGACTGGACTCGAACTCGTGCCCGAGCCGGTAGGCCTGTTGCAGGTAGTCGTGCCGGGCGGCGTCGCCGACTGCCTCGACGGCATAGAAGTAGACGTGCTCGACCTGCTCGATGCCCGGGTAGCGTAAGCCGAAGTCGTCGACGAGCCGCTCAATCGCCGCCCCGCAGCCGGAGTCGCGGTAGTCGCTCTCCCGGAAGAAGGTCGGCGTCATGATCAGCGCCTTCCCATGCTTCAGCAGCGGCTCCCTTCCGCTCAGGTCACCCCGCAGCCAGGCGTCTCTGGTCATCGTGTAGACGAAGCCGTAGGTGAAGACTCGCTCCATCCAGCCGCGCAGGATGGCCGGGAAGTTCATCCACATGATCGGCGCGATGAAGGCAAGGCCGTCGGCGGCGGCAACCTTCTCCTGCTGCGCGAGCACATCCTTCGGCCGCTGCTTCGCGACCAGCTTCAGCAGCTCTGGCAGGGACTTGTCGCGCAGCCACCGCCTGGCGACACGCCGCCGGATCGGGCCGCCGCTGAGCGCGACCATATTCTTTCTCAGCTCGGTTTCGTTGAGCAGTTCCGGCGGCACCGACTCGTGCGCGAAGAAGGCGTAATCGTCGCGCCTGAACACCGGATCGAACTTGATCGCATGCAGATCGACGACCTCGCAGGTGTGCCCGGCATCTGCGAGCCCGCGCGTGAACTCGTCGAGTACCGCATGGCAGAACGAGGTTGGGTTCGGATGCGCATACACCGTCAGCACCCTCATCGGGTTCACCGTCCTTTCGTGGCGACGAGCTCAGCGTTCATCTGAACTCTGAGGGGCACACTAAACACCCGTCTGCAGAGCCGTCAACACCATCTCGCGAGCGCCACCGCAACACATCCGGGAGCGCGCGTAAGCGGAGTACGTTCGAACCGATTGGAGACAAGGCGGGTTCGAACCGACACGCCTCTCGGTTTCTCGGGGCGCCGCTGGCGATGCGAGCCTTGAGACGACAATGCAAACCGCCCGGCTTCGAAATGGATCGTGCCGCCAGCGGCGTCAGGCTCATCGCGTTTACGCGGTGAGCCGGCCGAGGAAGAGAGAATGGAACCAACCGGGGCACTTTCCAACCCCCGATTTCAAGTCGATCTTCCTCGACTCAGGAGTGTTCACGGACGGTTAGCCCGGCGGGCGATTATGGATCCGCGAAAGCCGAGGCCAATTCCGGTTCGGCCCGCGGAGTGCTGGAGACGATCAATCGCGTTCTCGAGTACAGCGATCGGCCGATGCGAGCTCGAGAGATCTACGCAGCAGCAGAAGAGCTCCTCGGCGAGCCGCTTGTGTGGAAGTCGGTGAAAGAGACGCTGTGGAACTACACATCAGGTGACAGGCGAAGGTTCACCCGCGTCTCTCGTGGCTTGTACAAGCTCCATACGCCCCAAAGCTCCCCGACTGGGAAGTCCACGGCGGACGCGCCTCTCTTTCGCCGCACGGATGCGAAAAGCGGTTGAAGCTTGAGCGATACGAGAGCCGTAACGACGCCGATAGTCGGTGAGTACGTCTTCGTCGAACGTCGAGAGCAGCTGGTCAAGCGTCTCGATCCCGTCATCGCGCAGCTGGCGCGCGAGGCCTTGGTCTACGCCGCAGAAAAGGACGACGTCTCGGTTCTCCTCTGCGAATGTCCAGCAGTGTTCGAAGAATCCGCACGCGGTGCGCCTGGACGACCCGCGGCTATCGCGGTATAAGATGGGGCCTTGAAAGTGAAACGTGTACTCGTCTCGATTGTGGCGATCGCGGGTGCACTGGCGCTTGCGGCGGCGGGTGGCGCGCGGACGGCGGCGTCGGTGCTCGTGTACAGCTGTGGCCCGGGGTACGCGAACCTCTGCCAGGTGAACGCGGACGGCAGCGGCCTCAAACGGCTGACGACCGACGGCAAGGCGGCCCCTTTCGCGAAGCGGTACATCAGTCCGTCGCTGTCGCGCGACGGGCGCAAGCTGGCCTACCTGCGTGGCTACAAACTGTACGTGCTGAGTCGTGCGACGGGTCACAGGACAGGCGCGATCTCGAACAACGCGTGGCTCGCGCGGATCAGCCCCGACGGCACGAAGGTCGGCGACCTCGAGCAGTTCCCCAGCTCGAGCGGCAGCGGCTGGGTAATGACCGCGTGCGTGTTCAACAGCAATGGCAAGGGAGCGAAGGCTGGTCGCAACTGCGAGGGCTCGACGGGCAGCTTCGGCTTCACCGGCAACAACCGCGTGCTGGCAAGCGTCAGCGATCAGTACGACCCCAAGTACGGGCGCTACGAGGATGGTGTGTGCCTGCTCGACCCCGTCACCAGCGGCTGCGACAAGTTCGTCGCCGCGCAGCTCGGCTACGACCTCTCCGACCCCGCGCTGTCGCCGAACGGCAAGCTGCTGGCGGTCACGCGGTCGCTGCCGGGCAAGCCCGAGGGTCAGATCGCGCTTTACGGCTACGCGACTGGCACGCTCGTGCGGACGCTGACGAACGGCACGACCGATGCCGGGCCGGTGTGGTCTCCGGACGGCTCGAAGCTCGCGTTCGTGCGCGCCGCCAAGAGCATCTACACGGTCAAAGTCTCCGGTGGCGCCCCACGACGGCTGGTCGCGAGCGGCCGCGCCGTCACCTGGGGACGGTAAAGCTCGCATCGGCCGGTTGGGCCGCGTCCGGAGCGGGGATCGAATCTTGCGATCCATCATCTGCCGCCGCGACCGCTCGCGTGCGGGCGCGGCTCGCCACGTAACGCCCCCACCGCCGGGAAGGGGCTCGGAGGAACCAACCGGTTCCCCCGAAAAAAGGAGGGAGCGCACGAGGGAATCCAGGATTCCCTCGTGATATGGAGCCAGGCGGGTTCGAACCGCCGACCTTCTGGCTGCCAGCCAGACGCTCTCCCAACTGAGCTATGGCCCCGGGTTGAGGGGAAATTGTACCGCCTGTGGATGTATACGTCCGCGCTCGAGCGATCGACAGCCTGGCCGGAGCGCTAGCCTGTCGCGGCGGTCTCCAGCTCTACGTGAGGAACATCGCTCCAGAGGTCCTCGGGGGCGTAGAACTTTCTCGTATCCGGCGTGAATACGTGCAGAACGACGTCGAGGTAGTCCGCGACTACCCAGTTGCCGTCGCGCTCACCGTCCACGGAACGCGGTAGCAGTTTCTCGCGCTTCAGGCCGGCGTGGACTTCGTCCGAGATCGCCTTGGTCTGGCGCGAGTTGCGTCCGGAGCAGATGACGAAGTAATCGGTGAAGGCGCAAACCGAGCGCATGTCGAGGACGACGATGTCTTCGGCCAGCTTCTCGCCTGCCAGCGAGGCGATTCGGCGTACTTGCTCGAGTGGAGTCAGTGAGATACGTCAGTCCTTGATTGCCTTCTCATCAAGTGTAGCCCGGGCGGGCACGAGGGTTGACGATCTTCGCGTGCTACCTGGTGGCGAGCAGTGCGTTTCTCGCTTTCTTTCGAGGACGTCACCGTTCTGGAGATTCTTCGACTGTGCGTGCGCCGGGCACCAAGTTCTGCGCCCGCCTCCGAAGCCACCCGCCCGCGGGGTAGCTGCACAGTAGCGTCGAGATCCGCAGCGAATGTGCCGGTTTTGTGCCAGATCGACGCAGTCGAAGCGCTGCGAAGTATCGACCCGCGTCCGCTGGCGGCAATCACTAGCTGAGATAAAGGCCGAGACGGGCGATCTCGTCGGCGACGGCGGACGGGACGAGCTGCTCGATCGGCAGACCGTCGCGGGCGAGGGTACGTATCTCCTCGGATGAGACCGGGTGCGAGGGGATCGGGAAGAAGGAGACTCGTTCCGGACGGGCCAGCGCGGCCAGAACCGGCCGCAGCCTCTCGTCTTCGTAGCCGGGCCGGCCGGCAACCGCGAGACGGGCCAGTTCCAGGATCTCGCCGGGCTCGCGCCAGCTCAGGAAACCGGCAAACTGATCGGCCCCGACCAGCAGCGTCAGGTCGTCGTGGCTCTCGCTCAGACGGCGGAGTGTGTCGACCGTATAGCGCGGGCCGCCCGGCTCCAGCTCGAGCAGCGAGAACTCGACTGCCGGAATGCCGGCGAAGGCGAGCTCGGCGAGACGGGCGCGGACACGGTCGGTCGTGGCGACCTGCTTGTGCGGAGGATCGCCGGCCGGCACGATGAGCAGACGCTCCAGGCCGAGCTGTTCGAGAGCGCTGCGAACTAGCGCAACATGTCCGACGTGAGGTGGATCGAAAGCGCCGCCGAAGACGCCGGTGCTCATCGCTCCTCCCCCTCCCTACCGGCGATCTCGATCACCGAATCGTCCCGCGCACCCGCCTGAGCGAGCGCCTCCTCCAGCTCCTCTTCGTCGGGCACCTCGCCGACAACGCGAAAGCCGCGGTCGGTGCGGTAGATGCGGAAGGGGCGCCGCCGGCGCGGGCGCGGACGGTAGACGAGAAAATCGGCCAGGCCTTCGGCTTCGAGCTCGTCGCCGGTGTTCGTCTCGGGGCGTGGCGGGCAGAGGCGGAAGAGCGCCTGCTGGAGGTCGGCAACGCCCTCTCCCGTCGCGCAGGAGAGGGCGATCACCGCAGCGATCCGTTCATCGCGGACCGGAAGGGGTGGCGTCGGGCCGAGGTCGGCCTTGTTCAGTACGACGATCTGCGGACGCTCGTCGAGGCCCGCCCCGTAGGCGGCGAGCTCGGCGTCGATCAAGCGAAAGCGCTCAAGCGGATCGCCTTCGTAGCCGTCGATGACGTGGATCAGGAGCTGCGCCCGCTCGAGGTGCGCCAGGAACTCGTGCCCGAGTCCATGGCCCTCGCTCGCTCCTTCGATCAGACCGGGCACGTCGGCGACCGTGAGCTGGCGGCCGTCAGGGCCGTCGACGGTGCCGAGCACAGGCGCGAGAGTCGTGAAGGGATAGTCGGCAACCTTGGGCTTGGCATTAGAGATCCGGCGCAAGAGCGACGACTTTCCGGCGTTCGGAAGACCGGCCAGAGCGGCATCCACGACCAGCTTGAGGCGCAGGTCGAGCCAGCTCTCGTCGCCCGGCTCGCCCGTCTCCGCGAAACGGGGAGTGCGCCTGACCGCGGTTGCGAAGCGCTGGTTCCCCTTTCCTCCCCGCCCGCCGCGAGCGGCGACCACACGCGCCCCGACACTGGCGAGGTCGGCCACCAGCTGCCCCTCTTCGTCGTAGACCTGGGTACCGACAGGCAGGTGTAGGACGATCTCTTCGCCGTCCGAGCCGTGCTTGTTGCCACCGCGCCCGGGGCGACCACGGGCGGCCTCGAACTCGCGCCGGGAGCGAAACTTGGAGAGGTCGCGCAACTCGGGGTCGGCGATAAGAGCGACGTCGCCGCCGTCGCCGCCGTCGCCGCCGTCGGGACCACCTTTGGGAACGTACTTCTCGCGCCGAAAGGAGAGCCCACCGTCACCTCCCCGCCCCGCCCGGACGAAGACGCGGGCGTGGTCGTGGAAAGGCGACTCGTGCGAGCCGCGACTGTGCCGCGGATCGACTGGTGGGCGCGAAATGGTCATTCGCCCGAAACCTAGTAGTTCTGAGCGCTACTCGGAAACCGAGATCGAGCGGCGCTTGCCCGAGCGGTGGAAGTCGACCGTTCCTTCGCGCAGGGCGAAGATGGTGTCGTCTCGACCGCGACCGGCACCGGGGCCCGGATGGAACCGAGTTCCGCGCTGACGCACGATGATCATCCCGGCTTTGACCTTCTGCCCGGCGAAGATCTTGACACCGAGCCGCTTCGACTCGGAGTCGCGACCGTTTTTCGAGGAACCGAGACCTTTTTTATGCGCCATCTCTAGCTCTCCGTCTTCTTGGGAGTTGCGGCTCGCTTGGGGGCCGGCTTCTTCGCTGCCTCAACCTTAGCCTTTGCAGGTGCCTTGGGCGCGGCCGCCTTGATCGCCGCGGGCTTCTTCGCTGCAGACTTGGCCGCGGCCGGTTTCGCAACCGGTTTTTCCGCTGCCGGCTTGGACACCGGTTTTCCTGCCGGCGCGGTCGCCGGTTTCGCGGCCGGTTTCGCGGCCGGTTTCGCCGCCTTCTTGGGCACGGGTTTGGACGTTGCCGCACTCGGCTTCGCAGCCGACTTGGGCGCTTCGGGCTTGACGGGCGCGGCGGCGGTCTTGGTCGCCGCCACCTTGCCGGCAGCGATCGTCTCGATCTGAATCTGCGAGAGCTTGGCCCGGAAACCGGTGTGCCGTCGATAGCCCTTCTTGGGCTTGTACTTGCCGATCCGAATCTTCTCGCCGAGCGTGTGCTGGACTACGCGAGCGCTGACCGCGCCGGCTCCCGGCTTCAGGTTCAGAGAGCCGGTATCGACGAGCAGGACGTTGGGCTGGAAGACGGCGCCCTCGTCCTGAGCAAGCCGATCGACAAGCAGGCGCTCGCCCTCGTGGACGACGTACTGCTTACCGCCGACTACGATCACTGCGTAACTCATCTCGTCCCTCGACGCTTAAATCGCGGGCAGGCGCCCGCGAACCGGGGCGCATCGTAGCAAGAGGGGACGAAATCCCGCCGACTACGCGTTCTCGTTCGACCCTCTCGATACCGGGCCGGAAGCCGAATTGCCGCTGCCGGCACCGACCTGGGAAGGCTTGTGCCGGCGTCGCCCTCCGCGGGAGCCGCGGCGCGTGCGCTTCTTCGGCTTGGGCGCCTCGTCTCCACTCGGCGCGGACTGGCCCGGCTCGGGCGGGGCGGGCTCGCTCTCGGCCTTAGGAGTCGGAGCGGTCGGCTTCGGCGCAGGTCGAGGAGCGCGCGGAGGTCGCCTTGCAGGCTGCGGACGAGCCACAGCTTTAGCAGGCTTGCTGGATTTGTCGCTCACAGCCGCATCGGCGCCGTCAGGCGTTGGCGGGGGAGCGACCATCGATTCGCTCGCAGACGCACCCGCCTGAGACGGTTTGCGCCGCCTGCGCCCGCCGCGCGAGCCACGACGGGTGCGCTTCTTTGGCTTCGGCGGGCCTTCCTCCGCTCCACCTCCTGCCGTCACTGGCCTGGCAACCGGATCGACCGGCGCGATCGCCTTGTCGACAGTGGTAGCCACGGGGCCGGCAAGCTCGGGAACGACGGCCTCGAGAACGGCCGTCTCCACGGCGAGTGACGGCGCTACAGCCAGCTTGGCGGCCGCTTTTCTGGACGGCGCCCGAGTCGGGCGCTCGGCAACGCTCTCGGCCGTCAGCGGCTCGTAGGCCTGTTGACCAGGCTCGACCAGGGCCGCATAGGCACTGTCTTTGAGCGCTCGCTCGATCCTCACCTTAACCTTCCTACCGACCATCGTCGCCGCGTCCGGCACGTTCACCTCGTAGTCGCCGACCTTGCCGACTCCGGCCTGACTGTCGTAGAGGCCGACTTCCACCAGCGTCAGCTCGATCTCGGCGCCCTCCTCCACCGGAGCACCCGGTTTCATCGCCTCGACCGCGCCCTCGCCGAGCACGACGTAATGATCGAGTACTTCGTTGTCGACCAGCTCGATGAAGAAGCGGCGCTTGCTGCGTTCCTCGATCTCGCCCAGACGAGAGGCGCCCGGACCAATCAAGAGACTCGCTGCTCGAGCGTTGGCCTCGACCCGGAAGGCCTTGCTGCGAGAACCGCCCGCCGTCATCCGCAAGCGCCGCTCGAGATCCACGGCCGCCGAGTACTCCGAATAAACGATCCCGTCACCGCCGCAGACCGGACAGGGCTTGGTCAGGATCTCACGCGGGCCGTCGGTGACGTTCTGGCGCGTCATTTCTACCAGCCCGAGCGGCGAGATCTCGACTACGTAGGTCTTGGTGCGATCGCGCTCGAGCTCGTTTCGCAGCGCCTCCTCGACGGCAGTCCGATTCTTCGGGTTGGCCATGTCGATGAAGTCGATGACGATGATGCCGCCCACATCACGCAGGCGCAGTTGGCGTACGACCTCCTTGACGGCCTCGAGGTTGTTCTTGGTGATCGTGTCCTCGAGGCGCGCGGAAGAGGAGCGGGAGCGCGAGCCGACGAAGCGACCCGTGTTGACGTCGATGACGGTGAAGGCCTCCGCGTAGTCGAAGACGAGATAGCCGCCCGAGGGGAGATCGACGCGGCGCGAGAGAGTCGAGCGAATCTCGGCCTCGACGCCGTGGGACTCGAAGAGCGGCTCGCGCTCCTTGTAGCGGAAAACTCGCTCGGCCATGTGCGGCGAGGTCTTCTTGAGATAGCCGACGATGCGCTTGTAGGTGCGCTCGTGGTCGACCAGCGCACGCTCGAAGTCGCCAGTGAAGAGATCGCGCGTGACCCGCAGCGGTAGTTCGGCCTCCTGGTAGACGAGCGCCGGCGCCTTGACGCGCTTCGACCGATCCTGGATCGACTTCCAGAGGCGCTCGAGGAAGACGAGGTCGCGCTCGATATCCTCGGCCGAGGCGCCTTCGGCAGCGGTGCGAACGATGATGCCGCCCTTCTTTCGCTCGAGCGCCTTGACGATCTCGCGCAAGCGCGCGCGTTCCTCGTCGGGAAGACGCCTGGATACGCCGAGCCCCTCACCGTTGGGAACGAACACGACGAAGCGGCCGGGCAACGAGATGTCGGTCGTCAGGCGGGCGCCTTTCGTCTTCATCGGGTCCTTGACGGCCTGCACGAGGATCTCCTGGCCGCGCTGGATCAGCTCCTGGATCTTGCGACCCTGGCCGCGCCCCTCCAGCTCGGGCACGATGATCTCGTCTACGTAGAGGAAGCCGTTCTTCTCGAGCCCGATCTCGACGAAAGCGGCTTCCATCCCGGGTAGGACGTTGTCGACGACCCCTTTGTAGATGTTTCCGGCGATCGAGTAGCGATCGGGGCGCTCGAGGTAGACCTCGGCAACCTTCTCGTCCTCGAGCACGGCGACGCGACGCTCGCCGGCATCGACCGAGACGAGCAGCTCCCGTTTGGCGGCCGGAAGCGGTGCCCGGCGCGGTGCCGCACGGTGACGGCCGCCGCGGTCACGACGCTGCGAAGCGCGCCGTTCCGAGGCCTGGGAGACCGGCGGAGGCTTGGGCTCCGCGTGACTCTCGGGTTTTTGCTCGCTCCGGAGCTCGGGCTTCTTGCTACGCCCGCGACCGCCGCGGCTCCCGCGACGGCGCGGTGGACGCTGCCCTGGCGCCTGCGCGGGGCGGGCAGTCTCAACTGGTTTCAGAGGAGCCGCCGCCTGAGGGGCGGAATCCTCCTTCTGCTCTGGTGCGTGTTCCTTCTGGCGTCTGAACCAACGAGGCAAGGGAAACCTTCTCTCTCAGGTGAGTGCGCGCGAGCGGCACCCGAAAAGCGGGCGCGCAGATCGCGCTGCACGGAGGTATTGAAAAAAACATCTCATCGCTAAGGCTACCAGGGCTGCGCGCTGACCCCTCGTCAGCGCCGTCCGGAAGCGGTCCTAGGATCACGCCAGCGAACGATGAGGGCGACCGGTTCGAAAGAAGGCATCCGCGAGCTGCTCGAGATCGAGGAAGCGGACGCCTGGTTCGAGTACCTGCGGGTGACTCGCGAGGTGCCGCAATCCCACTATGCGGAGGTCGAACGCTGGGCCTGGGCGCGACTACGCGGACGCCTACACGCGATCAGGGCCCGGCGGGCCGAGCTCGTGCCCGTCGCCTGAGAAGTAGAGAAGCGCCGCCTCGCCCAGGGCGCGCGTACCGGCGTACGCAATCGATCCCTGTAGGGCCCAGACAGGGAAGAACGTCTCGCCCCGCACCCTGCGAGCGATCCTGCGAAAACCCAGACCGGCAGCCAGCACTGCGACCAGCTCGGCCGCGCGCAAGGGCTCGAGACGACGACCATGGGCGTAGCCGAGCCTTAGGATCAACCGCGCCTGCTCGAAGAAGAGTGGCGGCAAATCGGGAGCCGGAACGAAAACGGCAGCGCCAAGCGCCGCCGCGCGACGGGCCGATTGTTGGATCATCTCCCTGCAAATCCACGGTCGCAGGACTGGGACACGGACTGCCAGCCCCGCCGCGCGTCCCTCGAGACGACGCGCGAGCAGGCGTCCGATCTCCTCGACAGGGAGTTGCTCGGCGCTCGGCACACGAGCGATGTCGGTCGCCAGCACCTCGGGAAGCGGCGCGCTACCCTCACCGATTCGCACGCAAACGATCGGCACGTGAGCGAGCCCGGCGGCTCTGAGCCGGCGCCGGTCTTCGCTCTTCGGCTCGCCATGGAGCAGATAGACGACCGCCTCGGCGTGCTCGAAGTCCTCACCTTCGCTGAGGCTGCCCGGCGAAGCGCCGGGAGTGAGCTCACGCGCGAGCTTCGCGACGAGCCTGCGCGCCCCTGACAGAACGAGCGGCCGTTCTTCCTCGGCCTCGAGCTTGCGCTGCTCGGTCGCCAGGCGAAGGAGCGCCCGAGGAGAGAGTGACGAGCTCCGGGGCATGATTCACCTTAACCTGCGCCGCGAGCCTTCGCCGCGCATCTGAATGCCGACGAGCACGCCCAGCGCCGCCATGTTGGCGATCAGCGAGGAGCCACCGACGCTCACGAGCGGCAGCGGAATGCCGGTGATCGGTGCGACTCCCATCGTCATACCGACGTTGACGAAAACCTGGAAGACGAGCGCGGCGACGATCCCGCCGACGACAACGGCTCCGTAGCCGTCGGCCGCATTCCCAAGCGCACGCAGGGCGCGCCAGACGACGAAAAGATAGAGCCCGAGCAGAATCGAGAGACCGACAAAGCCGTGTTCCTCACCGATCGAGGCGAAGATGAAGTCGGTTGGGTTCCCGGGAAGGAAACCGAGCGTGGTCTGGGTCGAGCCGGTAGCGCCGCGGCCGTGCAGACCGCCGGCTCCAAGCGCCACCTTCGACTGGGCGACGTTGTAGGTCGCGCCGTTGGGATCGAAGCTCGGGTGGATGAAGCCGGTCAGGCGCTGGGTCTGGTACGGCTTGAGCACCGGAACGCCAAGCGCGGGCAATACCCAGAGCAAGAGCGTGGCTCCGACCAGTGCGGCCAATCCCAGCGCTGCCAGATACAGCCAGCGTATGCCGGCGAGCAGGAGCACGGCGGCGGTGACGGCCGCGTAGACGAGCGCGGTACCGAAGTCGGGCTGTATGAAGACGAGCGCCGTAGGGATCGCCACCAAGATCAGCACTCCGACGATCGTGCTCGGGTCGCGGAGCGCTCTCCCGCGCTCGGCCAGAAAGCCGACGAGCGCGAGGATGACGAGCAGCTTCGCGAACTCGGAGGGCTGGAACTGGAAGAAGCCGATCTGCAACCAGCGTCGCGACCCGCGCTTGGCGACGCCCTGCAGAGGAACGAGCAGCAAGGTCAGAATGGCGACGAGATACAGCGCTCGCCAGTAACGGCGGTAGAGATGGGGACTGAGCGCGGCGGCAATGAAGAAGAGGACGGCGCCGGCGCCGGCGTAGAGCTCCTGCTTGCTCAGGTAGTAGCGCGGCTGACCCGGGACGTCGTGGGAAGTGACACCCGCAACCGCCCAGAGACCGTAGCCAACCAGCGCCGCGATCCCGATCACGAGCAGCCAATCGAGCTGCCGGAGCATGACGGCGAGCGGTAACTCCCGAGGCCTCGACGTCGAAATACCCAGCGGTTTCGCGCTCTCGAGCATCAGTCGGAGTGTGTCGCCACCTGGAAGGTGCTGTTCTTGATACCGAAGTAGGCCTGGAAGACCTCGCGTGCGGCCGGCGCGGCCGCCGTGCCGCCGTGGCCGCCGTTTTCGATCACCGCACAGACGACGAGCGTGGGCTTATCGACCGGCCCGTAGCCGCACCACCAGGACTCGTTGAAATTCTGTTGGTACTGCGCCGACCACTTCTCGGCAGTCCCGGTCTTACCCGCGATCGGGACCGGGAAATTGCCAAAGACAGGCTGAGAAGTGCCTTGCGGAGTGACGGAGTGAGTGGCCATGTAGAGCCCGTCGCGGATGGCGTTCATGTTCTGTTGGAACACCGGGCCGGTGCCAATCGGAAGCGGAACCTTCGCGACGCCTGGATCGATCACCCTGCCGTTCTGCTCGACTGCGTAGAGAAGGTGCGGATACACGAGCTTGCCGGTGGCTATGCCGGCATAGAGGCGGGCCATCTGTAAGGGGGTGACCTGCAGGTCTTTCTGGCCGATCGAGAGGTTGAGTGAGTCGCCGGTCTTCCAGATGCGAGCCCAGGGATTGTTCTTGAAGTGGGCGCGCTGCCACGCCGGCGTCGGAACAAGCCCCCTTTCATCCCCGATCTCGATGCCGGTCGACCTTCCCAGGCCGAATTTGTTGGCCCAAGTCTGGATCGGGCTGCCGGCGCTCTTGGGCAAGCCGTAGATCCACTCTCCAAGCTGGTAGAAGTAGGTATCGCAGGAGATCGCCAGCGCCGTCGGCAGGTTGATCATGCTGTTGGCGTTGGGGTCCCAGTTGTGCCATATCCTTCCGTCCTTGGTCTTCAGCTCGCCGGTGCAGGGCAGGTTTTGGCTGGGACTGACAACAAGGTTTTGCAACGCGGCGATGGCCGTCACCGGCTTGAAGGTCGAGCCCGGCGGATAGAGGCCGCTGGTCGCTCGGTTGATGCTCGGATAGTTCATCTTCTCGGCGGTACCGGCGGTCAGACCCCAGTGTGCAAGCCTGCTGTTCGTCACGCGCCCCGCCAAGATCGAGGGCGGGAAGGTCGGGTAGTTGGCCATGGCAAGCACCGAGCCGTCGCGCGGATCGAGGGCGACGATGGAGCCTCCGTCGGCATTCCAGCAGCCGATACAGCCCGAGTTGCGAGCGTCCTGGATGCCGTGTAGAAGCGCCCTCTGAGCCGCCGCTTGAAGGTCGACGTCGAGCGTCAGCAAAACCGAGTCGCCGGGCTGCGGCTCGGGGTTCGGCACCAACTCGCTACGCGGGTGGCCTTGCGAGTCGACGCGTTGCATCGCCAACCCCGGCTGCCCACGCAGGTATTTGTCGAAGGCCGCTTCGACTCCCGACTGACCGACGACGTCGTTCATCTGAGTAGCGCCGCTGCGATCGGCCTTGATCTCCGCTTCGGTAGCCATACCGACGGAGCCGAGCACCTGCGATGCGAACGGGCCGCGCGGATAGTAACGGACGTAGCGCGGCGCGATTTCGACGCCGGGGAACTGGTCTGCGCGCTCGAGAACATAGTCGCGCTGCCACTGGCCGACGTCAGCCTTGGCGACTACCGGCGTCAGCGGATCTTTCTTGCGCTGCTTGACCTCGCGCAAGAGCTTTTTCAGCGGCGTTTTCAGCACCTGAGCGAGGTGTTGAAGCACCCGGTAACGCGTCGGTTTGGCACCCTTCCCCGGCAACTCCGCATACCAGACCTGCACGTCGTAGCTGAGCCGGTTCTTGACCAGGATTTGTCCGTCCCGAGCGAGGATCGGGCCGCGCGGAGCCTGTAGACGAACGGTGCGGATCTGGTTGTCCTGCGCAATACGCAGGTACTGGTTGCCCGAGATGATCTCGAGCGCCCAGAGACGCACGGCGAGAAACACGAACAGGACGATGGTGACGGCGCCGAGAATCCCTGCGCGCAGAATCGTCTGTTGGTTGACGTGCCAGGGCTCGCGCGTACGTGGATCGCCGGGCAGGAAAGAGCCGTGACCGCCAGGGATCTCAGGCAAGCAGCTTCACCTCGGTCGCACGCTCCTCATCGCTCTTCTTGCCGAACACCCAGCGGCAGAACGCGTAGACAGGGGAGGTGAGGATCAAATTGAGTAACAGCTCGCCGGGAAGCGCTCCGAAGACCAGCCTCCCGGCCGGTGCCGGCTGCCCGATCAGGAAGCGGACGAACAGGTTGCCCAATTCGTAGAGTATCGTGATCACCAGAACGGAGAGGAAGGGGGCATGGGTCCGGTCGCGTCCGGTCGTCTCACCGTAGCGGCCGGTCCAGAAGCCGGCGAGCGTCAGTAACAGCGAGCTGAGCCCGAGCTGCCCGTAAACCGAGATGTCGTAACAGAGCCCGGCCGCAAAACCGGTGTAGGCGCCGAAGACCGACCCGCGCAGAAGCGAGATCGAAACGATGGTGACGAGCAGTAGGCCGGCGCTACCGTGGCCGAGCGAGAGCCCGGCGAACCAGCTTCCCTGGAGGATCGCCGCGAAGAAGACGATCGGAGCCGTCTTCAGCACCAGCTTCACAGTCAGCCCGCCTGCCTGGTCTTCGGGATCAAAATGATGACCGCGTAGAGCGAGGAGAAATCGACACTCGTATCGACCTGAATCTGTTTGTCTGGATTGACGTCGTTCTGGCTGTAGCTGGTGACGTGGCCGATCGATATACCGGCCGGGTAGAGCGAGGAGAGATCGGGACGGCGCCAGCCGGAGGTGACGATCGAGTCGCTGTTGCCGACGCGTTGCTGGACCTTGACGCCGTCGAGCATGAGTACATTGCTGCCGGTCACCGGGTGGCGGACGATTCCCTCCGCGCCGGTCCGTAGATCAAGGGCCGAGGCGGCGAAGCTCGGATCGCTCACCAGCGTCACTTTCGAGGTCGTGGGCCCGACCTGGGCGATTCGTCCGACCAGACCGTCCTCGTTGATGACGGGATCGTCGAGCCGGATAGATCGGTTCTCGCCGGCAGCAATCACGATCGACTGCTCGAAAGGCCCCGAGGCGGGGGTCAACACCTCTGCGTTCACCGGCGAGTAGTCCAGCGGGAAGCGTGGTGAGCGCTCATATACGAGGATCCTCTCCAGCTTCGCTACCTCCGCCTGGGCGTTCTTCTGCTGCGCGCGCTGCTGGAGCAGGCGTTTCAGCTCGGCACGAAGCTTCGCGTTCTCGCTCTTGGCCGTGAGCGTCTTGTGAATCCAGCCCGAGGCGTCCTCGAACGGCCTCGCGATGCGATCGGCGACGACCTGGAAAGGCCGCGCGGCGCTGCTCCCGTAGCTCTGGAAGCGATGTAGAGGTCCGTTCGGGGATTCACGGAAGAAGACGGTCAGAAGCGTCAACGAAAGCAGCACGAGTACAACGACGACTAGTCGGCGCCGAATGGTTTTTCGATCCCGGGCGAGCGATGAAGAAGCGGACGCTCGTCGCTCCGCCGAGTCCAGGACCGCCAGCCGTGCTGTGCGGTTGCGGGGCACGCAGCGCTAGATTCTAGCCCGCCTTGCGATCCTAGGCGCTGGTCAAAGATCCCTGCAGACGGCCGCGTAGGCGCCGAACAGCGGCTAGTGACGGCTGTTTTTCCGCCGCGAGCGGGCGCTGCGGTGGATCACGTCGAACTCTTCCAGGCTCTTGCCTGAGCCGATTGCCACGCAGGTGAGTGGCGACTCGGCGACGTGAACGGGCATGTGCGTCTCGCGACGGATTCTCTCGTCGAGCCCGGTCAGAAGCGAGCCCCCTCCAGCCATTACCACGCCTCGATCCATGATGTCGGCCGCCAGTTCCGGCGGTGTCCGATCGAGCGTGGCGCGGATCGCGTCGATGATCTGCACGACCGGCTCGTCGAGCGCCTGGCGCACCTCTTCGGAGGAGATAACGACCGTTTTCGGGAGCCCGGTGAGCATGTCACGACCGCGCACTTCCGCCTGGAGCTCATCGCGAAGCGGGTAGGCGGTACCGATCTCGAGCTTGAGCTCTTCCGCGGTCTGATGGCCGATCAGTAGCTTGAACTCGCGCTTGAGGTAGTTGACGATCGCCTCGTCCATCTCGTCGCCGCCAAGGCGCAGGCTCTGCGAGACGACGATCCCACCCAGAGAGATGATCGCGACCTCGCTAGTGCCGCCGCCGATGTCGACGATCATGTTCCCGGCGGGCTCCCCGACCGGCAGCCCGGCTCCGATCGCGGCCGCCATTGGCTCTTCGATCAGATAAGCCTTCCGCGCCCCGGCCGAGAGCGTCGCCTCTTCGACCGCGCGCTTTTCGACGCCCGTGACACCGCTCGGAACACAGACGACGACTCGGGGATGGGCAAAGCGGCTCTGATGCACCTTCTGGATGAAGTGGCGCAACATCGTCTCGGTTACGTCGAAGTCGGCGATCACGCCGTCCTTGAGCGGACGGATGGCCGAGATGGTCCCGGGTGTGCGCCCGAGCATCCGCTTCGCCTCGACGCCTACCGCGTGCACCTCTCCCGTGCGTTGATCGATAGCGACCACGGACGGCTCGGAGAGAACGATGCCACGACCTCGTACATAGACGAGGGTGTTGGCCGTTCCAAGATCGACGGCCATGTCGCGACCGCCTAAGCCGCTGAGCGAGCTGAAAAAGCCCATGGCGGCGTCCGAGTCTAGCTGGTTTGAGCGTCGTCGGGCGCTGTTGGCCGCGGCCGCCGAGTCGGCGTAAGGAAAAACCGGAGAACGCGGAGGATCCTCGTGCGCCTTGTCTCACAGCGCCCGGCACCGGAACATGTCCGCGCAATTCGACCCACTCGAGCTAGCTGGACGCGAGTCCGTACACGCCGGGGTAGCGCTTGGCGAGCGTTTTCACGAGCAGCGCGGCCGGTAACCCGACAACGTTCAGATAGTCGCCTTCGATACGCTCGACCAGGCAAGCGCCCAGGCCCTGGATGGCATACGCACCGGCTCTGCCCCGCCACTCTCCGGCGGCCAGATACTCGCTTATCTCGCGTTCGCCGAGAGTGCGGAAGGTCACGTGAGTCACCGCGTGACCGAGATCCTCCCAACCGGAATCGAGCAGGCAAACACCCGATACGACCTCGTGCGTCCGACCGCCGAGCCGGGCGAGCATCGCTCTCGCCTCGCCCTCAGCGTCCGGCTTACCGAAGACGTCTTGATCGAGAACGACCGCCGTGTCGACGCCCAAGACCGGGCGCCCGGCCGCTTCGGCGGCAAGCGAGCGCGCCTTCCCGAGCGCATGCGCGCACACCAGCTCGAGCGGATTCGAGCCGGGCGCATCCTCCTCCTCGTATCTGGGCACCGCAATGTCGAAGGGTATGCCGAGCTGGCTCAAGATCGCCCGCCGCTGGGGTGAGGTCGAGGCGAGAAGGAGCGGTGTGGACGCCGGACGGCTCACGGCTTGCGAGCTACCCAGATCTCCTCGGCCGGCCAGCGGGCAGCCCACTCGACGCTGACGCCGCTCCAGTACCGGCTCGTGCTCGCGCCGGGCGGCGCGTAGAGCTCGACCAGGCGCACGACCTCGAGGCCAGACTCCCGCAGTACATCGATCCAATCCTCGTGCGAAAACTGGAATTCGCTGCCCTCACCCTCTTTCTCCGCCCAGTCGATGCGATAGAGACCGAGCTGTGGCCGCTCCAGCTGCTCCTGCACGCGTCCGCGATCATCGCTGCAAAGCACGGATAGAGTCGAGCTGCGCAAGAAGACGAGCCGGCCTCCGGGCCGGAGCAGTCGCGTCGCCTCGGGCACCCACTTGCGCGGGTCACACCAGGTACTGGCGCCGTATTCGGATAGGACCAGGTCGAAAGAGTCGTCCGAGAGCGGAACCTCCTCGGCGTTCGCCTCGATGAGCGGGAACTCGAGCTCGAACTCGCGCTGGAACGCGCTCGCTCGCTCGAGCTGGTCGGGACTGATGTCGACGCCGACGGCGCGGGCGCCTCGCCGAGCCATCCAGGCGGAGAAGTAGGCAGTACCACAGCCAAGCTCGATCACATCGGTCTCGTAGAGCCCGGGCAGAACACGGATGTCGTCCTCGGGCACTCCGAACAGTCCCCAGAGAATTTCCACGGTCGTCCAGCGACTTCGGCCCCAGCTCTCCTGATCGCGACCGCGGATCGACCAGTAAGCGCGGTTGCGAGCGACGTAATCCGGTAGCTCAGGTGGTGTCATCTTTCGATAGGTCGGGGAACCAAAGCGCCAGTTCCCGCGCCGCCGATTCCGTCGAATCCGAGCCGTGCACGAGGTTGTCCGGCATCGAGAGTGCGAGGTCGCCGCGGATCGTGCCCGGCGCCGAGCGGGCCGGATCGGTCGCGCCCATGGTCGAGCGAACGACTGCGACTGCCGACTCGCCCTCAACGGCGAGCGCCAACGTCGGCCCCGAGGTGATGAAGGAGACGAGAGCGTTGAAGAACTCCTTACCGCGGTGCTCGGCGTAGTGAGCGTCGGCCAGCTCCTCGTCGACCTGCACGAGCTTGGCTGCTCGCAACACCAGGCCGCGACGCTCCAAGCGGCTGACAATCTCGCCCACCAGACCGCGCTTGACGGCATCGGGCTTGGCGAGCACAAGTGTGCGCTCAACGGCCATCTAATAGCGAGTCTAGCTAAGCGACATTCAGGTCAAACTCGGTTTGACTCGTTTCACTCGGCCGGGTGAGAGTTTCGCTGCACCGAGTTAGCCCTTCTGGGGGCGACAGGTCGCCGGTTAGCGGGATCTCCGCAGATGCGGAGGTCTCTCCCAGGTGTCTTCGGGGATGGACTCCTGCGGCGCCACCGGCGCCTCGCAGTAAGGACAGATCTGCCAGAGCGGCTCGAGCGGCGCCTTACAGCGGACACACGGCTGCTTGAGACGAGTCGTACAGACGGGGCAGACGAGATAGCTGGCGTCGATCTCGACCTGGCAAACGGGGCAGGTCGACTCGCGTCTTCCGAGGCGCGTCTCCATCTCCTTGATCTCGAGCTCCCGCTCGTGCACCTCATCCAGATACTCAGGCGGCCGGAAGAGCATGTAGATGATCGCGCCGAAGAACGGAAAAAGCAGTGCGAGAGCCGTCGAAGTCCCGATCAGCCACGGATCCTCGATCCGGCGCCGAGCGTCCTTGTTGACCCAGTAGGCGACCGCAACCCAGAAAACGAAGGCGAAGAAAATGGCGAGGTTGCGAACGACTAACCAGATATTCGAGTTGAAGAAACCGCTCAGCGAAGCAACTGATAAAGGGGCTGGGAGCAATATCGTCATATCACTAGTTTGCCAACGAAGTATCCGACTCCAAACGCGATTCCTAGAACCGCCGCAACTACCGCCAATAAAACGAGAAATGCCGTGAAGCCATGACTTGCGTTCTTCATTAATGCACAGCTTCCTCTACGACGGCGAGATCGGCAAGAAGATAGAGCGATCCGGTAACGAGTAGATGACCGCTCGGGGCGGCCAGCTCCCGCCCTCTGGCGAGCGCAAGAGCGGGATCCTCGATCACCTCGATCGTCTCGAACAGGCCCTCGGCGCGCACCGCCAATTCCGCGGCCGGAAGTGCTCGGGCGTTGGAAGAGCTGGTCGCCAGCAGCGTGCTCGTCAGCGGAGCCAGTGTCCGAAGCATCGAGGCTACGTCCTTGTCGGCAAGTATCGAGCAGACGACTGTCCAGCGCGCCGGAGCCAGGTGCCGGACGAGCCAGGCGATACCGGCCGGATTGTGGGCGCCGTCCCAGAGCTCGTACTCGTGGCGCCATTCGAGTCGGCCGGGAATGCGCGGCTCGACCGGTTTCGAGAGGGACGATCTGCCGAGTAGAAGCTCGACCGCCGCCCGGGGAAGCTCGTCATACGGAACGACCGTGACCGAGCCGGCGCCCACTTCCAGTGCCTGCGCCTCCCACTCTCCCTCGCCAAGTACGACCGCCGCGCCCGGGGCGATCACGGCCAGCTTCTCGCGCGCGATCGCCTCGCGAGTCGACCCGAGCCACTGAGTGTGCTCGAGCGCCACATTGGTCAAAACCACCACTTCGCTCGCGATCACGTTGGTGGCGTCATAACGGCCGCCGAGCCCAGCCTCGACCGCGGCCACTTCGACGCCCGCGGCCGCAAACTCCGAGAAGGCGGCAGCGGTGACAACTTCGAACTGCATCGCTGCGAGCGCCTCGGCGACGGGACGGACTCGCCCCAGCGCGCGCTCGAGATCGACCACGGATCCGTTGACGCTGATCCGCTCCGACCAGCTGCGCACGTGCGGCGAGATCGTAGCGCCGGCACGCGCGCCTTCGGCCACGAGCAGCGCCTCGATCCGTTTACAGGTCGTCGTCTTCCCGTTCGTTCCGACGATGTGAATCGAACGGAAGCTGCGCTCGGGATTGCCGAGCTCGGCGAGAAATGCCTGGATCCGCTCCAAGCCGAAGCGCTCGGGCCAGGGACTGAGCGAGGCCAGCCAGGCCGTGTTCGGTTTCGCACCGGCGTCAGCTGGAGAGGGCATCGAGTTCTCGCCGGTAGCGGGCGAGTTTCTCACGCTCGGCCTCGACGACCTGGACCTTCGCCCGCTCGACGAAGCTCGGATTGGCGAGCATCTTCTCGCAACGGGCGATCTCGGAGTTCAGACGCGATATCTCGGCCTCGAGGCGGGCCCTCTCGACCTCCGCCGCACCTGTCGTGCGCAGCGAGGTGGAGACAGTACCTGTCTTCTCGTAGATCCTCCCGGGCTTGACGACGGCCTGGAAGATGCGCTCCTCGTCGTCAGAGAGCGTGACACGCAGGCCGCTTCGGCGGTAGATCGTGGCCGCGTCCTGCACCCGCTCGAGCGCGTTGGCAGCGGCAGGGGAGCCCTCGCGAGGCTTGGGCCAGGGCGCCACGATCAAGCGGCTCTGCCGCGCCGGCAGATTCGACCAGATCTCCTCGGTTACGTGTGGCATGACGGGATGCAGCAACGCGAGCAGCCGCTCGAGGGCCGCCAGAGCCGTGGCGCGAGCGTCGCTGTCGCCGTCGTAGAGGCGCGGCTTGATCGCCTCGGCGTACCAGTCACAGAAGTCATCGAAGGTGACGCGGTAGAGCCGGGCCACGGCGCCGGCGTAGTCGAAGACGGAAAAGCACTGCTCGATCTCGGCGCGGGCGGCGTCGAGCCGGGCCAGAATCCAGTGCTCGGCGGTTTCGCTCGGCCGCTCGCCGGGTTCCTCGTCGCCAACATTCGCGAGGATCAGCCGGGACACGTTCCAGAGCTTGTTGGCCAGCTTGCGCCCCTCCTCGACAGCTCCGTACGAGAAGCGCACATCCTGGGTCGAAGACATCTTCAGGAGGCCGTAGCGCACGGCATCGGCGCCGTGCTCGGCGATCACCTCGAGCGGGTCGATGCCGGTGCCGAGGCTCTTGGACATGCGCCGGCCGTCGGTCGCCAGCACCGTCGAGTGGATGATCACGTCGCAGAAAGGCACCTCGCCAAGCAACTCCAAGCCCGAGAAGATCATCCGGTTCTCCCAGAGGCGAATGATCTCGCGCGCCGTCGTCTGTAGATCGCCCGGGTAGAACGCCCGCAGGTCCTCCGTCTCATCGGGCCAACCGAGCGTAGCGAAGGGCCAGAGCGCCGAGGAAAACCAGGTGTCGAGCACGTCCTCGCTGCGGGCCAGCCTCTCCGAGCCGCAAGTTGCGCAAACCTTTGGTGCGCTCTCCTCTACGGTTATGTGACCGTCCGCACACTCCCAGATAGGCAACTGATGGCCCCACCACAGCTGCCGTGAGATGCACCAGTCGGGAGCGCTCTCGAGCGACTCGATCGCAAAACGATGCTGCGACTCGGGATGGAAGCGAACACGGTTTTCGCGCAGTGCCTCGAGTGCCGGCTTCTTCAGCTCCTCCATCGAGCACCACCACTGCAACGAGATGCGCGGCTCGATCCGGCTTTCGCAGCGCTCGCAAAGGGCGACTGCGTGCCTGAAAGGCTCGCGCGAGACGAGCTGGCCGCGAGCTTCACACCAGGCGATGATCCGCTCGCTTGCTTCCTCCTGTGTCAGACCCGCGAGCAGAGGTACCTGATCGTTCATCAACCCGTCCGGGCCGATCACGGTGGGCTCGTCGAGGCCGTGCGCACGACCGATCTCGAAGTCGATCGGGTCGTGGCCGGGCGTGATCTTGAGCGCCCCGGTGCCGAACTCGGGATCGACGTGCTCGTCAGCGATCACCGGCACCCGCCGGTCGACGAAGGGAACGACCACCTGCTTCCCGACCAGCCCTTGGTAACGCTCGTCATCCGGGTTCACCGCCACGGCGGTATCGGCGGGAATCGTCGCTGGGCGCACGGTGGCGATGGCGATGTGGCCGGATCCGTCGGCGAGGGGATATCGGATCGTGACCAGCTCGTCGGTTGCCTCGATGTGAACGAGCTCTAGATCGGAGAGAGAGGTCTGATGGAAGGGGCACCAATTGATGATTCGGTTATCGCGGTAGATCCAGCCCTTGCGGTAGAGCTGGACGAAGAAGCGCAGCACCGCTCTGGTATAGCCCTCGTCCATGGTGAAGCGCTCGCGTCGATAGTCGAGCGAGGCGCCGATGCGGCGGAACTGGTTCATGATCTTGCCGCCGTATTCGTGCAGCCACTCCCAGACGCGCGCTTCGAAGGCCTCGCGCCCGAGTTCCCGCCGGCTCGTTCCCTCCGTCGCCAGGAACTTCTCGACCGCGTTCTGGGTCGAGATACCCGCGTGGTCGTAGCCAGGCTGGAAAAGCGTGTTGAAGCCCTGCATCCGCTTCATGCGCACGATGGCGTCACCGAGCGCCAGCTGCAGGGCGTGACCCACGTGCAGCTCGCCGGTGACATTGGGCGGCGGGTGCGCATCGACGAAAGCCGGGCGTGAGGGATCGGGGTCGGCGTTGTAGAGACCCTCCTCCTCCCAGGTCTTCTGCCAGCGTTCCTCGACGCCCTCGGGCCTGTAGAGCGGATCCATAGAGCTGGATTCTACGGAGGGCGCGTGGTCGTGCCGACGGCTCGGTGATTCAAGTGGCACTTCTCGATTCGCCCGCCACCGAACCACCCGCCCGCGGGGTTGTTCGAAAATACCGTCTCTCGGAGCCTGATAACGCGCCTGTGAGTGCTGAATCTGCGCCGTTTCTGAGGACGAGGAAGATCCGCTTTCGACACGTCTTCCGCTTGACACCGATCGGTGTCAGACACCTTTTTTTGTCAAGGGTTGTTGGCGCCGAAAGAGAGTTCTTTATTCCACAGCTCCTGTAGACGATCGCGTAACGGCCGTCGGGAGGCGGACTATGTGTGGGTGATCGGCTCGTGTAGTCGTCTCATCGCCGCCGTAGTCGTCGTACTCGTCTGCTCTACTACCGTCGCCGTGACGATCGCGCTGCCGGCACCGGCGAGCGACGGTTGGACCGCCGGCGCGACCGCCCGTTGCAGGGACGGCACCTATTCCTACGCGAAGCACCATCGGGGCGCCTGCTCTCATCACGGCGGCGTCGCCCAGTGGCTCGACGGCAGCGGCTCGGCGGACTCCCGCTCCTCCAGCTCCTCGCCGTCGGCGGCGATCCAGGTCGGACAGACCGTCCTGCTCGGCAAACGGACGAAGGCCTCCGGTTGCAGACTGGGCGCCAACCCCGATCGCCGCTGCTCGCCGGGCGCCTACTACGCCAAGCTGACGGGGTCGGTCATCTGCGCTTCGAGCTTCCGCACCGGCTCGATCAGAAACGTCCCCCAATCCGAGAAATACGCCGTCGAGAAGGAGTACGGGATGACTCCCCGGAGCTACGGGCGCACGCTCGAAATCGACCACATCGTCTCGCTCGAGCTCGGCGGCTCGAACGACATCGCGAACCTCTTCCCGGAGAAGGCGAATGCGAACCCGGGATACCACGTCAAAGACCGGCTCGAGAACAAGCTTCACGATCTCGTCTGCGCGGGTCAGATGAATCTGCGCAGCACGCAGCGCCAGATCGCGAAGAACTGGCAGGCGCTCTACCGCAGGGTCTACGGAACGGCGCTCACCGGCTGACATCGGTACCGCGTGAACGAATCCAAGTCGTCATCGACATCTGGCGGCCGAAACATCCACTCTCGGTTTCGGTGTGGACGGCTACCGGCGCGGATAAAAGCTGTTAGAAACCTGAGCAGGAACCGCTAGATGAGCTACCTCCACCTAAGCCTGGCCGTCCCCTGTGCTCTTCGCGACGGTGACGGAGAGCGGCTCGGTCGAGCCCAAGACCTGGTCGTGCGCCTGGGCAACGACGACCACCCGCCGATCTCCGGTGCGCTGGCCGATGTGGCCGGACGCGTCGTCTTCGTCCCCGCCTCGGAGATCGACTCGATCGGCTCCGACGGCATCGTGCTTCGCTCGGTGCGCCTCAGTCTCGACCACTTCCGGCGCCGACCCGAGGAGGTGCTCTTGCGTAAGGACGTGCTCGACCGTCAGCTGATCAACGTCGACGGCGCGCGGCTGGTGCGGGCAAACGAGATCGAGCTGGCCCTCGTCGAGGGTGCCTACCGCGTTTTCGGGATCGACGTCAGCGCGCGCGCCTTCCTGCGCCGCCTGCTGCCGCGACGGCTCGGCAGCAGGATCGCGAGCCGCCGCGTGCTCGACTGGAAGGACGTGGAGCCCTTCACCGGTCACGTACCGACGCTGCGCCTGCGGACACCTCACCCCAAGCTCGAGCGGCTCCATCCCGCCCAGCTGGCCGACCTGGTCGAGGATGCCTCCAGCTTGGAGGCCGAGGAGATAATCGCCGCCGTGCGCAGCGACCGCGACCGCGAGGCCGATCTCTTCCAGCAGCTCGATTCGCACCACCGGCGCCAGTTCGCCGAGACCCGCTCTGACCCGGAGCTGGCGCGGATACTCGCGCGTATGGGCGCCGACAACGCTGCCGGTTTTATCCGCGAGCTGCCCGAAAAGCGGCGCGACGCGGTACTGGAGTCACTTTCGACCGCCGAGCGGCAAAGCATCGAGGAGTTGCTCGGCTACGGCGCCGCGACGGCCGGCGGGCTGATGCGAACCGACCTCGTCAGGGTCGGTGTCGGCGCGACCGTTGCTGACGCGCTCGAGGCTGTACGCTCGAGTGGCGCTCCCAGCGAGACGGCCTCGTGGGTATACCTGCTCGACGCCGAGCAGCGACTGGAGGCGGCGATCCCGCTCGCCGACCTGTTGCGGATGGCACCCCAGTTACCGCTCGTGCAGACGGTCAGCTTCACGCCGCCGGCGGTCGCGACCGGCACCGGTGTCGAGGAGCTGGCGCGGTTGATGACCGACTTCAACCTGGCGCTCGTTCCCGTCCTCGACGAGCAGCTGCACCTGCTTGGAGCAGTCTCCGCCGACGACGTTCTCGAGTCGGTGCTCCCGCGCGGCTGGCGGCGCCGCGTCCACGTCTTCGCCGCCGACTGAGCCCGCGACCGTGAGCGACGCGAACCAGGCGAAGACCAAGAACGCTGCGGGCCGGCGCCGCCGTTTACCTAAGGCCTGGCTGCTCCCGATCGCCGCGCCGCTCGCGATTCTCGGCCCAGGACTCATCTCGGCCAATGCCGGTAACGAAGCCGGCTCGATCGCCACCTACGCCTCGGTCGGCGCGCGCTACGGCTACGACCTGCTCTGGCTGATGGTGCTGATCACGATCAGCCTGATCGTCGTTCAGGAAATGGCCGCGCGGGCCGGCGTCGTCAGCGGCAAGGGGCTGGCCGAGCTGATCCGCGAGCACTACGGCGTGCGCTGGTCGGCGCTGGCAATGCTGAGCATGCTGCTCGCCAACCTGGCGATCGCGATCTCGGAGTTCATCGGCATCGGCGCGGCCTCGAGGCTGCTCGGCGTGCCGCCCTGGATCGCCATCCTGCTGGCCGCGATCGCGATCTGGACGATCCTGGTGCGCGGCTCCTACCGCGGCGCCGAGCGCGTCTTCATCGCCTTCACCGTCGTCTTCTTCGCCTATCCGCTGGCGGCGATCCTCGCCCATCCGAACTGGATCGCGATCGGCCACCGCGTGCTCGTCCCCCACTTCCACATGAGCTCGCAGTACGTCTTGCTGGTCGGAGCCATGGTCGGCGCCACGATCACCCCCTTCATGCAGCTCTACCTGCAATCGGCCGTGGCCGAGCGCGGCGTCCCGCCCGAAGAGCTGGGGCGCGAGCGCCTCGACGTGGCCAGCGGTGTGATCTTCGCCAATCTGGTCGCCGCCTTCGTGATCATCGCCACCGCCGCCGCCCTGCACGAGCACGGCATCACGAGCGTCAAGTCGGCCGCCGACGCGGCCCGGGCGCTGCAGCCTTTCGCCGGTCACTTCGCCAAGGAGCTGTTTGCGATCGGGCTTCTGGGCTCAAGCCTGCTGGCCGCGGCGATCCTGCCGGTGACGGTCGCCTACGTCTTTTCCGAGTCGTTCGGGGTGGAGAAGGGAATCGGCCGCCGCTTCCGCGAGGCGCCCGTTTTCGTGGCCACGATCAGCGCGATGATCGCCGTAAGCGCCGCCGTGGCGCTCGTCCCCAACCTGCCGATCATCTCGTTCCTGGTCGGGATCCAGGATCTGAACGGCATCCTGCTGCCGGTCACCCTCTTCTTCCTCTGGCGTATCGCCGGCAACGGCGAGCTGATGGGCCGCTGGCGCAGCGGGCGTCTCTTCAACGCCGTCGCCGCGCTGACGATCGTCGCCGTCTCGGCTCTGTCGCTGGCGCTGATCGCGGTTGCGATCGGGCGGGTGTTCGGGTTCTAAGATCTTGGAAGCGGTCGCCGCGGCGCCACATCGGCGCGGATTGGTGCGCGTGCACGGCACTTCTCAACGCGCCCGCCTCCAAAGCCACCCGCCCGCGGGGTGGTTACAGCGTACCGTCCGTTCGCGACGAGGAGGTCACGCCGAGGCGCCGACTTGGTGCCGAGTCAATCACGTAGCGCCGACGATCAGGCTACGCCGACTCTTCGGTCAGCTCTTCCTCTTCCTCTTCGGTCTCTTCGACCGCGGCACCGCTCGTGACCAGCGTCGGGCGCTGGTTCTTCGAGATCGTCTCCTTGGTGATGACGCACTTGGAGACGTCTTTGCGCGACGGCAGCTCGAACATGACGTCGAGCAGCGCCGACTCGATGATCGAGCGGAGGCCTCTCGCACCCGTCTCGCGCTTGAGCGCCTTGTCGGCGATCTCCCAGAGCGCGTCCTCGGTGAAGACGAGCTCGACCTCGTCGTAGCCGAAGAAACGCTGGTACTGCCTGACGAGCGCGTTTTTCGGCTCGGTCAGGATCTTGACCAGATCCTCGCGCTTCAGCTGATGCACCGCCGAGATGACCGGCAGGCGACCGATGAACTCGGGTATGAGACCGAAGTTGAGCAGATCTTCGGGCATCACATGGACAAGCAACTCCGAGCTCTCGGCGTCGTTGCGGGAGCGGATCTCGGCACCGAAGCCGACCGCGTTCTTGCCGGTGCGACGACCGATGATCTTGTCCAGGCCGGCGAAGGCGCCGCCGCAGATGAAAAGGATGTTGGTGGTGTCGATCGAAAGGAACTCCTGGTGCGGGTGCTTGCGCCCGCCTTGGGGTGGCACCGAGGCGACGGTGCCCTCGAGGATCTTGAGCAGTGCCTGTTGCACACCTTCGCCCGAGACATCGCGTGTAATCGACGGGTTGTCGGCCTTGCGCGCGATCTTGTCGACCTCGTCGATGTAGATGATCCCGGTTTCGGCCTTCTTGATGTCGAAGTCGGCCGCCTGGATCAGCTTCAACAGGATGTTCTCGACATCCTCGCCGACGTAGCCCGCCTCGGTCAGCGCGGTCGCATCGGCGATGGCGAAGGGGACGTTGAGGATGCGTGCCAGCGTCTGGGCCAGCAGTGTCTTGCCGCAGCCGGTCGGTCCGAGCAGGAGGATGTTCGACTTCTGCAGCTCGACTTCGGAGTCGTCGCTGCACATCTGGACGCGCTTGTAGTGGTTGTAAACGGCCACCGCCAGCGTCCGCTTCGACTCCTCCTGGCTGACGACGTAGTCGTTGAGGACGCCGTAGATCTCCTTAGGCTTGGGCAGATTCTCGAGATCGAGCTGAGCCGGAGCGGTCAGCTCCTCGTCGATTATCTCGTTGCAGAGATCGATGCACTCGTCGCAGATGTAGACGCCGGGGCCAGCGATGAGTTTCTTGACCTGCCGCTGGGATTTCCCGCAGAAGCTGCAGAGAAGCTGCTCGTTACCGTCGCTAGCTCGGGCCACCTCTACTCCTTGTAGCTCGAAAATGCCGTTTCGACTAGACCGAACCGTCGTAGATCCGACACAAAGGACGTCTTCGCAACGAACACTAGCTCTCGCTCTTCTCCGGCGTCGTCGTGCGATGAGCGAGCACGCGGTCGATCAGCCCGTACTCGAGCGCCTCGGCGGAGGTCATGAAGTAGTCGCGCTCCATGTCCTTGGCGACCTTCTCCATCTTCTGGCCGGAGTGGGTCGAGAGGATCTCCTCGAGCCGGCGCTTGATGTTGATCACTTCGCGCGCCTGGATCTCGATGTCGGAGGCCTGGCCCTGGAAACCGCTCGAGACCTGATGGATCAGGATCTTCGAGTTCGGCAGAGCCGCCCGCTTGCCCTTGGCGCCGCCGGCCAGAAGGAGCGCGCCCATCGACATCGCAATCCCGACGCAGGTCGTCTGCACGTCCGGCTTGATGAACTGCATCGTGTCGTAGATGGCGAGTCCGGCGTACACCGATCCCCCGGGCGAGTTGATGTAGATGGAGATGTCCTTATCTGGGTCTTCGGACTCGAGATGGATCAGTTGAGCGATCACGAGGTTGGCGATCTGATCGTCGACCGGCGTGCCGAGGAAGATGATCCGTTCGTTGAGAAGTCGCGAGTAGATGTCGAACGAGCGCTCGCCGCGCGACGTCTGCTCGATGACCATTGGAATCAAAGGACTCATTCTGTCTCCTCACTACCGGGGGTCCACAGTTTCGTAGTCGGCGCCGGCTTTTCCTGCTCGGGCGTCCAGATCTGCTTACGCGCCTCGGCCTGGGCAAGCGGGATCGGCTTGACCTCGCCCGCGATACGGTCGAGGGCGGCGCTCATGCGTAAGTCCTCGCGCAGATCCTCGTGGCGGCCCTGGCGCCAGATCGCCGCCACCAGCTCGTCGGCGTCTTCTCCGCTGGAACCGGCCTGCTCACGCACGAACGTCTCGACCTCGCTGTCGGAAACCTCGATCTTGAGCTTGTCGGCGGCGGCCTCCAGCACCAGCTCGCGCGCCACCGACTGCCGGGCTTCGGCGCGCAGATTCTCACCCAGATGCGAGGCGTCCTGGCCGGTCAGCTCGAGGTAGAGGTCGAGATTCATACCGCGGCGCTCGAGTGAACGAGCCAGAGCGGCCAGTAGCTCGCGTGCCCGCCCTTCGACGAGCACGTCCTTCACCTCAACGTTCGAAGACCCGACCAGCTCATCGACGACGGCCTCGCGGAAGGCCGCCTCCTGCTCGGCTTTGATCTGGGCAAGCAGACGGTCCTCGATGTCCGAGCGCAGCTCGTCCAGGGTCTCGAACTCGGTTGCGGCACGCGCCAGCTCGTCGTCGAGCGGCGGCAGCACCTTCTCCTTGATCTCCTTTACAGTCACTGTGACTGCGGTCTCCTTGCCGTCGGCAAGCTGGAAGGGAAGCTCGCGGCTCTCGCCGGCTTCGGCCCCAACCAGGCCGCGCTCGACGTCACCGACCATCCTGCCCGAGTCGAGCTCGATGACGTAGTCGCGGCTCTCCTCGCCCTTTGCGCTGACTAGGTCGACGACGAGCGTGTCGCCCTCCTTGACCGGCCGGCTTTCGACCGGCGCGAGCTCGGCTACACTAGAGCGGAGGACCTCGAGCTCGTGCTCGACCAAGCCCTCGGGGATCTCCGCTTCCGCCTTGCCGACCTCGAGCTTGCGCCAGTCGGCGAGCTTCGGCAGCGATTGCACATCGAACTCAGCGCTGAAGCTCCAGCCCGCGTCGGTCGAGGTGGGGAGCTCGAAGCTGAACTGCGGCTCGGAGACGGGTCGCAAGCGCTTACCGTCCGCAGCCTGCCTGAGCCAGCCACCGATATGCGTCTCGATCGCTTCGGTGTAGATGCGCTCGCTGCCGATTCGCCTGATCAGAACAGGCATCGGCACTTTGCCCTTGCGAAAACCCGGCACCTTGGTGCGCTCGGCCAGATCGTTGGCGGCATGCTCAAAGGCATGCGCGAGGTCGGCGGGCGCGACCTCCACTCCCAGGCGTACCCGGTTCCCAGCGAGCTCGGTGACCTTCGCCTCCACGACCGCATTCAAGCAGAGCGAGGCGGGCCGCCGTCGCATCGGCACCCGGCGCAGCGAAGCCCGAGCTCAGGCAAGTAGCTCGATACGCTCGCCGCCCGACAGCTCGAGGTGGCCGTCGGCCTCGACTTCGTGCGTCAGGACTTGCTCGGCGGAGCGAGCACAGCGCGGGCAGAACTGCTCCCCGGCCCCGGCGCGAAGCTGCGAGAGCGCGTCATCGACCGGCCGCGGCGCCTGGTAGATGCGCGAAGTGAGCATCGAGTCGAGAGCGTCTGCGACGTGGATGATGCGAGCCCCGAGCGGAATCTCTTCGCCGGCGAGGCCGTCCGGATAGCCGCTACCGTCCCAGCGCTCGTGGTGGTGGCGAATCGCGGGCACGGCGTCTGCCAGGAAGCCGAGGCGCTCGATGATGCGCGCCCCCTCGTCCGCATGCCGGCGCATTACTCCCCACTCCTCGAGGCTGAGCCTGGCCGGCTTGAGAAGGATCGAGTCGGGAATGCCGAGCTTGCCGATGTCGTGGAAGAGCGCCGCGTAGCCGAGCAGGTCGAGCTCCGCCTCCGAGAGCCCGATCTCACGACCGATCGCCAGCGCTAGCTTCTGGACGCGGCGAGAGTGGCCGGCGGTATACGAGTCGCGGGCGTCCACGGTCGCCGAGAGGCTTTCCATGGCGGCGGTCGAGCGCTCGCGTAGAAGCTGGTTGGCACGGGCCAGCGAGACGTTCTGCTTCTTGATCGTCTCGGCTGCCCTGCGCAGCTTGCGTGCACTTCCCTGGGTGTGGGCGAGGTAGGCCTCCTGGGTGCGCCGGATCAGCACCAGCGGCAACGCGAAGACGAGGAAAGCGTAGGCGTGAAGGGCGTCGTAGCCGATCACCATCGCGGCGGCCGCGACCCCGTAGACGAAGTAGTGACCGGTCATCCACGAGAAGCGATCGCGCCACAGCGCCCACCAACCCTGTCCGGACTCGAGCGCCAGCGCGAGCGCCAGAAGGCCGGTATTGAGGACGAAGTAGACACCGGCGGCCATCAACGACGCAGGGACGATCTCGATCCTGTGCGATCCGAGCGGCAGCATCACAACAAGGTCGAAGGCGCCCACGGCACCAAGCGTCGAGACGGTGAGAGCGCCGATGTTGAAGAGCAGCTGGTGCAAAGGCGAGCGGCGAGTACCCCAATCGACGACCGCCGCCACGAACGCGGCCGCAAGGGCGATCCGAACACCGAAGAGCGAGGCGCCGGCGATGGCGCCGACGGCGGTGACCGAGATCGATGAGTCGTCGGTTTCGATCGCCAGCACCTGTCCGATCGCGATCAGGGCCACGAGCGCGCCCATCCCAATCAAGTCCCGGCTCGAGCCGAAGATGGCGCCGGCGACGCCGGCGGCCACACCCACGAGCGTGAGCGCAGTAACGAGCCGCATCAGCGGGCGTGGTACGTCCGAGACGCGCAGCCACTCGCGCGCACGCACGCGACGGCGATCGACCGACGGTCTGACCGCAGGAGGCGGAGGAAGAGGCGTCACGTACTCGCCGTCTTCCGGGATCATGACCGTGGCCGCCTTTGCGGGCTCGATGAGTAGACCGAGCTCGGCCGAGGCTGCAACGACGCGGTTTCGGCCCTGGAGCTTGGCCCGATAGACGGCCAGGTCGGCTTGATGAACCAGCTCGGTCTGGCTCGTGCCGTCGGTCGGGAAGCAGGCGACCCCGATCGACACGGTCGCCCGGATCGGCTCGGCGGTCGTCTCGAGGTGGATGGGTCGTGCCGCCACTTCGCGCCGGATCCGCTCGGCGATCTCGAGCGCCTCAGCGAGCGGCGTGTCAGGTAAAAGCACGCTGTACTCCTCGCCGCCGAAGCGAGCCGGTACATCCTCGATGCGTAGGTGGGCGCGGAAGACCTCGGCCACGCCTCTGATCACGCTGTCGCCGGCGAGATGGCCGTAGGTGTTGTTGATCTCCCGCAGGAGGTCGAGATCAACCATCATCAGCGCCAGCGGCCGGTGCCGCCGCCGCGCGCGCTCGAGCGCCTCGGCGAAAACGCCGCCGAAGTAGCGGGCGTTGTAGAGACCCGTCTTGGGATCGACTCGAACCTCGGCCTCGAGCGCCGGAACCGACAGCGAGCGCTGGATCAGCGTCAACGGAACGAGAGCGAACGGGACGAGCATGGGGTTGTAGCGCCAGAAGGCGGCCACCGCGATTCCGACCGATACGAGCACCAGGTCGGGCGCGTAGTTGGAGGGCGAGAAGACGCCGAGATCGCGGAAGGAGTGCGCGCGCGCCAGATGCACGATCTCGTCGAGGAGCAGGTGATTGACTGCGACGAAGACCAGGCTGGCTGCCGCCGCAGCGAGCGCGAAGTGCAGGTGCCGCGACCCCGCCAGCGAGCTCCCGGGGAGGTAGCGGAAAACGGCGCTCGCAATCAGAATCGAGATCATCGAGTCGCAGGTGTTGAAGATCTGTATGTACCAGGGTCGCCGCTCTTTTAGCCAGTCGGGGACGAACTGAGCCACCGCCACTAGCACGGCCAACTCCGGCGACAAGAGCAGCACCGCCGCGATGATGAAGACCATGTCGATCGCGTAGCCCTGATTCTTGGGAGTGACGACGACAAGCAGGTGCGCGACGCCGGCGCAGGCAGCCAGGATGGCGAAGGTCAGCCAGGGCTCGTGGTGCCTGGAACCGAGCCTGCTCAAATAGGGCGCCAGCCCGACGATCGTTCCGCTCAGGACCAGGAAGAAGAAAAGCGCCGCGCGCGGCGGTAGCCACGCGCGGGTTATTTCGCCTGCCGCATCGCTACGGCCGTTCATACGATTCATCGTCGTCGGCTAGCGTTATCCCTTTAGCTTAGACTCAGGGCGCCGGAGCGAGCAGCGGGTCGATAAGCAGAGCTTTGAAGTCCGAGTTCGTGAGCAGATCGGGGTTTGAGCTCTTCTCTCCCTGGGCCGCCACTTCGTTGGTCAAATCGGTCTGGCTTTGCGCCGCCCAGGCCACGTCGATTGTCGATGTAGACGTCCACCACTTCGTTTCCCAGGCCACCGATGTCCACCACTTGGTCTCCTGCGAAGCGGACGTCCACCACTTCGTCTCCCAGCTCGACGAGTCCCAGCCGCTCGGGTTGCTCGCGATCGTCGTCTCCCACGAGTTACCGTCGAAATAGGGGATCGTGCTGACCGTCCAGTTGTAAACGAGGTAGTTCTCGAGTGCCGCGTTCGGGTTCGGAAGCGTACCGCCGAGCAGACTGGCCGACTTGGCGACGTTGAGCTCGCCAACTCCAAGCGAGCCGGGTGTGGCGGCCGGTGTCTGGTCCGCGCCGAGCATGAGCGCGCCTTTGACCTGGTCAGGCGTTAGCTCGGGATGCAGCGCCAGTAGCTGAGCGGCCGCGCCGGCCACGACGGGCGCGGCGAACGAGGTGCCCGAGAGCTGCAGGTACCCGGGGGCGTAGACGTTGTTGGGAAAGGTGCTCAGGAGCGTCGAGCCGGCCGGCACGGCGCCGATCATGTAGCGACCGGAGGCGCCGATATCGGGCTTGGCGAATCCGTCAAGCGTGTAGCCCCAGGTCGACCAGGGAGCGGCGATGTCGTCGGAGCGGTTGAGCGTTCCTTTGTTGTCGAGTGCGCCGACCGTGATCACGAAGGGGTCGTTAGCGGGGGCGTAGCGTACCGCGGTCGATTGACCGTTGACGTCGTAGTTGCCGGCGGCGGTTACGACCACTACTCCGGAGAGCCAGAGTTTCTCGACCGCTTTGTCGAGTGGATCGTTGACGAAGTGGCTTGGCGTCGTCGACTGCAAGGAGAAGTTGGCGACCTTGATGTTGTACTGATATCGATGGTCGACGATCCACTGCGCGGCGGCGATCACGTCGCTCGTAGTTGCCATGCCCTGATCGTTGATGACGTCCAGCGAGATCAACTTCCCGTTCGGCGCAGCGCCGACGTGGCCGCTACCGACGCCGGCCAGGATCGAGCTGACGAAGGTGCCGTGACCGTCGCCGTCGCCCGCGGAGTTTGGCGCCAAAGTGCAGAGGTTTACCTGCGGAATGAGTAGGCGATTCGCCATATCGGGCACGCTCGTACTGACGCCCGAGTCGACGACGGCGATGGTCGGCGTCGGCGGCGCCGGATTCCACTGGTAGGTCCACAGATGGGCGATCCCGCTCAAGTACGGCCAGAGTTGGACGTTGGAGTAGTTGTCGAAGGCGGTCTGCCTGAGCGTGGAATCTGGGCTGACCGTCAAGCCGGACATCTTCGCCAGCGTCGTCATGCGCGCGGCGGGCAGAGTCACGGCTACCCCTCCGACGAGCGGAAGCTGACTCCGCAGAGTCCCGGCTCCATAGCCGTCCTTGACCGCACTGGCCTTGTTGAAGGCATCGGTCGCGCCGGCCACAGCCTTGTCGCTGAGAATGATGACTTTCTCGGACTTTGCCGGGCTCGATGCCGCGTCGGCGAGGAGGGTCGGGTCGACTGGGCTCGTCGCTGCGCTTGCGTTGCCTATACAAACCAGCGCAACGAGGCAAACGGCGAGCAGACCGGCTGTCTTCACGAGGCGACAGCGCAGATCGAGAGCGACTCTAGGCGTGTTTCCTCTATCGCAGTCCGTGTACACGGCTACTCCTCTCCGCAGACGACCGCAGCGAGGGTTCTGGGTTGGGGGCCGATTACTCGCTGCGACTTGTGCTTCGAAAGTACCGCTCCGAGAACGTTTCCATGCTCCCCCGTTCGAGTGGTGATCCGACCTGGCAGAGGGAAATCCGGCCTGTTTTACTCACTTCGAGGGATCAAGGCGCTGCCGCGGATCTCCGGCTTCCGGCGGAGCCCTTGGAGAGGAGGGCTGGGGACCCTGTCCGTTCCGGCTCGATCGCGGCTCGGGCATACTCCCATCCGGGCCCCGTAGCTCAGTGGATAGAGCGGCGGACTTCGAATCCGCGTGCGGAGGTTCGATTCCTCCCGGGGCCGCTCCCGCGCTCTCGGCAGGCGGCTCCGACCGCCCGGGCGCGACCGGTCGCCCGGAGCCGTCTGACCCCGCTGGCGGCACGATCCTCTCCGAGGCCGTGGTGGTGTCCACTGTCCTCTCCGGGCTCGCACCGCCAGCGGCGCCCCTAGCAAGCGAGAGAGCGCTTCGTCATCAATCCGATGATCGGGAGATCACCGAACCCCGGCGTTCGGCTTCCCGTACCGACAAAGGCGTTTTCCGCGCTGATAATCGAGCAAGCTCGTATGGATTCTTCGTAGAGGAGGAAGCATGGAAGCGCCCGCTACTCGTTCCGACCTCGCTCGTCACGTCCGGGTCAGAGGTGAGCTCGACGGTGAGCTCAGCCGCTGGCTCTGGCTGGTCAAGTGGTTTCTCCTAATCCCGCACTACGTCGTGCTCATCTTCCTCTGGCTCGCCTTCATCCTCATGAGCGTCTTCGCGTTCTTCGCGATCCTGTTCACAGGGCGCTACCCGCGGGGAATATTCGACTTCAACGTCGGCGTGCTGCGCTGGACCTGGCGGGTCTGCTTCTACTCCTACCGGGCGCTCGGCACCGATCGCTACCCGCCCTTCACGCTCGGCGAGGCGCCCGACTATCCGGCCGGGCTCGAGATCGACCACCCGGAGCGTCTCTCGCGTGGGCTGGTGCTGGTCAAGTGGTGGCTGCTGGCGATTCCCCAGTATCTGATTCTCGCCGTGTTCCTGGGCGGGGGCGGCTTCCACATCTGGGGGCCGGGCCTGATCGGACTGCTCGTCCTGATCGCCGGCATCGTCCTGCTCTTCCGTAAGCGCTACCCGCCTGAGCTGTTCGACTTCGTCATGGGCTTGAACCGCTGGGTGCTGCGCGTGACCGCCTACGCGGCGTTGATGCGCGACGAGTACCCGCCCTTCCGACTCGACACCGGCCCGACAGAGCCCGAGAGCGTCTAGATATTCACAGAATCGCTTCTCGGCGTGCTGGAGCGGCGCTAGCAAAGGAGGTGGCAAGAGCGCAGCGCTAATTCGATTCTCACATCAACGCGGCGCTTCCTCGGCGCACTGAGACGGTTCTGGCAAAGGAGGCAAGGATGCCGAGCGCAGGACAGTACGCCCGGTACGGACAAGCGAGGCATGCGCAGCATCCTGCAGTCCAGAACCGTCAGCGGGTCGGCCACAAAGCCGACCCACGGTCAGTGCGCCGAGGATGCGGGCGAGAGGACTCGAACCTCCACAGGCACTCGGCCCAACGGGACCTAAACCCGTCGCGTCTACCAGTTCCGCCACGCCCGCGGCTCTCGAAGGATAGACGGAGTCGCGTGCAGCGCTCGCAGACAGCTTCGATCGCCGCTCAGGAAACGGGGAAGACGATCTCGAAACGTGTGCCGCCAAACGGCTCGTCGTGGATCGAAAGCGAGCCGCCCGCGTTACCGATGATCTCCTCGACCGCTCTGAGCAGACCCTGCGCCTCCTGCTCGGTCGATCGGCCGGCGAAGAGTGTGGCAAAGACGCTGGCTCGGCGCACCGCGTCGAGCCCGAAGCCCGTATCCGCACAGCTCAGAAGTAGCGAGCGCGAGCCGTCCGCGTTCTCTTCGAGCGAGGTCTCGATCGCCAGCTCGCCGCCTTGAAGCAGCGAGCGGCGAGCGTAGCGAGCAAGGCAAAGGAGCACCCGCTCCAGCGAGCTCGGCATGATGGGGACGACAGCCTTGTCGGCCTCGAGCGAGAGCCGCAATATGACGGCACGCCCAAGCTCGAGACGGAGCGAGGGCTCGAGCGAGCGCACGAGTCGATTCAGATCGACGCCCTCTTCTGCCGGCACCTCCAGCCGCGGCGAAAGGGGGAGACCGCCGCGGCTGGAGGAAGGAGACACCGGAGTCTCGCTCGAGGGAGTGTCTAGACACGACCGTTGGATAACGATCGGCTGCGATTCCAGACGTTGAGAGCTGGCGTCGATCATCACGCCGTGGAGACTCCGGGGCCGGCCCTGCCAGTCGCACTCCGAGTGCAGGAAAACGCGCAACAAGACCGGGTTTCCATCGCTTGCGACCATGCGTAACGGGAAGACGTGGTCACCGCCTTCGTCGACAGCCCGGCGGAGCTGCGCCATCGTTTCCTCGCTGCGCGCCGGATCGAGCCTGCGCTCGAGAAACGAAGCATCATCGAGCCAGGCCTGCAGCGGATAGCCCAGGATCTCTTCGGCCTGGTGACTCACGAAGATCGTCCTGAAATCGAGCGGATCGGCTTCCCAGACGATCGCACCCGGCCGGGTTAGGAAATCGTGCGAGCTACGGGCGCGCGAGCGACGCTCCTCGATCGTCGCGCCGATCGGTACGTCCGCGGAGCGCTCGGATCGAGCCCCAAGGGAAGAGTAATAACGGTTGGAAGACGGCGAGGTTTCCACTGGAGGATCTGGCGGCTGGCCGGCGGTATCCCAGACGATCGCCCGATCTTGCCAAAAAGTAATCACTCGGCTGAGTGATTTCCCGGGTCGGCCCGGGAGCGCCCCGGCGACCAGCGCATCGAGAACGCGCCTGGAGGGATTCGAACCCCCGACCCGCGGCTTAGAAGGCCGCCGCTCTTCCACTGAGCTACAGGCGCTCTCGACAAGGGTAACGCCTCGGTCGAACTGCCACTCCGATGCACCCGACCGGAGGGATTCGAACCTGACCTCTAGAACGGCCGGAAACGGGAGCTGACGTCAGACGGCGGCTCTTCGGCGAACCTGCATCTCTTCGCTCAGGAACCATGACCTGCCCTCATCCGACGAGTCGAAGCCGCGCCAACGAAAGCTGTCGGGACGAATCTCCGAGAAGGTCCAGCGGCAGAGATTCCCGTCCGGTGACCTTCCTTCCAGCCAGATCTCCTCGCCAACCCGGCGCGCGATCAGGCTGACGCTCAGTCCGAAAACCGGTCCCAGCCAGGTGACTTGCCAACTATCTGTTTTCGGGTCGTAGAAACGTACTGTCGTGCCGTATTCGTCGGAACGAGCGCCCGGGCTGCCCCGCTCTGCCAGTGGAGGGGTGAGAAGCACGTCCTGGATCGCCCTGCCTTCTAGCACCCAGCCGAAATGCCACTCTCCTCGTCGCGTCCGTGTCAGCGCTCCCGATTCGTCAAAGTACGAGGCCTCCACATCCCAGGAACCGACGAACTGGCCGAAGAGCATGAGCTGGTCGGCATAGGCCTCGAACGGGCCCGATGCGGCGAGCAGTTCGACCATTCGCGAGCCGTCCGGAGTAACGCGGTTCATGGCTGCCTCAGAGGGCATTTTACGAGAAGCACTATCCAGCTGAATCCGAGGTCTCGGCGATCTCGCCGTCCGTAGAACGGATCGACCCCCGACCAGAGAAAGCTCGGCAGTCCGCGCCGCTAGACTTTCTGGCGCGCGGTGGCCGTAGCTCAGTTGGTAGAGCCCCGGGTTGTGGTCCCGGTGGTCGTGGGTTCGAATCCCACCGGTCACCCTTCGCTCGGTCGGCTACTCCGCCCGGCCGATACGTACGGCCTCCTGACCACGTTCTGCGCCCGCCTCCAAAACCACCCGCCCGCGGGGTAGTCGCACGGTAGCGGGGAAAAGCGCAGCAAATGTGCCTTCTCTGTGCCGGTATGCGCATGTTGCTTGGCGGTCCAGGGATAGGCGCGAACTCAACCGCTCGAGCTCGCGCTTGCAACTATCCCACGCTTAGGCTTGCGCTGGTGCTGGCTGCGCACGACTCCCCCTAGGCGCGAAAAGAACAGCCAGAGCGAGGGGAATCGGTTCTAGCCTCATACTCAGAAGCTAGGACGGAGAACGCCCGTTGACTAGACGCCTGGAGTACGAATCCCGTCTTTGGAGCGAAAGTCGAGCGCAATGTGTGACGGCCACTCCTCCGTAGCGATGAGCGCCCAACTCGCTCCCGGCTTCACACCGGTCGGGGCCGCTCGATCCCATCTCGAGACGGCCGTCTGCGGGCTCAAAGGCCGATCTATCGGTATCGATCAGGCCTTTGCTAGCGACGAACGCCGAAATCGGCCGTCACGATCGTTACTGCACGACCCTGATAGGTGCCCGACGCACTGGGCGAATGCACTGCCGACAGGCCGATTTGTTGCCAGCGCGTACTCAGCAAGTTCGCGCGGTGCGGAGGACTCTTGATCCACATCTGTACCGCTTGTTTTGCGCTCAGGCTCGGCGACGCCCAAACAAGGTTCTCGCCCACCGCCCAGTAGTGGAATCCGCTCCCGCCGTAATAGTGCTGGATTCGATGCCAGAAGACCGAGCCGTCAGCCGACTCGTGCGCGAAGTATCCGCGCAGTGCCATCGAGCGGGAATGGCTTGCGGCAGCGCCGGCCAGTTGAGGCGACGCCGCGAGCGGCCGCAGGCCGTGTTGTGCGCGGACGCGGTTCACCTCGCGCAGGATCTGATTGCTCAGCGCTGTAGCGGAGACCGTTCGGCCACTTGCCGGCGCCGAACCGGCAACCGGTGCCGCGAGCAGGCAGACGAGAACAACGCCGAAGGCGCACGCAACGACTCGTCCCGACTTCCGGAAGACCACAAAAGGCAGGATCGACCTTTTTCCGGCCTCTGTTAATCCTCCGAAGTGAGGAAAAGGCCCCTCGAAAAGGGGATTACACCGGGAGCTCACCCCGGCATCGCCGGACGCTAGGCTACCGGTGCCCGCGGGTGTAGCTCAACGGTAGAGCTCCAGCCTTCCAAGCTGGCTATACGGGTTCGATTCCCGTCACCCGCTTTCTCGCTTGCTCGGTCGGCGGCTCCGTGCGGCCGGGGAGCCCGGCCTCCCGGATCCGCCTGGCGCCGCTGGCGGCACGATCCTCTTCGAGTTCGTGTGGAAACACTGTCCTCTCCGGGCTCGCACGCTTAGCGGCGTCCCGAGGAAGCGAGGGCGATTCGTTATTACCCCGGCTCCTCCCGCTCGCCGTTGCTACTCGCCGGTGCGCCAGGCCGGCGGGCCTTCCTGACGCCCTCGGCGGCACGTCACTCTACGGAGCCGTGTGACTTCGCGAATTCGCCCGCCGGGATCCGCTAGCCAAAGATCCGAAAGGGACTGATGACGCCGGCGTCGGCGGCTTCCTCCCAAGCCACGTCGCCGCCCGCCTCGACATCGCCGTGCAGGCGCCGGGCAAGCTTCTCGGCATCCTCGCGCGTGTCGGCCCCCACAATCAGGTAGCGCCAGCGCCTGACCGGCCGGTAGCCCTCGCCCTCGAGCCGCTCCGCCAGGTCACGGGCCGCGGAGTGGGATTCGCACTGTACGCGAACCTCCCAGGGAGCCCGGCCGTGCTCGGCCTCTTCCTCTTCCCAGGTCTCGCCTTTCGGCTCATCGTCCCAGCGCTCCTCGCTTTCGAGCCAGTGCTCGACGCGGCTGACCTTCGCCTCGAAGCCGTGGCGCCGGAGCTCGGCCTCGATCACGGCGTGCGCGCTTTCGGCCTGGAGATAGCTCGAGGCGTAGGCGAAGAGCTCGCTGCCGTCACGGGAAATCGCAAGGCGATCGCCCTCGAGCGTCTTCGCAAGCTCTTCAGCCTCGTCGCCGAGACCGCTTCTGAGGCGCTCGAGAAAACCGGCCGGCTCGGATTCTCCCGCGAGCTCGACGTGAATTCGCCAGTCGTCGTGAGCCATCCGGAGCAGGATATCCCACGACCGTCCGGCCCCGGTGTCAAACACCGTTTCTACCGCGCCAGCGAACGTCCGAAGAAAAGTCGGGACACCCGGATTCGTACTAAAGCTTCTCGCTATTTCGGGATACCGCTGGCCGTGCGGCGCCGGAGGGGTTAGTGCATCCGGCACAGATCCGTAGAGCGACGTGCGGCCAGCGGTGCCAGGCGGCCCCGGAAGACCCGCCTGCTTGGCCGCACGAAGCCGCAGACCGAGTAAGCGAGGTCGGGACGCCCGGATTCGAACCGGGGGCCTCCTGCTCCCAAAGCAGGCGCGCTACCAGGCTGCGCCACGTCCCGCCGTCAGAAGTCTACGCCCCCGGCGGCTCGCCCCTGCATTCGGTAGCCGCCCCGACCGACCTACGCGGGCGCGGCTCATTCGCCTGCCTCCGCCGCCGCGAGAAGTCTGCGCCGGTTCTACCGGCGGGACTATTCGCGGGAGAGGGCGCGTAGCTCGGCCAGCTTCTCGCTACGCAAGAGATCGATCCCGTCGCGCTGGATCCTCGCGATGAGATCCTCGACCAGAGGAGCCAGCTCGAGCGGGTTGAACGGCTTGGTGATGTACTCGACGCCGCCGATATCGAGTCCACGAGCACGATCCCGCACCTCGGCTCGAGCAGTTAAGAAGATGATCGGTATCTCCTTGGTGAGCTCGTCGCGGAGCAGGGCATCCGCTACTTCCCAACCGTCGAGCCGCGGCATCATCACATCGAGCAGAACCACGTCCGGGCGCTCGCTGCGCGCCTGCGCGATCCCGGCTGCTCCGTCGGCCGCCTCGACCACCTCCATGCCCTCGGCCTCGAGATTGACACGGCAAAGCAGCCTGATCGGCGCTTCGTCGTCGATAATGAGCACTCGCGTCATCGAGCTATTCGCTGTCTATACCCAGGCCGCCCGTTACTTACTCCTGCTGCTCCAAATAGTCGCCGGCCGGCAGCTCGAAGACGAAGGTCGAGCCCTCGCCCTCGACCGAATCCACCCAGATACGTCCGCCCATAGCCATTACGAGGCCGCGCGTAATAAACAGTCCCAACCCTGTACCGCCGCTCATAACCGAGGAAGAGCCCCGGTAGAACTTGCGGAAGATGCGTTCCTTCTCCTGCTCGGGAATCCCGACCCCCTCGTCCGCGACGCGTAGCTCGACGACACCCGCGTGCTTCTGCCCGGCCACGGTGACGGTGCCGCCAGCGGGCGAGAACCTGATCGCGTTGTCGACCAGGTTGGTCAGCACGCGGCGGAGCTTGTCGCGGTCGGCCTCGGCGCCGAGCGGCTCTTCTGGGAGATCGATCACGAAATCGTGGCCGTTGCTGCCACCTTCGCCCAGACTCGCGCTCTCGACAACCTCGCGCACGACGTGACCGACGTCAGTCTTCTCCAGATCGACCCGCAAGTCGCCCGAATCTAGCTCGGCGACGTCGAGCAGAGCATCGACGATCCCGGTCAGGCGCTCGGACTCGGAGGCGATATAGGAGAGGAACGTATGCCTCTGCGCCTCGTCGAAGAGCTCTCCGCGACGCAGAAGCGTCTCGGCAAAACCGTAGATCGAGGTGAGCGGCGCTCGCAGCTCGTGCGATACCGACGAGACGAAGTCGGATTTCGCCTGCTCGATAAGGCGATCGGCGGAGACATCGCGAAGCGTGTAGATCTTGCCGGCAACCTGCTCGGAGGGATCGCGCATGATCGCCTCGGTCACCAGCAGCCAGAGCTCACTACCGCCACGCTTGATCGAGATCGGTCGCTCTCCCGTCTCCCCTCCCCAGTCGAGCTCGACCTGTAGCGCCTCGGCGATCGTTCGCCCCAACACCTCGCCACCACCAAGACCGGTGATCCTCTCGACCGCTGCATTCCAGAGCACGATCTTGCCCTCGCGATCGACCGCGACGATACCGTCGGCAACGCTGGCGAGAATCGCGAAGCTTCGTTCCCGTTCAAGCGAGACGCCCAGGTAAAGCTCCGCGTTGGCCAGAGCAGCGACCGTGTTCGCCGCCAGTGCTTCCAGCGCCTCGATTTCCCTGACGCGCCAGGCTCTAGGCTGACGCGAGTAGACGAGCAGCACGCCATCGCTTGCATCACCCGGGCCGATGAGAGGAACACCGGCCAGCGCCTGAAAGCCGGGCGCGACGATCGGATCGAGTTGCTCCACACGCTCCCACTCGCGTGTCAGGTCGTTGATGGCCAGCGGCCGACGCGAATGAACGATGTCGCCGGCCAGTGAGATCGCCGCCGGAAAGTGCCGGCCGAGCATCGATTCGATGCCTTCGCCGGCGCCCTCGCGGGCGACCAGCTCACTCCCCTCGAGCTCGAGTAAGAGCGCCGCGTCGGCATCGAGCAAAGTGACCGCCTGACGGACTGTCTCGGCCACCACGTCCTGCGAGCCGAGAGCGCTGATCAAGCCGGCGCGGCCGCTGGCTAGTCTCTGCGCGAGCACCGTGTCGAGCTCGAGCTCTCCCGTCATCGTCTCTGCCGCAGTCAGCAGCTGCTCCTGCTGCTCGAGCCGTTGCTCGTTCTCCTCGAGCAGGCCGGCGGTGTGGAGAGCGATGCCCAGCTCGCGCGCGATCGCCTCGGTGAAGGCGATGTCCCCGTCCGACCAGCGTCTTGGCTGTGACGCGTGCACGCCAAGGGAGCCGATCACCTTGTCGAAGAGAACGATGGGCGTGGCCAGGACCGCCCGGCTCCCGAGCTCGAGCAGCACTTCGCGTCCTCCCAGCGACTCGTCCTCCAGTTCGGGATCCTTCTCGACGTCGGCGACCGCGACCGTTCGGAGCGTGCGCAGAGCCAGGTTCGAGACCGAGAGAAACGGCGTCACGTCGGCGGGAACGGGCGCGAGCCCCTCTTGGTGCCACTCGGCTCGTAGCGGCGTCGCGGCGCTCGGCTCGCCCAGGCGGAGGAAACAGCGCGAGACACCCAAGGCTTTCGCCGTCTCGGCCAGCGCGACCTCGATCACTCCGTCGACGTCGAGCTCGGAGCGAGCTTGCCTCGAGATCTGCGCCACCAGACGCTCACGCTCCAGCGCCTGCGCCAGGGCCAAGACCGAGCGAGCTCGCTCGAACGCGAGGCTGCTTTCGCCGGCGAGCATCCTGGCCAGCGAGAGCTGCTCGGGCTCGAAGCGGCGAATCCGGCTCGTCGAGCCGGCGACTACCAGGCCGACGATCCCGCGCTCACTCTCGAGTGGCAGGAAGACGGCGCTCTTCAGTCCCATCCTCCGCGCCATCTGAGAATTCACATCCGCTGAGGAAAGCATGTCCGTGACGACGAAGTGCTGACGTGTCTCGTAAACACGTCTGGCGCCCGAGGCCTCGTGTTTGAGATCGAGACGGGCCGATGGATACCAGTCCACGTCCTCGCCGCCGGTGCGCGCGGCGAGCCCTCGCGCAACGCCGCTCTCCTCGTCGATAAGCATCAGCCCGGAATACTCGAAACCCGTCAGATCGTTGAGCGTGTCGAGAACGATGCGCGCAATCTCCTCGTTACTCTCGGCTCGAGCGAGTGCCGCCGAAAGCTCGGCAACGGCTGCCATGTTCTGCTCACGTCTCCTCAGCTCTCGCCTGGCGCGGCGGCGGCGAAGAACGAAGAGGTCGAGCAAGAGATGGGCGATGAGGACAGCGGCAAGGACGACCGCAACATCTTCGAGAACGCTGCCGAACACCGCGGCGCCGGGTAGCGCCGCCAGCCGGTAGATCAGCGCTGTCGCGCCTACAGCCATTCGGAAACGGATGATACCCCTGCTCCCCCGCTGAAAACCGGCGCGAGCAATGTCCTCTCGCGGCGCCGGGGTGCAAGAGGCTGAAGCTACGATGCTTAAGTGGTGCGACGCGTGCTTCTCGCTTCACCGCGCGGCTACTGCGCCGGGGTGGAGCGTGCCGTCGAGACGGTCGCGCGCGCACTCGATCGCCACGGCGCCGTCTACGTCCGTAAGGAGATCGTCCACAACCGTCACGTCGTCAGCGATCTACAGGGACGCGGCGCGATCTTCGTGCAGGAGGAACGGGAAGCGCCGTCCGGCTCCACGCTCGTCCTGTCGGCGCACGGGGTCGCCCCGGAGGTGTATCTACGCAGCCGGGAGCTGGGGCAGAAGACGATCGACGCCACCTGCCCGCTCGTGAGCAAGGTGCACGTGCAGGCGCGGCGCTTCGCACAGGAGGGCTACCGGATAGTGCTGATCGGCCACGCCGGTCACGAGGAGGTGGTCGGCACGATGGGTGAGGCGCCCGAGGCGATCGTCCTGGTCGAATCGCTCGCCGACGCCGAGGCGCTCTCCTTCCCGGCCGAGACGAAGCTGGCCTACGTCACCCAAACGACGCTCTCGGTCGAGGAGACGGCCGAGATCATCGCGGTGCTGCGCCGCCGCTTCCCCGCGATCCGCTCGCCCAAGCGCGAGGACATCTGCTACGCGACCTCCAACCGCCAGCAGGCGGTCAAGGAGATGCTGCCGCAGATCCAGCTTCTGCTCGTGATCGGCTCGCAGAACAGCTCCAACTCCAACCGCCTGGTCGACGTGGCCAGGGCCGGCGGTATCGAGGCGCACCTGATCGAGGACGCCGACGCGATCGAGGAGCGCTGGCTCGAAGGCGTAGACACGGTCGGGATCACATCCGGCGCCTCGGCCCCCGAGCGCCTCGTCGAGGGCGTCTGCGACTGGTTCCGCGAACGCGGCGTCGAGCAGATAGAGCAGGCGCGTCTTGTCGAAGAACACGTGGAGTTCCGGCTTCCTGTCGAGCTGCGCCGCAAGATCGACGCAGGCGCCGGCGAATGAACCTCATCACCACCGGGTAGATCCCCTTCGTGCAGCTGACGCCCGCAGAGATCCTGGCCTACGTCGAGCAGATGACGACTCCGAGCGCGCCCCAGCTCGAGGAGCTGCGTCGCGAGACCTACCGTCGGCTCGACTCGCCGGGCATGCTCTCAGGGCCGGTGGTCGGACGCCTGCTCGAGTTCCTGGTCTTCGCGCTTGCGGCACGCTCGGTGCTCGAAATCGGCACCTTTTCGGGCTACTCGGCGCTGTCCATGGCCGAAGGGCTTCCGCCCGAAGGGCACATCGTCACGCTCGAGGTCGACGCGGCCCATGCCGAGCTCGCGAGTCGTGCGATCGCCGCCAGTCCCCACGCGGAGAAGATCGAGATCATGCTCGGCCCGGCTCTGGAGTCGCTCGAGCGCCTGCCCGGCCTGTTCGACTTCGTCTTCATCGACGCCGACAAGACCGGCTATCTCGACTACTACGAGGCGGTGCTGCCCAAGCTCTCGCCGCGCGGTCTGATCGCGGTCGATAACACGCTCCGGCACGGAGCGGTGCTCGACGACTCCGATGCCGGTGAGGGGACGAGAGCGATACGCGCCTTCAACGAACGGGTGCGGAGCGATCCACGCGTGCGCTGCGTGATCCTGAGCGTGCGGGACGGGATCACGCTGATCCGGCAGGCATAGGTTGCTGCGGTAACGCTGTCGAACCACTGACAGAAGCCTGATGCGGCCGGCTAGTTGCTCGTGAGCGGCGCCCGGGTGAGGCGGGTTCCCCGCCTCCCGTCCCCAGTTCGAGTCTAGCTCTTAAAAGCGCACACGTCTGTGCCGGATTCCCGCCGAATCAGCACGGGTGAACGAGCGCTCTACGGTCGCCCTGCCGCGTGAGTGCCGCAGTAGAGGTCACGCGCCCGCGAGCGACTCCAGTTCCAGGTGCGCCAGTCGGGCGAGCAGTCGTTCGACTTCCTCTGATCGAGATGAGCCAAATGCTCAAAGGCTCGCCATGGCTTCGAATCGAATGTACGGTGCGAGTATGGATCTCGCTGAGTGGCGTATCTGGTGGCGACGCGAAGGGTCGGACGAGTTGAGCGATCTGCTGATGCTCTGGTGGGATCCGATCGATGTGCGGGGAATAAGCGACACGGCCGATGAGTACGACCGCTACCTCGGCCCGATCGCGGCGATGCTCGAGCACGGTTGCGCGATCGACGAATTGAGCGACTACCTCGGCCGGGTGCGGGTCGAGGACATAGGACTCGCCGGCAACCCGGCGCTCGACCGGCTCGCCGCGAAGAAGATCTGCGCCTGGTATCGGGCGGCGACGGCGCGAACCAGAAGCAGGTGAGCCAAACCGGGTTGAGAGCGCCGCTCAGCGCTCGACGCGCTCGAGCTTCGGACCTGTGAGCGACCCGTCGAAATCGAGCTCGAGCGCCAGCGTCTCGCCTTTGATCTGCTCGGTGTAGGGCTCGAGATCGCGCTCCGATTCGGGCAGCGTGAGCTTGATGCGGTCGGTCAACTCCAGGCCCTGCTCCTTGCGCAGCGTGTTGATCTTATGGGTGAGATCGAGCACGCGGCCCTCGCGCAGCAGTTCCTCGTCGAGCTCTGTCGAGACGGCGACCGTGACGCCGCCCTCCTCGGCCAGCGACCAGCCGGCGCGGGTGATCGTCTCCACCAGCACCTCCTCGGGCTCGAGCTCGTGCCCGAGCACGCGGAAGCGGCCGCCATCGAGCTGCTCGAACTCGCCCCGCTCGAGCGCGGCGCGCACGACCGGAAGCTCCTTGCCCAGCTTCGGACCGAGCGAGCGCAACTCCGGCTTGACCTTGAGCTCGACTGCCTCGATATCGGCGAAGACGACCTCCTTGGCGCGCAGCTCGTCGGCGATCTCGTCGGTGTGGTCCTCCGCGCGCGACGCGCCCTGGACGACGATCCGGCGCACGGGCTGACGCAGCTTGATCTCCGCCTGCGAGCGGGCCGATCGGGCCAGCTCGACAACGCGCCGTAGCTCGGCAACCTCCTCCAGTAGCTCGGAGTCGGCGACGGGCGCCTCAGGCCAGCCGGCCAGGAAAACCGAATCGGGCGCCCCGGCGCAAGGACCGGCGACGAGGATCTTCCAGAGCTGGTCGGTCAGGAAGGGAAGCACCGGAGAGATGACCCTTATCCCCTGGACGAGCGCGAACCAGAGCGTGCGGAAGGCCGCCTCGTCGAGCGAGTAGAAGCGCCGCCGCGAGCGGCGGATGTACCAGTTCGAGAGGTCGTCCACGAAGCTGTCGAAGGCGCGGATCACACCGACGGTCAGCGACGACTCGAGCGCCTCGGTCGCCTCGGCCACCAGTGCGTGCGTGCGCTCGACCAGCCAGCGATCGAGCGGCTTCAGCTCCACCCCTTGCGGCCCGCCGGCGATGTCCTCGAAGCTGGGGCGGAAGCCCTCGATGTTGGCGTAGGTGACGAGGAAGGAGGCGGAGTTCCAGAGCGTCAGAAGTTTGCGCCGTACCTCGTCGGCGGGGCCGAAGCCGAAGCGGATGTTCTGGGTCGGCGGCTGCGCGCAGTAGAGCCAGCGCATGGCGTCGGCGCCCATTCGCTCGAAGGCTTCGTCGGCGTCGATCGCGTTACCGCGCGAGCCGTGCATCTCGTCACCGTGCTCGTCCAGCAGCTTCTCGTAGGAGAGCACCTCCTTGTACGGCGCCCGCCCGTCCAGCGCCACCGACATGAAGAGCAGCGAGTAGAACCAGAGCCTGATCTGCTCGCGCATCTCGCAGACCCAGTCGGCCGGGAACCACTTCTCCCAGTAGGCGTGGTCGGGCAGGTCGGCGGTCGAGAGTCCCCTGGAGGCGCCGGTCGCGTAGCCCTGATCCTTCCACTCCGGGTTCTGCCAGCCCAGCGTCGAGAAGGGGACGATGCCGGCGTCGAGCCAGACATCGCCTACTTCGCTGACCCGCTTTACCGTCTCGTCGCCACATTCCTCGCAGCGAATCGAGACGCCGTCGATCCAGGGCCTGTGTAGCTCTTCCAGCTGCTCGATCCCCTCCGTAGCCAGCTCGGCCAGCTCGGCCTTGGAGCCGACCACGGTCAGGTGCCCGCACTTGCAGGGGAAGAAGGGCAGCGGCAGCCCGAAGTAGCGGCGCCGTGAGATGTTCCAGTCGCCCATGTTGCGTAGCCAGTCGTCCATGCGCTTGCCGAAGTAGTCCGGCGTCCACTTGACCGAGGCGTTGGCGTCGAGCAGCTGCTGGCGCAGCTCGTCGACGGCGATGAACCAGTCGTCGGTGATGCGGAAGACGAGCGGAGTCTCGCAGCGCCAGCAGTGCGGATAGCGGTGGTGGATGGTGCCGGCCTGGATGAGGATGCCGCGCTTCTCGAGGTCGGCGATGATCTCCGAGGCTGCCTCGTGCGCGCCCTTGCCGGCCAGCCAGCCGTACCCCGGCAGGATCTTCCCGTCCTCGTCGATGGGCGCGAGCACCGGTAGTTCCTCACGCTTGCCGAGCTCGAAGTCCTCGTTACCGCAACCCGGCGCGATGTGGACGATGCCGGTTCCCTCTTCCATCGAGACCTCGTCCCAGGCGACGACCCGGTACTCGACCCCGTCCGCCGCGGGCAGATCGGAGAAGGGGCCGCGGTAGCGCCAGCCCACGAGCTGCTCGCCCGGCTGCTCGTCCACCAGTTCGCCCGAAACGGGAACGAGCTCGAGCAGCGGCTTGGCGAGCCAGAGCGCATCCCCGTCGGTCCGCACCTTGACGTAAGCGGAATTCGGATCGACCGCCGCCGCGACGTTGGCCGGCAACGTCCAGGGCGTCGTCGTCCAGACGGCGAGCGCCTCGCCCGGGCGCTCGAGCAAGGGGAAGCGAACAAAGAGCGACGGGTCGATCTTGTCGCGGTAGGCGTCTCCCGTCGTCAGCTCGTGGGCCGAGATCGAGGTACCGCAGCGGGGGCACCACTCGGTGGCGCGGTGGCCGAGGTAGAGCCAGCCGCGCTCGTACAGCGTCTTCAGGAAGCGCCAGATGTACTCGATGTTGGTGTCGGAGAAGGTGAAGTAGTCGGCACCGAAATCGAGCCACTGCCCAAGCCGTTTCGACTGGCGAGTGATCTCGCTCGCCGACCAGATGACCTTGTCGCGGCAGTGCCGGGCAAACGCCTCGAGCCCGTACTCCTCGATCTCGCGCTTGGAGTTGAGCCCCAGCTCTTGCTCCACTCCGACCTCGATCCAGAGCCCCTGGCAGTCGTAGCCGTTCTGGTAGCGCTGGTCGAAGCCCTGCATGGCGCGGAAGCGGACGAAGACGTCCTTGAGCGTTCGGCCCCACATGTGATGCACGCCCATCTTCTTGTTGGCCGTGATCGGCCCGTCGATGAAGCTCCAGCTCTCCCCGCCACGGTTCTTTTCGCGCAGGCGCTCGAAAGTACGCTCGCTCCCCCAGCGTGCGAGCACAGCGAGCTCGAGCGCGCTATGGTCGGGCTTGGCCGACAGGGGTGTAAAAATGCTGTCCACGCGGGCGAGATTCTAGGCCGGGATGTTTAACGCGTGCTCCAGCGTTCTATAGAAGCAGACAGAAAACGACTCGTAGGAAGGGTGAGCGAAGTGTCAGAGGCCGTTACGGGAGCGACCTTCGAGCAGGAGGTCTTGAAGAGCCAGAAGCCGGTAATAGTGGATTTCTGGGCCGAATGGTGCGGACCTTGCCACGCGGTCGCGCCGGTTCTGGACAAGATCGTCGAGGAGCGCGCCGGTGACCTCAAGCTGGTCAAGGTGAACATCGACGAGGAGATGGAGCTGGCGCAGCGCTTCAGCATCTCCTCGATCCCCACGATCGTGCTCTTCCGCGACGGCCAGCCCGCGAAGGTCGCGATCGGCGCCCACCCAAAGGGCTCATTGGAGCGACTACTAGGTCTGAGCGAGGAATAGGAATCGAGACGGAGCCGGAACGAGCGTCGCCCCGGCTCCGTCCGGTCTAGCGACTACCACCACGGAAACTTGTTACGCATCGATCTCACCTCCCTTCAAACCAGCGCGCAGCCGAAAAAGGGCGCGCCCGGATGGCGAGTCGTGGCCGTGCTCGCGGAGACGCGTGATGCCGCGCGGCTGCCGCACTCCTCCTTCTCTCGGGGGGACTCCCTCGTCGCCGTCTCGGATCGAAGGCGACTACTCCGGACGATACGAACTGCCTTACCTCTAGGCAAGGTGATCTTCTTCTACCCCTTCGGGTTGACCGTGCCAATTGGGAAGTGCAAGATGGGAACCTGTGGCTGACGAAGCAACACGGCAGGAGTCGATCGGCGAGCGGTTGTTACGCCTGCGCCACGAAAAAGGCGTGTCTCAACTCGACCTCGCGGGCCCCGGCATCTCGACGGCCCACATCTCGCGCATCGAGTCCGGCACCCGTCAGCCCTCGGTGAAGGCCATCCGTTTGCTCGCACGCGGACTGGGTGTCTCTTCCCAGTACCTCGAGACCGGAAGCGAGATGCACCCGTCCGACTCGCTCGAGCTGCGCCTGACGGAGGCCGAGGTCCAGGTTCGCCTCGGAGACGACCTCGACTCGGCGTTCCGGACGCTTCTGAGCGTTCACGCCGAAGCCAGCCGGGCGGGCGAGCAGGCGCTGGCTGCACGCGCGCTCGTGGGGCTCGGACTCGTCGCCACGACGCGCGGCAACCACGCCGAAGCCGCCCGCTTTCTCGAGCAGGCGGTCGAGGCGGGCGATCTCGACCCGGCCACTCATCCGGACGTCTTCGTCACTCTCGGGCGCATGTACTGGCTGCTCGACGAGTACGAGCGGGCAGCGGAGTTCCTCGAGGACGCACTGAAGCAACTGGAGACTCAGCCGCCGGAGGAGGTAGCCGCCGCCCGCGCGACGCTCATGACCTATCTCAGCTACGCGCTCTCATCGCTGGGTGAGTTCGAACGCGCACGCGAGCTGCTAGTGCGTATCCACGAGGAGCAAGAGCAGGGCGCGGACCTCTACGGCCAGGCGCGATTGCACTGGTCGCTGGCGCGACTCGCCACGATGGAGGGCAAGCTTCCGGCCGCGCTCAAGCACCTGCGCCATTCGGTCGCGCTATTGGAGTCGAGTGAGGACAACTTCCATCGCGCCAGGGCGCAGCAGCTGTGCGCGCACGTCTTCAATCTCGACGACCAGCCCGAGCTGGCGCTCAAGCACTTAGCGCTCGCCGAGGAGTTGTTCGGCCCCGGTATCGACAGGATCGACCTCGGCCTGATCCGCGCCGAGCAGGCGAAAGCGCTTGCGAAGCTCGATCAGGGCGACGAGGCGCTCGAGCGTGGTCTCGAGGCCACGAGCCTGCTCGAAGTGGAGCCCAGCTTCATGGGCAGCGCCTGGCATGGTCTCGCCCGCGCCCACACCGCCCGCGGGGAGAGCGACGAGGCGATCTCCTACTACGAGCGCGCAGTCGAAAGAATCGCAGCGAGTCCGGGCGAATGGCGCGAGGCCGTGCAGGCTTGCCACGGCTGGGCGGAGTTGCTTCGGCAGAACGGGGACGGAGAGGGCGCCGCTCGCGTTCTGGCCCACGCACTCGAGATCGAGTGGCAGGGTACTGTCCGGCGTACGCGCAGCGAGCGCGACCACTAGCGCCTCGATGACATCAGCTGTGCTGCGCGCGCCAGAGCTCGACCGCCTCGGCGACGCTCGGAAAAGCGATCTCGGTCGGAGCGGGTAACTCGTCGGGCCCGAACCAGCGAATCTCGGAGATGTCGTCGGCCGCCTTGGGTTCCCCGCTCACGATACGGGCTTTCCAGTTCAGGCTCAGGATCGTCTGGGCTTCGGCGGCGTCGCCGTAGAGATCGGTGAAGGCAGCGAAGAACTCGCCCGGCTCAATCACCACGCCGGTCTCCTCCAGCAGTTCGCGTTTGAGACCTTCGAGCGGCAGCTCCCCCTCCTCGAGGAAGCCGCCGGGGGTGTCCCACTTGTCCTTCCTCGGCTCCAGTGCTCGCCGTACCAGCATCAACCGGCCGAGCTCGTCCTCGCAGATAGCGCCCACCGCCGGTGCCGAGTTCGCGTAGTACTGCGAACCACAAGCCGGGCACGTCGCTTGCGTGCGTTCGATCGCAAGCTCAGCGCCGCAGCGCGGGCAGAAACGCCAGCCGTGCAGCTCGCTCATGCCGCGGAGGATAGACCCGTGAGACGCGCTACTGACCGCCGACCGTGATCGGGACGAGGCGACGGCGCGTCATCGTCAGCAGCGTTCCGATCGCGATCATCTCGCTCTTGCCCCAGAACTGGCCCCAGAAGAAGCTCGTCGAGGCGAACGCGATCGTCAGGAAGAGGTAGGAGTCGATCGCATTGCCGACCGTTCCGGAGAGGGCGACCCCCAGGCTCAGATTGCGCTTCCTGATCGGCGTGAAGACGACCGCCTCGACCGTCTCCGAGACCGTGAAGGCGATGACGCTGGCGACCGCGATCTTCTCGAGCGAGGTCCAGCCGGCGAGATCGCCGGCGCCCCACGAGATCAGCCCGGCCGCGTAGACGAGCGGCATCGTCCAGACGAGACCGCGGAGCTGCTGAATCCAGTCGCGCAGTACGAGCACGCCACCGATGCAGAAAACTCCCGCCGGCGCCTGGTATGGCGTCAGCGGCACGCCGACGACGTAGGCGCTCGCGAGCCAGTTGGCGAGCACGACCAGCCCCAGATAAAAGGCCGCGAGCGGAAGGAAGAGCTTCATCTATCCGTCTTCATTGAAAGGTCGTCACGGTCGGCCCAACGTCTTCGTGGAACCGCCGCTCACGATCGAGCAGCCTAGCTGAGCGATCGCGGGCGAAGCCGACGATAGCGGCGTGCGGGCGGGGCGCCGCACCCCGCTCGCACGCTCTCGGAGACAAGAACGGCTCAGACCTGTGAGCACGACTTGCGTTGCGTGCTCGGCTTCCCCTCAAGTCAAGCGCCCGCTCTTGCCAACCACCCTCTACGACGCCGGGACGCCGCGAAGGTTGGTAAATACCTGCAAATAGGCTGTTCGCAAGCGATCTCGACCAGCTTCTTAGGGAGTTCCGTCGCGCCCGGCCTCACAGAGCTACCGGCCAAGTCCGAACAACACCGAGTCGCCGCTCGCGCTCTCGGGGCGCCGCTGAGTGTGCTTCGCCGGAGGAGACAGTGCTTCGCACGGCGCCGTAGAGCGAAGTGCGCTCAGCGGTGTCAGGCGGCCCCGGGAGGCGAGTCGCGCCTCGCCGGACGGAGCCGCCGGCCGAGAGCGCGAGCTACATGCCCATGGCGTGGTAGCCGGAGTCCACGTAGAGGATCGTGCCGCTGACATTGCGGGCGTCGTCGGAGAGCAGGAAGGCGCTGGCGGCGGCGACATCCTCGGCGTCTATCTGACGCCGAAGTGGAGCGCGCTCGCCGACGATCGCCTCCATGGTCGGGAAGCCCGCAATCGAGCGCGCGGCGAGCGTGCGAACGGGACCGGCCGAGACCGCGTTGACGCGGATACCCTCGACGCCGAGATCCCAGGCGAGGTAGCGCATCGAGGCCTCGAGCGTCGCCTTGGCCACGCCCATGACGTTGTAGTGCGGAACCGCGCGCTCACCGCCAAGGTAGGTCATGGTCACGATCGAGCCACTGGTCTCGGCGAGATAGGGCTCGGCCGCGCGGGCGATCGCCACCAGCGAGTAGGCGCTGACGTCGAGCGCCATCCAGAAGCGCTCGCGCGGCGTGTCGACGAAGCGCCCTTCGAGATCCTCGGCGGCCGCGAAGGCGACCGAGTGCACGACGAAATCGAGACCGCCGAGTGCGGATGCGGCCTCGCTCACAGCGCGCCTGCAATCCTCCTCCTGGCGCACGTCGCAGGCGGTGACGAGCGGACTCGAGACCGATTCCGCCAGCTCGCGCACGTTCGTCTCGATGCGCTCGCCCTGGAAGGTGAAGGCCAGCGCCGCTCCCTCGTCGGCGAGCCTGCGCGCGATTGCCCAGGCGATCGAGCGCTTGTTGGCGACGCCGAGAATCAACCCGCGTTTGCCCTCGAATCTGCCCGGCATGGGCGCGAGTCTATCGGGCTGATCCTCGGGGCGCCCTGCGAAACGGAGCGCCGAGCCGCTCAAACGACTCGGCGGCGTAGGAAAGCTCGACACACCGGACGCTGAGAAGTCCAGATCGCCGCCGGCCGAAGGGTCGCTTTTCGTGGGCGCGGGCGAGAGTGTTTCGATACGCTCCGAGCGAGTGGCTTCTGAGAGCCAAGTGATGAGCACCGAACAGCGTCTGGCCGTGATCACCGGCGCCTCGAGCGGCATTGGAGCGGCCCTCGCGCGCGCACTCGCCGAACGTGGCTGGCACTGCGTGCTGCTGGCGCGACGACTGGACCGGCTACAGCAACTGGCAGCGGAGATCGGCGGCGAGGCAGAGGCCTGCGACGTCTCCAGCAAGGACGAGGTCGACGCCGTGGCGGCCCGCGTGCTCTCGCGCCATCCGGCCGTCGACCTGCTCGTGAACAACGCCGGCATCCCTTCGTACGGCAGCTTCCTCGGCGCCGGCTCGGAGCGAATCGAGCAGGTGATCCGCACCAACTACCTCGGCTCGGTCTGGTGCCTGCGGGCTTTCTTGCCGGGACTCGAACGCGCCGCCTCTGCCCGCGTGGTCAACATCGCCTCGGTCGCCGGAACGACCGTCGTCCCCGGCTCCGGCCCCTACTCCGCCTCGAAGCACGCCCAGCTCGCCTTCTCGCGCGCGCTCCGCGCCGAGCTCAGGCCGCATGGCATATCCGTTCTCTCGGTCAATCCGGGGCCGGTCGCGACCGAAGGATTCCCGCAGACGAGACTTACGAGCCGGCGTTCGATGGCCTGGTCCGTGCTCACGCCGGAGCGAATAGCCAAGAAGATCGTCAGAGCGATCGAGCACGGCAGAAGCGAGGTCGTATTCCCCGCATGGATGCGGATAGCCGGCATCTCGACGGCGCTCTTTCCGAACTCGGTGACGCGGGTGGTCGCCAAACGCGACCCGGAAAGAGAGATCCCCGACCGAAAGGCGGGCGAGTGATCGAGCTTCTCTACTGGGAGGGCTGCCCCTCGCACCCCGAGGCCAAATCCCTCGTTGAGCAGATTCTGGCCGAGCTCGGCCGCGACGATGAAATACTCTTGATGGAGATCACCAGTGACGAGGAAGCCGAGCGCCTACGTTTCCCGGGCTCACCGACGATTCGCGTCGACGGTCGTGACGTCGATCCCGAAGGCGCGAAGGCGCGTCCCTCTCTCAGCTGCCGCATCTACCACCTTCCCGACGGCCGAGTCTCACCCATTCCCTCACGCGACCAACTGGAGGCAGCACTCAGATGAGTATCGAGCTAGGCACTGAAGCCCCCTTTTTCGAGCTCCCCGGCGTCGACGGCTACGACCACTCGCTGGATGAGTACGGTGACGCCACGCTGCTCATCCTCGTTCAGTCCTGCAACCACTGTCCCTACGTACTGGCCTGGGAGGACCGGCTGATGGCGATCGCGCAAGAGCACTCGCACGAAGGCGTGCGCGTCGTCGCGGTCAACTCCAACGACGTCTCTCGCTATCCCGAGGATTCGTTCGAGCAGATGAAGGCGAGGGCCGAGAAACGCGACTTTCCCTTCGACTATCTATTCGACGAGGACCAGTCGCTCGCGCACGCACTCGGCGCCGAGCACACCCCCGAGGTCTTCCTCTTCGACGCAGAGCGCCGACTCCGCTACCACGGCGCGATCGACGACTCCCGCGATGAGAACGAAGTGAAACAGAACTACTTGCGCGATGCGATCGAAGCGCTCCTGAGCGGAGACGAACCGCCCGTGGCCGAGACACCGGCAGTCGGCTGCACGGTCAAGTGGAAGCAGTAAAGGCGCACCTGAGCGCGAGCCGGCGGGACCTGAGCGCTCGCTCCTGACAGAGCTAGACGCGGCGCTCGAGCACGTACCAGCCCAGCTCGACGGTAAAGCGCTGGCCCGGAGCCAGCCGCCGTACGCGCTCGCGCTGCTCGCCCTCGCAACCGGCTCCGTCCAGGAACTGCTCGAGGTCGCGTTGCTCCGAGACGATCTCCTGGCGCAGGAGCGTGAGCCCATTCATGTCGAAGAGCCCGCGCATGTCCTGGTCGGAGAGGGTGCGCGTATGGGAGGGATCGCGCGCCTGCTCGAAGCGGTCGATCTCGAGCGCGCGCAGCGGATCGAGTGGCGCCAGTTGATCGATGATGAGCAGGCGGCCGTTCGGCCTGGTGACGCGGACAAGCTCGGGCAGCGCCTTCTCGGGGCGCTCGAGGTGGTGCAGCGTACGAATCGTGCCGACGATGTCGAAGCTCGCCGTCTCGAACGGGAGCGCGAAGATGTCACCTTCGACGAAGCGCAGGTTCGGTAGGTCGGCGCCCAGCTTTCTCGCCGTGGCCAGCATCTCGGGCACGACGTCACAGCCCACGACCTCGCCCACGAGTGTAGCCAGCGCGAGCGCCAGAGCACCGGCGCCGGTGCCCGCGTCGAGCGCACGCTCGTCGCCGCGAAGCGGCGCCAGCAGGCGCGCGGCGCGCTGGGCGATCAGCGGCGCTTGCTCACGCGTCCGCTCGGCGAAGTGCTCCGTCGCCGTGGCGAAACGGGCGCGAACGACGTCGTTCCGCTTCGCGCCTTTCTTCGCCTCTCCGGACGGCTCGTTTGGAGTCATCGTGATCCTTCGGTTGCGAATCTGGCACACACAGAGGTGATTTTCGCCGATACGATCGCCTCGGGGAGGAGGTTGGGTGTGCCTAGAGCCCAGCGACACGATCGACGCCGAGGACAGAAGGAGCTAATGCCGGCCAGGATCTTCGGAGTCCTCAGCCTGATCGCGGCCGGGGTCGCCGTCATGCTCGCGCTATTCGTCGCCTGGCGACAGTCCACCTTGCTCGGACTGGCCTACGCGGCGCTGGTGCTTGTCTCGCTCATCGCGATCACCGCTCTCTTCTGCACCAAGTGCTCCGACCGCGATCGATGCGGCCACGTCGTTTTCGGCCCGGTCGCCCGGGTCATGAGGAGAGAGCAGAGACCGGACTCGTACACGCGTTCAGAGCTGGCAATGACATCGATCGCGCTGGCCCTGACCTTCCTGCTTCCGCAGGTCTGGCTCTGGCGCGTCCCGCTCGCGCTCGCCGGTTTCTGGCTCTGCCTCCTGCTCGGCTCGATCGACATCCGAGCCCGCGTCTGCCCCGCCTGCGGGAATGCGGCCTGCCCGCTGTCGCAGCGCTAGGCGGCTCGCCGGCACTCGTCTAGTCGCCTCGGGTCGCGACTTCGCGCTCGACCGGTGCGCCGCGGGCACCACGTTTCGCTGCCCCCCGCCAAGATCCACCCACCCGCGGGGTCGTGACACGGTACCTGCCCGACGCACACGTCTTTGTCCCGTTTTTGCACCGAATTCGCGCCCGCGCCTGTCCCGCCTGCAGGGAAGCGGCTTGCCAGCAAGAACGGCGCGCTCGGTCTAGGGATCCCGCGTCAGCCGCTCACGCACAAGCGCGAGCGCATCCTCGCGAGTCGAGATCGTCCCGGCCGCATGCTCCTCGGCGATCAGCTCCAGCAGCTCGCCGACTAGCGGCCCGGGCGCTATACCGAGCTCGTCGCCACGTAAGAGCGGCTCGTCGGGCTCGGTCTCACGGGCCAGGCGCACGGCACTCGCGTACTCGCCGGTTCCGAGATAGGCGAGAGCGTCGAGCGTCCAGGGCTCGTTGGTCCGGCGGAAGCGATGGATCTGGCGCGGCGAGCCGTCGGCGGGCGACCGAGCACGGAGTAGGGCGGCGAGGTAGCGATCGAGCTCGCCTGAGATCGGAAGCCGGCGCAGGCTCTCGCCGAAGACGGTCACCAATCGAAGCCGCGACGAGTCGACCAGCGAGCGATCAACCCGAGCGAAGAGCGCGAGCGAGCCCCCGAGCTGAGCGAGCAGACCGAGCTCGTCCAGCCGCTCGTAGGCGAACCAGTCAAGCCGCTCGAGCTCGGCCAGGATGCGTTCGCCGGCGGGTCGGGCAACGAGCGCCGCGTGGGAACGAACGAGCTCTTCGCTCTGCTGGTCGAGACGTAGTCCGAGCTCTTCCTCCAGCCGAACGGCGCGCAGCAGGCGCAGCGGATCGTCGTCGAAGATCTGTTCGGAGACCGCGCGCAGCCTTCGCTCGCCGAGATCGCCACGACCGTTGAACGGATCGACAACATCGCCGCCCGCGAGCGGCTCGGCGATCGCGTTGATGCTGAAGTCGCGCAGCGCCAGATCCTCGGCGAGGGTTCCGCGCAGAGGCGTGAAATCGACGCACTCGCCGCTCGTGAAGGTGACGCGCCAGGCGCCGTGGCGCTCCGAGAGAGCGAAGGGAGCGCCGCCGCTTCGCGCCGCGAATGCGCGCGCCGCCTTGCGGGGATCGGCGCAGACGATGTCGAGATCGACGAGCTCGCGCCCGAGCAGCTCGTCCCGCACCGCGCCGCCGACGAGATAGGCGTCCTCGCCGGCCAGCACCTGACGTACGAGATCAAGCGTCGACGATGACACGGCGGGCGCGGCGGCGATCGGAGCAGATACCGCAGCTGATCTCGTAGTTGATCGTGTCCGCCACACGCGCATGCTCCTCGACAAGTAGCCCGTCGCCGACGATGACGACCGGCGTTCCGACCAGCAGCTCGCGTTCGAGCTTCACGGCGAAGGAATCCATCGAGATCGTCCCGACTACCGGTCGGCGCTCCCCGTCGACGAGCACCTCGGTGCCGGTCATGTCGCGTCGAAAGCCGTCCGCGTAGCCCACCGGAACGAGCCCGATCCAGGTCGGCTTGTCGGCTATGAAGCGGCGCCCGTAGCCCGTGCTCTCGCCCGGCTGGAGCAACTTCACCTGGGCGAGGCGGCTCTCCCAGCGCAGCACCGGCTCCAATCCGTCGCCGGCCGGATCCTCGCCGAAGGGAGAGAGACCGTAGACGGCGATGCCGCAGCGAGCGGCGTCGAAGTGCGACTCGGGAAGACGCAGTACGGCGGCACTGCTCGCGATGTGGCGCGTCAGCTGCGAATGGGGCTCGGTGAGCTCGCGGAAGCGCTCGACCTGGGCGCGGGCGAAGTCGAGGTCGCGGTCGGCGGTGGCGAGGTGGCTCATCAGGCCGACGACGTTCCGGCCCGGTGGAGAGAGAAGCTCCGAGAGGCCGAAGCGCCCCATGCCGGTGTCCAGCTTGATGTGGACACGAACATCCTCGGGGATGTCGGCGTCCGCGACCGCGATCTCCAGTCCCGCGTCGCGCGCCCGTGCAACCTCGCCGGGCACCAGCGGGCCCATGACGAGAATGCGAGCCGTCGGATACTCGGCGCGCATTTCGAGTCCCTCGGCGAGCGTCACGACGCAGAGGACGCGGGCGCCGGCTCCGAGCGCCGCAGCGGCCACGTCCACCGCCCCGTGCCCGTAGCCGTCTGCCTTGACGACAACCCAGAGGTCGGCGCCGTCAAGCGCGGCGATCAGGCGCTTGACGTTGCGGCGAGCGGCGCCGAGATCGATCGTGATCTCCGAGCGGTGCATCGCTCCATCGTAGAAGGCCGGGTGCGTTCGCGCGCGGCTTCCGGTCGATTCGTTTGCGATGATGGCAGCCGGATGCCGAACACGGTCTTGATCGCCTATGCGACGAAGTACGGCTCGACCGCGGAGGTGGCCGCGGCGATAGCGAAGACGCTCGAGCAGGAAGGCGTCTCGACCGAGCTCCTCGATGTTCGTTCGGTGCGGGATCTTCGCGACTATCGCGCCGTCGTGTTCGGAGCGCCGCTCTACAACGCCCGCATGCTCAGAGCGGAACGACGCTTTCTTTCGAGGCACCGCGGAGCACTGACCGAGATGCCGGTGGCCGTGTTCGCCCTCGGACCGCTCGGCTACGGAGAGAAGAACGTCAAGACCCCGGAGAAGCAGTTCGACCGCGCGATCGGGCGGCATGCCGGGATTCGGCCGCTGTCGACGGCGCTCTTCGGCGGCGTCATCGACCAGAGCAAGCTCCGCTTCCCCGACAAGTACTCGCCGCCGCTGAAGAGGTTCTTCCCGATCACCGACGTTCGCGACTGGCAAGCGGTCGAAGCCTGGGCGATCGGTCTTCTCGATCAGCTCAAGCCGAAGCTCTAGCGCCCTTCGCAGATCGCCTCTGGCAGCATCCGCGTCACGTCGCCGGCGACGACCCCAACCTGGTGCTCGAGCAGCTGGGCGGCCCGGCCGTGAGCGACGGCTGCTGCCGCGGCGGCCAGAACGGGCTCGAGGCCCTTGGCCAGGAAGGCGGCGATCACGCCCGTGAGCACATCGCCGGAGCCGGCGGTCGCCAGGGCCGGAGTTCCCTGCTCGCAGACGAGTGCCTCGCCCGAGGGTGAAACAACGATGGTGTCGGCGCCCTTGAGCAGTGTTACGGCCAAGAAGCGCTCCGCACACTCACGCGCTGCGGCCAGACGATGGGCGTTGACCCAGGCCGATTCCTTGCCGAGCAGGCGCGCCAGCTCGCCCGCATGCGGAGTGAGCACGACCGGCGCCGCCCATCTCCCGGGCTCGAGCCCGAAGAGGGCATCGGCGTCGACCACTGCAGGCAACGATGTCCTGAATAGAAGCTCGCGTACGAACTCCCGTGTTCCCTCCGTGCGCCCGATCCCCGGACCGAGCGCCAGCGACTGCGCTCGTGGCTCCAGCTCGCTAACGAGCGCCAGCGCCTCGGCCGTCAGGTGCCCGGCTTCGTCCTCGGGTGCCGGGCGCTTGACCGCCTCGAGCAGTCGCAGCTCGAGCGGAGGAAGGACGGAGCGCGGCACGACCACGGTGACGTAACCGGCATCGGCGCGAAAGGCGGCCTCGCCGGCCAGGCAGACGGCGCCGGAAAAACCGGGTGAGCCGCCGACGACCAGCACCGAACCGGCGCTGAACTTCGTGTCCGACTCCTTCCGCCTAGGGATCGCCGAGAGCAGCTCGAGCGTTGCCAGACGCGCGGCGGTTGTCCCGCCTGCCAGACCGATATCGGCGATCTCCAGCTCACCGCGCTGAAAGCGTCCAGGCGCCACGACGTGGCCGACCTTGCGAGCGTAGAAAGTGACTGTGAGCGCCGCCTTGACAGCCGGCCCGGCGATCTCGCCGTTCGAGGCATCCACGCCGGAGGCGATGTCGACCGAGACGACCGGCGCGCCGGCGGCGTTCATCTTCTCGATCAAGGAGGCGGCATCCGCCCGCGGCTCGCCCGAAAAACCGGTGCCGAAGAGGGCGTCGACGATCACGTCCGGACTGCCCAGCTCCTTCTCGCCGCTCTTCGCCTCGACGATCAGTACCTCCCGGCCCTGGGCGCGTAACACGTCGGCCGCGACCAGGCCGTCGCCGCCGTTCGAGCCGCCGCCACAGACGACGGTGTAGGAACGCGCCTCGGGGAAACGGCGTATTGCCGCCTCGGCCGCAGCCGTCCCCGCCCGCAGCATCAACTCGCGCATCGAACTCGGGTAGCCCGGGTAGGCCTCCTCGACGACGCGCATCTCGGCGGCGCTGAAGAGTGGCTCGAAGTAGGGCTTGCTGCTCATCGCTCGTCCTCCAGCACCAGAACGGCAACCGCCGCGGCCACTCCTTTCGAGTGCGTCATCGAGAGATCGATCTCCCCTACTCCCAAGCGTTCGGCCCAGGAAAGCGTCTTCCCGGTCAGCGAGACGCTCGGTTTCGGATGGCCGGCTATCTCGATCTCCTTCCAGGTGAAACCTACGCCGCAGCCGAGCGCCTTGCCAACGGCCTCCTTGCCGGCGAAGCGGGCGGCATAGCTCTGGGCCGGATTCGCGCGCGACTCGCAGTAGGCTTGCTCACTGTCGGTGAAGCAGCGCTCGCGGAAGCGAGGTCGCTCGAGCGCGAAGCGGATGCGCCCGATCTCGATCAGGTCGAGGCCGACCCTCAGCGCGCCGTCGCCAGCCATTCGGGGAAGTCTGCGATCGAAGAGAGGAGCGCGGTCGGGCGGATACCCGAGCGCTCGAAGGTATCGGGCCGGAACTTGCCGGTGCGCACGAGCACGGTGCGCATGCCGTGGAGCTGGGCGCCGCGGATGTCCGACTCGATGTCATCGCCGACCATCAGGGCCTGGCCCGGATCGGAGTCGAGCGTCTCGAGCGCCGCGGCGAAATACAACGAGCTGGGCTTGCCGAGCACCGTGGCGTGAGTCTCGGCGGCGTATTCGAGCCCGGCCACGAAGGCGCCCGAGTCGAGCAGTGGCCCGTGCTTGGTCTGCCACCAGCGATTCCGGTGCAGGCAGAAGAGCTCCGCGCCCGCCTCGAGCTCGGCGAACGCGCGGGCCAGATTCATGTACGAGAAGACCCGGCCCGACTCCTCGGTCTCGTCGGCGCCGCCGAGCAGGACGGCATCGGCGCCCTCGCCGACCAGCTCGATCCCTTCCAGATCCTCGACGATCGCCGACATGGTCAGCGCCAGCACACGCCGGCCGGCAAGTACCCGGGCCGCCGCCCGCGGCGTGGTCTGCAGCTCGTTCTCGTCGATCTCGAAGCCCATCGCCCGCAGCTCCTCGATCAGCCGCGAGCGCGGACGAGTGGTGTTGTTGGTGAGAAAGCGCAGTCGATGCCCTGCCTCGCGCAGGCGGCGAACGGCGCCCGTAGCACCGGAGATCGGCTCGTTGGAGACGTGCAGGACGCCGTCGATATCGATCAGGATGGCGGCCACGAACGCGAGTCTATTGATCGGGACCCGGAAGCGGGAGTCGCCGCTGCCCTCTGCCGGACCGGCTCATCGGTCGCTCGACTGCTCCTTCGCGGCTCCCTGCTCGGTCTGGCGGAAGCGCTCGCCGTCCTTACTGACGAACCCGGCCTCGACCAGCTCACGCAGGGCGCTGCGAACCCGAAACAGTGGCATACCGGTTTCAGCCGCCACCTCGTCCGGAGTCGCGTCCTTCCGCACCGCCCTGAGCATCACGCGGCCCGAGCCGCTGAGAGTCCCATCCGGTCTTACGCAAGGCACGATCGAGCACCTCCTAGAGCGACTTCTTGCAGAGATACCAGTCGACGCACTCCAAACCTTCGCCAACTCGCTCGTCTGCGAGCTCGGCCGTGGTCGGAGCCGGCACGACGACCTTGTCGCCCGGTCGCCAGTTCGCCGGCGTCGCGACCTTGTTCGCATCTGCGGTCTGCAGCGCGTCGATCAGGCGCAGGATCTCGTCCATGTTGCGACCGGTCGAGAGCGGGTAGTAGATCATCGCCCGCAGGATCCCCTTCGGATCGATGACGAAGACGCAGCGGCTGGCCTCGGTCTTGCTCTCGCCGGGCATCACCATCCCGTAAGCGGTCGCGACCTTGCGATCGAGGTCGGCGATGACCGGAAAAGGAATCTTCACTCCCGTTTTCTCCTCGATGTTACGAACCCAGGCGATGTGCGAGAAGACGCTGTCGATGGAGAGGCCGAGCAGCTCGCAGCCGCGCTTCTGCAGCTCGGGGTAGATCTCGGCAAAAGCCATGAACTCGGTCGTGCAGACCGGCGTGAAGTCGGCCGGATGGGAGAAGAGGATCAGCCAGCTTCCCTCGTAATCGGAGAGTCGAAGCGGGCCATGCGTGGTCACAGCCTCGAAAGCGGGCGCGGGCTCGTTCAGGCGTGGAAGTCCCACCCTGGTCTCGGGCTCCTCGATCGTTGTCATGGAGTACCTCCTCGGTCGTCGCTCGCGGTCATCCCGACCGCCTCGGGGCCGGATTTTTCGCCCGACGTACGCTTCCACCGTTTCCGTCGCCGAGTCTGTCGAAACATCAGCGAATCTCGTCGCGCAGAAGCGGGCGTTCGGCATCTCGGCGCGGTGCCTGGCGCCACGTCCCCACCCGGTGTCAGACACCGGGTGGTGTCAAGAAAAATGCGTTACGAAAGTGGAGCGTTTATCTCACGAGCCCATCTGGAGCGGGAGCCAGATCTAGGCTTGATGCGTGGGCCGACCGCCGCGCATATTCGTCCCTGACGGTATCTACCACGTTGCCTCACGAGGCAGTGATCGGCGACCGCTCTTCCTCCTCGACAGTGACCGTGACGAGTTCCTCGAGCGACTCGAGCAAACCATGGAGCGCTACCAGCTTCCCTGCCTCGCTTACTGCCTGATGGGCAATCACTATCACCTGATTGTTCAGACACCGGACGCCCACCTTTCGGCAGCGCTAAGAGAGCTGCACGGCGGCTACTCGAGGCACTTCAACCACGTCCATGGACGAAGTGCTCATCTATTTCTAAATCGGTTTCTGGCACAGCCAATCGATTCGGATTCCTACCTGCTCACCGCCTGCCGTTACGTCGCACACAACCCTGTCCGAGCCGGCTTATGCGATCGGCCTTCCGACTGGCCGTGGAATAGCTACCGAGCCAGCGCCGGAGTTGAGCCGAGCCCGGCCTTCCTGAGCGAGGAAGAACTACGAAATGCCTTTGGAGGAGGCGCCGAATGGCGCGCTCGCTACCGCGAGTTCATCGAGTCCCAGAGCCCGGTCACAACCCCGCTCGGGCACAAAGAGTTGCACTCTTAACGCGACATAGACTTGACACCAAACGGTGTCTGACACCGGGGGGTGTCAAGGGGTGTTTGTGACGAAAAAGTGACTTTCGCGAGGCTCCCCCAAAGCACCCGTACGCGCGGCGAAAGTCGCCATCCGCACGTCTGCGACTGGCCCGCTACGACTCTGCGGGCGGCAGCCAGGAGGGCGGTGCCAGCTCGAGCGCCCGCGAGAGACCGGCAACAAGCGGCTCATAGCCGTCTCGCAGCTCGCTCAACCGCGGCTCGACCTCCTCCTTCGCCATCAGATCGAGCCCGCTACGGGCGGCGAGCTCCCAGAGAGCGGCGAAGTCGTCACTGCCGAGGCGCGGCGGATCGAAGCGGCCAGGCCTCGCGCGCAGCACGTGCGAGAGGTCGGCAAGCGCATGACGGCCGATTGCGAGCGTGATCTCGGCCGCCTCGACTTCGGGCTTCTCCGGTGCTGCCGCAATAGCGAAAACGCAGGCGTCGAGAACGCTCGTCAGGGCGGCGAGCCAGTTCTGATCGACGTGCTGTGAGCGGAAATAGGCAAGCGCCGGATAGGAGAGATGGGTCTCCATCAACTCGGCGGCCCAGCCCTCCCACTCGGCCAGATAGAGGTCGAGATCGGGCCAGCCTCCGCGCCGGCCCGAACGTGTCAAGAGTGCTCCGGCGGTCGGCGGTGTTCCGGCGCGCGGCGCCAGCTGCGCCACCGCCACCTCGCGCCGCGAGAAGGCCTGGTAGATCGCCGGCAGGTAACCGATCGCGACGAAGAGCACACCGAAGCCGCAGGCCGCCTCGGCCAGGAAGAGCACGCGGGCGAGCGAGGTCGAGGGAGAGAGCTGCATCGAGGCGCTAAGAAATCCGCCGGCGCTGAAGAAGAGGTCGTCGTCAAAGCCGCCGCCGCCTCCGCGCACGACGTGCGACCCACCGGCCCACTGCAGCAGGGCGAAGCCGAAGATCAGAGCCACCGCCCAGAGAGCGATGGCGAAGAGCAGCAGCACCGGCCCGTAGAAGCCGAGCATGGTGTCGCCGGAGCGAGCCGGAAGGCGGCGAGCGAGGAAGCGCCAGACGCGCCAACCGGCAACGAGGATCATGCGTGCGACGCGTGGTTCGTGCCTCACACGGCGTGGCAGCAGGAAGGCGACGAAGAACTCGGCCAGGGTGAAGACGATCACGGTCGCCCCGGCCAAGGCAGCTAGGACGCGCACCGGCTCAGACTCCCAACGGCCGGCGGCGGGTCGTCACAACCGCTGCTCCTACTCGACGGTGACGGTCTTGGCCAGGTTGCGCGGCTGGTCGACGTTGAGGCCGCGCAGGCGCGCGATGCGATAGGCGAGCAGCTGCAGCGGGAGCACCGCCAGCACCGCCTGCAGGTACTCGTTCGTCTTGGGGACGTAGATGACGTCGTCGGCGTGGTGCTGGATGTCCTCGTTGCCGTCGGTGGCGATGGCGATCACCTGGGCGCCGCGGGCGCGAGTCTCCTGGATGTTCGAAACGACCTTGTCGTAGACGTGCGAGTCGGTGGCGATACAGACGACCGGGGTCTCGGAGTCCAGCAGCGCGATCGGACCGTGCTTCATCTCGCCGGCGGAGTAGGCCTCGGTCGGGATGTAGGCGATCTCCTTCAACTTGAGCGCGCCCTCGAGGCAGATCGGCAGGCCGATGTTGCGCCCGAGGTAGAGGAAGAAGGGCTTGTCGAAGTGACGCTCGGCGATCTCCTCGATCGGGTGGATGCCGTCGTCGGCGTCCTGCAGGAACTGAGCGATTTTCTCGGGCAGCTTCTGCACCTCGGCGATCAGCGACTCGACCTCGCCCTCGGGCAAGGTGCCGCGAACCTGCGCCAGCTTGAGCGCTATCAGGTACAGGAGGGCGACCTGAGCGGTGAAGGTCTTGGAGGCGGCGACGCCCATCTCGAGACCGGCGCGCGTGTAGAGAACGTAGTCGACCTCGCGCGTGATCTGAGCGCCCATCATGTTCGTGATCGCCAGCGTGCGGGCGCCGTGCTGGCGCGCCAGCGCCATGGCGTCGAGCGTGTCGCGCGTCTCGCCCGACTGCGAGATCCCGATCACGAGCGTGTTCTTGTCGAGCACGGGATTGCGGTAGCGCCACTCGCTGGCGATGTCGTGCTCGACCGGGACACGCGCCCACTCCTCGATCACATAGCGACCGGCGACGCCGGCGTGATAGGCGGTGCCGCAGGCCAGGATCACGATGCGGCGGAGGTTGCGCAGCTCGTCGTCCGAGAGGCCAAGCCCCTCGAGGGCGAGCTCGCCGTAGCGGATGCGCTCGGCAATCGTCTCGCGCACGGCTGTCGACTGCTCGTAGATCTCCTTGAGCATGAAGGTCTCGTAGCCACCCTTCTCGGCCTGCTCCTCGTCCCAGTCGATCGAGATCGTCTCATGCTCGATCTCGCGATCGTCGTCGAGGGCGCTCGAGTAAGTGACACCGGCGGGAGTGACGGCGGCGATGTCGCCGTCGTCGGGAAACTGCACGTTACGGGTCTCGGAGAGAAAAGCGACCGTGTTGGAGGCGATGAAGCCCTCGCCGTCGCCCACGCCGACGACGAGCGGGCATTGGCGCCTCGTTCCCACCAGCAGCTCGGGATTGTCGCGATGGATGACGACGAAGGCGAAGTGGCCTTCGATCTGCCGGTAGGTCTGCCGCACCGCTTCGACGAGATCGCCGTCGTAATGGCTCTCGATCAGATGGGCGACCGTCTCGGCGTCGGTCTCGGTAGTGAACCGATGGCCTTCCTCGATGAGCGTGGCGCGCAGCTCGCGGTAGTTCTCGATGATGCCGTTGAGGACGACGGCTATCTCGCGCTCGTCGCAGCCGGTGAGTGGATGGGCGTTCTCGACCACGACCTTGCCGTGTGTCGCCCAGCGTGTGTGCCCCAGTCCGTGCGTGGCCTCCGAGCCGTTCCCGCCGGCCGCCTCGATCAGGTGCTGGAGATTGCCGACCGCGCGGATGTAGTCGAGCCCCTCCTCTTCGCGCAGGACGATCCCGGCAGAGTCGTAGCCACGGTATTCGAGACGCTGCAGAGCTCCGAGAAGAAGCGGTTTACAGGCTCTCTTCCCGACGTACCCGATGATCCCGCACACCTGGAGCTCCTTCCCCGCTTATAGCGCTTCTCAAATCCCCAGAGTGAAGCCTTGCGTCTCTCGTTCTACGGAATATACGGCCTGCACTTCAGAAAAGCACAGAGCCCGGCGCTTTAGCCGTCCCGGTCAGGACGACTGGCCGAGCTCTCGTCTTACTAGCGCCTCGATCCTACCACAGAGATCCTCCGCCTCAGCAAGTGTCTCGGCCTCTGCCAAAAGGCGCACGACCGGCTCGGTTCCTGAAGGGCGAACGAGCACGCGGGCCCGGCCGTCGAGCTCGCAGTTGAGTCGCTCGACCTCGGTCGCGACGTCCTCCGAAAGCTCCCTGTCGACGGCGAGGTTGCGCTTTATCTGCGCATAACGAGGCATGACCGCCGCGGCCTCGGCGAGTGTGCGACCGCCGAGCGCGCCGCAGAGCATCAGCGCGGCAGCCAGGCCGTCGCCGGTGACGTGGTCTCTTAGATAGATGATGTGGCCCGACTGCTCGCCGCCCAACAGGCCTTCCTCGCGCCAGAGCGCCTCGAGCACGTAGCGGTCACCGACATCGGTGGTCAAGACGCGGATGCCGTGCTCACGCATGAGGTTGTGGAAGCCGAGGTTGGTCATCTTGGTGACCACCACCAGCTCGACGCCGAGGTGCAGAGCGAGAATCGCCAGGATCTGGTCGCCGTCGACCGGCTCGCCCGCGGCGGTCACCGCCAGCATCCGATCGCCGTCGCCGTCGAAGGCGACGCCTAGATCGCAGCCGTTCTCGAGCACAGTGCGCGTCAGCAATGAGAGATCGGTCGCTCCGCAGCCGGCGTTGATGTTGACGCCGTCGGGTTGATCGGCGACCGCGATCACCTCGGCGCCGCTGCGAGTGAAGGCGGCGGGCGCGATTCCCGAGTAGGCGCCGTTGGCGCAGTCGACGGCGATGCGAAGGCCGCTCAAGTCGGAGCCGAAGCGCTCGAGGATGTGCTCGAGATAGCTGTCGGTCGCCACCTCGACGTGATCGATCACGCCGCCGCCCGATGTCTTGGTGTCCATCAGCGCCTCGATCTCCAGCTCGGCGGCGTCGGAGAGCTTGCGACCGTGATGATCGAAGAACTTGACCCCGTTGTACTCGGGCGGGTTGTGCGAAGCGGTGATCACGACGCCCAGATCGAGCGCCAGCAGAGCCACCGCCGGCGTCGGCAGCACACCGCCGAGCACGGCGACGCCGCCCGCCTCGACGACGCCGCGCGCAAACGCCTCTTCGAGCTCGGCGCCCGACGCGCGAGTGTCACGGCCGACGAACACGCGACCACTGCCGGACCAGATGGTCGCGGCCCTGGCAAGCCTCTCGACCAGCTCGACGGTGAGATCCTCGCCGACGATTCCGCGCACCCCGTCTGTACCGAAGTAGCGGCGCGTAACAACCGTCCCGACCTGCGCTTCACCTTTCATCGAAACCGGATCCTCCTTCCGCACCTCGGCGAGGCGGTGCGGTCTCGACCTTCGGTCGCCAATCGAGCAGGCGCATTCTAGGAGCTTTCAAGAGCCGAGGCGAGGAGCGGTACTACCGTTTCGAGAACTGCGGCGCCTTGCGCGCCTTGTGTAGTCCGGCCTTCTTGCGCTCGACGATGCGAGCATCGCGGGCCAAGAAACCGGCGCGCTTGAGCTGAATGCGCAGCTCGGGATCGGCCTCGATCAGCGCCCGGGCGATGCCGTGCCGAAGCGCGCCCGCCTGGCCGCTGGAGCCGCCGCCGCGCACCCGCACACGCAGGTCGTAGCGCCCCTCGACGCCGGCCAGAACGAGCGGCGAAAGCGCCGTCTGACGATGGGTCGGGCGGGGGAAGTAGTCCTCGATCGTGCGACCGTTGATCCAGGTCTTGCCGTCGCCGGGACGCAGAATGACGCGCGCCACCGAGGTCTTGCGCTTTCCGGTGCCAAGGTACTGAAGCAATTGCTCTGCCACGGGTTGGATCCTAGTCCTCGAGTTTGAGTTGCTTGGGCTGCTGCGCGCCGTGCGGGTGCTCGGCGCTCGCATAGATCTTGAGCTTGCGAATCTGTGCCCGGCCCAAGCGGTTGCGCGGCAGCATCCCCTTGACCGCCTTGCGCAGCACCTCGGTTGGCCGGCGCTCGAGCTGCTCGCGCAGCGTTCGCTCGCGCAGACCGCCCGGATAGCCGGAATGCCGGTAGTAGATCTTCTTGTCGAGCTTGTTGCCGGTCACCGCGACCTTGCCCGCGTTGATCACGACGACGAAGTCGCCCGTGTCGACGTGAGGGGTGAACTGCGGCTTGTTCTTGCCGCGCAGCGTGTCGGCGATGCGCACCGCGAGGCGGCCCAGGTTCTTACCCTCGGCGTCCACGACGTACCAGTCGTGCGCGATCTCGTTCGGTTTTGCGTTGTATGTCTTCATCACACGAAAAAGCGGCGGACCAGGCCGTCCGCCGGGCGCGGATTGTAGCAGTCCGGCAGCGTCCTGATGCCTGTCGCAGACAATCGTTCGAGCGCAGAGACGCCGTGATCGGCACCGACGCGGGCGCGGAGCTCGGGGCCAACCCGCCAGGCAGGATGACAGAGCACCCGCTCGGCCCTGCGCCTGAGTCAGCGCGTCCGCTCGCTCGTAGCGAGGCGAGCCTCCTCGCGCCAGCCCGTCGCGGCGATCGTTCCAACCTCGTTCGAGCGACGCCGAGTGGCGCCGATATCGCGCCGGCAATGGAGATCGCCGTTCGAGATCTCGATCTGAAATAGATACGAATATCGGAGCGATATATCCCGACGGCAGAGGCGTCCGCCGGCGTATGACCCGCTATTCAGACCGCGGTCCGGAGCCCGTTAATGTACGCAAAATCCCTCGAACGAGGTACCCGCAGCGCTTGCGAGGTATCCCCAATTCGGATTAGGGTTAGAGTTCCCCCTAGTGGAATTGCTCGCCCCTGAAAGGAGGTGAGTATATGAAGGCGCGCTTTCGACTAACAATGCTGATGGCACTCGTCGCTGCTGTGACGTTCTCGGTCATGGTCCCCGCGACGAGCGCTGCAACGAAGAACAAGGTCATCCGCATTTGCGTGTCCAAGAAGAAGGGCACGGTGCGCATCATCGGCGCCAAGGGCAAGTGCAAACGCGGTGACAAAAAGCTCACGTGGAACCAGTCGGGCGTAAAAGGTCCGGCCGGCCAAAGCGTGACGGGTAACGTGGGCCCACAGGGTCCAGCGGGTCCGAAGGGCGCTACTGGAGCAACCGGAGCTGTTGGAGCAACCGGCCCTGCCGGTAACGACGGCGCACCCGGAGCCGCTGGAACCGACGGAGCCAAGGGAGCCACCGGAGCCAAGGGAGCCAACGGAACCAACGGCACCACCGGCCCAACCGGAGCTACCGGCGCCAACGGAACCAACGGCACCACCGGCCCAACCGGAGCTACCGGCGCCAACGGAACCAACGGCACCACCGGAGCTACCGGCGCCAACGGCACCACCGGCCCAACCGGAGCTACCGGAGCTAACTCGACCGTAGCCGGCCCAACCGGAGCTACCGGCGCCAACGGCACCACCGGCCCAACCGGAGCTACCGGAGCTACCGGAGCTAACTCGACCGTAGCCGGCCCAACCGGAGCAACCGGAGCCACCGGAGCAACCGGCCTGACCGGAGCAACCGGAGCTAACTCGACCGTAGCCGGCCCAACCGGAGCAACCGGTGAAACCGGAGCGACCGGAGCAACCGGAGCTAACTCGACCGTAGCCGGCCCAACCGGAGCAACCGGTGAAACCGGCCCAACCGGAGCAACCGGTGAAACCGGAGCGACCGGAGCGACCGGAGCTAACTCGACCGTAGCCGGCCCAACCGGAGCAACCGGAGCAACCGGAGCGACCGGAGCAACCGGAGCGACCGGAGCTAGCTCGACCGTAGCCGGCCCAACCGGAGCAACCGGTGAAACCGGAGCGACCGGAGCGACCGGAGCTAACTCGACCGTAGCCGGCCCAACCGGAGCAACCGGAGCTAACTCGACCGTAGCCGGCCCAACCGGAGCAACCGGAGCAACCGGAGCGACCGGAGCTAACTCGACCGTAGCCGGCCCAACCGGAGCAACCGGAGCAACCGGAGCTAACTCGACCGTAGCCGGCCCAACCGGAGCAACCGGAGCAACCGGAGCAACCGGAGCTAACTCGACCGTAGCCGGCCCAACCGGAGCAACCGGAGCAACCGGTAACACCGGCCTGACCGGCAATACCGGACTCACCGGCAATACCGGACTCACCGGAGCCACTGGCCTAACCGGAGTGACCGGTGCCGATGGCAAGACCGTCCTAAGCGGTTCCGGAGCACCCACATCCGGAACCGGCCACGACGGTGACTTCTACATCGACACGACCGCGCTCGGCGGGCCGGCGATGTACGGGCCGAAGACCGCGGGCGACTGGGGCGATCCCACGCCACTAGTCGGTCTCCAGGGAACGGCCGGTGCGGCCGTTCTGAACGGTTCCGGAGCCCCCGTCGCGGATATCACCGAGGTCGGTGACTTCTACATCGACACGACGGCGAACGCGATCTACGGACCGGAGGTCTGTACGTCGGTCGATCCGATCAGCTACGACTGCACCGCTGCCGATTGGGGCGCCGGCGTTCCGCTGGTCGGCCCGAGTGGTCCGACCGGAGCGACTGGAGCAACCGGCCCGACCGGAGCAACCGGAGCTAACTCGACCGTCGCCGGCCCGACCGGAGCAACCGGCCCGACCGGAGCAACCGGCCCGACCGGAGCTAACTCGACCGTCGCCGGCCCCACCGGCCCGACCGGCACCGCCGGCACGACCGGAGCAACCGGCCCGACCGGAGCTAACTCGACCGTCGCCGGCCCCACCGGCCCGACCGGCACCGCCGGCACGAACGGCACAACCGGCCCGACCGGCCCGACCGGCCCGGTCGGCTACCGTGCCGGCTCGACAACAATCGCTGCCGGAAGTAACAACGTCGTCGTGACGTTCAGTTCGACGCTCGGGTCAACGAACTATGCGGTGTCTCTGGCTATGACCAACCACCCGAACTTTACGAGTTCAAGCGGTTGGGGCTACATCGCTGTCTCGGCCAAGACCGCCACGTCGTTGACGATTACGCTCTACACCAGCGCGGGCGCAACTCAGAACGCGCCTACAGGTGGCGTAGCGATCGACTGGCACGCGATTCTGAACAACTAGCGTGTGGCAATAAAACGAACGGGGGTCGCAAGGCCCCCGTTCGTTTGAGCCACTTTTCGTAAGATCGTAAACCGGCTCGAACTCGCCCTAGGGCCCGACCGCTTCGATCCAGTCCAACTCCTACCGAAGAGCTAGCGCCTGTCGGCTCACTTCCGCGTCGCCGAAGGTTCCTGCGACTTCTCGCCCTCGTCCCGGCCGAGCGAGTTGAGCTTCGCCTCCAGCAAGGCCACCTTCCTGGCCAGCGCCACGAACTTCTTCTCGTCCTCCCTGCTGCCGTTGTAGAGGTTGAGGATCACGAAGATGAAGGCAACGGCGAGAACGTAGAGCAACAGGTCGGCGCCTCTGCCGACGCCCACCAGGTGCGCTATCCCGCTCGAGGTTCGAGGAGAGATGATCACGACCACGGCCAGGGCCGTGAACAGCGCCGTCAGGATCTTTATCCACGCCTTGACGCGGTAGCTGCGGGGATGGATCAGGAACCATCCGAACACGGCCACGATGCCGCCGATCAGCAGTATCTGGACGACGATCATCGCCGCGTGATCCTGTTCATGAGCAGGTCGAAGCTGATGTTGACAGCGTTGAGCGCCGACTGGCCTTTCGAGAGCGAGTAGTCCGTATAGCGGATGGTGACCGGAACCTCGAGGTAGCGGTAGTGCTTCTCGGCGATGCAATGGGTTATCTCGGTGGCGTGGGCCATCTGCGGAATCGTGATCTCCAGGTCCTCGGCGAAGGCCCGGTTGAACGCCCGTAGGCCGTTGTGCGCGTCGGTGAGGCGTATCCCCGAGGTCGCGTTGGAGAAGGCGACGGCGGCCTTCAGCACGAGCCTCTTCAGGAGCGGCATGTTCTCCGCCTTGCCCAGGAAGCGCGACCCGAGCACGACGTCGTAGTCCCCTTTCTTCAAGATCTCGAGCATCGTCACGGCGTCCTCGACCCGGTGCTGGCCGTCCGAGTCGAAGGTGACGAAGCACTCCGCCTTCGGATCGCTGAGCGCATACTCCAGGCCGGTCTGCAACGCGGCGCCCTGACCCAGATTGATGGGATGGTTGATCAAGACCGCGGCCGTTGTCGATATCTCTGCGGCACTGTTGTCGGTGCTGCCGTCGTTCACGCACACCACGTTCGAGAAAACCGCCAGAACCTCCGTAACAACGCGCCGAATAACGGGTGCTTCGTTATACACCGGGATGACTACGTAAACCTCTGGATGCATTCTCGTCACATTGCCACGCACCAGACTCGAGCTTGTTGGCCGTGTTCCCGTCGCCAGTACGTATCGGCCTGGAAACGACGTCACGTGAGCATAAGCGAAGCGAAGCCGGAGTCTTTTCGCCCACCTCGTTACGTCGACTCGGCGCCGAAACGAAGCCGGCGCCACAGGTGCGACCGGTGAGACCGGAGCCACAAGTCCGACCGGTGCGGCCGAAGCAACCGGCGTCGGTACTCAAGGTCCGACCGGTGCGGCCGGAAGCAACGGAATAGACGGGCTACCGGCGTAATCAGCCGCCCGCGCCAACGTGACTACGGCTCCGGATAGCGGCGACGGGACTCAGGCTCGGACTCTGACGGTTCTGAAGAATGGAGCGGATACCGACGTAGCATGTTCGATCTCGGAGGCCGTCACGTCCTGCACAGACAGCACCGACTCGGCCACACTCGCCGCGGGCGACAATCTCCTTAAAAGCGTAGTTCCAAGCGGCCGGCCGCAACTCAGATGGCGTGGGTAGCCAACTTCGCCGGCAGCTAGCCACGTAAGCCTGGGCAGTCCCAACTCGAGGTTGGAGGCCTCGCACGGGACATCCAACCTATACCCGCGGAAACAACTCTGAGTCGTAGCGCCGAGCGCCCGCCGTTTAGCGAAGAGCCTTGACGACGGGGACGAGGTTGCGCGCTCGTTCCGGTACGGGGTCGTAGATCTCGATCTGGTAGTCGGCGTTCTTGAAGGCGATGTAGACGCTCGTAGGCTTGGCCGTGTTGTAGAAAACCACAGCGCCGGTCAGCGACAGCCGAACCGCGCCGGCCGCGGCGGCAGCCCGCTCGGTGGTCGTAAAGGCATCTTTCATCGGATACGTCCCGATCGTCAGGTACGAGCTGGCCGTACCGACCGCCACACCCGTGGGCACGTAGCGGATGTAGACGTTTCCGGCCGGAGAACGCGTGTACTCGTAGATCGTTCCGGGCTTCGGGCCGATCCAGTAGACCGGTTTGCCGGAGGCGGCGACCGTCGTCTCGAGCTCAGCCAGGGTGAGACCGAGACGCTCGCCCTGCTGCACCTCGATCACCCGACCGCTGCGTACGAGCGCGGCAGCGCCGCCCGGCTTCGGATCGTAGACCTCGATCTGATAGTCGAGGCCGGGCAGGGCGAGGTAGACGCTTTTGGGATGGGTCTCGTAAACGAAGGCGCTCACTCCACCGGCGCCGGTAGCGACCTGTGTCCAGCCGCTTCGCCTGCCCAGCGCGAGCGTCACCGAGTAGGCGTTACGCATCTGGTAGGTGCCGATCGTCAGGGTGTCGGTCGTGTCCGACTTCATCTGGCTGGAGAGATAGCGAACGTAGGATTGCCCGTTCGATCGCCGCTCGAACGTGTAGCGTGCGCCCTGCTCCGGGCCGACCCAGAAGACCGGTTGGTTCACTGCGCTCACCAGAGCCACCAGCCCCTCTTGGGAGACGACCTTGGTCGTGCCGGGACTCGGCGCCGAAGATTTACTGCCGTTGTTCCCGACGAGCCAGACCAAGACGCCGACGACCACGGCCAGGCCAAGCACAGCCACGAGCCGAATCGCCGGCCGAAGCTGGGCGTACTTCCCTGGGCTTGTCTGACCCGGCAAGGAATTCACCGTGACCGCAGGAGACTTGAACGTATCGCTGCTGGACTCAACACCGGCATGAAGCCTCTCAGAATTCTTTGACGCTGTCCAGCGCCGACAAAACGCGCGCTACGGCCCAACGGCCTCGACCCAGTCAAGACTTTCATCGCAGAGCGAGCGCGCGTCGGTGGGCGAGACGCTGACAAGGTTCTCGCCGGGCTGCGTCGGGCTGAGCGCGAGCGGGCCGAGCGCGAACGGGCCCGCACCGGTTCCGGGCACAAGCTCCGATCCGCCGTAGCGCAGGGTCACGGTGTGGCCGCCCGGAACGAGACGGAGCGAGCCGAAGGGGGTCCACTGGCTTGTCTCGGTCAACATGTTCCCGAGCGAGCCGACGCGGCGCCCGTCGATCGAGATCGTGACCGTTCGGACGAACGAGCCTCCGACCCAGACCGTGTAACGACCGCTTACCGGGACGGCGATGCTTCCTGTGAGTACGCCGGCGCTCGTCGGGACAACCATCTGACCGGTCGAGTCGGAAGACCAGCCCGCGGGGTGCTCAGTCCGGGCAAGCGGGAGCAAAACGCCGTTCGCGCGCGGCACCGCGACGAGCCGCCCGCCCGCCCGCGCCGCAACGGTGCCCAGGCGCAGGATATCGGCGCACGCCGGCACCGCCGCGGCGTGCAGCGCATCGCCGAGCCCGAGGTGCTCGAGCACCTGCGGTGCGGACGGGTCGGGCCGCTGCCAGACCTCGTAGTAGCGTCCCTGCCAAACGAGCGAGTAGGGCGCCGGCGGGCGGCTCTCCACCGGCGAGGTGTGCAGCACGATCGTGCGATAGACAAGCAGGCTGCTGATTGCAAAGCGGTCGAGGTCAGCGAACTCGGCCTTCCCGAGCATCGTCCCGTTATTGAGCAGAACAGGACGTGCGCGTAGCTCCGACGCGCCCTCCGCATCGAGCCTGCGCAGGAAATGACGCACGCCGTAGGGTTGGTACTCCGTCATCAGGGCCGGCCCCTGGCCGGCGTAGCGATTCCCGATCCACTCGAGCTCGTGGAGCTGGGCTCGCGGAGCGAGCCAGACGTCGTGATAGGCAAGCACGTTCGACCAGAGAACACCGCCCACGATCAAGGCTCCGAGCAGGAGAGCTTCGATCCGGAAGCCCCGCTCGATCAGCATCGCCACAAGCGCAAGCGCCGCGAGCACGAGCACGGGCGAGGCGTCCGCATACACCTTGCCGGCGAGCCACGGCGAAGACGTGCGCTCGATCAGGAGCGCCACGGCCACGACCGCGAAGACGAGTAAAGGCAACCGCCAGCACCTGCGTCTCAAGGCAACCAGCAAAGACAGAGCGGCGGCGGCAGCAGCGGCGGCCACGAGAAGCTCGGTCGCCGCGTGCTGGTGCGGCCAAAAACGAAAGTCGCCGGACGGCCAGAGACCGAAGAGCTGCAGGAGGCTGAGCGGCCGTACCAGGTTACCGAGCTCCTGAGGTCCGGTGGGAACGCTGCGTAAGAAACTGCGGGCGATGATGAGCGTGGGCAGCGATAAGACGGCAATCAGGCCGATCCCCGCGACGATCGTGAGCAGCAGGCGCTTGGCGCGATGGCGAAGCGCGACGACGATCGCCGGCAGTCCGAGCGGCAGCAGCCAGAGTCCGGCGCTGACGTTCAGCGTCGCGAGCAGAGCGGCGCAGGCGAGCGCGAACGGGACCAGCCGCCGGATCGAGCCCAGCTCCTCGCGGGCGATCGGAGCGAGCGCGGCCGCGCTCGCGATCAGGAAGGCGGCGGCGAGCTCCTTTACGCCGCCCCAGAGTGCGTAACCGTAGAGGAGCGCCGCCTGGGCGGCGATGAACGCAGCGAGCGCCCGCAGCCGGTGTAAGCGAACGAGCGGAGCCAGCAATGAGCCGAACGGGAAAACGAGCATGGCAGCAAAGAAGGCGATGCAAGGCTGATAGAGCCAAGCCAGATCGACTCCGACGAGGTGACCGCCGATGCCGAGTGGAAAGAAGGCTCCAAGGGGATAGCCCGAGGGGATATTGGCCGCGAGGGTTGCTTGGTAGCTGGACGGCGCGAGACCGGCGAGACTGCGCCCGTGCTGCATGACGCGATCGGTAAAGGCAAGAAACGTCGCGGTGTCGTCGAGCTTGATGTAGCCGGCGAAGGTTGCCTGCCCGGATAAGACGACCGGCGCCGCGTAGACCGCGATGACCGCGAGCGCCGCAGCCGATAGCCAGAGATCACCTCGCCCGGGGCGCCAAGGAAAAGCGAGTCCAAACCCCGCGACGGCGAGCGCGATAACGAGCGGGATGGTGATGGGCGCCGTCCGCGCCGAGGCAGTCGTGAGGTCGGCAGCGACGATCATCAGCGCGAGTCCGGATGGAAGAAGCAGGCCCGGCGGTAGACGATCGCCGCTTACGTTCTGGACGAGCAAGCCGCAGCCGCAGGCAAGCAGAGCGAGCACCAAGGGGAAGAGAATCCAGGCAGCGAGTAGAGCCATCGGTGTGCGCCGTATTCTGACAGCGGCACCGGGGGGCGATCTTCCGCGTCTAAAAAGAACCGGCCGGACAGTCTGCGCGCCAATAGAGGCAACTATGCTGCGCTCTGTGAGATTCCTCAGGAAGCTCGCCGGCTCGTTCTGGGCGCGCGGTCTTGTCAGCGTTGGACTGCTTGCGCTGATCGCAACCCAGGTTGATTTCAGCCGCGGCGTGCACCGGCTGGCCGACGGCCGCTGGGAGTGGTTCGCCCTCGCAACCGTCGTTATCATCGCTACCTCCGCGATTGCCTCGTTCCGCTGGCACCTGTATCTCGAGGCCTGTGATGTCGATCATCGCGGCTGGCGACAGGCCTTGCGCGCCTACTTCGTCGGCACGTTCACGAGCAACTTCCTCCCGAGCCAGGTGGGCGGCGACGTTGCCCGCGCGCTCATCGTTGGAAAGCGCGGAACCCGTATCCGAGCCTTCACGACCGTCGTGATCGACCGCGTTACGGGGCTCGCCTGTCTGATCGTCGTCACATGGGTATTCGTGGCAGCTAATCCGGGGGACATTCCGCGCTCGCTCCTCGTAACGCTGGTCGTCGTCAGCTCCGTCTTTGCGATGTTCGTGGTCGTGGTGCTCGGCATTATCAGGTTTCGGGATTCGATTCGGCGACGCTTGCCCGAACGGCTCCGTTCCTTCGCCGGGGAGACGCTCTCGGCCCTGAGGTCATCGATCAAAAGCGAGGTATTACTCAAGACACTTTCGATCGGGATCCTCTTCCAGGCTCTCGGTGTTCTGGCTGCCTGGTTAATCGGTCGCTCGATCGACCTTCCAGTTCCCGCTTCGACGCTCGTCACGTCGCTTCCGCTCGTCCTCGTGCTCTCGTTCCTTCCCTTCTCGATCGGCGGGCTCGGGATCAGGGAGGGAGGGTACGTCGTTCTGCTCGGTCAAGCCGGGGTGAGTGCCACCGAGGCGACAGTCTTCTCGCTGCTAAACGGGCTCGCCGTAGCACTAGCGAGCCTGCCCGGCTTACTAGTTCTGCTCCGCGGCGGCTCTTCCGGGGTACGAGAAACGGCACCGACACCGCTTAGCGACTAGCTCGCAGAGTATTTCGGAATCGGGTTTGTATTTACCGCTTGGCCCGTGTGTGCTGGCGATTACCGGGCTGATTGTCTCCAACAGGTCAAACCGAGCTATGGCATGCGGCTTACGGAGACGAACTCGTTGTAAACAAACACCCGGCCGAATGACCTCGGTAGCGGGAAGGAAGAGTCTCGCTCTCGAAGCAAACCTAGCTCGTCCGCGATACCCCGGAGACGGGCTAGATCCATGAACTCAACGTGAGTGGAATCGCGAGAGAAACACACCTCCTGAGGAGTGATGAGAACAACGCGCCCGCCCGAGTGAACTGTGGGAATGTACTGGCTTAGGAGCTCGACGACCTGGTCGCGACGCATGTGCTCGGCCACGTGCGCCAGCAGTAGCGCGTCGAAGACGCCGTGGCGGTTCCACTCCGAAGCGGCGAACTCCACCGGCGTGTAGGCCCGGAATCCCCTATTCCGAGCCTCCGTTACCGAATAGACATTCGTATCGAGTCCCACGGCGTTGCCATCGAGGTGCGCGAGGTTCCGGCCGATACCGCAACCCACGTCGAGAGTGAACCCGAGCCGCAATCTCCTGAGATTCCATCGATACGGAGCCTGGACGTGAAGCAGTCTCTTCCACCGCGCCCGCTGCAGGCGAATGAGTCGTTCGGTGTACTCACGATCGTTGACGTCGACCACGTTAACCGAATCATAGGTGTCGAGTTCGACCCAAGTTGCCCGGTCGTCACGTGCCCCGATCGGTTCAGTCGTGGCCCTCGAGGACTAACTGGGAACGGCTCTATAGGCGGGCCTGCGCGTAGCACTCGAGCACGGCTGCGGCCGAGGCCGACGCGGTCAGCCGGGAGCCTTCGCGCTCGAACCACTCGAGCGTACTGACCCGCAGCTTCGCCCCGCCCTTTTCTACCCGGATGATCGCCTCGGCGAGAACCTGCGCTTCCGCGGAGGACGCAACAAAGCCGTTAACACCATCATCGATGAGCTCAACCGCCGCGTTGTCGCTCCCCGCAACCACGATCGAGGGTGTTCCCAGGGCAGCCGCCTCGATCACGATCAGGCCGTAGCCCTCACGCGTCGACGGCTGCAACAGGCAGAGGGCATCGGCAAGCGCACGCTGTACCGCCTCGGGCTCGACGAAGCCGGTGGCTTCGACGACGCCCACGAGACCTTCGCGCTCGATTGCTGCGAGAACCGCGCCGCGCTGCGGACCGTCGCCGAGGATGAGCCCGCGCATCTCGGGTATTTGCCTGCGAGCAGCCGCAACCGCCGGGACGACCGCTGGCGCCTGCTTCTCGGGGATGAGGCGCCCTGCGAAAACGACGGTATGTCCAGTGTGTTCTGTCTGAGGCGTCACGATTCGCTTGGAACCGCCCGTGTACTCCCCGGCAAGACGTATTGCGGGACGCCGCAGCTTCTCCTCGTCGAGGCGTCGCGCGTGGAGCTGCGAGAACACGAAGGCATGCGGCGTCGCCCTGACGCACAGGCGCTGGAGGGCGTAGCCGACGCGTCCGCGCAGTCGACCGAGATAGGTGATCCAGTAGTCGCGCGTCCAGACCTCGTGCCAGTCGACCCCGATCACGGTCGGAGCGCCGACAAGCGCGATCCGTGCCGCCAGGACCCCGAAAATCGGTGACGCGCACACGTGCACGACGTCGTATGCTCGGCGCCTGCGCGCAAGGTGGAGGAAAACGCCGAGGCCGAAGCGCAACGCCGGCCAGATGCGGCGGCTGCCGATCGCCCGGTATAGCTCGCCGCCAGGAGAGACGGCTATGACGTCTACCCCCTTAATACGCGGCTCCTCGCCGGGCTGCCACTGACGGCGTGTTGCATAGACGACCTCGTGACCGGCGCGCACGAACTCATCGGCGAGGTTGCGATACCAACGCTCTGCCCCGCCCACCGTCCACGGGTAGAGGCAGTCGTAGACGATACAAATGCGCATCCGCGAGGCAGGTTCTCGCGACGAGCTCGATCGGGGGCCGCGTTGCTTGGCCGATCCCACAATCACCTCCTGTCGTTTTCGCCCGCAGTATGACGATCGGGCGGAGGCGCGCTGGGGGCTCTTCGATCTACGGTGGATCATCGGCTGGAAGAAGCTTCACGACATGCACTCCGAGATCGCCGTCGATTCGCCCTCGGAGTAGTAGTGCATAGCCGGTTCATCGATTTGGCAGCCGAATCAACGAAAGAGCGACGGCTTCGTTTCGCGGGTAGCTACGAAACTGCCTCGACCCAGTCGAGTGTACGCCCGCAGAGCGAGCGCGCATCCTCGGGTGCGACCAGCTCGACCGGGCGCGCGGCCGTTTCCCGGGCCAGCACGAGCGGCCCCAGCGGATAGACGGGCACGGAGTCGGCGCCCGGGCGCGGGCCGCCGCGGCGATAGGCGAGCGTGACCGTGTGCGTGCCCGCCTCGAGCGTGACCTCGGCGAAGGGTTGGTACTGCCCGCTCCAGCTCAGCTGCTCGTGCTCGGAGCCGAGCGCTCGCCCGTCCACGACGATGCTCACGCTGCCCGCGAAGCTGTTACCGAGCCAGACGCCGTAGCGTCCCGCGGCCGGAACCGAGACTCTCTCTTCCAGCGTGCGCGAGTCGAGCGGGTAGGCGGAGCCCGGGATCGGAGGGAAAGGCCTCCAGCCGGCGACGTCGGCCAAAGAGACGACGTTCGGCTTACTGCGGACGACGGTCGCAAGCGTCCCACCCGCCGGCACGCGCCGTGCCAGCGCCAGCACGTCCGCACAGCTCGGAACCGCGCCGGGCGAGAGCGCGTCGCCGAGCGAGAGGTGCTCGATGATCTTCGCCGGTAGCAGCGGCCGCTGCCAGACCTCGTAGAAGCGCCCCTGCCAGACAAGCCGGTAAACCGAGGGCGGCCGGCTGGCCACCGGCGAGCGGCGCAGCACGAGCGTTCTGTAGTAGAGGACGCCACTCAGGCGGAGAGCGTCGAGGTCGGCGGATTGCCAGGGCGCAACCGTCTTTCCGTTCCTCAGCGGGATGGTGTGCCAGCGCAACGACGATACGGCCTCGGCGTCGAGTGTGCGCAGGAAGTGGCGCGCGCCGAAGGGCTCGTACTCGGTCATCAGCGCCGGGCCCTGGCCGGCGAAGCGATCGCCGATCGTCACCAGCTCGCTCAGCCGCGCGCGCGGCGCCAGCCAGACGTCACGGTAGGCGAGCACGTTCGACCAGACGACACCACCGCCGATCGCGGCCAGGACGATGAAGGCGCCGACGTGCCAGCCTCCGCTCCGCCAGCCGGCCACGCCGAGCGCCGTGCAGCCGGCGAGCGCGACGAGGAGCAGCGCCGGCGCGGCCGTCGCCAGCCCCTTGGCGCCGATCCAGGGCGAGCCGGCCTCGACGAAGACGGCGCAGGCGACCAGCGCTCCGAGCACGTACAGGAGCAGCTTCAGTGCCCGCTTGCGCCAGGCGAGCACGAGCCCGAGCAGCGCGGCGGCGGCGGCGATCCCGATCAAGATGTAGGTCGGGCCGCGCGAAGCGGGAGGCGTGCGGAAGTCGCCGTGCAGCCAGATCCCGAAGACCTGCAGCCGGCTGAGCGGACCGAGCAGATTGCCCAGCTCGCCCGTCGAGGTGAAGGCTTGCGTGTGACCAAGCCAGTCGAAGGCCGCGACGATCGCCGGAATCGCGAGCGCCGCGGCGGCGGCTCCGAGCACGGTCGTCCGGACGGCGGCGCGGCGCCAGCCGACGCGCACGATCGCCATCGCGACGGCAAGCCCAACTACGGGCAAGAGCCAGACGGCGGCCGGCAGGCTGAGCGCGTCGAGCAGAGCCGCGCAGACGACGGCCGGCGCCAGCAACTCGCGCAAGCCTCCTCCCTGGCGCAGGATCGCCACCACGAGCACGGCCAGCGTGGGTAGGAGCACGGCGGCTGTCAGCTCCTTGACTCCTCCCCAGAGCGCGTAGCCGAATAGGATCGCGGGCTGCGCCGCAACGAAGGCGACGAGCGCGCGCAGTGGCCGCGGGCGCACGAGCGGCGCGGCCAGCACATAGAGGGCGAGCGCGAGCATGGCGGCGAGGAACGAGAGCTGGGGCTGCCAGAGCCAGGCCGAGTCGGTGCGCAGCAGCTCGTGCCCGATCCCGAGCGGCAGCAGCGATCCCAGCGGGTAGCCGATGGCCAGGCTGATCGAGAGCGTTGCCTCGTAGGTGGAGGGTGCCAGCCCGGCCAGACTACGCCCGTGCTCCATCGCCCGATCGACCAGCGCCAGGTAGGTCGCGGTGTCATCGAGCTTCATGTAGCCGGCGAAACTGGCCTGTCCTGATAGCACGACCGGGGCGCTATAGACGGCGTAGGAGGCAAGCGCCACCAGAAACGCCCAGGCGCTGCGACCTCGTCTATAGCTCTTATGCCAGCGGTCACTCAGACCGAAGCCGGCGACGGTCAGGACGATCACGAGCGGCACGGCCAGCCGGGCGCTGGCCGCCCACTCGGTCGCGAAGCTGGCGGCGACGATCAGCATCGCCAGGCCGACCGGCAACACGAGCGGGGCGGGCAGACGGCGCCCGGCGACCGTCTCGACCAGCAGTCCGCAGCCGATCGTGAGCAAGGCGAGAAGGAGCGGAAAGACGAGCCAGGGGATACAGAGGTTCATCGGCCAGGAGCTAGCGGCGGTGCCGACTCCCGCTCAGCCGACCGGCCTGACCTGACCCGACTTGACGGCGGCGAGAGCCCGAGCCGAGACGGGATCGTAGACCTCGATCTGGTAGTCGGAGCCGGCGAAGGCAACATAAACGCTCGTGGGCTTGGACTTGGAGTAGAAGGCCTCTGCGCCGGCCAGCTTTACTCGCACGTCACCGGCTCGCCCGGCCGCCGCCCGCGTGGTGGCGGTTGCCTTCGACATCGGGTAGGTGCCCACGGTCGGGTAGGTATCGCTGGTCCCGACCGCTACGCCCCTCGACAGATAGCGTAGATAGATGTTTCCGCCCGGACTGCGCGTGTACTCGTAGGTCACTCCTGGCTTCGGGCCGGTCCAGTAGACGGTCGTCCCGAGCGTTGCCACCTTCGCTTTCAGCTCAGCAAGCGTGAGGCCCAGACGCTCCCCTTGCGTAACCGGAAGAACCCGCCCGGCCTGCACAAGCGCGGCGGCACGACCGAGCGTCGGATCGTAGACCTCGATCTGGTAGCCGAGGCCCGGTTGCGCGAAGTAGACGTTACGCGGGAAGGCGCTACTGGTGAAGGCTGCCACTCCGCCCGTGCCGGTCGCAAGTCGCTTCCAACCGCTTTTCTTACCGAGTGCGACCGTCGTCGCGTAAGCGTTCGCCATCGGATAGGTGCCGACCGTCAGGGTCGTGGTCGTGTCCGGCTTCATCTTGCCGCTGAGATAGCGCACGTAGACTTGCCCGCCGGAGCTCTGCTCGACTGCGTAGCGAACTCCTTGCGCGGGCCCGACCCAGAAGACCGGCTCATTGAGGGCGGTAACCAGCGTCTGTAGCCCCTGCTCGGAGACGACCGCCGTAGTAGAGCTACTCGACTTCGAGGAGTTACCGCCGCCACCCACGACGAGCCAGGCAACGAGGCCGGCGATCAGCGCGAGTGCGAGCACCACCGCGAGGCGGATGAGCGAGCGCTTGTTTTCGCTCACCTTGCTGCGAAGGGAGCGCTCCGCTGAGGCTGGGGTCGGTTTCTTGCTGTCGCCGAGCTGCATGTTGGTGCCAAAGCTTTTCACGATTTCTCGGCAGTTTCCTGGAGCAACTTAACCGATCTTTTCCTCTCGCCGCCCGGACGACGCGATCCTCGAAGGAGTAGATCCAGGTCTCGCGCGCCGCGAAGCCCTTTCGGCACAGACGGATCGAGGGATCGTTCCGCTCTTAATTCGGCTCCTCATCGACTCGCGGGGTTCACGGTTTTTTTTGGGCGCCGCCATCCCCGGAATTGGTACGACCTTTCTGGCCGGTGTATAGCGCACGAGTTCGCTGCGAGTAGACAGCGAGAGCGTCTCGACTAGCCCACTCAGCGCTACCTCGGTCGATTTCCAGGGTGATGCTGCGGCCGCCCTGTTCAATCGTCGTGCTGCTTGCCGTTCTCCCGGCGATCGGCTCCGTTGGCCAAGCCGCCGCCTCCTCGGCGACGCCGGCCAGGGCGAAAACGGCGAGCGTGATCGTCCACTTCGCCGCGCACACGGCGCCCGCCGCGCAGAACACGCTGCTCGCGCGGGTGGGCGGTCGCCGGCTGAAGACCATCGATCACCTGGGCCTCTCTGTGATCGGCGTTCCGGCGCGCACACGCGCAACGGTCGTGCGCGAGCTCGAGGCGTCACCGCTCGTCGGCTACGCCGAGTCGGACGGCCTCGTCCACGGCACCGGCGTCAGCGCCGACGATCCCCTTCTCAACGCCGGTTACTGGCAACTCGCCAACCCGCGCGTCCCCGACGCCTGGTCGCTCAGCACGGGCCGCGCAAGTACCGTCGTCGCCGTCCTCGATACCGGCATCGCGCGCAAGCACGAGGATCTGGGCGCGACCGCGGCCGGCTACGACTTCGTCAACTCCGACAGCCACCCCTGGGACGACAACGGTCACGGTACCGCCGTCGCCGGCATCATCGCCGCCCAGGGTGGAAACGGCATCGGCGTAGCCGGTGTCTGCTGGAAGTGCACGATCATGCCGGTCAAGGTGCTCGACGCCGACAACTCCGGCACCTGGAGCGACGTGGCAGCCGGAGTGATCTGGGCGACCAACCACGGCGCCAAGGTGATCAACATGTCGCTCGGCCTGCCCAGCGGCTCGCGTTCGGTCGCCGCCGCCATCAGCTACGCGGAGAGCCACAACGTGGTGGTCGTGGCCGCCGCCGGGAACGAGAACTCCTCGGCGCCCGACTACCCGGCCGCCTATCCGGGTGTGATCTCCGTGGGCGCGGTGAACGAGACGGGCGCTCGCTACTCGACCGCGAACGGCAACACGCCTTTCGGTAACTGGGGCTCGAACTACGGCGCCTGGGTCAAGGTCGACGCGCCCGGCTGCGTCAACACGACCTGGCCTGCGAATCCCGTCCAACCGAACGGTGGCTACACCTACTTTTGCGGGACGTCGGCCGCGGCGCCTTTCGTGGCCGGGCTTGCCGGACTCGCACGCTCCTACGCTCCCCTGGCGTCGGCCGGCCAGGTCGCGGGTGCGATCGAGTCGACAGCTCACCAGACCGCCGACCGCAACTCCGCCCACGGGCTGATCGACGCCAAGGCGACGCTCGACGCACTCGGCTCGCTACCGCCCGGAAAGACGCTCTCCTTCGCGCCCGACGTGCTCACCGGCCAGGCGCCGCTGACGGTTCGCTACACCAATACGTCCACGAAATCCGGCCCCTACTCGTGGTCGTTCGGCGACAAGACAACCTCGACGAGCACCTCGCCGGCGCACCTCTACACGCGGCCGGGAACCTACACCGTCACGTTGTCGGCCGGCAGCGGCGGCGAGCACGCCTCCAGGCAGATCACTGTGGCGGCTGCCCGCGTTCGCGGCGTCAACCGAGCGGGCGGAAAGGTCTCCGTGCACCTGACGAGGAAGAGCTTCAAGCGCTCGCAGGCTCGCACGGTGAAGCTGGTCTACAGCTTCTCCTCGCCGAGCGCCCGCTTCAGCTACCGGCTCGAGTACAAGAACGGCGCCAGCTGGCTGCTGGTGCGCAATGTAAGGAGAAACGGTGGCTTCCGCGGCTCGCACACGCTAACGGTCAAGGAACTGTTCGGGTCGGCGGCCATCCCGGCCGGCAGGTTCCGGCTCGTGCTCTCCTCCGACGCAAACAGCGCCCAGCTCGGGTTCATGACTCGGTAGCGCCGCGCGCGTCGCCACCGCTACTCTCGCTCCCCACGCGGAGAGATCCTGGCCTCGAACGGTGCCAGGCACCGTTGGGTGTCAAGGGGCGTTTGTGACGAGAGTGCGCCTTTGTCTCCACCGTCGCCGAGCCGGCTATCGCGTCGACAAATCGCGGTGTTAGCAGGAGCTTTTGCGCGCGGGCTCCGCGTTCTACCAAAACGGTGTCAGGCACCGGTTGGTGTCAAGGGGCGTTTGTGACGAGGGTGGGACGATCGCCTCACAGGCGACCAGCGCTCCGCGGCCCGACTACCGACGGGTTACTCCCACTCGATCGTCGCGGGTGGCTTCGAGCTGAGGTCGTAGACGACGCGATTGACGCCGCGGATCTCGGCGATGATGCGGCTCGAGATTCTCTCCAGCAGCTCGTGGGGCAGGCGCGCCCAGTCGGCGGTCATGGCGTCGTCGGAAGTGACGGCGCGCAGCACGATCGGATAGGCGTAGGTACGCTCGTCGCCCTGGACGCCGACCGAGCGAATGGCCGGCAAGACGGCGAAGGACTGCCAGAGCTTCCGGTACCAGCCGGCGTTACGAATCTCGTCCTGGAGGATCGCGTCGGCCTCGCGCAGGATCTCGAGGCGCTCGCGCGTGACCTCGCCGATGATGCGGATGGCCAGTCCGGGGCCCGGGAAGGGCTGCCGCCAGACCAGGCGCTCCGGCATTCCCAGCTCCTCGCCCACGCGGCGCACCTCGTCCTTGAAGAGCAGCCGCAGGGGCTCGACCAGCTCCATCTCCATCTCCTCGGGCAGGCCGCCGACGTTGTGATGCGACTTGATCTTGGCCGCCACACCCGCGGTACCGCCGCCCGACTCGATCACGTCGGGGTAGATCGTGCCCTGCACGAGGAAGTGGATCTCACCTAGCTTGGCCGCCTGCTCCTCGAAGACGCGGATGAACTCCTCGCCTATCACGTGGCGCTTGGCCTCGGGCTCTTCGACTCCCTCCAGACGGGCGAGGAAGCGATCCTGCGCCTGCACGTGTACAAGCGGAACCTTGAAGTGATCGCGGAAGGCCTCGACCACCTGCTCGGCCTCGCCCTTGCGCATGAAGCCATGGTCGACGAGCACGCAGGTGAGCTGCTCGCCGATCGCCCTGTAGACGAGCAGCGCCGCCACCGCGGAGTCGACACCGCCGGAGAGTCCGCAGATCACCCGCTCGGCGCCGACCTGGGCGCGGATTCGCGCCACTTGCTCGTCGATCACCGCCGCCGGCGTCCAGCTGGGCTCGATCCCGACCACGTGATGCAGGAAGCGCTCTAGCATGCGCTGGCCGTTCGTCGTGTGGACGACCTCGGGATGGAACTGAACGGCATAGAGGCCGCGCTGGGGATCCTCGAAGGCGGCGAGCGGCGTCGTGGCGGAGCTTGCGACCACACGAGCGCCGGGCGGAACCGCTGTGACCGAGTCGCGGTGGCTCATCCAGACGGTCTGCTCGCCGGCCAGCTCCTCGCTGAAGAGGACGCCCGCGTCGATCCGCATCTGGGTCTTTCCGAACTCCCCCACGCCCGTCCGCTCGACCTTACCGCCCAGATCCTGCGCCATCAGGTGCATTCCGTAGCAGATGCCGAGCACCGGCACTCCCAGCTCGAACAGCTTCGTGTCGATGCGGGGCGCGTTCTCGACGTAGACCGAGGCCGGGCCGCCCGAGAGGATCAGGGCGCGCGGGTTTCGAGTCGCCACCTGCTCGGCCGAGAGTCGGTAGGAGACAAGCTCCGAGTAGACGTGCGCCTCGCGCACGCGCCGGGCGATCAGCTGCGAGTACTGACCGCCGAGATCGAGGACGAGTACAGGGCGCTCCTCGGGCGTCTGCTCGGGCGCCGGGAGCGGTCGGGCTTCGCTCAACTGTCTCCGCTCGGTCGTGCCGTTTTGGCCATCACTACTCTCCTGAAGTCGGGTAGTTGGGGGCTTCCTTGGTGATGGCGATTCCGTGTGGGTGGCTCTCACGCAGGCCCGCGACGGTGATGCGGATGAACTTGGTGTTCTTCTTCATCTCCTCGATCGTGTGTGCGCCGCAGTAGCCCATGGCCGCGCGCACGCCGCCGACCAGCTGGTAGACGAGGTTGGCAAGCGGCCCCTTGTAGGCGACTCTCCCCTCGATCCCTTCCGGAACCAGCTTCGAGACCTCCGTGACGTCGGACTGGAAGTAGCGATCCTTGGAGAAGGAGCGCGCCTTCATGGCCCCCAGTGAGCCCATACCGCGGTACTCCTTGAAGCGCTCGCCCTGGTAGATGACGACCTCGCCGGGGCTCTCGTCCACTCCCGCCAGGAGCGAGCCGAGCATGGCGCAGTCGGCGCCGGCCGCGATCGCCTTGGCCAGATCGCCGGAGTACTGGACGCCGCCGTCGGCGATCACCGGTATGCCGTGCTTCTCGGCCGCCTTGGCGCAGTCGTAGATAGCCGTCACCTGGGGAACGCCGGTACCGGCGACGATGCGCGTCGTGCATATAGACCCCGGCCCGATGCCTGCCTTGATCGCGTCGGCGCCGGCGGCGATCAGCGCCTCGGTCGCCTCGGCGGTCGCGATGTTGCCGGCGATGATCTGCACGTCCGGCCAGCGCTTCTTGATCTCGCTCACTGTGTCGATGACGGCCTTGGAGTGACCGTGGGCAGTGTCGACGACGAGCAGGTCGACCTCCTCCTCGATCAGAGCCTCGGCGCGCACGAGCGCATCCGATCCAACTCCCACGGCAGCGCCTACGCGCAGTCGCCCTTGCTCGTCCTTGGTGGCGAGCGGGTACTGAATCTTCTTCTGGATGTCCTTGACGGTGATCAATCCCTGCAGCTTCCCCTTGGTGTCGACGACCGGGAGCTTCTCGATCTTGTGTTTGGAGAGGATCTCCTTCGCCTCTTCGAGACTCGTTCCGACCGGGACGGTGACGAGCGGCGACGGCGTCATCAACGCCGAGACGAGCTGATCGGTGTTCTGCTGGAAGCGCAGATCGCGGTTGGTGAGGATGCCGACGAGCGTTCCGTCCTCGCTCGTGATCGGCACGCCGGAGATGTGGTAGCGGGACATCAGATCGAGCGCGTCGGCAACGAGATCGTTCGGTCCCAGTGTCACCGGCTCGACGATCATCCCCGACTCCGAGCGCTTGACCTTGTCCACCTCGGCGACCTGATCGGCAACCGAGAGATTGCGGTGAACGATGCCGATACCGCCCTCGCGCGCAAGCGCGATCGCCAGCCTGGCTTCAGTCACGGTATCCATAGCGGCCGAGACGATCGGAATGTTGATCGTCAGCGTGCGCGTCAACCTTGTCTCCGTCGATACCTCGCTAGGTTGGACGGCCGACTCGGCCGGCACGAGCAGAACGTCGTCGAAGGTCAGCCCCTGCTTGGCGAACTTCTCCTCCATAGTGAGCGCTTCGAGCTCGTCGGTACCTTCGATCAGTCGCTCGAGATCCACCTCTGCCGCCTCTCTTTCAAGGCTCCTTTCGAAACGAAGCACTCCATCGCCCGGCTGCGCTCGGCGGCGCCCAGTCGCCGGGTCTCGATTCCGAGATGAGCCTCTTCAATGCAACAAACCCAGGCGCCTGAAGGTCGCCTGGGCCGAGAAAACCGGATGCCACCAAGATCTTTCAAGTGGCGATCTATCGTAGCAAGCCAGATCGCCGTTGCGTCTCGGGCTCCACCGCGAAGCGATTGCTTCAGGGTGTTGCAACGGGCTGCAGCTCGGTTATCTCGATCCGGCGAGCGAACTCGGCCGCCTGCTCGGCGTCGAAGCGCCCGGCGCCGGTCTCGAGCGTCGAAGCGGTAGCGGCACCGACCGCCAGGCGAAGCGCCTCCTCGAGCGACCGGCCGCTTCTGCGCGCGGCCAAGAAACCGGCCAGAAGCACGTCGCCCGAGCCGACCGGTGAGACCGGATCCACGCGCGCGACCGCGACCCGGTAGCGGCGCAGCTTGCGCTCCTCTTTGAGCAGGGCGTAACAGCCGCCTTCGTGGCTGATAAGGATGTTGCGGGCGCCCATCTCGGCGATCGTCTCCAGCGCCATGACGAAATCCTCCTCGTCGGAGAACTCCTGCCCGATCAGACTCTCGGCCTCGTGCTGGTTGGGGCTGACGAGGTAGGGCTCGGCCTCGACGCCCAGGCGCAAAGCCGTTCCCTCGGAGTCGAGCACGCTCTGTACGTGGCGACGCGAGAGCTCCTTGATTGCCTCCGCATAGAAGGAATCGCCGACTCCGCGCGGGAGCGTGCCCGCGAATATGACCCACTCGGCGTCGGCCGACAGGTAGAGGAGCTTCTCGAGCAGGATCTGAAGCTCTTCCGGCTCGACGTGCGGTCCCCATTCGTTGATCTCGGTTTGCGAGCCCGTCATCGGGTCGACTACCGCCGTCGAGGTGCGCGACTCGCCCTCGATGCGAACGAAGTCGTTCAGGATCGACTCGTGCGTCAACTCCTCGACGATGCGCGTACCCGTGCGCCCGCCCGCGAGCCCGGTCGCCACGACCGGTACTCCAAGCGCCTTGAGCGCGCGCGCGATGTTGATGCCCTTGCCCCCCGCCAGCGTCAGCGCCTGGCTGGCACGGTGGCGTAGCCCGCGCTGGAAGTTGGGGACGGTGAGAGTGCGATCGACGGCGGCGTTGAGAGTTACGGTGACGAGCATCTGTTGCCCTCCTCATCCGGTGGGCGTTCGCCAAGCGGAAACGTGCGCCCGCAAGAGTAGACGGTCCGCCGCGCCGGGGCGCCGTACGTTCTCCGCGCCGGCCGACCGCCGTTCGATCCAGCTGCCGTCAGGCCCAGGCGAAGAGCTCGTGGATCGTCTGCTTGCCGTACCAGCCCGCCTTGCCGAAAAAGCCCGCCTTGCCGACGGAACGCATCGCGACAAGATCGCGAGTACTGAGAAGCTCGGCGCCGGAGTAGATGCGTACCACACCAACGTGCTGGCCCCGCCTGACCGGAAGCGAAAGAGTGCGCGGCACGATCAGCCTCTCAACCAACGGGCGGTCGACTCGCACCGGCAGCTCGAGTGAGTGCGAGACGGTCACGGGAACGGCTCCCTGGCCGTACGCGGTCTCCACCTTCAACAGCGAATCGCCGGCCGCGGCGATCGGCACCACCTGGTAGCTCGAGAGCGCATAGCGCAGCATGGCGGCCAGATCGTGGTCCCTCTGCGAGCGTGAGGGCGAGCCGAGAATGGTGGCGTAGATCTGCAGCCCGTTGCGGCGCAGGAGCGCGACCTGGCACCAGCCCGCCTTGTTGGTGTGCCCGGTCTTGACCCCGACTACCCCGCGGAAAACGCCGAGCAGGTCGTCCCAGGTGGTGAGCCGGCGCCCGCCGGAGATGATTGCGGTCCGCATGCGCACGTCTTCGCGAACCACCGGGAGGTTCACGGCCCACTGCGCGAGGAGCGTGATATCCCTGGCGCTCGAGTAGTGACCGGGCGTGTCCAAGCCGTCGGGGCGCACGAAGTGAGTGTTCTCGAGCCCGATCAGCTTTGCCTCGCGGTTCATCCACGAGACGAACAGCTTGTGATCGCCGCCCGAGGCTGCGTCGGCGAGCGCATCGGCGGCGTCGTTGGCGCTCTGGATCAGCGCGGCCTTGACGAGATCGGCAACGGAGATTTCCTCGCCGGCACGGAGATAGGCGCTCTCCTCGCCGGCTTGGGTAGCCCACTTCGAGACGGTGACCAGCTGGTCGAGCGCCAGGCGCTGCAGAGCTACGACTACGGTCATCAGCTTGGTCAGACTCGCCATTGGCAGGCGGGCGTCCGCGTTCTTGCTCATCAGTACATCGCCTGTGGCGGCGTTCACGACGAAGTAGGCCTTGGCGTCGACCAGCGGGCGACCTGGCGCGCGACCCGCAGCCAGAGACGATGACCTCGCGCCGGCGAGCGCCAGCGTGAGCGCAAGCGCCGCCAGCAGTAGCGCTCGTTTCACTTGGTCTTTCGCGCCCTGACGTAGATCTTTTGACCAACGCGGAGCGCCGTCGGGTTGATACCGCGGTTGAGGGCGAGAATATCGTCCACCGTGATGCCGAAATGTATGGCAATGGCGCCGAGAGTGTCACCGGAGCGGATGACATAGACCTGTTTCTTGACGGTCACGTGCGAGGTTGTGGCAGCTTTCGTCGTGGTCGTGTTCGAGCTCGATTGCGTGCTGGAGCGCTTCGAGGTCGTACCGCCGAAGCCACCATGGAGAATGAGCACAACGATCGTCACTGCGAGCAGGAACGCGACGGGGGCGCCGAAGTGCGTGAGCTTTCGCTGCTGGCGGCCCATGGCTCGTTCCTCGCTACCAGCCCGAGGCCGCCCAGATCTCATCGCGCAGCCGCGCCGCCTCGCGACCGGACGCCTCGCGCCAGTCGATCTCCTCGGCGGCACGGTAGGCGAAGATGACCGAACGCGAGGCGTTGACGAGCGCGCTCGCGGGACCGCTGGTGAAAGCACGGGCCACGTCCGCCGGGCTCGCCCCCTGCGCGCCGATGCCGGGCAGCAGGATGATTGAACGCGGAAGCAAGCGCCTGGCCTCTCCGATCACCCGCGGATAGGTGGCTCCGACAACGACACCGAGGCTGGAGAGTCCGCTCGAGCCGACCAGCGTCTCGGCCGGCTCCTGCAAGAGCAGAGCCAGGTGGTGCCAGACCGGCCGTCCGTCCGAGAGCATCAGATCCTGCAGATCGCTACTGCCCGGGTTCGAGGTCTTGAGCAAGGTGAAGACGCCACCGCCGTGACGCTGGCAAGCCAGCAGGAAGGGCTCGAGTGCGTCGCGCCCCAGGTAGGGATTTACCGTCAGCGCATCCGCCAGCGGTGGGTTCGTACCGCGCGGCTCGAGGTAGGCGCCCGCATAAGCCCGCGCCGTCGAGCCGATGTCACTGCGCTTTGCGTCCGCGATCACGAGCAGGCCGGAGTCACGGGCGTGCGCGCAGACCTCCTCGAGCGCGCGTAGGCCGGCGGAGCCGTAGAGCTCGAAGAACGCGAGCTGCGGCTTTACGCAGACCACGTAGGGAGCGACCGCATCGACGACGGCGCGGCAAAAGCGAGAGAAGGCGTCGGCGATCCCCTCGGAGCTGTGCTGGGCCTCTCCGCGCAGCTCCAACGGAAGCAGCTCTAGGCGTGGATCGAGCCCGACGACGAGTTGGCTTCGTTTCTGCTCTACGGCCTCCGCCAGCCGATCGCCGAAGGTGGGCAACGCCAGTTCTCGTTCGGGGACGCTCTCCCTTTGATCTTCCATCGCCGGTTAGGCTATTACACAGACCGGCGACCGCGTGCGGAAACGAATGAGGGCCGCTTGCGGCAGCCCTCATCCAAACCTTCGCGCAGGTGACTGGTGATCCCTAGCGGACCGCCTGCTTGAGTGCACTACCGGGCGAGAACTTGGGCACCTTGGAGGCGGCAATCATCAGCCGCTCGCCGGTCCGGGGATTCACTCCCGTTCGCGCAGCGCGGTGGGCAACGGAGAACTTCCCGAACCCGGTGAAGGTCACGTCCTTGCCATCCCTGAGAGCGGCCTCGATCGATCCGAGCACGGCATCCACAGCTTCACCGGCATCTCGTTTCGACATACCACTCTTCGAGGCGACCAGATCAACGAACTCCTGCTTCGTCACGTGCTCTCCTCCTCATCGACATCTTTTCTACCGTCAGACCCTAACAGGCGAACGCATTTCGCTCAACCATGCGGGTTTGCGGCGCTTTTTGCTTGCTCTCGAAGATCACTTGCGCGGAATAGCGGCCACAACCGCACTCCGTGACGCGCGAGCGCGTCGTATCCACCCTCCTCGCGGTCGACGACGCAGATGGCCGTAGAGCAGATGAGACCGGCCTCCCGGACCGCCTCGACGGCCTGTAGGGCGGCTCCGCCCGAAGTCACTACGTCCTCAACCAGACAGACCAACTCCCCTGGATTGCTTACACCTTCGAGCTTGTTCGAGGTGCCGTACCGCTTTGCCTCCTTGCGCACGATCAAAAAAGGAAGTTGAGAGGCAAGTGAGGCGGCGGCGGCAAGGGCCACGGCCCCCAGCTCGGGAGCCGCCAGCCGGATGGCATTCGGCTCGTGCTCGGCAACGGCGATGGCGATTCTCTCGCCGATCGCCCCGAGTAGCTCGGGCACGGTCTCGAAGCGGTACTTGTCGAGGTAATAACGAGAGCGCCGACCCGAGCGAAGCACGAAATCTCCCTCGAGATAGGCGTGCGCGACCAGCTCTCTCTTCAACACCTGCTCGTTCACGACCCCTCCGGATGGGCGCTGGCGAGAAGTTCTCGGCCCAGTGTCAGCAGCTCCTCGGTAACGGCTGCTTCGGGTTCGAGTTCTAGCAGCGTGCCGTCCGCGAAGTAGAGATCTACCCGTTCGCCCGGGCTCGCGCTCAGCTGCTGGCGGATGTAGAAGGCGCCGGCAATCGACCCTGCGGCGAGGATCAATCCGGCAACGAGCTTACGCCGCGCCATCTTCGTCCTTGCCCGAGCTCGAATCGATCGCACCGTTTGCCGGCCTTGCCGTCTTCGGCTTTCGAATGGCCTGGATTCTGAGGCCTATGCCGCTTCGCCGCCCCGCCTCCTCGCCCGCGACCTTTCTCAGACAGGCTCTGAGGTCGAAGAAGGCGAGATCGGCGACCGAATCGGGTGCCGTGAGCGCGAGCACACACAGGTCGCCCTGGCGGGCAAGCAGAACGCTTCCGTTCGCAAGCGTCAGCCCGACCTGAGTCGGCTGACCGTGTTCTTCGCCGCCGGCGCGATCCGCCAGCGCGAACAGGGCGCTGCCGCATTCCGCCAGCATTCGCGCAGCGTCCTGCTCGGAGACCGTGCTCGCGAGCAACTCTCCTCGAGAATCGAAGACTACCGCCTGCTCGATTTGCGACGCGATCTCGGTCAGCTCGACCAATGCCTGCCCGGCGTCCATCTCTATGGCGAAGTTAGCAACTACGCAGGACACGGAACGCCAGGAGCTGCACAAAACCGCTCAGAGCAGGGATACTGAGTATTGATGCGCATTCGCAAACGCAAGCTGTTCCAGAAGTTCTTCGCCGATCGCGGCACCCATCTGGCGGCGATGATCGCCTACTTCGCCCTTCTCTCATTGGTCCCGATGCTCTTCCTCGCTCTCGCGCTGCTTGGGATAACACCCAGACACGGCGACTCGAGGAAAAGCCTTGAGCACTCCCTCAACCACATCTTCCCGGGCACTTCGGTGGTGTCGATCGACCACGCGCTCAACTCGATCGGGCGCAACGCCGCCGCCCTCGGCATCATCGGTGGCCTCGTCCTGCTCTGGAGCTCGCTCTCGCTCTTCAGCGTGCTCGAGTCGGCCTTCAACATCGTCTACGGACGGCCGAACCGATCCTTTCTACACGGAAAGGCGCTCGCATTTGTCCTCCTCGTCGCCTCGCTCGTCACCCTCGTCGCCTCGCTCGTCACCGGCACGCTCGGCGTCTACCTGCTCCAGCGCTACACGGGGCATTTCCTGGGCAATGCCTACGTGGCTTTCCCGCTGACCTTCCTGGTGGAACTGGCCGGGCTGCTGCTCTTCCTCGTCACTGTGTACTACGTGCTGACGAACGTCCGGCTCACGTTTCACGACGTTCTGCCCGGAGCGGTCACCGCGGCGCTGATCCTCGCCGCCACTTTCCAGGTGCTTCCTGTCTACCTCCGCCTCGTCTCGCACGACCTGGTCGTCCTGCGCGCGCTCGGGAGCCCGGTGATCCTGCTTTTCTGGCTCTACCTGATGGCCAACGTGATCGTCTTCGGCGCCGAGGTCAACTGGTGGGTGGCGGCGCGCCGTGAGGCAACGGCGCTCGAGGCGAGGTCGACGGAGCCGGTGGCGAAAACGACGGCCGCGAGAACCGCCTAGAAGACCTCAGGCGGCCAGCGCCTCGAGCAGCGCCCGCGCCGCTCGCGCCCGATGCGAGTTGGAGCGCTTCCAGGCGTTACCCAGCTCGGCGACCGTCTGCGTCTCGCCCTCGGGAATAAAGATGGGGTCGTAGCCGAAGCCCTCGCTCCCGCGCGGTGCGTGGCCGATCCGGCCCTCGAGAATGCCGCTGCCACGCAGCTCCTCGCCCGTGGCTGAGATCGCGACCAACTCGGAAACGTAGCGGGCACGGCGGCCGTCACATTCGATGCCGGAGAGCTCGCTCAGCAGGCGCCCGACGGGGTCGTCACCTCCGAAGCGAGCCGAGAAGACTCCGGGGCCCCAGTCGAGCGCGGCCACCTCGATGCCCGAGTCCTCGCCGAGCACCCAGAGCGGGCGCTTCTCGAAGGACCGCCCGAAACGAGCCTTCGCGCGGGCGTTCTCGTAGTAGCTCTCGCCGCGCTCGGGCGGATAGGTGTCGGCCGCCAGCGGCTCGACCCGCCAGCCCGGAAGCAGCGCCTCCAGCTCGCGAGCCTTGCCGGGATTGCGCGAGGCGAAGACGGCTTCGAAACCGGCGCTCAATGAATCCACTGGGCTCCGGTCACCCCTTCGAGCCCGAGTAGTCCGTCGACGACGTCGGCGATGCGCGCATCGCGTTCGAGCTCCACGTCGGCGGCGACCGTCCTGACGCCGGCGTCTTCGTGGATCTGCACTCGCGCCAGGGCAACCTTCTCGCTCGCCAGATAGTCCAGAACGGGCGCCACGCTCGTGCTGGGACGGAGCTCCACGACGATGTGCGCCACTCCGGCTCGGATCCAGTAGAGGAGACGGTGCTCGAGAATGCGAAGCGGCCAGAGGACAACGAGCGTCAACGCGGTCGCCAGAACGGCGGCGGAGTAGAAGCCGGCGGCGGCCGCCATCCCGATCGCCGCCGCCGCCCAGAGTGTGGCCGCCGTCGTCAGGCCGTGCACCGTGACGCCCTGGCGAATGATGGCACCGGCGCCGAGGAAGCCGATGCCGGTCACCACCTGAGCGGCGATTCGAGTCGGGTCGTAGCTGACTCCGCCTCCGAACCGAAAGCCCGTCCAGGCATAGGCGGAGACCAGCGTGAAGAGGGCGGAGCCGATCGCCACGAGAAGATGGGTGCGCAGGCCGGCAAAGCGGTCGCGCAACTCGCGCTCGATGCCGATCGCAGCGCCGAGTCCGCCTGCAAGTGCAAGTCGAGCCAGGATCTCGACCCATCCGAGCTGAGGTAGCACGGAGTCATTCTCGTCCAATCGGCGGATGGGATTACGCAGAAGCTCAGGCGCGAGCGGTGCGCAGCGCCTCGTCCTGAGCCAGGCCGATCAACTCGACGCCGTGAGCGGCGAGGGCGAGCAACTCGTCCAGCTCCTCGCGGCTGAACGGTGCGGTCTCGGCGGTCGCTTGCACCTCGATCAGGCGGCCCGCTCCGGTCATGACGTAGTTCATGTCCACCTCGGCGCTCGAGTCCTCGGCGTAGTCGAGGTCGAGCAGCTTCTCAGCGGCCACGATTCCGACCGAGACCGCTGCGACCGAGTCGGTGAGCCCGCGGCCGAGGCCGAAGTACTCGAGCGCGCGACTGGCGGCGACGTAGGCGCCACAGATCGAGGCGCAGCGAGTGCCTCCGTCGGCCTGGAGAACGTCGCAGTCGAGCCAGACCGTACGCTCGCCGAGCGCCTCCAGGTCGGAGACCGCGCGCAGCGAGCGCCCGATCAGGCGCTGGATCTCGACCGTGCGCCCCTTCTGCTTGCCCTCGCTCGCCTCCCGCGGCGTGCGCGAGCCGGTGGAGGCGGGCAGGAGCGAGTACTCCGCGGTGAGCCAACCCCGACCGCTCCCTTTCAGCCAGCGCGGGACGCCTTCCTGGATCGAGGCGGTGCAGAGCACGACGGTACGTCCCTGGGCGTATAGGACCGAGCCGTGCGGCTGCTCGAGGAAGTCGCACTCGACCCGAAGCGGGCGCAGCTCGTCGGGGCGGCGACCGTCCGCCCTGCTCATGCGGCGGCTCCCAGCTCGGCGAGAGAGACCGACTCGACCGCGGCGATCGGGAGCTGCAGGAAGCGCTCGCCCATGAGCCGGAACTGCTCCGGGTCGCCGCTGGTCAGGAAGCGGCAGTCTCCCTCCCGGCCGGCGGGACCGGCGATTCCCTTTCGCGCCAGCGTCTCGGCCACCTTGAGCGCTGTCTCCTCGGCGGAGAAGATCAGCGTCACGCCGCGCCCGAAGGCGCGCTCGAGCACGTGCCGGATCAGCGGGTAGTGGGTGCAGCCGAGGATGACAGTGTCCACGTCCTCCTGCTTGAGCGGCTTGGCGTACGCTCGCACCGCCTTGATCGTATCGCTGCCGTAGGGCTCGTCACTCTCGATCAGCTCGACCAGGCCCGGGCAGGCGACCGGATAGAACTGCACACCGGCATCGAGCGACCGCACCAGTGATGCGTAGCGACCGGCACCGACCGTTGCCTCGGTTGCGAGCAGGCCGATACGCCGGTTCCGGGTCGCCTGTACGGCCGCCTCGGCCTCGGGGGCGATCACGCCGACGACAGGAACCTGCAGCTCGGCCTGGAGATCGGGGAGCGCCGCCGAGGTGGCCGAGTTGCACGCCACGACGACGAGCTTTACACCCTGGCGCTCGAAGAAGCGCCCGATCTCGAGCGCGAAGCCGCGGATCTCGGCCAGCGGCTTCGACCCGTAGGGGAAGCGACCGTTGTCGCCGAGATAGACGAAGTCCTCGTTCGGCATCGTGACCAGGCACTCGTGCAGGACGGTCAACCCGCCCATACCGGAGTCGAAGATCGCGATCGGCCGCTCGTCCACTGGGCTCGATTCTAGTGGGAGCGGGTTCGCGGGCAGCGAGCCGAGCGGGCGACTCGTTCAGTTTCCGTACTCACCGACCGCTACGGCCGTCGTGCTCAGAACCAGACGGACGTGGCGAACGCGAAAACCGCCAGACCGGCCAGCACGGAGACGGTAAACGTCCTGGCATTCACCCGGCGCCGGCGCCAGCCGCTGACGACCAGCGTAGATGCAAGCCCAAGCAGCAGCGAGGCTTCGAGCAACCAGGCGCTCGCGGATGTGGTTCTGGAGGCTCCGAGCAGAGCCTCCGCGAGCGACCAGGTGACAGGAAGCGCCAGGGCGGCGTCGCCCACGGTTCCCTCTCGTCGTGATCGCCAGGCAGCGACCCCGACGAAAACACTGGCCGGGCCGAGAAGAAGAACCCAGGGCCTGGCCAACGTCCACATGGTGCTGACAGGGACGCCCTGCTGAATCGCGTCGGTTGTGTAGAAGGCAGGCAACCAGAACAGCAGATAGGCGGCCGAGGCCACGACCGCGATCAGAGCTCGCTCCGATCGTCTGGCCGTCCAGAACGCGAGCGTGATCCAAGCCGCTACACCGCCTCCCACGCGCGCGATCCCGACGGAGCCGTAGACGTCCATCAACCGCGCCGCGACTCCCGTAAGCAGTCCGCAACCGCTCGCCAGGACGATGACGCCCGCGGTAGCACTCCATGCGCTGGTTGGCCACCACGACTGCCGGCCGGGAATTCTCTTTGCGAGAAGACGTTCCAAGGCGAGGCGCAAGCTACCAGGCTCACGTCCGTTTCGACCGGCGCGCGAGGACAGACCCCGGACCGGTCGAGCACGAAGGCGGTGTACCCGTCCGTCCGTAGAGAGGCGCAAACGGGGAATATCGTTTCGCTATGAACCCCGTTCGCATCGGTACCTGCTCGTTCGCCGACAAGGCGCTGGTCAAGAACTGGTACCCGCGCGGCCTGGCGCCAAAGGAGCGACTCCGCTACTACGCCGAGCACTTCGACACGGTCGAGATCGACTCGACCTATTACCGGCTGCCGAGCGCCGGGATGAGCGCGGACTGGGCCGAGCGAACGCCGCCGGGCTTTCTCTTTCACATCAAGGCGTTCGCGATGATGACCCGCCACCCGCTGCGAATCGAGCAACTGCCGACCGACCTGCGCGCCGCCGCGGAAGTGGACGAGCGTGGGCGCGTCTCGCACCCGCCCGAGGAGCTTCGCGCCGAGATCTTCCACCGCTTTCTGAGCGGGATCGCGCCGCTCGCGGACGCCGGCAAGCTGGGCGGCATCCTCTTCCAGCTGCCGCCCTATGTCGTCTTCAAGGACTCCGCCTTCGACTACCTGCTCTGGGCACGGGAGCGGTTGAAGGGATTTACGCTCCTGGTCGAGTTCCGGCACGCGAGCTGGCTCGAGCAGGAGAACCGCGCCCAGACGCTCGACTTCCTCAGGCGCCACGGCATGGCGCTCGTCATCGTCGATGCGCCGCGGCTCGAGAGCCGGACTGTGATCCCGACCGTGGCCGAGCTGACCGGCGACGTCGCCTACGTCCGCTTTCACGGCCGCAATGCGGCGACCTGGCACCACCGCGGCGGCAGCGCGGCCGACCGCTTCGACTACCTCTACGAGCGCGTCGAGCTGGCCGAGTGGGTGGAGCCGCTGCGCGACCTGGCCGAGCGTGCGCAGCAGCTCTTCGCCGTCTTCAACAACAACAACTCGAGCGCGCCGGCGGCAGCAATCGGGCGGCCGATCGCTCAGGCGCCGGCAAATGCGCTGATGCTTCGCCAGCTCCTGCTCGAGGCCGGAGTATCCGCCTCTATGGGACTAGCGAGCGCAGCGCTCGAGGAATCGGAGCAGTACCGGATTGAAGACATCGGCTCGCTCGAAGCTGACTAGATGACTCGCTCCGGGGACGACCACCAGCTCGCCGTCCGGCGCCAGCTCGACCAGTCGCTTCGATTCAGCGACCACGTCCTCGTCGAGCTCGCCGGCAACCGCCAGGAACGGGCACGCCAACAAGCGCACGACATCGGTTGTGTCGGTGCGGCCGATCATCGCCACGAGCTGCTGAACGACGTGCTCGACGTCCTGGCCCGCGACGATCTCGTCCAACCGCTTGACCAGGTCGGGGGCGGCGTCGGCGCCGATTGCGTAGTCGCGCATCGTGCCCCAGAGCGCAAGCGTGCCCCGCTCGCGCACGAGGGCGATCGACTGATCGCGCCAGACCTTTCCTTCCGGAGGATCGGCCGAAGCTCGCGAGCCGACCAGAGCGAGGCCGCGCAACCGCTCTGGCGCCCGCCTGGCAAGGGCAAGCGCGCAGTAGCCGCCCATGGAGGCGCCCGCGACGATCAGGTCGCCCTCGACCTCGGCGAGTAATTGCTCGGCCCAGCCGTCGATCGAGTCACCCCGGCCTGCCAGGGCCGGCGTCCGCAGCTCGTAGCCGCTCAGCGTCTCGAGCTGGGGCTCCCACATCTCCGGGCCTATAGGGAAAGCGTGAAGAAGAAGAACGGTCGTACCCATTCGAAACGCCTCCGTGAGTTGGCTCGGCTACGGCTCGGCCGGCAGGAAGAGAGTATCCGCTGAGGAGCGCTCCGTCAGAGCGGGCGCTCGAGCGCCGCTGCGATCTGACGGAAGTCGCCGAACGGCTCGTAGGGAGAACCGATCACGTCCAGGTAACGGGCCAGTCCGCAACGCGCGAAGACGCGCGAGGAGGCGAGCGCCGGGCAGCGGTCGGAGTAGCCGTTGCCGACGTATACGACCTCGCCGGGCGGAAGCTTCTGGCGCTTGCAGCGCTCGCCGCAGACCGAGCAGAACTCACCGTCGATCTGAATACGCCAGCCGGACTCCTCGTCCGAGACGAGCTCGTTAGCGATCAGCTCGAGCTCGACGCCGAAGTGTGCCAGCACGGGCTCAATCAGCTGGCGCAGGTTGGAGGAGAGCACGAGCGGCCGCTCGCGCTCGGCCAACTCGATGAAGCCGGGACGCAGCTCCACCCGCTCGAGCAACCAGTCGACGACCACGTCGATGGGAGCCGTGATCGATGCCAGCTCGCTCTCGATCACATGCTGGAGCGTCACCGGTAGCGGGCCGCTGTCGTCGACGAATGCGTCCGAGTAGCGGTCGACGAGCGCTGCGTCGCCGAACTCGCGCACGACCATGTCCATCGTGTCGGCGACGGTCACCGTTCCATCCCAATCGAGCACGAGCCGCATCCGCGTCAAAGGCTAGCCGCCGCGATCTCCCAGGCGTCGCAGCGAGTAAGCAGCGCCGCGGCGGCTCAGGGCTCGGTGTGAACGATCAGCTGCTTGATTCCGGGACACTTGCGGTGAATGCGCGACTCGATATCAGACGCCTGAGCGTGAGCCTCGGCCAGAGAGAGCTCGGGATCGAGCGCCAGTGTCAGGTAGACGAGCAGACCCTCGCCCGTGCTCATGAAGCGGAGCGAGCGCGGCGGCTCCCCGGTCGCCTTGGCGACGATGGCGCGAATCGTCTCTCTATATGCGTGCGTTTCGACGCCGAGGGGCGCGCTTCCGCTAACGGCTTCGGTCAGCGGTTCGAGGTGCGTGACCACCGCGGCGATCTCGGGACGCGCGCTCATGATTGCCTGCTCGACCCGCGATGCGAGCTCGTGGGCCTCGGTAAGCGAGAGCTCGCCCGGAAGCTTGAGGTGGAGCGAGACCTCGTTACGGCCTTCGAGGTCGGCGATGACCAGGTTGTGGATCTCGTGCACACCGCGCACGCTCATCGCCGCCGCTCGTACCGCCTCGTGTAGCCCGATCTCCTCGCCCTCGGGCTCGACATGCACGACTACCTCGCCTCCGTGCAGCACTTCCTCGAGTTCGCGCTCGATCTGGTCGGCGATGCCGTGACCTTCCCCGACGGCCACCTCCGGAGAGAGGCCGATGACCACCTCGGCGAAGTAGTGCCCGCCGGCTTCGCGAACTCGCAGCCGCCTCAGATCGACCGGCGGCTCGAGGGCGTCGATCGCCTGCCTGGCCGCTTCCGTCGCAGAGCGCGGACTGCGGTCGATGAGGATGTCGGCGTTCTTGAAGGCCAGTCTCGCCGCCGCGCCGAGCACTATGGCGGCGATAAAGATAGCTGCGATCGGGTCGGCCTTGGGATAGCCGGCGCGAACGAAGACCAGCCCGACGAGCACCCCGGTCGAACCGGCCAGATCGCCGATGAAGTTGAGGGCGTTCGACTGCAGCGCGGCGCTGCGGAGCCGAACCGACGCGCGGAAGAAGATCACCGTTCGACCGGCATCGACCGCCATCACGATCACGATCACGAGGATGGCCCACCAGGTAGCGTCGACGGTAGGCGGGCTGGAGCTGGCAAGCCGTTGCGACGCCGTGAAGGCGATCCAGATGCTGGCCAGGAAGAGGAGGGACGACTCCGCGAGCGCCGCCAGATGCTCGACCTTGGCGTGGCCCCAGGGATGCTCGACGTCGGCCGGCCTGGCGGCGAGACCGACGGCGAAAAGCGTCATCAGAGCCGTGATCAGATCGAGGCCCGAGTCGAGAGCGCCGGAGAGGAAGGCCAGACTGCCGGTGATCAGGCTTGTCGTCACCTTGAGCGTGATCAGACCCAGCGCCGCGCCGACGGAGATCAGAGCCGTCTTCTGTTGCGAGTTCACGCCAGGAAGGCTAGTGCGTGCGACCCGGAAGCGTCAGGCCAGTTTCGGCTACTGCTGCCCGACCAGAGCCGAGAGCTGGAAGCCGCCCATCTTTTCGAGCGACTCGATGCGGGCGTCGAGCGAGGGGTGGGTGTCGAAGAGGCCGCTCATCGCCGAGCGGACACCGCTTGTGTTGTTGAGCGGCGTCTCGATGTAGAGGTGGGCAGTCGCGCGGTTGGCGTGGCGAAGCTCGGTCGTATCCTGCTTCAGCTTCCAGAGCGCCAGCGCCAGGCCTTCCGGGTCGCCGGTGATCTCGGCCGAGGACTCGTCGGCCATGTACTCGCGCTTGCGCGAGAGCGACATCTGGATGCCGAAGGCGGCGATCGGCGCCACGATCAGCATCACGATGCCGATGATCATCAGAATCGGGTTGCCGCCTCCCCGGCGACGCCCGCCGCCGAAGAAGGCCAGGCGGAGCGCGATATCGGCAACGAGCGCGACCACGCCGACGAGCACGGCGGCCAGGCTCATCAGGCGCACGTCACGGTTGCGAATGTGCCCGACCTCGTGCGCCACCACCGCGTCGAGCTCGCGCTTGTTCATCATCCCGAGCAGTCCGCTGGTCGCGGCGATGTAGCAACTCTTGGGCGAGCCGCCGGCCGTGAAGGCGTTGGGACAGGGATCGTCGACCACCCGCACCTGCGGTGTCTGGGCGAGCCCGGCGCCGATCGAGGCGTTCTCGACCGCCCGCACCAGATCGGGGTACTCGTCCTTCGTCACCGGCCGGGCGCCCGTCCAGGAGCCGATCATCGAGCCGTTCGCAAACCAGGCGAAGATCGCGTAGGCAAACGCGATGCCGGCGATGATGAACAGCCAGCCTCCGCCGTAGATGACCTGCACCGCGGCGCCGATGGCGACGAAGATCAGCCCGAAACAGAGGATCAGCATCCCGGAGCGGATGCGGTTGGAGCGGATCTGTTCCTCGAGCGTCATGAACTCGTTCCGGAGCGGAGTTCCATCACGCCCCAGTGCCCGCAGAGAGATCGACCGCGGGCGCCTGCGCGTCGGCGGGCTGCTCGAGCTCGAAGAACTCGCGCTCGTTGAAGCCGCCCAGCTTGGCGACGATCAGATCAGGAAAGCTCTGCAGGAGGCTGTTGTACTGGTAGACCGTCTGGTTGTAATAGCGCCGCGCGGCCGCGACCTTGTCCTCGGTGTCGGTCAGCTCGTCCTGCAGCTTCTGGAAGTTCTCGCTGGCGCGCAGCGCCGGGTAGGCCTCACTGACCGCGAACAGGCGCCCGATCGCCGCCTTCGCCTGCTTGTTCGCCTCGCCCGCCTGCGCCGGGCCAGTCGCCTGCTGCATCGCCGTCCTGGCGGCGGTCACCTCCTCGAAGACCCCGCGCTCGTGGGCCGCGTAGCCCTTGACCGCCTCGACGAGGTTCGGAATCAGATCGGCGCGGCGCTTGAGCTGCACGTCGATGTTCGACCAGCCCCGCTTGGCCTCGTTACCGAGCCGAACGAGATGGTTGAAGATCAGGACCGCCCAGATCGCAAGCAGAACGACGACGGCCACGATGACGTACACAGCGATCACGCTGGCCGCGATTATACGAGGCTCGGACCGCGTGGGCTTGGTATTCGCGGCCCGGGGAGAGGCGGGTTCCCCGCCTCCCATCCCCAGCTCGAGCATATCCGCCAAACCCTCACCCGTCTGTGCCGAGTTCGTGACAGGACTCGGGGTCGAAGAAAGACCGAGAATCTACGCCCTTCTTCGATAGGGTTTCCGGCATGGCCGAGCCAACTCGAGATGACGTCGAGGCGCTGGTCGCGCCGGCCACCCCGCACTTCGCCTACCAGCTTCGAGCACGCTTGCGCGAGCTCGTCGCGGATCTGTCCGAAGGCCATCCGACCCGGCTCTACGCGGAGGAGCAGATGGAGTTGCTCGCCCGCCTCGGCTATGCCTCCTCGAAGGCCGAGCAGGGCGGGCAGGAAGCGCGGACGCGCCCCGGCTGGGAGAAGCTTCCGAGCTCGGCGCCGGCCTCCGCTCCGCTGCCGCGAGGGCGATGACCGGCGAACGCCGCCGGAGCAGCCTGGCCTCGCTTCGCGCCGGCACGGTGTTCGTCAGCGGCGGCTCGCGCGGGATCGGCAAGGTAATCGCACTGAGACTGGCTCGTGAGGGTGCCGCCCGAGTCGCCATCGGATACCTGCGCAGCGACCGGGCCGCCGAGTCGACCGCAGGCGAGCTGCGCTCGCTCGGCGCCGAGCCGGTACTCGTGCGCGGAAACATCGGCTCCAAGCGTGTGCTCGAACAGATCGCCGCGCTGGGCCCGCTCTCCGCGCTCGTTCACAACGCGGCCACCGGCGTCGCGCGTCCCGCGCTCGAGACCGAAAACCGCCACTGGGACTGGACGCTCAACGCCAACGCTCGCGCCTTCCTGCAACTGGCCGCCACAGCAGCGCCACAGATGGCACCCGGTTCCTCGATCATCGCCATCTCCAGTCTCGGTTCCACACGAGTGCTCGAGAACTACGCGCTCGTCGGCACCTCCAAGGCTGCGCTGGAAGCGCTCGTCCGCTACCTCGCCGTCGAGCTGGCGCCGCGGGGAATCCGTGTCAACGCCGTCTCGGGCGGTCTGGTGGAGACCGGTGCGCTCGAGCACTTTCCCAACCGCGAGCAGATGCTTCGCATGGGTCGCGAGCGCACTCCTGCCGGGCGCATGGTCACGGCCGAGGACATCGCCGGCGTCGTGGCCTTTCTTCTGTCCCCCGCAGCGGAGATGATTCGAGGGCAGACGATCATCGTCGACGGCGGTTTTTCGCTTCCGGCATGACACGAATCAGAATGACGACCTGGTGACTGTGTGCGATCGGCGGATGAGATGCTAGGACGCAGCGAGCCCCCAAATCGGGGAGATACGGGGGCGACTGAGGACAACGCAGCGCGCCGCCGAGCGCGGCCAGGCGGCAGAGTGCTTCGTTTTGATTCGAGTTATTAGGAGTCCCGGTGGAGCCAACCGAGGAGAACATCAGGGTTTGGGACGAGATTCACCGGCAGCGCGAGAGCGAGCCCGAAAGCCTGCCGGCCCGAGTGCTCGAGCGCCTTCCCCGCCTGAGAGGACGCTATGTCTGCCACCTCGGTTGCGGCACGGGCGGACAGACCTTGCAGCTGGTGGAGCTGGGAGCGCTCGTGACCGGCGTCGATCCCTCTGCGGACGCGCTTCTGCAGGCTCGGGCGCGCGCGCCCGGAGTCGCCTGGGTACACGCGCCGCTTGACGAGCTTCCGCTCGAGCTCAAGCGCGGTCGCTTCGATCTCGTCTACGCCGGCACCGACACGCTCTCGCGCGTGGTCGACTTGACCGAGCTGGCGCACGGTATCGCCGGTGCGCTCAGACCAGGCGGCGGTCTCATCCTCTTCGATATCCACCCCTCGAGACGCTGCCTCGATGCGATCCTGCACTGGCGCGAGGACTACTTCGCCGCCGAGTCGTCGGAGGGACTGCGGCTCTGGCGCATCGGCGAGATCGTGATGGCGCTCGCCGCCGCCGACCTGCGCCTGCGCGCCTTCGAGGAGTTCCCCGGCGAGCGCGCCTTCACCCGTTTCGAGCAGCGCGTTCCAGCCGAGCTGCTCGTACTCGCAGAAAGGAGATTGCACTGAACAGCCGGGTGCCCAAGATCGTCGCCATTCCCGGCAGCCTCAGGCGCGCTTCCTTCAACCGCGGTCTGCTGTTGGCGGCACAGGAGCTCCTGAACACCAGGGCCGAGGTCGAGATCGTCTCGCTGGCCGATATCCCGCTCTACGACGACGACCTGCGCCAGACCGGCTACCCCGAGCCAGTCGAGCGACTGCGCGGCACGATCACCCGGGCGGACGCGCTCCTGATCGGCGCCACCGAGTACAACTTCGGCCCCTCCGGCGTGCTCAAGAACGCGATCGACTGGGCCTCGCGCCCGCCCGATCCGCCGCTCAAGGGCAAGCTGTACGGGCTCGTCGGCGCCAGCACCGGCGGCTTCGGCACGGTGCGCTCACAGCTACAACTGCGCCAGATCCTTCTCTTCGTGCAGGCGCTCGGTTATCCGGGCTCTCTGCACGTCTCGGGCGCGGCCAGGCTCTTCGACGAGCAGGGCCGCCTGACCGACGAGGAGACGCGCCAGAATCTGAGCGACTTCCTGGACGGGTTTCTCGACTTCGCGAAAAGAATGTGCCGATAAAAGCTCGCATCGCGACGGTAGGCGGGTTGGTCGCTCTCGCAATCGGCGTACTGGCCGCGGGCTGCGGCGCGGGAAGCGCTTCGACGTCCGGGCAGAACCGCCCGATCAAGCTGCCGGCACAGGGGATCCTCAGCCTCAGCGCGAGGACGGTGAACTTCACCGGCCTGGACGGCCACGTCTACGCAACGCTGAACGGATTCACCCTCTACTCGACCAACCTGGCCGAGGCGGCGCCCTCGCTCGAGCGGCAGCAGTACCCGCGCCTCTACGACACGAAGGGGCACATCTACCTGATCGATCCGGCCGGGAGGCGGCTGCTGGCTGAGGCACCGGGTCACTTCCCGCTCGCCGCGGGAGACAGCCTCACCTACACGGTCAACTTCGGCCACTGCACCGGCCCGATCAGCATCTGCCCGCCGCAGAGCTACACGACTTCGATCAGGTCGCACGGGCGGCTGCTCCCGTTCAAGGGGCCGGGCCTCAGGATCGAAGGCGGCCGCTACCTCGCCCAACGCGGGAAGCTATACGACCTGGTCAGCGGGAAGCTCATCAGCACAGGCGGCCGCTACTGCATCCCGGCCGGCGGGACGGCCACGCAGGTGTTCGCGGTCTGCTCGCAGCAGCCGATTGCCGTCCCGAACAAGTTCGGCAAGAAAACGCCGCCCTGGGCGCCCGAATGGCTCTTCAGCTTCGCGCTCGACGGCAAGACGCGGCGCATCGCCGAACTGCCGCTGGTGACGCAGACAGCGCTTCTCTCGCCCGACGGGCGCTTCGTGGCCGTGACCCTCGCCCACCCGGACCTCGACGCCTGGGCCACGATCATCCCCGTCGTCGGCAGCCACGCCCGCTACGTCACCGGCCAGGCGCTGGGACAGGCTCACGTCGCCCCGAAAATCGAGGAATCCATGGTCCTCGGCTGGGCGGCGGACAACCGGCTGGTCGTCTCGTTCACGCCCGAACCTCTCGGCTACTTCGCGCGCGGCGGGCCGGTCTACTCGATCGACCCGAGCTCGTTGCAGCGCCGCCTCATCGCCCCGAGCGGGATCGAGATGTGGAACCCGCTCCCGCGCTGACGGAGGAGAGAATGGGAAAGATCAACCGCGACTGGCACCTGGCCAACAAGATGCCAAGAGCCATTCCCGGTAGGCGGGCGCGCCTTAGGTGGCCGAGGCGTGGATGCCAGGGATCGCACGATACGTGAAAGCGCACTGGTAGTGCGGTGAGCGGCTCGGGTGGTTCCTGGCGCCGCGCAACGGCCACATCAGTCGTGCGGGCCTGCCGGGAAGGGTTCTCAGAATCCGACCTTCGAACAGCGCGTGGAATGGCATAAGGCGCATCTGAAGCACTGCGCCTGCCGCACCGATCTCCCGCCGGACATTCGCCAGGCGATCGAGGCTGAGGCCAGGCCGCGTTCAAGAACGCGTTTCAGTTTCGGTACGAAGTCGTCACAGTCCGGCGATAATCGCACGCTACTTTCTCGCTACCGTGCAACCACCCCGCGGGTGGGTGGCTCGGTGGGGGCGGCGGAAAGAAGTGCCAGCGCGAAGAAGTCCGCAGAGGTGGCGCCGGCTGCGCGTTGTTTCCACGAGCGCCTCAGGCGCACCGAACTGCGCGCCGGTGCCAGACTGAAGTCTGGCACCGCATTACTGGAGCCGCTCCAGCGCCTCCTCGATCTCCTCGTCGGAGATCACGAGCGGCGGTGTCGCCGAGACGAGCTCGTTCTCGAGCCCGGCCGGGACGACGATGACGCCTCGCTCGAGTGCCTTGGCAGCGCTGCCCGGGCAAGCGCGCATGAGGCCCGCGCCGTGCCAGCCGGCGCGGGCGAACAGCTCGCCTTTGCGCTCGACCTCGGCAAGTAGCTTCGGCACCTCCTCGAGCACCACCAGCGCCGCCGCGCAGGCGAGCGGGGTGCCCGAGTGCGTGTGCGTGTAGACGTCTTCGGGACCCAACCTCCAGACGTCTTCCAGCCCCGGCCGAAAGAGCGCGGCCGAGAGCGGAAGCCCGCCGCCGAGCGCCTTGCCCAGGCAGACCACATCTGCGAGCTCGCCCGAGACCAGCATCTCGCCCGCGCGTCCCAGCCCACAGTAGATCTCGTCGCAGATCAGGAGCGCGCCGGCGTCGTTGCAGCGCCCGCGCAAGCTCGCGAGGAAACCGGCCGGCGGTACCCGTGCACCTGCACGACCCTGTATCGGCTCGACGATCACACAGCCGGCGTCCTCTGGGAGCGGCCCCGGATCCTCGCCGTAGGGAAAGCGGTAAACGGGTCCGGGCAGCCAGGCCGCGAAGGGCGAGCGAAAGCGCTCCAGTCCGGTCGCCGCCAGCGCCGCCAGGCCGGTACCGTGATAGCCGCCCTCGAAAGCGACGATCCCCGGCCTCCCGGTCGCGAGCAGCGCCGTCCTGAGAGCGATCTCGACCGCATCCTCGCCGCTCAGGCCGAGCTTGGCCGGACGGGGCAGTGCGTGGCGCAGGCGGACGGTCACTTCGGCTTCGGCCAGGTCGCCGAGTGCGTGCACCACCTTCTGTGAGGCGATCGCGTCCATCACGCGCGGGTTGCGATGGCCGAGCGCCGCGACCCCGAAACCAGCCGACAGATCGAGGTACTCGCGGCCCTCCGTATCGGTCACCCGACAGCCCTCGGCGCTCGCCCAGATCATCTGCCCAGCCTTCGCAGCGTGTACGGATACCAGTCCTCGCCGTAGGGGAGGTAGACCCGCAGCGGCTCACCCGCCCGGACGAGCTCGTTCTCGAGCCTGCGATCGACGCCGAAGAGCGTCTGGAACTCATAGTCCGCCTGCGTGCGACCGGCCACGAGAAGCAGTCGCCGGCTCTCCTCGATCAGATCCCGATCGTGGGTCGAGATGCCGATCGCCGAGGCGAAATCGGCCAGCCTCGAGACTGCACGCAGAAACCGCTCGCGCACCTTCCCGGGCCGGGCGACCGCCCCCGCCGACTCTTCGTAGCCCCCCTTGCAGACCGAGATGCGCGGGCTCAGCTCTGCCAGGCCCTGAATGTCGTCGAGCGTCCGCTGCAGCCGAGCCTGCAATGCCAGGCCGACGTTGTCGTGGCCCTGCTCGCGCAGACGGCGGTAGAGGCGAAGCGTCGCGTCGGTGGCGTCGGCGCGCTCCATGTCGATCAGGACCGAGCTTCCCTTCTCGCCCGCGGCGGTAACGAGCGCGAGCAGAAGCGCGAAGCAGAGCTCCTCGTCGACGGCCAGCCCGAGCGCCGACAGCTTCACGCTCAGCGCCGCATCGAGCCCCCCCGCCTCGATCTCCTCGAGCGCTCGCCGCTCTCCGCTAGCGATCTGGCGCGCCTCTCTCTCGCTCTCCACGTCCTCGCCGAGCAGGCCCAGGCTGACACGCTTCCCGCCGGCATTCAGCCTGGCCGCGACGGCGCAGGCGTCTTCCAGCGTTCGGCCGCCGATCAGGCGCCGCGAGAGCCGGCGCAGGAGCAGACGCCTCGGGCGGAGGTCGAGACGAGCGATTGGGAGATCGATCACGACGCTCGCGATTTTACGAGCAAGGTCCTCCGCTGTGCGCGCCCTACTCGTACAGCGTTACCGCCGCCAGGATCACATACAGCGCCACCAGCGCAACGCCCTCGAACAGCGTTGCCTCGCCGTCGCCGGTGATCTGCCAGACGGCGATCGCGGTCACGAGCAGCGCCACGATGAAAACGGGCGCCAGCGAGAAGGTGAGCACATGCGCGAAGGGGAGCGAGCAGAGCACTAGCAGCGGGAAGAGGAAGACGGCGACCTGCGAGACGGAGTTCTTGACCACCGAGATGGCCAGATCGTGCTTGCCCTTCCAGGCGAGCGTGATACCGACGACGTTCTCGACCGCGTTACCGGCAATTGCCACGACCACGATCCCGGCGAAGGCCGCGGAGATTCCAAGCCGATCGATTGTCGGCCGCAACGCGGCCACGAACCAGTCCGAGACGAAAGCCGCGCCGACCCCGGCCAAAACGAGAATCGAAGCCGCTTCGGCGAGACCAAGCCGCGCCGCTCGCTGCTCGGGGCCGGAGTCCGAGCGCAGGTAGGGGACAAGCCAAGTCAGGTAAACGACTAGCAGGCAAAAGGCGCCGATGATCGAGATCGCCTTGACGTGGTGTGCGGCGCGATCGTCGGCCGCGACCGAAACCCCGATTAGCGCGATGATGAAGACTGCGACGAGCAGCAGAGTTGCGGTGTCGTTTGGAAGCCGGCGTCCGAATCGCATCACTCCGTCTTCGCTACGAGAGGCGCCGACTGCGATAGCCAGCCCGAGCACGAGCAAGGCGTTGGCGAGCACCGAGCCGACAAGCGAGGCCTGAGCGACAACGGTTTCTCCGGCCGAGAGCGCGAAGAGCACGACGAAGAACTCGGGCAGATTCCCGAGCGTCGACTGCAGAACTCCGGTCACGGCGGGGCCGTAGCGCTCACCGAGTTGCTCGGTGGCGAACGACACGGTCCAGGCAAGTCCCGCGAGCGCGAGCGCCGCGATCGAGAAGGCGAGCGCAGCCGGCGCCGCGACGAAGTGCAAGGCGCCCGCGGCGACGGAAACGAGAGCGATCAGGGCGAGCGCAGCCGCCTCCACTCGCCGAAGCCCTGGGTTCTCGCGATCGACCGGCACGAGGCGATGCTACGCAGCGGACCCGACGACCTCGCGGAAGCGATCGAGCCCGCGTCGCCGGAGCTGGAGTCCGGGGGCGGCGCGGATTTGGCACGAAATCGTCACGTTCCGGCGCTAATCGTGCGCGACTCGCTCGCTATCGTGCGACTACCCCGCGGGTGGGTGGCTTGGTGGCGGGCGGAGAATGCAGTGCCGTAACGCACGAGTCGCTGGCGCCTCTTCCAAGCCAGCGCTCCTCGCGCAAAGTCCGCACGAAGCAGCCTCGCTCCGTTCTGCCTATTTGACCCTGAAACTGAGCAGCTTGGTGTTACTGTCGGCGCTGAGCTTCAGGCGGTAGCTACCTCGCTTGACCGCCTTACCTGCGAACAGCGCCTTGACGGTTTGCGTGTAAGTCTGGAAGGAGCCGCTCTTGCGGATGCTGGTTACGAGCGCCCACTTCGTGCCCTTCTTGATGCTGAGCGCGTAGGCGAAGACCGCGCTCTTCGGCGAGAACATGCAGATGAGCTTGACCTTGCTCGCCTGGGAGCTCTTGAAGCTCACCTTAGTCAGTTTGGCCGAGGAGATCCTGCCGGCCGAGGCACTCTCTCCGCTACCCGTGATCCCGCTGACCTGGGTCGGGGTCAGGCTTTCGGTGGTCACTCCGTTCCCGAGCTGGCCGGCGTTGTTCCGGCCCCAGCACTTAACCGCGCCGCCGGATAGGAGGGCGCAGGTGTGTTGGGCGCCGGCGCTGATCGCTCGGACGCTCGTGATGCCGGTGACCTGAACCGGAGCCGAGTGCGAGACTCTCGTGCCGTTACCCAGCTGACCGGAGCCGTTCGAGCCCCAGCACTTGACCGTCCCGCCGGAAAGCAAAGCGCAGCTGTGGGAGTGCCCAGAACTGATCGCGGTGGCGTTCGTGATGCCGCTGACCGCGACCGGGATCGAGCTGCTCGTCGTTTTTCCGTTACCGAGCTGACCGTCACTGTTCGAGCCCCAGCACTCGACCCTGCCGCCGGAGAGCAGGGCGCAGGCGTGGTCGTAGCCGACTGCGAGCGCGGTGGCGTTCGTAATGCCCGTAACCGCGACCGGAGACCAGCTCTCCTCCTGGTGACTGCCGTTGCCGAGCTTGCCGTCGGTGTTGTTGCCCCAGCACTCGATCCTGCCGGTAGAGAGGCGGGCACAGGTATCGTCGCCGCCTGCGCTGATTGTGGTGGCCTTCGCCATGCCCTTGGTCGCGACCGGGGTCGAGCTGTCGCCATTGTTGCCTGTGCCGAGCTGGCCTTCGTATCCATCGCCCCAGCACTTGACCGTCCCTCCGGAGACGAGGGCGCAGACGTGATCGGCGCCGGCGCTGATCTGGGCGACGTTCGCGATGCCGCTGACCTCAACCGGGATCGAGCTGTCGGAGTAGGTGCGGTTCCCGAGCTGGCCGTAGTAGTTGTAGCCCCAGCACTCGACCTTGCCGCCGGAGATTCGGGCGCAGGTGTGGCCCCCTGGCACGGTGTGAATGAGGATCGCGAGATCCCGGTGCGTGTCGAGCTCGCCACCGGCACTGATCGCCGGCGCACTCGCGATACCCGTGACCGCAACCGGGGTCGAGCTACCCGTCGTCTTGCCGTTACCAAGCTCGCCGTTCCCGTTTTCGCCCCAGCACATGACCGAGCCGCCGCTGAGGAGGGCGCACGTATGGGTGCCGCCGGCGCTGATCGAGACTGCGATCGATCCTCCCGTGGCCGCAGCGCCGCGAGCGCCGAGGAGTTGGGCCGTACCGGCGACAACCAGAGCGAGCGCAAAGAGCGTCAGCAGGCGGATCTTCTTCATCGCGGATCTCCCCCTTTGGGCGGTGCTTCCCTAGTCGTTGTCGATGATCGTCAGCGTGGCCGTCTTCTGAGTCCCGAGCACGGCTCCCGAGGACGGGCTGGAGAGCGAGAGCTTGACCGTCTCGTTCGGCTCCTTGACGGTGTCGTTCTTGATCGGGATGGAGACGGTCTTCGAGGTCACTCCCGCAGCGAAGGAAACCGTCTGGCTCACGGCCGTGTAGTCCGAGCCTGCGGTAGCGGTGCCGTTTGCGGTCGCAAAGTGAACCGAGTATGCGCCGGAGCTCGAGCCGGAGCGCTTGATCGTGATCGTGGCATGGCCGCCGCTCTCATTGACCGAGTAGGTGGCCGCCGAGAAGGCGAAGGCCCGGTCGTTGTCGAGAATGGTCAGCGTGGCCGTCTTCTGAGTCCCGAGCACCGCTCCCGAGGACGGGCTGGAGAGCGAGAGCTTGACGGTCTTACTCCCC
>JBEKLL010000002.1:0-145750 GCA_050010215.1 Gaiellaceae bacterium | reverse complement strand
GGCTACGCAGTTCTCTGCAACGTGCACGTTCTGATGACCGCACGACGCGACGCCGATCTGCGCGCCGCTCTCGATGAAGCCTGGCTGGTGTTTCCGGATGGCGTTCCTATCGCGTGGGTACTGCGATTTACGAAACGTATTTATTTAAGCTGTTTATCGTGTCTACCGATCGGATAACGCAGTATCTTGCTTTCTAGATAAACAGCATTAACATCGCGTTTCCTTCGTTAGCTGCTACTCGCCTTCCTCCTTTGCTATCTTACGCTGATCGTGAGCGTTAAACAGTTCGTCCGACGCCGTTTCCAAAAACTCGGTGTTGATCTTGTCCGCTTCGATCCGGGTCATCACTACCTCGCTCGGAGACGACAACTCTTTAATACTTATGGAATCACACTCGTGCTGGATGTTGGCGCGAGCGCCGGAGAATACACCGAGGAGATTAGACGCCTAGGGTACAAAGGCCGAATAGTTTCGTATGAGCCGTTGAGTTCCGTTTACTCTGTATTATGGAAAAAGGCGCAAGCCGATGAATTATGGGACACCTACCGCTGTGCGCTCGGCGAAAAGGAAGAACAGACGTTCATCAATATCGCTGGTAATTCCGATAGTAGTTCTTTGTTAAACATGCTCCCCCTGCACGTACAGTCGGCGCCGGAGTCCAAGTATGTTGGCCAAGAACTCATTAACGTTGTGACACTCGACTCAGTTTTCGACGCAATCTGCAATGCAGATGACAATGTTTATCTCAAGATCGATGTGCAGGGCTACGAAAGTAGAGTTCTACGCGGAGCAGAGAAGGCACTTCGACGTATTGATACCATTCAAATTGAGATGTCATTGAAACCGCTATACGCGGATTCCCCGTTGTTCGACGAGATGCATGAGTTAATGAGTAAACAAAAGTACCAACTAGTCTCTATTGAACCCGGGCATGAGAGTCGTGAAAGTGGCGAGTTACTTCAGTTCGATGCGATATATCATCGATGCGAGCATTCGCCTGCGTTTAACGAGTCGGCTGAATAGTGAAAATGAAAATCGGTTCATGCAAAGCTGACTAATACGTTTAGAAAACCTGTGAGCGTGTCGTGACATCTCTAACTCGAAGCGCTCTTCTCGGCGCTGCGTGGAACTACATCGGGTCGGCCGTCCTAGTCGTAGCGCAGATTGCCTCCACCGCGGCGACGGCTCGTCTGATCTCGCCCGTCGGATTCGGAGCCTATGCGAGCGCCCAGGCAGCAGCTGGTTTCGCCGGCTACTTCACTCTCACTACGATTGGAATCGGATTACTGCGGCGATCGCAGCTCAGCAACAAGGCGATTGGGACCGCCGCGACTCTCTCCGTTGCGGCCGGGGCGATTGTCCTTGTTGCGATGTGGTTTCTGGCGGTTCCCTGGGCCGAGGCGTGGGGGATTCACGCGGCGGTCCCACTCGTCCGCATCCTCGGCGTCGCGCTGTTCTTAAACTCGCTCTCGTCCGTTCCGCTCGCGCTCATCCAGTACCGTCTGCGCTTCGGCGCCGCCGCTCTCGCCGAGACCGTCACGCAGATAACCGGCATCACGGTCGGTGTTCTACTGGCGGTTCACTTCCATTCGACTGTTGCGCTTGCAGTCGGACAAGTTATCGCCGCGGCTGCTCTTCTGACCACGACAGCCGTACTCGCGCGGCGCGATCTCTGCGTTGGATTCGATCGCTCGGAGAGCCGCGAACTTCTGACGTTCGGAAGCCAGGTGAGTTTCCTCTATCTCGGCTCCTACGCCTCCAACACGATTCCGAGTTGGACCGCCGGACGCAGCTTCGGGGCGTTCGCGCTCGGTCTATATTCGCGCGCCTATCTGATGGTCGGAATTCCGCTTACCTACTTGTTAACCAGCATCACTAAGGTCTTGTTTCCGCTCCTTGGGCGCGTGCGTGACGACACCGTCCGCACGAAGGCCGTCATCACTGAAGGAGTTGTGCTCGCCACGGGATTTACCTGGCCGCTGTTCGCAGTACTAGCTGGAGGAGCTTCGGTTGCCGTGCATCTACTGCTCGGCTCGCGCTGGCACGCAGCGACGCCACTCCTTCAGCTATCCGTTTTGATCGCATGTGGAGCATTCCCGACCGGGCTCTTGACCACCGTGGCGGAAGCTTTGGGATGGTTACGACTCGCGGCTCTTCGGTTGATCACGTTCGTGGCGTTGCTCCTCACCTCGGTTGCGATTGTGGAATCCGCTGGACTAGGTCTGAAGGAGCTCCTCGTCGGCGTGGCGATCGCTCAATGGGTAACCTACGCGATCACACTCAAACCGTTCGTTAGTCGCGCTTTGGTTGACCGGCAGCTCATCATCCGGAGCCATTTAATCCACGGAGCGGTTTCTGCGGGCGCATTCATCGTTGCGTTCGCCGACGCTCACTTCCTCGGCGGCGTGGGTCTCATCGCTCAAGTCGCTGGAGAGCTCGTGATTGCGCTCGCGGCGTGTCTACCCATCCTTTTTTGTCGCTCATGGTTCCCCGCTAGCCAAGTACTCGCCCGGCGCCTATCTAGTGCGCAACTTTCCCCCTACACTTGGTTTGGTAGGAAAGCCGCTGGGCCACACTAACCACCTCGCCCAATTCCGGTATCAAATCAGCCGCCCACTCGCTAACGAAGCACGTCTCGGCGCTGTCCACTACGACGGCCTCCTCGATGCTACAGGCGATCGGATCATGTTGCTGATGCTTAAACAGGAGCGCGTTCCGAGAGACCAGCGTGCCTACCCAATCCTCGGTTCGCGTCGTGTTCACTAGACCTTGCATAGGAGTGGGGAGGTCGCCTCGCTTGAGGCCGTCAACCCTGCATGCTGTCATCTCATCACGGCCACCGCGGCGCTCACACCTAGTTGAACGATGCTGTGCCCCCGCGCTTTATCGACTCGCGTCTTCGGCAAGTAGATTCACTTCAGCGCGGAGCAAGAGTGAGTATAACTTAAGCTAACTTGAGTTCTTGGAGAGGCTCCAGGCAAAGTAAAAACGTGCGATGGCGTGCAGTGAACGTGGCATACAATGTGAGTTCAAGAGCGCCGATGGGGCGATTGAGGTGCTGCCTGGCTATGCGAGCATCATCTGTCAACCGTGACCTAATGACCGGCTTACCGGTCGAGCGAGCCCTTCCACTTGTTGAGCGATCGCTACCGATCGATGCAACTGAGGCGTCGGCAAAATGAAGCTGGACAGCATGCTCGTGGGTGTTCGGCGCAGAGCCGGCACGTGTGCTTGACGAAAGGAGCCGGGGCTCATCGAAGGTTCAATCACACGACGCTTCGTTCGGTCACTCGTCGAGCAAACGGGATCGTACTCGATAGCGGCGCGAGTGATAAGCATCGACCTCCTGGCGCCGGCGCACGTGGAACTCCACGGCTTCGATCTCAGGGCGCGCGTATGAGTTCACCGCGCGTCGCTTTCGTGACGAATCTCTGTCCTTTCTATTGTCGCCCGTTGTACGAGTTGCTTGCCGATCGGTTGCCGATCGAGTTCTACTTCTTTTCCGAAGGAGAGGAACGATACCTCGGCCCTTCGGTGTGGCACATACAGGGCAATTTCCCCGTGCGGCACGTTCGGCGCCTGAAGCTTGCGGGCAACCCGCTCCTTGTCGGGCTTCAGACGGAGCTTCGACGGGAGAGGTACGACGCGGTCGTCAAGTGTTTAAACGGACGCTTGATGGTTCCATACGTATACGAACTCGCACGACGGCGGGGGATTCCGTTCGTCCTATGGTCAGGGATGTGGCATCACCCCGAAACCTGGGTCCACCGGCTGACGCGACCATTGGTCGAGCGCGTGTACCGCGGCTCCGACGCAATCGTCACGTACGGCGAGCATGTCAAGCGGTTCGTGGAGGCGATCCCCGGCGTGGTGCCTGGAAAGGTTTTCGTCGCGGGGCAAGCGATCGACCCGACACCATTTTCCGCGCTCGAGCCGGGGTTTCCCGAGACGGCTGAAGTGCTGTTCGTCGGTCAACTCGAGATGCATAAAGGAATCCATGACCTCCTTACCGCATTCGCGGCCGTCAAGGATCAGAGTGTACGACTCCGCCTAGTAGGAACCGGGTCACTTGAGGATGAGGTCCGAGCGCATGCACGGCTCGACTTCCGAGTCGAGCTGCTCGGTTACGTCCCTCATGACGAGCTACCCGCCGAGCTAGTACGGGCTCGTTGCCTGGTTCTACCGGCTGTTACGACCGCTCGGTACCGCGAAGCCTGGGGGCTCGTGGTCAACGAGGCGATGGCCGCCGGCGTGCCGGTGATCGCAACTGATGCGGTCGGGGCTGCTGCAGGTGGGCTTGTCCGAGACGGGCGGAATGGCCTTATCGTCCCCGAGCGAAGACCCGAAGCGCTCGCAGTGGCGATCCGCAAGCTCGTCTCCGATCGCTCCCTCGCACGCGCGCTCGGTGTTCAGGCGCGGATTGACGTCGCCGCTTTCAATTATCCCCGAATGGCGCAGGCGTTCGTCGACGCAATTGACTATGCCATCGTTGTGAGGTCAGCAGGGGCGGTTGTCCGGCAGCGTCGTCTCGGCGCCTCAAAGACTTCGACTGAGAGCACGGTCTGATGCGACAGGCGATCGCCGATGTCTTCTCTGGAGCGCACGTCCTGATCACGGGCGGCGTGGGATTCATCGGCTCTCATATTGGGCGGCGGCTCGCTGCTGCTGGTGCTGCCGTCACTCTTGTAGACAGCCTGATTCCGGAGTGCGGCGGGAACCTCGCGAATATCAAGGACTTCGAGCAGGGCGTCCGATTCAACATTGCCGACGTGCGCGATTCTCGCAGTATGGAGCCGTTTATCGAGCGCGCGGACTTCCTCTTCAATCTCGCCGGGCAGACGAGCCATCTGGACTCAATGCGAGATCCTTTTCCTGATCTCGAGATCAACGCCCGCGCCCAGCTCTCGATTCTCGAAGCGTGTCGTAAGCACAACCACCAGGTGAGAATAGTGTTTGCAAGCACCCGACAGATCTACGGGAGGCCTCGTTACCTCCCCGTCGACGAGAATCATCCAATCGTTCCCATTGACGTGAACGGGGTAAACAAAGCCGCCGGCGAGAATTACCACCTCGTCTACCACACCGCACATGGCTTGCGGACGAGCGTGCTTCGCCTCACGAATACCTATGGTCCGGCCATGCGCGTGAAAGATGCCAGACAGACGTTCGTCGGCATCTGGGTCAAGAACATCCTCACCGGTGTCCCTATCACTATCTTCGGTGACGGAGCACAGGTGCGTGATCTTGCTTACGTCGACGACGTGGTAGATGCCTTTCTCCAGTCGGCGTTGACTGAGCAGGCGATCGGAACCGCACTCAATATCGGCGGCTCCGAGCGGATCTCGTTACGTGATCTCGCTGAACTGCTCGTCCGCTGTAACGGCTCGGGCTCAGTCGAGACCGTACCGTTTCCTGATGAGCTCAAGGCGATCGATATCGGCGACTACTACTCGGATGATTCTGCGGCCCGGACGCTGCTCGAGTGGGCGCCTAGGGTTACGCTGGAAGACGGTCTTCGGCGGACACTCGACTACTATCGTGCACACGGTGAGGAGTACTTCCGATAGTCGTTCCCGTCGCAGACCCAGGTGCCGAAAACGTGCTGCTCGCTGACGAGCTTGCCGTTGTGATACGACGCGTCGTCTCTCGCGGTACCTACGTGCTCGGCCCAGAGGTGACTGAATTCGAGCAGGAGTTCGCCGGGTTCGTGGGCACGCGCTTCGCTGTCGGCGTTGCTTCAGGCACCGACGCGCTAATGCTTGCGCTACACGCCTTGGGTGTTGGGCCCGGCGATGAGGTGCTCACCGCCAGCCACACCGCAGGCGCAACCGCAACGGCGATACTCCGTGCCGGCGCAACCCCTGTGTTGGTTGACGTAGATCCGGCGACCCTCACTGTGGCTCCGCTTGCCCTCGAGCAGGCGCTGACCGCCCGAACTCGCGCGGTCGTTCCAGTGCATCTCTACGGGGGGGCAGCCGATCTCGCGCCGATCCAGGAGTTCGCTAGGCGCCACGGGCTGGTCGTTATCGAGGACTGCGCGCAGGCGCACGGCACCATCTACCGCGGAGAGCACGTCGGCTCGAGCTCGGATGCCGCCGCGTTCAGTTTCTATCCAACCAAGAACCTAGCGGCGCTAGGCGATGGAGGAGCAGTTGTCACGTCGCGCTCAGACGTCGCTGAGAAGCTCATCTCGTCGAGGCAATATGGCTGGCGGACTCCGCAGATAAGCGAGGAGCTCGGCTGGAACTCACGGCTCGACGAGCTTCAGGCGGCCGTGCTCCGCGTCAAGCTCCGACACCTTCCCCGGCTGGTTTCAGCAAGGCGCGCGATAGCTGCTGTCTATTCGGCGGAGATTAAATCTCCCGTGGTAGCCCATCCGGGTGCCTACGACGGGGTCGAACACTCCTTCCATCTCTACGTCATTCGAACAAGGCACCGAGATGCGCTGGCCGAGCATCTTCGAAAGCACGGAGTCGCCACTGCCTTGCATTATCCGGTCCCGGTACATCGTCAGCCCGCGTACTCCGCCCTCTGTACTTCGCACGCGATGCCAGAGACCGAGCGTGCGGCTAAGGAGGTACTTTCGCTCCCGCTCTTCGCTGCTATGTCGACCGAGGCGATCAAGCGGGTGGTGAGCACCGTCAACTCGTTCTCGAATTCGCTCACGAAGGTGCCGGGATGACTGCGTTCTGCACTTACTTCGATCGCAACTACATTCCGCAAGGGCTTGCTCTCTACCGATCTCTTGTACGGACGGAGCCGTGCGCGGAGTTGTGGGCTCTTTGCCTGGATGAGGAAACGTACTCGATCGTCGATTCATTGGCGCTCCCGCGGATGCACATCGTCTCGCTCGAAGACCTGCTTGCGTTCGAGCGGCGATTGCAGGAGGCCAAGAACGGTCGGTCGGTGATCGAATTCTACTACGCATGCACGCCGCAACTCGTCCGGTACATCGCTGAGACCTTCGCGTCGGGAAGCGCAGTTGCGTATGTGGATGCGGATGTCTTCTTCTTCCGGGATCCATCCGCGTTATACACGGAGGAGCCGGATGCCGAGATCCTCATTGTCGAGCATCGTTCGGGGGATCCAAAGGCTGTGGCCGAGCGCGGACGCTTCAATGTCTCGTTCGTTCACTTCGAGCCGACCGAGAACGCTGCCCGCGCGCTCGACTGGTGGTGTGAAATGACGTTGCGGAGCACGGCGATGAACGCCGAGACGTGGGGGGATCAGAAGTACCTAGATCACTTCCCGGATCTCTTCGAATCAGTCGGGATCCTGAGTAATCCGGAGACGACGCTTGCCCCCTGGAACGTTTGGCAGCACGAGGTGTCGAGCGACGATAACGAGGTCAAGGTGGACGAGCGGCCGCTCGTCGCGTACCACTTCGCACGCTTCCTAGTCGTCGGGCCTCACCTCTTCTCGCCTATCCGTCGTGAGTGGCTTCCCCGCCGGGTGCTGCGATCGATCTACCGTCCGTACGCTCGCGAGATTCGAGCGTCATTCGTGCAGATCAGGTCGGTTGCGCCGGGTTACTCGGTCAGCCACGTACGACGGAACCGGCGTGGGCTGGTCCTCGGGCTATTCGCGGGACGGCTGTTCTACGAAGGCCGCCTGGGATTGTGGCGACTCGGCGTTTACTTGCCGAACACGCGCAAGGAACTCCGAGCCCGGACTCACGCGCTGCGCCGGTACCTGTCCAGTAGTACAGAGACGATGCAAAAGTAGGTTCTCAGCCGAGCAGCCGCAGCCCCGCGCCCGATAGCGTAACCATCCTGGGAGGAGAGACCAGCGCCGTGTCGCCGGGCCTTGTGTCTTCTGTATCTGTATTACGAGTGCGTGGCGGCTACTGCCTCGTGTCCAGAGCACTCTTGAACTGGCTTAAATAGGGCGAACGCGGATTGAGCTCGATTGCGCGTCTAAAGCTTTGCCTCGCTCTGCCGACTTCGCCCCGCTTCACGTCGATACGGGTGGAGATCAGCCAGAGGCTCCAGTTCGTTTCGTCATGCTTGATCGCCTCGCGAATCCAGGCGCTTGCCTGCACGAGATTCCCTTCCTGCTCCATCACGAGTGCAAGCTGCAGCGCAGGGCTCGCTGCCCAGGGCTGGATTCGGCGAGCCTTCATGGCGGCGCTCTCAGCGGTTGCCGTGTTGCCACGAGCAACCGCTCCTTGGCTTTTTACTATCTCCGTTTGGGCGAGTAGGGGGATCGCCTGAGCGGCGATTAAGAGCCAGGCGGCGACCACGGTCGTGACGAGTGGGCCTTTCTTCCGCAAGAGCCAGGCTAGTCTGCGCTTGGTTTTCGATCCGGGGTGATGCTCGAACGGCTTCGGCGAGCTCAGAGCGAGTGCGAGGATCGTCAAGGAGGCGACGCTCACCGCCGTCAGCTCCCACGTCCAATCGAAGGCGACATCGACCAAATAGGCGCCGAATGCGGCCGTTAGTGCCGCTATTGTGACTCGTTTGTCTCTCGCGACGAGAGATCTTCGTGCGGCCACGGAGATCCCTACGACAAAGACCGAAACGAGGATCAGGAAACCAACCAGACCGAGTTCGCCGAGAGTCTGGAGGTAGAGGGAATGTGCGTCCTTGACTGTCATAAAGATGTCGCCGTGCTGGGCCCACCACTCGGCAAACGAGCCCGCTCCGTTACCGACTATCGGGTGATGCTGCCATTGATCGGCCGCCGCCGACCACAGCTGCCAGCGTCCGTTCCCGCTACCGCTCAAGATGTGCTGATTCGTGTAGTAGCCCGAGGTAACTATTGAAGGTTGCGCGGGTAAGCGTTTGAAATTCTCAAACCGCCGAATAGGGTGACTTGCGATCAGTCCGACGATGAGCAGGAGCGCACCGGACGCGATCAACGTTTGCCCGAATCGTCGGCTTGGACGCACCCGATCTCGCAGATAATGGCTGCCGAGACCGTAAGCCGCGGCGGTCAGTGCACAGACGAGCAGGATCAGGAGTGCGGCGGCTCGACCTTGCCTTTCGACCAGACTGGTGCCGAGCGGACCCTCGACGAGCTGATGGCGCGTCCTCAGGACGCTGATCGCTCCAGTACTACCGAGTCCGCCAACGATCACTGCCGCGCCGATGCTCCAACGATGCTCGCTCAACGCGAAGAAGACGACTACCCCTACGAGTGCCGTAAGGGCTCCTCCGCGAGAAGAAGCAAGGTAGATCACGGAGGCCGCGACCGGAAGCGAGGCTAGAGCGACTCCCCGTACCGCCGAGTTCCGGCCACCGATCGCGACGCGGAGCGCGAGCGGGATTCCGAGCGCTACGAAAGCGGCGAGCCCGTTCCAGTAACCGAGCGGGAAGTTGAGCCGGATCGCCGCCTGGGAAAGGAAAGTGAAGATGCCTCGGTTTGGAAACAGTCCGGGGAACAGCCTGCTCGTGAGCGCTACCAATGCGATCGCCACTGTTGCCAGCGTCAACCCGTCGACCCAGCGGTTGGCGTTACCGCGACTGGCGATAAGGGAGACCAGCAGAAAGACGGCCAAGAACAGGGAGACACGGTTGAACTCGTTGAACGCGTTCTCTGCGCTCGGCGCCCAGATGACGGACATAAGCGTCCAAAGACAGAGGGTCGCGAGGAGGGCGGCGACTACCCTGGCCGGTCGAGTCAACTGACCGAGCCCGACGATGCCGAACGCAACGCCCATTGAGATCGCCCACCAGAGTACGATCGCCAGCGTGCCCCGGCTCATGAGACCGTAGCTGCCGTTGTCGTACGCAATCGCGAAGAGTGAGACTGCGACGGCGCTCGTTAGCAGAAGTGCCGGATTGGGGGAACGGATGGCGACGAGTATTCGAGATCGCATGCACTGGTAGACTAACGTCGCCCACGAGGCGAAAGGAGATGAACCTCTGATCTCGGTCACCCGCGTCTTCGTAGTTGCATTCGCTCTCGCTCTCGCTTCTTTGATTCCCGGTGCCGCGGGCGCAGCAACGACGTCGACCTCGGACATTCCATCAGCCGTCGACCAGTACGTAGAGATATCCCCGGCGGCGAATGGGAAAGCGACTCTCGCGAACGTGACCACGCCGCTCTCGCAAGGCGCGGCTCGTGCTCTCGAGACCGTGAATCGACCGGTCGCGGCAGCATTGACGGAGGTCGCGACATCGTCGGCGTTTGGCGCTCCGTCTACGAAGCTCGCGAGGCTCGCCAGTACCGGGAGCGCGCGAGTGAGCTCCGCATCGTTCGTCGGAAGCCTAGAGGAGATGGGTAGATCGATCCTGGGTGGAGGAGACCGTTTGCTCGGAGTCCTCGTCGGCCTCGTAGTCATCTCGGTGGCGGCTGCGGTAATAGCCAGGAAAAAGAACCGCTCCGCTATCTGATCGCGTCCGGCGACTTGGCATTCCGCTTCGGGCCACAGCCGTATATACCCGCGGTGGCTCGCTGTGCAGACGCCTACCACGATCGAGCGCTCGGCGCCGTGACGAGGCGACTACGAGCAGGATGAGCAGCGCGAGCGCGAGCCCCGGGCGACGCAGACGGAATCGATTTCGCTGCTCGCGGGCAAGCGTTCGGGCAGTAGAAATACCGCATTCGACCACATCGGCGGTGTTCCGAGATGCCCCACTTTTCGTTCGAGGATCAACCAGAGGCGTCAAGCGCCGAGCGGTCGCCGGCGCGCAGGCCTTCGATCAGGCGCCGGTAGGCGCCCGTAGAGTCGCGGCCCATGGCGTCGGTCGCGAGCACTGTCTGGCCGCGTTCTCGATCGACGCCGTGAATGCCGAAGCGGGGCTGGTACGAGCCCCACTCATAGTTGTCCACCAGCGACCAGTGCAGGTAGGCGCCGATCGGCAGCCCCGCGTCGAGCCCGGCAACCACGGCGGCCAGGTTCTCGCGCAGGTAGCGCGGTCGATCCCAGCCGTCGATCCGCTCGTAGCTGTGCCCGTTTCGCACCCGGTTGCAGAGACCGTTCTCGACCACCCAGAGCTCGAGCGGCTTCTCGCCGCTGCCCGCCGACAGGGCCAGGTTGGCGCGTGCGTACTCGGTCAACCCGGCCGGGTGGACGATGTCGTCCCAGAGGTCGGCCGCCGGCTTGAACGAGCGCCCGCCCGCGCTACGGTGGCCCGGAACGCGAACGTGGTTCGCGGCCACCGGGTCGTAATAGTCGATGCCGAGTACGTCGAGAGTTCGCTTGCATGGGCTCGAGTAGATAGCGTCGACCGCCGGGCGCAGCACCCCCTCGGGATCGTCGGAGCGACCCCGCACGCGGGCGACTGTTCGTTGGCCCGGGCGGGGCAAGCGGCCGACAGGAGAGTTCGCCGCCGAGCCCCGGCGGAAGAAGCGCTCGATCGGCTTGGGCGAAGCGATCGCGCTGTACCAGGCCAGGCGCTGCTCGCTTATCCAAGCGCCGAGGTCGTCGCGGGGCACGCCGAGTGAACGCGCCAGCAGCAGATCGACGAGCAGGCGATCGGACTCGTAGACGCTGCTCGAGGCGGCGTTGGTGTGAACCACGGTATCGGGCCGTCGCTGGTGGATCAGCTCGTAGGCGCGGACGTGAGCGGCGAGCATGTGCCCGATTGCCGTGTACATCTCTTTCCAGGCGAAACGGCGCCCGGGAGGGTGCAAGCCGAAGGAGTAGCAGAGCTGCGCGAGGATGGCGAGTTCGTTGAAGGTGATCCAGAGGCGACAGCGGTCGGCAAGGCGATCGATTACCTGCGCCGTCCAGGCGGCGAAGTGCTCCGGTGACTCCGGTGAGAGCCAGAAATCCTCTCCTAGCCAGGCCGGGTGGGTGAAGTGATGCAGCGTCGCCAGCGGCTCCAGCCCTCGCTCATGGCAGGCATCGAGGATGGTCGAGTAGCGGTCGAGCGCCGTCTCGTCGATCTGCCCCTCTTCGGGCTCGACGCGCGCCCACTCCAGTCCCAGCCGGAAGGTGTCGCAGCCCAGCACGGCGGCGCGGTCGAGCAAGTACTCGTAGCGATTCCAGAAATCGACGGCGATGCCCGAGGGCTCGACCCGTCCGGCCCGCTCCCATTCGACCCAGTTGTTGGCCGGCTCGCCCGGGCCGTTCAGCCCACCCTCGACCTGGAAGGCGGAGGTGGCGACGCCGAAGCGGAATCCGTCTGGGAGTCGAAGATCGCGAGCCGCGGGCTTGGCAGGCATCGCTGGAGGATAGCTAGATCGATCGGGCGACTCCGGGTGTTCTTACGGTCAGGCTTTTATGCCTAGTAGACTCGCCGGCATGGGTCCCGACCTCGTCTCCGAGCTGGCCGAATGGATCGCCATCCCGAGTGTGAGTGCCGATCCGGCCCATTCCGGCGACGTCGAGCGTGCCGGCGATTGGCTCGCCGCGAAGATCCGCGAAGCCGGTGGCACGGCCGCAAGAATCGACTGGCACGGGCAACCGCTGGTGTTCGGCGAGGTGGTTGCCTCGAGCGGGCGCGACGCACCGACCGTGCTCTGCTACGGCCACTTCGACGTTCAGGCGGTTGAGCCGCTCGGGCTCTGGGAGTTCGACCCCTACACGCTCACAGAACGGGACGGCTGGCTCTACGGGCGCGGGAGTGCCGACGACAAGGGGCAGCTGATCATGCTGCTCGAGGCTGCTAGATCTCTGGTCCGGGAAGGCGCCTTGCCGGTCAACGTCCGTTTCGTCTGCGACGGCGAGGAGGAAGTCGGCGGCCAATCGATCGCCGAGTTCCTAGTCGCGGACGAGCGCGGCGCCGATGTTTGCCTGATCTTCGATACCTCGATGATCGAGCGCGACGTTCCCGCCTTCACGATTGCCACGCGCGGCCTTGCCTACTTCCACCTCGAGCTTACGAGCGGTGAGCGGGATCTCCATTCCGGCGTCTACGGCGGCGCCGCGCTCAACGCGCTGCACGCTCTCACCGAGACGTTGGCGGCGGTGCTCCCTGTCGACGGTCGCCTGCCGGAGGCGCTGATGGCCGGAGTGCTTCCACCGAGCGCCGAGGAGCTGGCCGCGCTGGCGGCGTTACCGTCGGGCGCAGATGTCCTGGCCGAGCAGGGCGCTCGTCCTGCCGACCAAAGCGCCGCCGAGGAGTTCTACCTGCGCACCTGTGCCCGGCCGGCGCTCGATGTCAACGGCATCGAAGGCGGCTCGGCGCGACTGCAAAAGACTGTCCTTCCCGCGCGCGCCACGGCCAATCTATCGATCCGGCTAGCTCCCGGACAGGACCCGGAGACCGTCGCCGCAGCGCTCGAGCGGCTTCTGCGGGAAGCGGCACCCGCCGCCGCCGAGCTGCGCGTGCAGCTTCTCTCTGCGAGCGCTCCGGGGCTGGTCGACCACAAAGCACCCGCAATCCGGCTCGCTCTCGCGGCCTTCGAGCGCTCCTTCGGGCGTCGCCCGCTGCTCGTCCGCAGCGGCGGCACGATGCCGATCATGCCCGCGCTGCAGGCGAAAGGCATTCCAGCGATCGTGACGGGCTTCGACCTTCCCGAGGGGAATATCCACTCCCCGAACGAGCGCCTCTGGGCCGGCTACCTGGAGACCGGGATAACGGTTGCCAGGGCGATCTTCACGGAGCTAGGAACTAGTCAGAAAACGAAGCGCTCGTCCTAGCCTCGCAGCCGCCGATCGGACCCGATCGGCGGGTCGTCACTAAGAGCTCCTGTGCCGCTTCCGCACTAGCCGGCAGTTGCCGGCGCGACACTGGCGTTACCCGTTTCCTGCTCCTGCCCGCAGAAAAGCCAGCTGTGCCCAAAGCTGCACATCTCGCGGATGATCGGAAGCAGGGCGGCGCCCTTCTCGGTCAGCGTGTACTCGACGCGCGGCGGCGACTCCGGGAAGCTCTTTCGCTCCAGGAACCCATCGTGCTCGAGCGAGCGCAGGCGCTCGGAAAGCGTGCGCGGGCTGATGCCGGGACAGGCGTGCTCCAGCTCGCAGAAGCGGCGTGGCCCCTCCGAGAGATCGTGAATGATCAGCGCCGTCCACTTGGCGCCGATGATCTCGGCCGAAGCGGCGACTCCGCAGCAACCGACGGCATGAATTTCGCCGAGTGTTCTCACGACGCGAATGATACCTCAAAACTATTCCTTATATAGTTACTTCACTTCGCGGGGAGGCAGCGCCGAAGCACGAAGCTAGGTCGGGCAAGTCCCATTCGTGACGTCCCCTGTGGGCCCGCTCTTGAAGGCGCTAGTGCCATCCACTGTGATCTCGATGCAGTACGTCGTTTTCTTTGCGCTGACGATCTTGATATCCGGAAGCCCGGCGTCGTACTGCTCGCGTAGCTTCGGCGGGGTCATGCCCGTGTAGCTTCCGTGGTCGTAGTAGTAGGACTCGACTGCCACAACGGAAGCCCGTAGCGAGCCGGAGGCATCGAGCGGTTCGCTCGACGGCGGGGATTCTTCCGACGACGGCGGGTTGAACGGCTTCCCGTGTTTCGGATCGGAGCAGGAGCCAATCATCAGCGGACCGGCCGGACCTTCGAAGAAGACGCGAGGTGTTCCGGCCACGGTCTCGATGCAGTACGTATTCTTGCCCGCCTCGACGATCGAGACACCGGCGATCGAGGGGTCGTAGGTCTTGCTGAGCTTGGCGATGGTCATTCCGGTGTAGCCGTCGTGGTCCTGTTCGTAGGCTTCGATTGCCGGGATCGAAACAAGCAGCGGCAAACTGACATCGGAGGTATCAGCCGTATTACTCGAATCGTTCGATTGCGGAGACGCGTACGGCTTTCCGTTCTCGGGATCTTTGCAGGAGCCAAGCATGATCTCGGCGGCCGGGCCGTTCTTGAAGGCGTGAGAGTCGGCGGCGGTCGCCTCGATGCAGTACGTCTGCTTGCTGGCCCTGACGATCGAGATATTCGCGATCCCGCGATCGTAGATATTGCGGAGTTTGGCGAGAGTCGCGCCGGTGTAGCCGTTGTGGTCCTGGTAGTAGGCCTCGACCGACGGAACCGCCGCACGCACGATGTCGACGGCTTGGGCGTCTTCGTTCTTTCGCGTCTCCTTACAGGCACCCACCAGCAGCGGAAGCGTGATCGCGGCGAGAATGGCGGCATATCGCATTGCCTGATGTTTCGATTCCGGGCCACGCGCCGCCTATCCCTCGATCGAGGGAAGCCGCTCTGGTATCCGAGCGGCTTGACGGTGCGCCAAGCGGCGGTGAGACTGTCCGTATGATCGATCACATCAGCATCGGCATAGCCGACGTCGAGTCGGCAAAGAAGTTCTACAAGGCGGCGCTCGAGCCGCTCGGTTACGCGATCGGCTTCGAGGGTGATTGGGGGGCGGGCTTCAAGAGCAAGCAGGGCGCTCCCGACTTCTGGATCCGCCCGGAGGAGAAGCCGATCACGCCAGTGCACGTCGCCTTCCAAACCGAAGATCGCGCTTTGGTGAACGCGTTCTACGAGGCGGCTCTCGCCGCCGGCGGGAAGGACAACGGAGCCCCGGGCCTCCGTCCGCACTACCACGAGAACTACTACGGCGCCTTCGTGCTCGACGCCGACGGCCACAACATCGAAGCCGTCTGCCACAAGCCCGAGGCCTAGCGGATCATCGATTAGCGGCCGAGCTGAGCCTCGATCAGGAGCTCGGCTCGGCTCTGGAGTTTGCGCCGCCCAGGTCAATCTCCACCGCAGCCGTCCCTGATCGACCATCCCGGTTGGCAGCGCGCTTCCCGTCAGGGTGCTCTCGGTAGGCTGCGTTCTTCGCGATCGAGAAGAAGGACGATCCGGCCGGGGCGCGAAAAACCTCCTCCGCGGGGAAGCGGCGCGTCGCGCGACGCTTTAAAACTGAAAGACGAAGGGGGAGTTCGAGCTTTGCAAAAGGCCCGTCTAGAGATTGTGTGTTACTGGGGAATGCGCTGGCATCGCGCAAGGGCCTCGGAGTTTTTCGGATGAGCGCAATGCTCGGCTCGTCCCGCCGCGACAGCCGTCCGAAGGTTCGCGTGCGGAATGGCGAGATAGTGCTGGTCGAGAGACCGGCAGGATCGCTGCGGGCTTTGATGGCGCGTCTGATCACGCGGCTGGAGGTGCTCTTCGGCCCGCTCGGGACACGTCCGTAGGACTACCCGGAGCGCAGGCTCGAGGTGTCTACCACCTCGAAGTTGGAGCCCATTACCGCGCTGATCGCGTGCAGGGCGTCGTCGTTCCAGCGCGGATCGGGGGCGCCCGAGATATACCAATTGGCGCCGTTGTCGGCCACGATCATCCCGTAGCGCTTGAGCGCCGTCAGAATGACGCGCACCGGGCGCGGGAAACCGCTTATGTCGAAGCTCGCGCGCAGGCGCACGCGAAGTCCCATCGGCGGCAGATTGGGATCGGTCTGGTCGCTGGCGAAGTGGCGAGCCGGGTAGATGAAGGCGCGTCGCGTGTTCTCGACCGTGAAGCGAAGCGCGTGATCGATGTGGCCATGGGCAACCTCGTCGTAGCGAACAAGGCCGGGAAGCATTGGCAGACCGGCGGCGTCCGCCGAGGTCCAGGTCGCCGGCCGTAGCTTGTTCGAGCGCAGGTTCCAGATCGCGCCTGAGCCCGCGTGCCAGCCCTTTCCCGTTTTCTTCAGCGCGTAGAGCTCGTAGAGGCGGCAGCTGTCGCGGTCGACGATCAGCGCATGGTGATCGCTGCCGCCTTCGATCTTCACGTTGGCCGGGATCGGATAGGGGCCCTTGTCGCTCTCGCTTGCGTAGTCGAAGCTGACCCGGTAGCGCTTCGTCTTCTTGCTGGCGATGGTGTAGGGAATCCCGTTCGGGTGTCCGTTCCAGACGGTGCCGAAATCGGGATGGAGCCCGACATCGAGTCCGATCGAGCCGATGATGGCCTGCGAGTTGGCCGCCACCGGCAGTTTGTCGATGCGTTTGTTCCAAACGTTCGAGGCCGGAAAGAGCGGGCACTTGGGCGCCCCGGGTAGGCGAGGGCTAGTGGTTGCTCCCACGCCCGAGGCCAGCACCAAAACGGCGACCAGAACTGCTCGCGCTCCCATCATTCCTGACCTAGTCTTACATCAGGTCTAGGGAAAAGGGGAGCCCCCAAATGGCGCAGACGACAGTTCATGTCCGGTCCGTTCACGACGCCACGTTCTCCGTCGGCTGGGCGGGCAAGCACTCTTTGACGATCGATCGTCCGGAGCAGGAGGCGGGATGCGGCTACGGCTTCTCGGGCGCCGATCTACTGCTCATGGCACTCGGCGCCTGCTATGCGAACGACCTCCAGCGTGAGGCCGAGGCGCGTGGAATCGAGCTTCACGGTGTGCGGGTGGTGTGCGAGTGCGACTGGGGCGGCGAGCCGCCACAGGCGCAGAACATTCGTCTAAGTGCGCGTATCGAGGCGCAGGCCGGCGAGGACGAGATCCTCGAGTTGGCCGAGTACGTCGACGGACACAGCTCCGTTCACAGCACGCTCCGGCGCGGAGTCGATGTTCCGGTCGCCGAGTGCGAGATCGTTTCGATCGAGATCGAGAAAGAGAGCGTCTAGGCGCGATTCCCGGCTCGGCCCGGGCTTTCGCCGCGCGGCGCGGGGATCTCGAGGCGCGGGTAGCGGCCGCGGATGTCGTCCACGAACGATGCCAGCTCGTCGGCGAGGCCGGCATCGTCGATCTCGAGCGTGTTCTCGGCGTTGCTTTCGCCCGAGCGGGAGAGGTTGAAGCTGCCAAAGAAGACTGTGTTGTCGGCGACCACTGTTTTCGCGTGCATGTAGTCGTGCACGCTATCCGGGGTCCAGGGTGTCGACTTCTTGCCGCTCCAGGGCCGCTGCTCGATCACGGCACGCAGGGCCGCCTCCTTCCAACTGACGTTGGGCCTGGCTCGCCACTGCCCGATTACCTCGGCTATCTGCGTGGCGTCGAGTACGCCGGCGATGTCAGGCAGGCTGCGGTCGTGATCGGCGCTCAGCTCGGCCAAGGTGCCGAGAATCGGACCCGAGGTCAGAACCGGCGATGCGATCCGAATACGGCGCTTGGCCTGGCCGAGGCAGCGCGCGATACGGTGCGCCAGCGCTTCTCCGTGCCCGGGCGCGAACCAGGGTCGGACGCGATGACCGTCTATCTCGATCGGTGCCGAGTCGACGTGGCCGGAGCTGGCGACGTCGCGTTTCTCCCACAACTCCTCGAAGTTCTGCTGGTAGCGGGCGGCAAGCGTTTTCGACGCGACGAATGCGATCAGGTTCTCCTCCCGTGTCCAGGATTCGTCGGTCCAGTTCGTCGAGCCGGTGAGCACCGTGTCGCCGTCGCGAATAACGTATTTGTGATGCATCAGATCGGGCACACCGGGAACGGCCCTTGCCTCGACCGGGAGCGCCTCTACAAGCTCGGGACGCGAGATCGGAGGTCGCGGAACGGCGATCGCCTTGCCGAAATCGACGTTGTAGACGAGGCGTACGCGGACCTGACGGGCCAGCGCCTCGTCGAGCGCAACCTTGATCGGCGCCGCCTGCTCGCTCTCCAGGTGCACGTCGTAGAGCGCCAGTTCCAGCGTCTGTTTGGCGGCTGACAGGAACGAGGCGACCTTATCGGCTACGCTGGCCTCGCTCTGGCCGCCGTCGCGTAGAAGAGTGACCTGAATCATGTGTCGGATCCTCTCGTTCCGGCCCCTTCTCGTCGCCAGGGCGCTGTTCGCTGAGACTACAGGGTGTGCGGTGTGGGTCGCGCGTTCCAGACCTTGCGCGCGATCTTCCAGGAGCCGTCCTCATCACGGCGGAGGATGTGCAGCCCCTTGCCATGAGCGACCGTCAGCTCGCCGCCGGTCTTGCGGGTCACGCGCCAGCTGTAGCTGTAGCGATGGAAGGCCAGGTCGCCGGCGACCTCGGTCTCGTTGTGCCTGAACGCGAGCCACTCGATCGCCCACTCCTCGAGGAACTCGCGCAGCCAGGCGCGCAGATCGTCGCCGCGCATCGATGGCAGGCCGGGCGGAAGAAAGAGCGCATCCTCGGCCAGCAGCCCGAAGTAGCGTTCGACGTCGCTGTCTGCGATCGCCTCCACCTCTTCGTCGATCGTGGCGTTGACGTTCTTCTGATCGTCGTGGTTTACCGTGCTCTTGTCGGTCACGTTGGCTCTCCTCTCTCGCCGGGCACCCGCCCGCCGCTCCCGTAGCGCGGGATTGTACGCGGCCAGGGAGGTAGCGTACGTAGCCCGTCGATCAAGGGAGGACGAGATGCCCGCCACCGAACCAGCCCAGAGGCTCACCATGAAAGCGATCGTCAACAGCAAGTACGGCTCACCGGATGTCCTGAAGCTTGAGGAGATCGAGAGGCCGGCGGTCGACGATGACAGCGTGCTCATACGGGTCCGAGCGGCTTCCGTCAACCCCTACGACTGGCACTTCATGAGAGGCCTGCCGTACCTCTTTCGCTTGATGGCCGGCCTGCGTGGACCGAAGCAGACCGTTCGGGGCGCCGACTTTGCCGGGCAGGTCGAGGCGGTCGGCAAGAACGTGACGGCGTTCAGGCCGGGGGACGAGATATTCGGCGCCTCCGACGGCGCCTTTGCCGAGTACGTGCGCAGCGGAGAGCAGAGGTTAGCGCCGAAGCCGGCGCAGCTCACCTTCGAGCAAGCCGCGGCCGTTCCAATGGCCGGGTGCACCGCTCTCCAGGCTCTTCGCGATGTCGGACGGCTCCAGCCGGGGCAGAGCGTTCTGATCAACGGTGCCGCGGGAGGAGTGGGCACGTTCGCCGTGCAGATCGCGAAGGCGCTCGCTGGTGACGTGACCGGCGTATGTAGCAGTAGGAACCTGGATCTCGTTCGCTCGATCGGCGCCGACCAGGTCGTCGACTACGCCGCGGAGGACTTCACGCGGAGCGGCCGGCGCTACGACCTGATCGTCGACACCGTCGGGAACCGCTCGTTGTCGGAGCTCAGGCGCGCAATGACCCCCAAAGGGACTCTCGTGCTCCTGGGAGGAGGAGGCGGTCGCTTGCTCGGGCCGCTGGCTCTGTTGCTGAGAGCGCGTGTGCTGTCCCGATTCGTGAGCCAAGCGCTGCGCTCGTTCGTTGCGAACCTCGGCAGCGAGGATCTGATCGTTCTGAAGGAGTTGATCGAAGCCGGTAAGGCCGCGCCGGTTATCGACCGAGCCTACTCGCTGAGCGAGGCGCCCGAGGCGATCCGCTATCTCGAAACGGGACACGCTCGTGGCAAGGTCGTCATCACCGTGTAGTACCGGCGACACGATTTACCCTCGAGTCCGTTGATGATCCCATCGCGGCGGCTACCCTGAGCGGGTGAACGCGATCGCCTCCTTCTCGACGCTGACAAGGGCCTGGTTCGAGCGCAGCTTCGCCGCCCCGACACCGGCCCAGGAGCTCGGCTGGGCAGTCGCCTCCTTTGTTGGCCGACACCGGCAGCTGTGATATCATAGCGATATCAACAGCAGGATCAGCGAAGGCCGGTGGGATCGGCGCGACCAGGGAGGAGTAACCATGAGCAACGAACGCCAAGCAACTGTCTGGTCGGGCTGGCCGATGCTGGCTTTGACTATCGCGCTGTACGCGCTCGGCCCGACCTTCTTCATCCTCTCGTCCACCGAGGCGACGAAAAACGCGGCGGGCAATTCGCAGCCGGTGATGTGGATGATCTGGGCCGGCATCGGCTGCCTCGTGCTGGCGGCGCTGTCCTCACGGGGCTTCTTCACGCTTCAGCCGAACGAGGCGCGTGTTCTGATCCTCTTCGGCCGCTACAAGGGGACGACGCGTCAGGTCGGATTCCGCTGGGGCAATCCCTTCTACTCGAACGGCTCGGCCTCCACGGTCAGGGAGCGACTCGGACTCAACCGCGGTGACACAGGCGGAACGCAGGCGGCGCTACGCCTGCCTCGCTACAAGGTCTCGTTGCGCGCCCGCACCCTGAACGGCGAAAAGCTGAAGGTGAACGACCGGGCGGGCAACCCCGTCGACATCGCCGCGATGGTGGTCTGGCACGTGCAGGAAACGGCGCGGGCGGTGTTCGACGTCGACGACTTCGAGGCGTACGTGGGCATGCAGAGCGAGACCTCTCTCCGCCACCTGGCTACGTCCTATGCCTACGATCACGGCGAGGGCGAGGAGACGGCGATCACGCTGCGCGGCAACGTCGACGAGGTGTCGGAAGCGCTGAAGCAGGAGCTGGGAGAGCGTGTCGCCAAGGCCGGCGTCGCGATCGACGAAGCGCGTCTGACACACCTGGCCTACGCGCCCGAGATCGCGCAGGCGATGCTCCGCCGCCAGCAGGCCGAGGCGATCATCGCTGCCCGCCAGAAGATCGTGCAGGGAGCGGTCGGCATGGTTGACCAGGCGTTGCATCTGCTCTCAGAGAGGCAGGTGGTCGAGCTCGACGAGGAACGAAAGGCGGCGATGGTCAGCAACCTGATGGTCGTGCTCTGCGGCGAGTCCCAGGTCAACCCGATCGTCAACACCGGCACGCTCTACCAGTGAGGGGCGGGTGACGGCTCGCAAGCAGTTCCTCCTGCGAATCGATCCCGAGCTCTGGAAGGAGCTCGAGCGCTGGGCCGCCGACGACCTGCGCTCGGTCAACGCCCAGATCGAGTGGCTCCTACGGGAGGTCGCGCGCAAGCGTAGGGGCGGCCCGGTCAAGACGGCCGAGGGCGCTAAGCGGCGTGCCTGATCTCAGTCACAGTCAACTCTCGGTTTCAGATACCGCTCAGAAAACCCGGCGCGTGTCTAGCGGGAAGTGCGTCGAAATCGCAACCTTCAACATCTCGTCGTGTTGGGTCGGACTCGGGCGCTAGGGTTGCACCTCGGTATCAGATACCACTCGGAAAACTCTCCGCGTGTTAACCCTGAGCTGGTGCCGAAAGTGGAACTTGTTGGTGCAGCGTTCACTCCTCGTGCTCGAGCTTGCGCCAGACCCCGCGAGCCCGTACAAACGTTCGCATCGCCTTCGTGTGCTCGCTAACCTGACGGAATGGACGCACTCGCCTCGTTCTCGGAGAAGACACGGGCCTGGTTCGAGCGCTCGTTCGCCGCCCCGACACCGGCCCAGGAGCTCGGCTGGCCGGCGATCGCGAGCGGAAAGAACGTGCTCATCCAGGCGCCGACCGGCTCGGGCAAGACGCTGGCCGCCTTCCTTTACGGGATCGACCGGCTGAACGCGACGCCGGGGCAGGGCCTGCGCCTGCTCTACGTCTCGCCGCTGAAGGCGCTCAACTACGACGTCGAGCGCAACCTGCGCGGACCGCTGGCGGGGCTGGGTTCGGAGCTGACCGTTGCGGTGCGCACCGGCGACACTCCCGCCAAGGAGCGCGCCGCGATGCTGCGACACCCGCCCGACATATTGATCACCACGCCGGAGTCGCTCTTCCTGCTTCTCACTTCGCGGGCACGGGAGACGCTGCGCTCGCTCGAGACGGTCATCATCGACGAGGTGCATGCGGTCGCCGGCAGCAAGCGCGGTGCCCATCTCGCCCTCTCGCTCGAGCGGCTCGAGCGCCTGCTCGAGCGGCCGGTTCAGCGGATCGCGCTCTCGGCCACGCAGCGCCCGCTGGAGGAGATCGGTCGCTTCGTCTCGGGCTCGCGGCCGATCGAGATCGTCGATGCGGGAGCGAGGAAGAAGCTCGACCTCCTGGTACAGGTGCCGGTCCCCGACATGCGCGAGCTGGGGCAGGCCGGCTCGATCTGGCCCTCGATCTATCCCGAGATCGTCGAGCTAGTCAAGGCGCACCGCTCGACCATCGTCTTCGTCAACAACCGCAGATTGGCCGAACGGCTGGCGCTGCGCATCAACGAGGCCGGTGGCGAGGAGCTGGCGCGCGCTCATCACGGCTCGCTCGCACGCGAGCAACGGACCGAGATCGAGGAGGCGCTCAAGTCGGGCCGGCTGCGCTGCCTGGTCGCCACCTCCTCGCTCGAGCTCGGCATCGACATGGGCGCGGTCGACCTCGTCATCCAGGTCGAGTCGCCGAAGTCGGTGGCGCGTGGCCTGCAGCGGATCGGCCGCGCCGGGCACACGCTCGAGGCCACCGCCAAGGGCCGCATCTTCCCCAAGTTCCGCGGCGACCTGCTCGAGTCGGCGGTGGTGGCCCGGCGCATGCGCGAGGGACTGATCGAGGAGACGCGCATCCCGCGCAACCCCCTCGACGTGCTCTGCCAGCAGATCGTTGCCATCTGCGCGGAGGAAGAGATCACGGTCGACGATCTGCACGAGCTCGTCCGTCGCGCCTATCCGTTTTCTGATCTCTCCCGCACCCAGCTCGAGAACGTGCTCGACATGCTCGCCGGGCGCTATCCGTCGGACGAGTTCGCCGAGCTTCGACCGCGCATCGTCTGGGACCGGACGGCCGGCGTCATTCGCGGTCGCCCCGGAGCGCAGCGGTTAGCGGTCACCAACGCCGGCACCATTCCCGACCGCGGTCTCTACGGCGTTCACCTCGTCGACGGCGGCGGTCGCGTCGGTGAGCTGGACGAGGAGATGGTCTACGAGGCCAGGCAGGGGCAGGTCTTCCTGCTCGGCGCCTCGAGCTGGCGGATCGACCAGATCACTCGTGACCGCGTGCTCGTCTCGCCGGCGCCCGGCGTGCCCGGCGCCGTCCCGTTCTGGAAAGGCGAGGGAGTGGGCAGGCCGGTGGAGCTGGGCGAGGCGATCGGGCAAACGGCGCGCGAGCTCGTGGCGTTGCCGGGAGAGCAGGCGGTCGAGCGACTGCGCGAGGAGTGCGGGCTGGACGAGCGGGCGGCGGAGAACCTGATCGTCTACCTGCACGACCAGGCCGAGGCCGGAGGCGGCGTGCTCCCCTCCGACCGGACGATCGTGGTCGAGCGTTTCCGCGACGAGATCGGCGACTGGCGCGTGGTCGTGCTGACACCGTTCGGTGCCCGCGTGCACGCTCCCTGGGCGCTTGCGCTCAGCGCCCGCCTGCGCGACTCGCTCGGTCTCGAAGCCCACGCGATCTGGTCGGACGACGGCATTGCCCTCCACCTCCCCGATTCCGAGCAGCCGCCGCCGATGTACGAGCTGACGATCGGGCCGGAGGAGATCGAGGCTCTGATCGTGGCAGAGCTGGGGCAGAGCGCTCTCTACGGCGCCCGCTTCCGCGAGAACGCCGCCCGGGCGCTGCTCATTCCGCGCCGCCGCCCCGGTCAGCGGACGCCGCTCTGGCAGCAGCGATTGAAGGCGCAGAGCTTGCTCGAGGTGGCACGCCGCTTCCCCGCTTTCCCGATCGTGCTCGAGACCTACCGCGAGTGCCTGCAGGACGTCTTCGACTTGCCGGCCCTGAAGAAGATCCTGCAGCGGCTGCAGACGCGCGAGCTCGACCTGGTCGAGGTCGAGACGGCTTCCGCCTCGCCGTTCGCCAGCTCGCTGATCTTCGACTACGTCGCCTCCTACATGTACGAGGACGACACGCCGCCGGCCGAGCGCCGGGCGCAGGCGCTCTCGCTCGACCGCGAGTTGCTGCGCGAGCTGCTCGGCCAGGAGGAGCTGCGCGACCTGCTCGACGCCGATGCGGTCGATGAGGTGGAGCGCGACCTGCGCGGCGCCCCGCGCGATCCCGACGAGCTGCACGACCTGTTGCGGCTGCGCGGCGACCTTTCTCCGGGTGAGTTCGACGAAGCCTTCGCCGCCGTGCTCGAGGCCGAGCGCCGGGCCGTACGCGTGCGCATCGCCGGCCGGGAGCGCCTGATCGCCGCCGAGGATGCCGGGCGCTACCGAGACGCGCTCGGCGCCATGCCTCCCGCCGGGCTTCCCGATGCGTTCCTGGAGCCGGTCGCCGGCGCGCTTCTCTCGCTCCTGCGCCGCTATGCGCGCGGCCGCGGCCCGTTCACCAGCGCCGAGGCTGCCGAGCATTTCGGGCTCGAGCCGGCACCGGTCGAGGCGATCCTGGCTGCCCTGGAGAGCGACGAAGCGCTGGTGCGCGGCGAGCTCAGGCCGGGCGGAAGCGAGCGGGAGTGGTGCGATCCGGAGGTGTTGAGGAGGTTGCGCCGGGCTTCGCTGGCGCGGCTACGTAAGGAGGTCGAACCGGTGGAGCCGGCGGCGTTTGCGCGCTTCCTGCCGGGCTGGCAGGGGATCGACCGGCGCTCGACCCTGCGCGAGGCGCTCGTTCCGCTGCAGGCGCTGGCACTTCCGGTGGCGCTATGGGAGTCGGATCTGCTGCCGCGGCGGGTGCCCGGCTACCAGCCGGCCGAGCTCGACCAGCTCTGCGCCTCGGGCGAGATGGTCTGGCTGGGCGCCGGGCTCGAGCGCGTCGCCGTCTACTTCCGCCAGGATGCCCGTCTGCTCGGGCCGCCGGCAGGCGCAACTCGCCCCGAGGGCGAAGTGTCCGACCGGATTCGCGCCGCGCTTGCCGCCGGCGCGCTGTTCTGGGACGAGCTCCTGACCGCGGCCGGCCTCGAGCGTGAGCAGGCGCTGCCGGCTCTCTGGGATCTCGTCTGGGCGGGCGAGGTGACCAACGACTCCTGGCAGCCGCTCCGTGCCGCGCGCCGCTTCGAGACTCCCCAGGCCGAGCGCCGCCCGCGCCGCTTCTCGCGCTCGCGTGCCCAGGCCCCGACGGCGACTCAGGGACGCTGGTCGCTCACCCGCGCCCTGTTCGGACCTGTTCCGGTGCCTGGCACCAGGACAGGTCCAGAAGAGCCCAGGGAAGAGAAAGAACTCCCGCAAAAAGCCCACACCGAAGCTGCTAACGGTATATCCGGCCATATCCGCGTGCCTGGCACCGACCGCCGGGCACTGGCCGAGCTGCTGCTCGAGCGCCAGGGCATCGTCACTCGCGACGGCGTCCGCGCAGAGGGGATTCCGGGCGGCTACGGCGCCGTCTACGGCGAGCTGAAAGCGCTCGAGGTGCTCGGTCTCTGCCGCCGCGGCTACTTCGTCGAGGGGCTGGGGGGAGCTCAGTTCGCCCTCCCCGGCGCCGTCGACCGCCTGCGCGAGCTGCGACCGCGCGAGGGCGCCGAGCCCGACGTGCTGGTTCTCGCGGCAGCGGATCCCGCCCAGCCTTACGGCGCTGCCCTTCCTTGGCCGGATCGCTCGGCAGGGCGCGCCGCGCGCGTCGCCGGCGCCCAGCTCGTGCTACTCGCCGGCGAGGCGGCGCTCTTCGTCGAGCGCGGCGGCCGCTCGCTGCTTCCGCTCCGCGACCCCGAAGAGAGCTGGCTACGCCCGGCGCTCGCGGCTCTGGTCGCGCATGTCCGCCGGCGCGAGATCAAGCGCCTGGCGGTCGAGCGCTTCGACGGCGAGCCCGTCGTCTCTAGCGATGTGATGCCGCTCTTGCTCGAGGTCGGGTTCACCGCCGGTCCGAGAAGAGCCGTTCTCCGCGGCTAGCTTACGACGGCGGGGAGGTAGATCGTGAAGGTCGAGCCCTGACCCGGCGTGCTTTTGGCCAGGATGTGCCCTTTGCTCTCCTCGACGATTCCGAAGACCGTCGACAGACCGAGGCCGGTGCCAACGGTGGGGCTCTTGGTCGTGAAGAAGGGTTCGAAGATCCTCGGGCGGATCGCCTCCTCGATACCGGTTCCCGTGTCGCTGACGGCCAAAGTAACGTAGCGACCCGCAGCGAGCGTGACGTCGGTCGTGAGGAGCGGCTCTGCAAGGTTGAGGTTGGCCGTCTTGATCACGAGCTCGCCGCCGTCCGGCATCGCATCGCACGCATTGATAACGAGGTTGACGAGCGCCTGCTCCAGCTGGCTACGATCGCCGTCGATTCGATCGAGGTCGGGCGCGAGCTCGGTGACGATTGTGGTGTCGGAACGGATCAGCTGTCGCAGCATGGCCTCCATCTCGGCGACGACATCGCTAAGGTTGAGGCTCTCACGTCGGCCGGGCTCCCGACGGCTGAAGACGAGGAGCTCACGCGCGACTTCAGCGGCTCGCGCGGTCGCCCGTTTTACCTCCTCGGGCGCGGCTCGAAGATCCGAGTCCTCGGGCAGCTTCGCGAGCAGCATCTCGTTGTAGCCGGAGATTGCGGTCAGCAGGTTGTTGAAGTTGTGCGCCACACCGCCCGCGAGTCTGCCTACCGCCTCCATCTTTTGCGCTTGGAGGAGCTCGGCTTCAAGAAGAGCACGCTTCTCTTCTGCGCTCACAAGGTCGGTGACATCTTCGATAGCTGCGACTACCCCGTCGATCTCGCCGTCCTTGCGGAAGATGGGTGCAGCATTGATCGACAACAGAACGCGCCCTCCGTCGGACCGTTCGATCGCATGGCGTACTTCGCGAACCTCCTGCCGGGTAGCCATCACCTTCGAGAACGGAAGCTCGTCGTCGGGGAAAGACTCGCCTTCATAATCGGTGATGCGCCAGCTCGGGGCGTTGTACTTGCGCCCCGTGGCAACGTCTCTGCTCAGACCGAGCACCTCCTCGGCGCTCCTGTTGGCGAAGGTGATGCCCCCGGTTCGGTCCAACGCCACGATCCCAACCGGGCTGGTCTCCATGATGCGGCTCACCACGTCACGCTCGCGATACAGAGCCTCTTCCGCCCGCCTGTGCTCGGTGACGTCGATGCCGATCGAGACTGTACCGGGGTTCCGACCGAGTTTCTGAAGCTCGGTGTTCCGCCAGACGATGTAGCGCTCCTCGCCCGACTTGGTCAGGATCGGGTTCTCGAATCTCCTCGTCATCCCGCCGGCCAGCAGGCGTTCGAACTCGGCCCAGACGTGCGGATAGCATTCCCTCGGTACCACGAGCTCGAACCAGTTCTTACCGACGAGCTCCTCGCGCGTGTAGCCGGTGATCTCCTCGGCCGCCTTGTTGCAGACCAGAACGTCGCCGTCCAGGTCGAGGCCGACGATGATGGCGTCCGCGGTCTCGATTAGGTCGGCCGCGTAGTCTCTCGCGGCCACCGCCTCATCCTCCGCTGATTTACGGGCGCTGATGTCTTCGACCATCGCGATCGACAGCGCTAGCTCGCCGTTCGGTCTCGGAACGGTGGAGGCGATGATGTGCACCCAGAGGACGCTGCCGTCCTTACGGATGCAGCGTCTTTCGGTATGTAGGTGCTCCAGTTTGCCATCGACGAGCGCTTGCAGCGCTTTTAGCGTCTCCTCGACGTCGTCAGGGTGCGTGAAGTCGCTGATGCGCATGGTCACGAGCTCATCCGCCGTGTAGCCGAACATCCGCTCGAAGGCTGGGTTGCACTCGTGAGGGCGACCCTCGGCGTCGGCAAGGACAATGCCTATCGCTGCGTTCTCGAAGATCGCGCGGAACTGCGCCTCTCCTTCGAGCAGCTCTTCTAGCCGCCGCCGCTTTTTCGTTCGCTTAGAAGCGGCGAACCGAGCTCGAGTCGAACCCTGATCCTGGAGATCGCGCTCTCCCCGGTTGGATTCGCGAATTCCCACTAGAAAGATCGTACGACACCAATTGGTAATTTCCAACCAGCTCGGAGTACGGGCGATCTCGTTGGAGCCGCGTCGGCGACGAACCTCGCTTTTGAGGAGTAATCGATGCGCGCCCGCGTGCCCCGCGAACTACGCGCAGCCGCGGTACGAGCGCCGTTCCTGCGTCTGGCGCCTCAGCGCGCCAGCAACAAACGAAGAGTCAGGTTCGCCGCCGGAAAGTTCCGAAGCCTTATTCGCAGTAGTTCCGCAGCCATCAGTTGCCGCCCTTTCACGCCGCCAATACGCCGACACGGAGCTTGACTCCGTTGACGCTTCCGGCCATCCCCCGATGGGGCGGTCTGTTGCAAAGCCCTCGAACGAGGGAAGGTCCCTGCCCAGCCGCTGCGAATGCAGGAGAGAAGGCTTCGACTGCGTACGGAGAAACGTGGCTGTCCGCGCTCCATACCTGTACCACTCGCTGAGGCTTTTCTGCCTCGGGGCCTTCTCCGAGCTGGAGTGTCAGATCTCGGGCGGCGCCGAGATTCCCTTCGCTTTCGAGGAGCACGCCTCGCCGGGCCGGCCTTCTCTGTACGAATACCGACCGCTCGTGCGCGGCTTCCTCGAGCAGCAGGCCCAGCGGTTGATGATGCTGGCCGACGCTCAGGCTGCGATCGACGATCTCAGGCACGAGCGGGCGGCGGCGATCTTCGCCCGTGCGCATGCCGGCGAGCAGTTGCCCGACGAAGAGGCGCTCTTCATGACCGTACTATTGCCGGTGCTCGTCGCCACCGCCGAGGGCTGCGGCGGCTTCGACTGGCACGACGACGCCTTCGACTGCGCCTACATCGAGCTCGAGCAGTCGCTTTTCGGGAGCGAGAGAACCTATGCGGCGGTTGCCCCGCTGCTCGGACTCTCGCTGGGCGCCCAGGTCGATCTCGGCGACGGGATCCGGGTGCGCGTCTCGCCTCCCGGCGAGATCTCGACCTACTGGCCCGAGGCCAGCGGCATCTTGCCGCGCGAGTTCGGCCGCAAGCCCGATCGCCTGGCCGTGATCGAGCTGCAGCGCGCCCTCGCCGTAGACCAAATCGACGCACCCGACGCACCCAGCGAGCTGGCCGACGCCGTCAGCGCTCTGCGCCTCGCAACGGCCGGCGCGATCGCGGCCGGACCGGTGCTCTTCGAGCGGCTCGACAGGCGGCCCTACGGCATCCGTCCGATTCTGCCAATCGCTGCGACGCAGCCCTACGGCGAGGCGACTCGCCTCGATCAGTTCAGGGGCAAGCTGGCGCACGACCTGCGCGCTCGCATCACGCTCGCCGACGATGACCGTGAGCTCGCGGAGGCGCTCGATCGCTGGGAGCTCTCGCTCTTCGCCCAGGAGCCGTTCCGTTCCGACCAGTTGCGCGAGGCGCTGGTCTCGCTTCTCGGTAGTGGAGAGGGTCTGGCGATGGCGGCGCTGCGAGCGGCCACCCTGCTCGGCGAGGGCTCGAGCGAGCGAGCCGACCTGCGCGTGCGCCTGCGTGCCCTTGCCGGCGGCGAGCCAGCCGATCAGAGCACGGGTGATGCAATCCGGCGCGCGCTGGTCGAGGTGCTGATGCACGGCAACCGCGCTCGGATGATCGAGGCGCTGGACGAATCACTGCTCGGCCTACGCCCGCGTCCAAACCGATCGCTGGCCGTGCGTGCGGCCGCCGGCTGAGCGGGTCTGCCGCAACGATTCTGTACAGATCCGGCACACCGCGGCGACTCTGCGGCGCCTAGCCTTCGCCCGGTGGAGGAAGCCCGTGCAGTCATCGCCAGGCTCGATCGGATCGAGGCGATGGAGCGTGCGCATGAGCCGGTCCCGCTCGTGCTGCACGAGCTGGAGCTTCTGGTTGCCGAGACCGAGTCGTGGTTGGAGCGCGAAGGGTCGTCGGCGAGCGCGGCCCGCGGCGCGCTCGAGCGTTTCCTGCGAGCACTCGAGAGAGTGCCCGCGGAGCCGTGCGGAAACGCTCGTATCGGCTGACACAGAGCCCGCTGGCGTCACCCCGCAACCGCGACTCTCCTTGTCGGTCCAGTAACGGCGTCTTTCTATGGGCGGTAATCACGAAACGAAGGCATTCGCTAGGCTGAAAGCGCTTTGAGTAAGAAACCGAAACACGAGCACGTCATCCACTGGGACGACGTCGAGGTCGAGCGCCGCGAAGCCGGCCATATCGCCGGGAGCTGGCGCAGGCTGGCCGACGCCGCCGGCTCGGTGGGTGTCGGCCTCTCGCGGATCGAGATCGACCCCGGCATGTGGTCGACGCCGGCGCACATTCACGGGCGCGCCGAGGAGATCTTCTTCGTGCTCGGAGGCTCGGGCCTGCTCTGGCAAGAGGATAAGAACTTCGACATCGCAGCCTCCGACTGCTTCGTCTTCCCAGGCGGCATGGGACCTCATACGCTAAAGGCGGGCCCCGGAGGCTTGGACGTGCTCGCCTTCTCCGAGAACATCGGCGACGCGGCCACTTTCCTGCCGCGCTCGAACGTCTCCTGGTTGGGCGTGAGCTGGGTAGAAACCGGAACTCTCGATTTCCCCTTCAAGCTCGAGGCCGCGCAAGGGCCGCCCGAGGTGAGCGAGTCGAGCTCGCTGCGTCCGGCCAATCTGGTCAGACTCAAGGATGTCAAAGCCGCCGGAACCTCCAAGAAGACCGTGGGCCGTATCCGCCGCGATCTCGGGCATGCGGTCGGCTCTCACAGCTCAGGCCTGCAGCAGGTCGCGGTCTCGCCCGGGAGGATCTCCTGCCCGCCCCATTGCCACTCGGCGGAGGAGGAGCTCTTCGTTGTGCTGGAAGGCGAGGGTACGCTTCAGCTGGGCGAGGAGGAAATCGCCGTCGAACGCGGCCACGTGATCGCGCGCCCCCCGGGAACCGGCATCGCGCACGCCTTCCGGGCTTCAGAGAGCGGGCTGACGTTTCTCGCCTACGGAACTCGTCGCACGACCGACCTCTGCTACTACCCGCGCTCGCAGAAGATCTCTTTTCGTGGATTGGGTGTGATCGGGAAGATCGAGCTCGTCGACTACTGGCAGGACGAGGAGTAGAAAGCTGGCGAAAAGGCCGGAAATCGGCGGATTTCCGGTTGATTACGAAGGTGCGCGCGACGACGACTGCTCTTCGTATCACGGTGCAGCCGAGGCCGTGGAAAGCTCCGCCGTCCCCTACCATGTGAGAAGTCCCGCTGCGTTGGCGCCGCGCGACGCGGGTCGAGCTGCGGAGAAAAAGGAAGGACTCCGTGTGAACAAGCCGAAAATGGAGCGCCGATGGGGGTCGCAGGCTTGCTATCGCGTCCGCTTGGCCGGACGCCAGAAGAAGGAGTGCCGATGGGGCGCGTGATCGCGTTCGCCAATCAGAAGGGCGGGGTCGCCAAGACGACGTCCACCCTCAACCTCGCGGTCGCCTTCGCAGAGCGCGGTCTTGACGTCCTGGCCATAGACCTCGACCCGCAGGGGAACCTGACGATGAGCCAGGGTCTCAACCCCGACACGATCGAGCGCTCGATGTTCGACGTACTCGTACACCGGCTGCCGATCACGGAGATCATCCAGAGTCGGGAGATCGATCTGGCCGTCAGCTCGATCGATCTGGCCGGAGCCGAGCTGGCGCTCTCGAGCATGATCGGGCGTGAGCGCGCACTGGAAAAGGCGCTTCTGCCGGTGCGCGACAGCTACGACTACATCATGATCGACACGCCGCCCTCGCTCGGGTTGTTGACGATCAACGCTTTTGTCGCCGCCGATGGAGTGATCGTGCCGGTGCAGTGCGAGTATCTCTCGTTGCGCGGCCTGGTTCAGCTCGAGAACACGCTTTCGATGGTGCGCGAAAACCTCAACCCCCGGGTCGAGATCGAAGGAATCCTGCCGACCATGTACGACGCGCGCACGCTGCACTCGCGTGAGGCGATCGACATTCTCGAGGAGAACTTCGGCGAGCTCGTCTTCGACACCAAGATCCGTAAGACGATTCGCTTCGCCGAAGCGCCGGTCAAGGGCGTCTCGGTACTCAAGTACGATCCAAGCGGAGACGCGGCGACTCACTACCGCGATCTCGCCAAGGAGGTGCTCAATGGCGCGAAAACGCGCAAGCATGCGTGACGGCCCGCTCGCCGAGCTCTTCCGTGCGACCGAGGCGGCCCAGCGCCAGGCCGAGCGCGACGCGGCCATTCATGCAGACGAGCCCGCTCCGGCTCAGGCCGCGAAGCCCTCTGCTCCGGCCGCGAAGCCGGAACCGCCTGAGCAGACCGTCGAGCACACGCCGATCTTCGACGAGCCTCCGGCACATGCTCAGCAGGCGCCTCCTCTGCCCGAGCAAGAGAAAACGCCGGGCGAGGCTCCAACGTCGGCTGCAGCTGCGAGCCCCTCGCCCGCACCTCGGCTGGCGCCCGAGCCGCCGCTCAAACGAACACGACCTCCTGAGCCACCACCGCGTCCGCGCTACATCGAGCCGATTCCAGAGCCGCAGGCTCGCCTGCATCAGGTCGGCCCCGACGCAAGCGCCTATCTCGCGGTCATCCGAGTCGTTGGCGTCGGCGGAGCCGGCCTCAATGCCATCCATCGCATGATGGACGCAGGGATCTCGCAGGTCGACTTCGTCGCCATCAACACCGACATCCAGCAACTCCAGATGAGCGACGCGCCGGTGAAGATCCATATCGGGCGCGAGCTGACACAGGGGCTCGGCTCAGGCTCCGATCCCGAGGTCGGCAAGCTGGCGGCCGACGAGGCCTACGATCAGATAAAGCACGCGCTGCGCGGCTCCGACATGGTCTTCGTAACGGCCGGAGAAGGTGGCGGCACGGGTTCCGGAGCGGCGCCGATTGTGGCGCGCATCTCTCGTGAGCTGGGAGCGCTCACCGTCGGCATCGTCACGCTGCCCTTCCGCTTCGAAGGCACGAAGCGCAAGGCTCAGGCCGATCTCGGCATCGAGGAGCTCCGGCGCAACTGCGATACGGTCATTGTCATTCCCAACGATCGTCTGCTCGAGGTGCTGGACCGCTCGACCTCGATGCTGGAGGCTTTCCGCATCGCCGACGACGTGCTGCGTCAGGGTGTCCAGGGCATCTGCGACCTGATCACGATGCCTGGCCTGATCAACCTCGACTTCGCCGACGTGCGCACGATCATGAAGGATGCGGGCTCGGCTCTCATGGGCATCGGCTTTGCCACCGGCGAGAACCGGGCCAAGGAGGCGGCTGACCGGGCACTGCGCTCGCCGCTGATCGACACCGAGCTGGTCGGTGCCAGGGGCATCCTGCTCTCGATCGCCGGCGGCGAGGATCTTTCGTTGATGGAGGTTAACGAGGCGGCCGAGATCATCCGCCAGGCCGCCACCGAGGACACGAACATCATCTTCGGGGCCACCATCGACGAGAGCCTGACCGGACAGATGTGGGTGACCGTGATCGCGACCGGGCTGGGCGGAGTGCGGGCGCCCGGGAAGAACTGGGGCACCGCAGCGTTCGAACCGGCACCGCGCGGCCACGCCGATCCACTCGAGCCGCCGAGCTTCCTCCAGGGCTAGCGGCTCCTCGCCCTACCGCCGGCTGTCAGGTTAGGCTGGCGCTCACGCCTCTGCTAACCCCACCCCGCTCGAGGAGGAGCCGATGAAACTCCCGACGATGACACTCCCTCGTCTTTTACGAACCTGGTGACTGCGGTCGGGATAGCGCTCGGCCTCGCCTCGCTCTGGACGCCTACGATCAAACGGGAATCCGGCGAATACTGGAGCGACGGAACGATGGCGGGGTTTCTGCTCGCGCTTCTGATCATCTGCTCTCTGTTGCTGGTGGCGAGCATCGTGCTGCAGCGCGAACGGCTGAGGTCCAGCGCCGCCGCTTTCGGCACGATCCTGCTCGGTTACTTCCTGTTTGTCGCTGCCCTCTACGCGCCTCATCTCGGCCGGCTCGACGACGGCGCCCGGTTCGGAATCGTAGGCGGGATCTTGATTGTGCTGGGGACGGCGCCGCTGACCGGTTTTGCCGTCTCGAAGCAAACCCTAGGCAAGGTTGTTCTCGATCGAACGCTCGCGCTGTGGCTGCTGGCGTGCGTTGGGATGGCCGCGGGCTTCGTCTCGCTTTTCCTCGATGTCATCAAGCTCCCGAAGCTCCCGGCCGCGCTGGCGGCGCATATTCCGCACTGGGAGGCAACCTACTGGAGCCTTCAAGGAGACCACTCGCTAGGGTTCTCATGCTTGTCATCCTGCTTCTGGCACTGCTCTCGGCGCTCGCCGCAATCGTCCTGCGGATACGCGCGCTTGAGATGTCGGCTCTCGGAGCCGCGCTCCTCTTTCTCGGCTTGACGTCTTTTTACCCTGTCGTGTTGGCGTTCAACAGTTTGGGTCGCCTTGCCGCCGGCGCCTGGCTGGCGCTCGCAGGTGCGCTACTTGCCTCCGGCGCCGTGACGGCGGCCCTGCTGCTAGACAGAGGAACGGGACAGGCAGCGGTAACCGAGTAAGGAGTGGTGGACCGGCTTCGAGCCGGCGTTCTGTAAGAGGATTCTTATCGAGCGCTACCTACCCAATCTCTGGGGCAGCCGATACTCTTCTCGTTCGAGATACGGCCAACAAGGAGTTTCCATGCAGAAGACAGTCGCTCCGAACCGTGCCTTCGTAGAGGCGGTTCCCCTGATCCGGAGATTCGTCATTGCGGTCGGCATTGGGCTGACGCTGGCGTCGCTCAACCCGCTGACGGTTTCCTTCCACCCGTTCAGTGTCGACTTTGCGTCTCCCTTCGACATCCTGAAGATATCGCCGGGGCTCACCTACTCGTCGAACTCGTCGTCGACTTACTTCCTGCTCGCGCTCGTCATCGCCTCCGCCGTTCTACTGATCACGAACGTCATGCTGGAAGGCGATCGCTTCCTCGCCTGCGTGAGTGGGATCGGAGCGATTCTGCTCGGTTACTTCCTTCTGATCCCTGTCGCGATCGGCTCAAGCCACCTGGGCGATCTCTCGGTGGCTCCCAAGCTCGGGCTTGCGGGAAGCGCACTGATCGCGCTCGGCGCCGCCCCGCTGCGGGCGCTCGGCTCCTTCAAACGCTCACGTGAGCGGAGAAGCCTTATCGCCTACGCGCCGTGGCTGCTCGCGGCGGCCGGTCTCGGCGTTGTCGTCGTATCGCTATGGCAGAACGTCGCGTTTGCCAAGGTCACGTCGAGTGGTTTTGGCGGCGAGGCTCCGCGTTACTGGTCGTCCGCCGGTTTCACCGGAGGTCACACGCTCGGAATCTTCATGCTCGCGCTCGCAATTGTCGGCATAGCCATGGCTCTCGCTGATGCCGTATTCAAGATTCCCGCGCTCGGTCGCTGGGCGCTGGCGGCAGCGCTGCTTCTACTCGGTCTCGCTTTCTTCTATCCGGCCGAGTTTGCCTTCCACAAACTCAGTCTGCTCTCCACCGGCGGCGGGCTCGCTCTCGAAGGCGGCTTGCTGGCCTCGGCCGCCGCGTCGATCGCGCTCGGGATCGAGCGCGGCGCCATCGATCTACGGGCGTTGAGCTTGCAGAAGCTCGCTGCGATCGTCGGGATTGGTCTGGCGCTCTCGGGGACCTGGACGAACATCTTCGCGGCGCAGGGGTCGTTCTGGGTGGACGGAACGCTGGGCGGGCTCCCCACTCTTCTGCTCGCCGTCGGAGCGCTTCTCGTGGCGGCCAGCTTCGCGTACCGGAGCAGGTGGTTCCTGTTCTCCGTCAGCGTCATCGGCTGGATCCTCGTCGGTTACTTCGGCTACTACATAGCCCAGACTGCCAGCGACCTCAAAACGCTTGGGCCGGCCATGTGGCTCGGAATCGGCGGTGGAGCTCTGATGGGGCTGAGCACGGTCTCGATGCGCTCGCTCACTGGCTGGAAGCGTCGTTCACCCAGCATGACGCTCAAGCGCCTCGCTCCGTGGCTGGCAACCGCGATCGGAACCGGGCTTGTGCTGGTGGCGCTTCGGCTCGATACCGAGGCCGCAGTGAAGGATGCCCACGGCAACCTGACTCACATCAGCTATTGGAACTTCGTCGGCCATCACGCGCTCGGCATCGTGATGCTGGTGATCTGTGTGCTCGTGTTTGTCACGCTCATCGGCGCGGCGATCACACGGCTTCGCATTCTGAGCACGTGGACGCTCGCCGTGTCGCTCGCGCTTTTCGGTCTCGCTTTCTTCTTGCCTACATTCGAAGCGTTCGATCACCTCGGCGCGCTTCGAAGCGGAGGCTGGCTTGCATTCGTCGGGTCGCTGCTCGGCGCCGTGGGCGCTGTGGCGATGGCCAAGATGGAGGCGCCGCCCGAAGAGGCTCAGGTGGAAGAAACGGGCGTCCGGCCTCCTGTGGGCACGCCCGCCAGGAGCCGGAAAGCGGCCAAGGGCAAAGTCCCTGGCATGCGCGCCAGCAGGTGACGAGAACCGGTTAGTCGACCTCGAGGGCTGCGCGTGGCCGAGTGAGGCGGGCCCTCAGCCGGCGCAGAGTCGCTTCGCTCGCTCGATCACCTCGAGCGCAGCGCGAGCGTTGTGGTACGGGCATTTCCAGGGCGAGACCTTGGGAAGCTCGAGCTCGGGTTGACCCTCGGGCGAGACGCGGTAGTACCACTCGCCGTAGTCACGGTCGATGACGTGCTTCTCGATGAAGTCCCAGCTCTTTTCCGCCGCGTCGAGGAACGCTTCTCTGCCGGAGAGCTCGAAGGCGTTCAAGAACCCGACCACGGCTTCGGCCTGTGGCCACCACTCCTTGCCCAGAACCTCCGAATGGTGATCGATCGCGTCGGATACGCCACCGTGCTCGCGGTCGTAGCCCTCCTCGAGCACGCTTTCTGCCATCGCCAACGCGATCTCGTGCGTGCGCTTGCGAAGCGCCGCGTCGCCGAGAACGTCGGCTGCTTCGCAGAGGAGCCAGCTGGCCTCGATGTCGTGCCCGTAGGAGATCGCCTGCGAGAGCGGCTGCCAGTCTCTGTCCAGAAAGAGAATGAGCCTGCTGGTCTTCGCGTCGCGGATCCGTAGGGCGAGGATCTCCCAGAGCGCCCTCAACCGCTCGAAGAGGACGGGTTCCGGCCACACCTTCGCCAGCGACGCGTAGGCCTCGAGCAGATGCAGGTGCGTATTCTGCGAGTAGGGTGCGTTGAGGTCGATCGGACTCAGGCGCATGTCCTCGAGCGGGCTCCAGTCTCGCGCCAGCGCCTCGATGTAGCCGCCGTACTCGGGCTCGAAAGCGTGGGTCTCGATGCTCTCGAACAGCGTGATTGCCCTCTCGAGCGCATCGCGGGTACCACTGGCGCGGTAGTACTCGCCGAGGGCGTAGATGCCGAACGCCTGACTGTAGGTCTGCTTGTGCTCGTCCAGCGGGTCGCCGCTGTGATCGACCATCCAGACTAGCCCGGAGTGCTTCTCGTCCCAGAAGTGCTCGAGCAAGTAGGAGTAGGCGCGCTCGGCCAGCTGCCGGTAGAGCGGATCCGGCCAGGCTCTGGACGCGGTCGAAAAGGTCCAGAGGATGCGCGTGTTGAGAACGCAGCCCTTGGGCGCCGCCCGGTCGACCTGCAGATCGTTCGTGATCAGTCCGTAGAAGCCGCCCTCGTCTGCATCCACCGTCTGCTCGGCCCAGAAGGGAAGGATGCCTTCACGCAGCTCGCGCTCGGCACCGGCGCTGAGGGCGGAGATACGCTCGACCGTGCCCATCGAGAGGACGATGCTACCAGTGCTTCCGCGCTGCTACTCACGGCCTGTCTAACTGGCGCGAATCTGTGGCGGCTACGCTGCCGGAGCGATGGGGAAGCGTGGATACAGCTTCGGCGACAGCGATCTTGCCGCCGAGCGGCTGGCGCTCGTGGCGCGCGTCTTCGAGCAGCCGCTGCGCACCTTCCTGGAACGCTCGGCTCCCAAGAAGCCACGGCTGGCGCTCGACCTGGGTTGCGGCCTCGGTCACACGACCGCGCTCGTGGCCGAGGTTGCCAGTCCCGAGCGAACGGTCGGCATCGACATCTCCGAGAGCTTCCTCGAGCAGGCCCGCGCGCGAGCCGGAGCTGGAATCGAGTTCATCCGGCACGACGTCACCGTGGCACCCTTCCCGGCCGGCCCGGCTGATCTGATCTTCGCCCGGCTTCTGCTCGGCCATCTGACCGAGCCCGAGTCGTTGATCGCTGCCTGGGTCGGCGAGCGGGCGCCCGGCGGTGTTCTTCTCAGCGACGAGGTCGAGCAGATCGAGACGCAGCTGAAGCAGTTCGCTCGCTATCTGGCGCTGGTCGAAAGGCGGATGCGGGCGAGCGGCGGCGAGCTCTACCTGGGGCCGAAGCTCGATGCTCTTCGCTACGAAGCTGGTCTCCGCCGGCTCTCGAGCGATCTCGTCCACGTTTCCCCGTCGACTGCGGATGCTGCGGCGATGTTCCTGCTCAACCTGCGCGTTCTGCGTGCCGGCGGCCGCTGGGAGAGCTTCGCGACAGCGGCCGAGCTGGACCGCATCGAGCGCGAGCTCGACGAGCTGACGCAATCGATGACCAGCGGCGAGATCGTCTGGGCCTTGCGCCAGACAGTTTTCGCGGCAACCTGAGCCGGTCTTTTTCGGCACTGGCCATGGCCGCCCGCCGCTGCTACCGTAGAGGCGCGATGTATCCCTGCGCACGTATTTGACGAAGCCGCGCGCCGCCGGGCTCTTGAGCCCCGGCACTGATAGGCGCGCCCAGGTTCTCAGCCTTCGTTCGTGCAAGGAGTCGCAAAGTGTCATCCGCTTCAGTTCGTTCACAAACCATTCCCGATCGGCCCGTTCCGGCGGTCGAAGTCTCGGGGTTGCGCAAGGAGTTCCGGCGCCGCGAGGGTCTGCACCGCCTTCGCGTAGCGGCTCTCAACTCCGTCAGCTTCCGGGTTGAGCGCGGCGAGTGCGTCGCCATCCTGGGCCAGAACGGCTCGGGCAAGTCGACGCTGGTGCGCCTGCTCTCTACGCTTCTGCTCGAGGATGGGGGAGCCGCCCGGATCTTCGGCCACGACGTCTCGCGCGAGCCGCGCCGGGTGCAGCGGCTGATCAATCGCGTCTCGGTCGAAGCCTCCTTCTTCAAGCGGCTCTCTGCGATCGAGAATCTGAGCTACGCGGCCCGTTTCTACGGCTTGCGCCGGAGCGATACGCGCACGCAGATTCCGCGCATTCTCGAACGCGTCGGCTTCCCGCTGGCGCGCGCCAGCGGTCCGATGGAGGATCTCTCGCGCGGCATGCAGCAGAAGGTCGCGCTGGCGCGGGCGCTGCTCACCTCGCCGGTCCTGCTTCTCCTGGATGAGCCCACGACCGGTCTCGATCCGCGCTCCAAGCTCGAGGTGCAGGAGTTCATCCGCGAGGTCCAGAGCGTCCACGATGCGACCGTTCTGCTCTGCACTCACGACCTGGTCGAAGCCGAGCAGCTGGCCGCGCGCGTGGGCATCCTGCACAACGGCGATCTCCTCTGCCTGGCCCCGGTGGTGGAGCTCAAGCGCCGTTACCGAGCCGAGACGCTCGAACAGGCCTTCTTCGCCGCCACCGGAACGGTTCTCTCGGGCGAGGAGGTCGGCGAATGATTCGCGGCGCAGCAACGACTCTGCGCTCCGAGCTGATGGGCCTCTCGGGGATCGTCGAGCGCAACACATACATCCTCAGGCGCTACATCTGGTGGGAGCTGGCGTGGTTCGTCTGGACGCTCGCAAACACGCTCACGATCGTCTTCATCGCCAAAGGCTTCGCTGCGTCGGGCGCCAAGATCGACGTCAACAAGGCGACGAGCTGGCTTCTGATCGGCGCGCTCGTCTGGAGCTACCTCGGCATGGTCTTCGGGCTGCTGGTCGAGATGGTGCAGTGGGAGCGCTGGGAGGGAACGATCGAGCACACCTTCATGGCGCCGCTGTCGCGCGCCATGCATCTGCTTGGCACGGGCGTATACGGGGTGCTTTACGGGATTGTCAGGACGGCGGCTCTCTTCGCGGTGGTCGCTCTCTTCTTTCATCTGCGGCTACCGCACGCTGACTATCCCGCGGCGCTGGTCGTACTTCTTGTCGCCTCGATCTCCTTCATCGGCATCGGCACGATGACCTCGGTTCTACCTCTGATCTCGCCCGAGAAGGGTGTGCAGCTCGGTTACATCGCTCAGGGACTCTTGCTCGTGGTCTCCGGCGTCTACTACGACGTGAGTGTGCTGCCCGGCTGGATGCAGGCGCTGGCGCGCGTTTCGCCGGCGACTTACGCGCTAAGGGCTCTGCGCAAGGCGATCATCAACGGGAAAGGTGTGCACGCGCTCTGGGGCGACATTTGGCCGCTGCTCGTGATCGGCGCTGTCACCGTTCCGCTCGGGCTGGAGATCTTCCGCCGCGGCGAGCGCTATGCCAAGCGCCACGGCAAACTGAAGCGCTCGGGTTGATCCGCCCCGTCTCTCGCGGCTGTCGCGATCGTCTCGAATATGCGTCGCGAACGTGCCCGCGGCGCCTCTGTGCTGTCAGTCCCCGCAACCACCGTTGGTCGTCCAGATGAGCTCGATCGCCAGCAACACCGCATAGGCCGCGACGAGCGCCAGAGGCCAGATCAGTCGCAACCGGCGCTGACGGGCAAAGCCGAGCGAGCCCACAGCCGTGTACGCGAAAAGTGGAGCGAGCCAGGCGATGTGCGCGGGGCCATTCAGCTCGCCGGGGCGGCATAGCCGATGAGACATGGACACAAGGCCAACGAAGAGCCAGGTCGGGAAGAGCACCATCAGATTCCAGAAGAGCGCCTGGAGAACGTGAGCGAAGGCCTGGCGCGGGCGTTCCGCGAGTTGCGACCAGACATAAATCCCGCCCAGGAACATCACCAGCGCGAGCAGGGCGTAGAGCGCGTAGCGGGCGGCTTCGTGGTTGAAGGCCCATACGGCCGTCAGCGGCACGAGCCAGAAACCGGTGAGGACGGCGCCGGCGGCGAGAAACCTCAAAGTCTGCTGCAGGCTGGGGCGCTTACGTATAGCAGTCATGCTATTTATATATCAATCATGCGATACACAGTCAAGAGGAGGTCTTGCTGCTTGTCGAGGGATTCATCCACTCGTGTGCGCGGCCTACTAGGCTTTCTGCATGCGCGGCGCGATCGCGGCCGGTCATCCTCTGACCGCCGAGGCGGGGGCACGAGTCCTGGTCGAGGGCGGCTCGGCCGTTGACGCCTGCATCGCCGCCTCCTTCGCCTCCTGGGTGACCGAGAGCATGCTCTCGGGCCCGGGCGCGGGCGGATTCTTCCTCGTGCACGATGCCGTGAGCGCGCGCACGCGCCTGGCCGACTTCTTCGTCTGCGAGCCCGGTCTGGGGAGCGGAGAGCGCGAGTTCGCCGCGATGGAGCAGGTCGATGTCGCCTTCGAGCCGGACTCCTCGCAGGCGTTCTCGATCGGCGCCGCTTCCTGTGCGGTTCCGGGCGCCACGAAAGGGCTGGAGGACGTACATCGGCGCTTCGGCAGGCTGCCCTGGCGCGAGCTGGCCGCGCCGGCGATCGAGCTGGCCCGGCGCGGCGTCGAGATCACTCCGGCGCAGGATTTCCTGCACCAGATCCTCGATCCGATCCTTCGCCACAACGCCGAGGGACGCCGTATCTACGAGCTCGAGGGAAGGCGCTACCAGATCGGCGACCTGCTGCGGTTGCCCGATCTCGCGCGCACGCTCGAGCAGATTGCGGCAGACGGAGCCGCTGCGCTCTACGGTGGCGAGCTCGGCCGCAGGCTGGCCGAGTTCATGCAAGACGCGGGCGGAAAGATCACGTTCGAGGACATCGAGCGTTACCGCGTCATCTGGCGCCGGCCGGTTCGGTCGAGCTACCGAGGCTGCGAGTACGTCTCCAATCCGCCCCCTTCCTCGGGCGGCATCCTCGTCGCCTACGGACTGCAGCTCCTGGGTGAGCTGGGTGAGGGCGGAGCGGTCGGCAGCCCGGAGGCGCTGGCACGCCTGGTCGAGGTGATGCGCGAGCAGACGCGGGCTCGATCGGCTCGCGGCTACTCCACCGCTCTTCGACGCGGCGGGCTTGCTACCAGATTGCTCTCAAACGATTCCGTGCGCGAGGCGGTGGCGCGAGTGCGTCAGTCGACGCCCGGCGAGCGGGAGCCCGGCCGCCCGACCGGGACAACCCACATCTCTGTCGTAGACGCTCACGGAAACGCAGCTTCGCTCACCTGCTCGCTCGGCTCCAGCTCGGGTGTGATCGTGCCCGGTACCGGTATCCACATGAACAACATGCTTGGAGAGGAAGACCTCGTCATGGGCGGCGAGAAGTCCGGTGAGCGGCTGACGAGCATGATGGCACCGTCGATCGTTCTCGAGCAGGAACGGCCGCGGCTCGTGCTCGGAAGCGCGGGCTCGGTGCGCTTGCGCGGGGCGATCATGCAGACCGTGGTGAACGTCATCGGGCACGGTTTGCCGGTAGAAGAGGCCGTGAACCGGGCGCGAGTCCACCTCGACGAGCCGCTGGTGCAGTGCGAGGGTGGTGACGAAGTCGATGCCGAAACGCTCGATCGGCTCGAAACGCTCGGATATGAGCTCGTTCGCTGGCGTGCCCGCAACGTCTTCTTCGGCGGTGTCTCGGCCGTCGAGTTGCGCCCGGACGGCGCTCTGTCAGCGGCTGGAGATCCGAGGCGCGGCGGCCACGGGTTGGTAGTCGCGTGAGCGAGGGCCTGAGAATCCGCCGCGCTGCCCCGAGCGATGCCGGCGCGGTCTCCAAACTGGCGCGTGAGGTAGCGGCCGAGCCGGAAGGCTGGTTGCTGACGCTCGGAACCTGGCGCTCGAGCTCGGACGAGCGTCGTGCGATCCGGCTGCTGCGCCGTCACCCAGATGCCGCTCTCTTCATTGCCGAGACGGACGAAGGGATCTTCGGGCGCCTCTCGATCACTCGTGACCAGCACCCGTCCAGTCAGCACATCGCCGACATCGGATTGATGGTGGCTCAAAGTCATCGCCGCCACGGCACCGGGCGAGCGCTGCTGGAGGCCGCGGTCGAATGGGCTCGCGCGAGCGGTGTCAGCAAGCTCGAGCTGCACGTCTTTCCCCACAACGAGGCCGCGATCAAGCTCTACGAGTCGTTCGGTTTCGTGCGCGAGGGCTATCGCAAGCGCCAGTATCGGCGCGGCCAGGAGTACGTGGACGCGATCCTGATGGCCTATTTCGTACCTGACCAGGGCAGCTGATAACGGACAGCCCTCGTGGCGTGAGATTTCGCGCTGGTGTTTACTGTCTTGGCACTAACGAGACGTCTGGTGCGCCGTAAATACGAAGCAACATGAGATTCCGGATCGGATCCGGGCAGAATCGAGGAGAAAATGGGGCTGCTGACGTGGATTGTTGTCGGTGCAATTTCCGGTTGGGTGGCGGGCAAGGTCGTAAAGGGCAAGGGCTTTGGTCTGATTCGCGATATCTTGCTCGGCGTTGTCGGCGCCCTGTTGGGTGGCTGGCTTGCCGGTCGGATCTTCAAGGTACACAACGCGGTCAGCGGGTTTAATCTCACCACGCTCGTCGTTGCGTTCCTCGGCGCAGTAATCGTCTTGCTCGGCATTCGGGTGCTAAAGAAGCGTTAGTCCCGGCCCTCGCGGCGCGTTCGGGAACGCATGAGGTAGAAAGGCCGAACGCGCCCGTCGGTCGGATAAACCGCACGCGTGTCGAGGTGTTCGGGTGAAGCGACAGCCCGGCTTCCTCGCTTGGCGTCCTGCGATTCGAGGTCGGCCGCCGCCCGTCCTAGAATGACCAAGCCTTGAGTGCCGAGTTCGTCCATCTGCACGTCCACTCCGAGTACTCGATCCTCGACGGAGCGTGCCGGGTTCCGGCTCTGGCGGCGCGGGCGGCGGAGCTGGAGATGCCGGCGGTGGCGCTCACCGATCACGGCTCGTTGGCCGGGGCGATCGAGTTCTACCGCGAGGCCCGCAAGCATCGAGTCAAGCCCGTGATCGGCTCCGAGTTCTACGTCTGCGACGACCGCAGCGTCCAGAAGAAAGGGAACGCCCACCTGACCGTGCTCGCGGCGACGACGGAGGGCTACGGGAACCTGATCCGGCTTTCCTCGCTCGGCTACCTGGAGGGCTACTACTACCGGCCGCGCGTCGACTGGGAGTTGCTCGAGCGCTATGCCAAGGGTTTGATCGTGCTCTCCGGCTGCTTGTCGGGGCGGGTCTGCAAGGCGCTTGAGGAGAACCGCCCCGCCGACGCCGAGTCCGAGCTCGACCGGCTGATCCAGATCTTCGGGCGCGACAACGTCTACGTCGAGCTGCAGAACGCCGGTCTCGAGGTGCAGCAGCGGATCAACCCGCCGCTGATCGAGCTCGCGCAGGCCAGGAAGATGCCACTCGTCGCCACCGGCGACGTCCACTACCTGAGGCGCGAGGATGCGCTTCCGCACGAGGCCCTGCTCTGTATCCAGTCGGGCGACTCGCTCAAGAACCCGAATCACTGGCGCTTCGACTCCGATCAGTTCTTCTTCAAGACGCCCGAGGAGATGGCGCTCGACTTCGTCGGGCAGGAGCAAGCGATGCGCACGACGCTCGAGATCGCCGAACGCTGCGCGGTCGAGATCGAGCTGGGCCGGATTCTGCTGCCCTCCTTCCCGACCCCGGCCGGGCGCGACGCCTTCGAGTATCTCGTCGAGCTCTGTGAGGACGGGCTGAAGCGCCGCTACGAGACGGTGACGCCGGAGCTCGAAGAGCGGCTTCGCTTCGAGCTCAAGACAATCCGCGAGATGGGCTTCGCCGACTACTTCCTGATCGTCTGGGACTTCATCGCCTTCGCCAAGCGAGACGGCGTCGGTGTCGGGCCCGGTCGCGGCTCGGCGGCGGGATCGCTCGTGGCCTACTGCCTCGAGATCACCGATATCGACCCGATTCGCTACGACCTGCTGTTCGAGCGCTTCCTCAATCCCGGGCGCAAGTCGATGCCCGACATCGACATCGACTTCTCGGTCGAGAGCCGCGAGCGGGTGATCAACTACGTGGCCGAGAAGTACGGCCGCGACCGCGTAGCGCAGATCATCACTTTCGGCACGATGGCCGCGCGGGCCGCCGTGCGCGACGCAGGGCGCGTGCTCGAGATCCCCTACGGCACCGTCGACAGGTTCGCGAAGAGCATCCCCGAGGGTCCCGGTCAGACGCTCGACAGCTGCCTCAAGCCGGGCCAGGAGCTGCGGGCCGCCTACGACTCCGACCCGCTCTGCAAGGAGGTCGTCGACCTGGCGCGGCCGCTCGAGGGTCTCGTGCGTCAGGACTCGATCCACGCCGCCGGTGTCGTCATCGGTGCTCAGCCCCTGATGGAGGTCGTGCCGCTACAGCAGAAGGGCTCCGACCAGGAGGTCGTGACCCAGTTTGCGATGGGCGATGTCGAGGCGCTCGGCTTGCTCAAGATGGATTTTCTCGGCCTGCGTAACCTCGACGTGATCGACAAGGCGCTGAAGCTGATCGGCGACCTGGGGATCGCGCAGATTCCGCTCGAAGATGCCGAGACATACGCGATGCTCGCCCGCGGCGAGGCGACCGGCGTCTTCCAGTTCGAGTCCGCGGGGATGCGCGATGCGCTGCGTCAGGTCAAGCCGACGCTGTTCGAGGACCTGATCGCGCTTGTCGCTCTCTACCGGCCCGGCCCGATGCAGTACATCCCCGGTTACGCCCGGCGCAAGCACGGTCACGAGCAGGTCAGCTTCGCCGACGAGCGCCTCAAGCCGATCACGGCCTCTACCTACGGCATCTGCATCTACCAGGAGCAGTACATGGAGATCGCCAAGGACCTGGCCGGCTTCAGTCCCGCCGAAGCGGACGACCTGCGTAAGGCGATCGGCAAGAAGATCCACAAGCTGATGGCCTCGCTGAAGGAGAAGTTCATCGCCGGCTGCGCGGCGAATCAGGTGGAGCCGAAGGTCGCGCGCCAGCTCTGGGAGGACATGGAGAAGGCGCAGGACTACTCGTTCAACAAATCGCACGCCGCCTGCTACGCGCTGATCGCCTACCGCACCGCCTGGCTCAGGGCGCACTACCCCTGCCAGTACATGGCCGCGCTGATCTCGTCGGTGATGAACACGAAGGACCGGGTGCCCTTCTACGTCAATACCTGCGACGAGATGGGCATCGAGGTGCTGCCGCCCGACGTCAACTACTCCCAGTCCGACTTCGCCGTCGTCGAGGGCAAGATCCGATTCGGCCTGAACGCGGTCAAGGGCGTGGGAGACGGCGCGGCGCGGGCGATCGTCTGCGCGCGTGAGGAAGGCGGGCCGTTCGGCTCGGTCTGGGACTTCGTCGAGCGAATCGACCCGGGCTGCGTCAACAAGCGAGTGCTCGAGGCGCTGGTCAAGTGCGGCGCCTTCGACTCGACCGGGGTATCGCGCCGGGGTGCGCTGGAGCTACTCGACCAAGTTGTCTCGTGGGGGCAAAAGCAGGCTGCCGACCGCATCAGCGGGCAGGGCTCGATCTTCGATCTCGCAGGCGAAGGGAAAGGCCAACCGTCGCGCCACCATCCCGAGATAGCGGGCGCGGAGTTCGAGAAACCCGAGCTGCTCAAGCTCGAGAAAGAGGTGCTCGGGCTGTACGTCTCCGAGCATCCGCTGCAGGCGATCCGCGACCAACTGAGGCGCAAGACCGATTGCGCCCTGGCGGAGCTCGACCGGCGCCGCGACGGTGAGGTTGTGATCGTGGGCGGGATCGTCGGCCACGTGCGCCAACTGACGACCAAGAAGGGCGACCCGATGGCCTTCATGCGCCTCGACGACGTCAGCGGTGGCACCGAGGTCGTCGTCTTCAACTCCGTCTTCGCACAGGCGCGTGAGCTTTGCGCGTCAGACCAGGTCCTGATCGTCAAGGGGAGGATTGACCACAAGGAGGGCGAGTCGAAGCTGCTGGCGATGGAGCTCAACCCCTTCCAGGCCGTTCCCGAACGGCGTGAGGTTCGTCTACGTGTCGACGCGCGCAAGGTCCCGGCCGGGATCGTCTCCGAGCTGGCCGCGCTCGTCCGCGACTTTCCCGGCGATTCGCCAGTCGTACTCGATGTCGAGACTTCGGAAGGTGCCAGGCAGCTGCGACTCGGCCCCGCCTTCAAGGTGCGGGCAAGCGGTGATTTTTTCGCCGAGGCCAAGGCTCTGCTAGGTGAAACCGGCGTCGTCGTCTGAGCCGGGACAGGCGCTCTTCACCTAAGATTGCAGCGTTACCGAAGGCAAGGACTCGTAAGAGTTTCGTAAGACTTACCTCGGGTAGTATCAGATCACCCTAGTAGGGGACGGAACTGCGCTACCTTGAACCGAAAAGAAGGTTGAGGAGCTACGCACCAATGACTGCGGCTGACGCAAACGTAATCACCGAGTCCGAGCTAGACCGGATCACTCGCTGGCGCGGCGAGGAGCTCGAGCGGGCCGGATATGCGCCCGAAGGCGCGGCCGCTCTGGCTGCCCGTCTGGACATCGATTTGCACGAGGCGATCGACCTCGTCAAGAGCGGCTGCCCCGCGGATATCGCTCTGCGGATCCTCCTTTAAAGAGTTTCTTTCGGAACGAGACGCACCACCGCATTCGTGCCCGGCGGAGAGCGATTGGTTTGACACGAAGTCGGCATATTCGGAGCGCTTTCTCGGGCTACTGTGGAACGACCCCGCGGGCGGGCGGGCGGGCGAAGTTGGTGCCTTCGCGCGAACAGTCGTCAGGCGTGATCCCGCAGTGAACTCATGGGTTCGACTCGGAAGCTCCTTTCGTGCCGGAGTGCACGATCGCCCGGCTACGCTCGCGATGTTGCCGCCGGTCGCCTCCGTCGCTTTGGACCTCCGGTCTTGCGTCAGCCGGAGTGAGTTGGGCCAGCTCTATCGGCGCCTCGAGCGGCACGGCGGCCGGGTGAGCTGAGATGATTCGCGCATGACACCGCTCGCATATATCCCGTCGCCTGCGCACAGCACGGTCAGCCTAGGGCCGCTGACCATTCACTTCTACGGCCTCATGCTGCTCGTTTCGATAGCGGCCGCGATATGGCTGACCGGGGTGCGCTACGTTCGTCGCGGCGGCAACTGGGACTTGATCTTCCAGGCTGCGGTCTTCGGGGTACTGAGCGGTATCGTCGGCGCGCGTCTGTATCACGACGTTACGAGCTGGAACGAGGTCAGCCAGATCCATCACTGGTGGGCGCCGTTCGCGGTCTGGAGAGGCGGTCTCGGCATCTACGGCGGACTGCTCTTCGGCGTCCTCGCGGGTCTCGCGGTCGTGCGCAGGGCGGGACAGAGCATCCCGAAGATGCTCGAGATAGTCGCGCCCGGACTCCTGCTCGCACAGGGGATCGGTCGCTGGGGCAACTGGTGGAACCAGGAGCTGTTCGGCAAGCCGACGAGCCTGCCCTGGGGACTGAAGATCGATCTGGTCAACAGACCCAGTGGCTACCAGCGTTTCACCACTTTTCAGCCGACCTTTCTCTACGAGTTTCTGCTCGCGCTCGTCGGCGTCGGCCTGCTGCTCCTGCTCGAGCGACGCTACAGATTCCGTGCGCCCGCTCTGTTCGCTCTCTACGTCGCCTACTACTCGCTCTTCCGTTTCTTCATCGAGCTGATCAGGATCGATCCGTCCAAGCACTTCGCCGGGCTGCGCCTCAACGCCTGGGTCTCGATCTTCCTCTTCGTCGTCTCCTGGAGCTTCTTCGTCTGGTGGCAGTTCTTCCGAGGCGACGCGATTCCAGCTGAGGAACACGAACCGTCGCTTCCCGGCCCCGAGGGGAAGAAGGAGCCGAAGCGATCGAGGAAGGCGAAGGCGCCATCAGTGAAGGTGAAGGGGCCGCGGATGAGCGTGCCGAAGGGACGCGTCCGGTCGGGCCGCTAGGCTCGCCCGGATGCGCGTCGCCGAGCTCGAGCTAGACCTCGAGGCCTTCGAGGGCCCCCTCGACCTCCTTCTAACCCTTGTGCTCAAAGAGGAGATCGATCTAGCCGAGGTCGATGTCGCCGGCATCGTTCTGGCCTTCGTCGAGACGATGTTCGAGCCCGCACCGGCGCGGGACACCACTGCCGAACGCGAGCTGGGCGAAGGCGATCTCGAGGCCTGCGGCGAGTTCCTGGTTCTGGTCTCGGCCTTGCTGGAGCTGAAAGCGCGGCTGCTCTTCGACGAAGAGGCGGCCGAGCTGGCCGAGCTGGAGCCCGAGGAAGCGGCCGAGGAGCTGACGCGCCGGCTGGTCGAGTACCGGCGTATGAAGGAGGCCGCCGGCTGGCTGGTAAGCAGGCTCGAGCGCGAGCGCGACCGCTACTTCCGGATCGGGCCCGCACCACTGCAGCCGGCGCCCGAGCGACCTCTCGATGCGCATGACCCGGCTACGCTCGCAGCCTCCCTGCGCGCGCTGGCGGTGCCGCCCAAGGCGGTATCGCTTGCACACATGTCACTTCGCTATCCGCCGCTCGAGCAGTTCGTCCAGCGTTTCCGCTCGCTGCTCGTTCGCCGCAGTCGCTTCGATTTCGAGGACGAGCTCGGCAGCCTCTCGCGCGTCGAGCAGGCGATCGCCTTTCTGGCCCTGCTCGAGCTTGGCCGGCTGGGCGAGATCGCGATAAACCAGGCCGCCCCGTTCGCGCCTATCCGCGTCGAGCGACGAATGAGAGAAAGGGGTCCCGCGTGGACGAACGCCCGCTCCGCCTGATCACGACGAATCCACTCGAGGTGCTCGCCCGCACGCTCGAGGCGCTGCTCGTGGTCGCGTCGGCGCCGCTTCGCGTGGACGAGCTGGCCGAGGCGGCCGACGACGACGCCGTGCGCGTCGAGGATGCTCTGCGCCTGCTTGCGGAGCGCTATGGCGAGGGCAGGAGCGGGATAGTGCTCGAGCACGTGGCCGGCGGCTATGCACTGCGTGCCTCACGGGAGGCGGCTCCGGCCTGCGCACGCCTGTTCGAGCGTCCGGCTCAGCGCTCGCTCTCGCAGGCAGCGCTGGAAACGCTGGCGATCATCGCCTATCTCGGGCCCTGCAGTCGTCCCGAGATCACCCGCATCCGCGGTGTCGCGGCCGAGGCCACCGTCGCCAACCTGCTCGAGCGCGGCCTGATCGCCGAGGCCGGTCGCGACGACGGTCCGGGCGGCGCCATCCGCTACCGCGCCACGCCGCTCTTCGAGCGCGTCTTCGGGATTGCCAGCCTGGCCGAGCTACCGCGTCTGGACGATCTGGGCGGCGACGTCGAGCAGATCCGGAGTCGCCTGCATGCAGTCGCCGAGCAACGCGGCGCCTGAGCGGTTCTATTCGGACACCGGCTCGGCTGCCAGCTCGGCGATACGCGTGGTCACGTCGCCTTCGTAGGCGCCGCCGTGGTAGCAGACGACCGTCTTGACGTCGTACGGCGCCAACCTCTTCAACGAGGCGATAGCCTGACCGGCATCCTCGGCCGACTGGGGATTCGGACCGACGAGGAGACCTTCCACAACGTTGAGCGCGTCGCCCGCGACGAGAACTCTCGACCGCTCGAGATAGAGGCAGACGTGGCCGGGCGTGTGGCCTGGCGTGTGGATGACGACGATACCGCCGCAATAGGACAACCTCTCGCCGTCGGTCAGCGAGCGGTCGACGCGCGCGCTCGTGTTCAGGAAGGCGTCGAGCACCGTCTCTCGCCTTTCCACGGGCAAGGACGACATCCGTTCGGCAAAGCTCTTGAGCCGCTCGGGGCTCGCCTTCAGCAAGCGCTTCTCGCCCGTTATGTAGGGGCGATCGAGCTCGTGTGCCAGTACCTCTATGTGATCGCCCTCCTTCGCCAGGAGAGGGGAGATTCCGCCGATATGGTCGATGTCCTGGTGCGTCACGATCAGCTTTGTAAGCCTTCCGAGCGGTATGCCCGCGTGCTCGATCGCAGCTTGTAGCGCCTCGAGCTGGCCGGGGAAGCCCGCGTCGATGAGGACGGCATCCTGCTCGTCCCAGAGGAGCGTCGGGTGCACCGAGGACGGCGCTCCGAACATGCTCATTTCCAGATCAAGCACCTCGACTTGCGCTGCGATCAGCATGGTTACGGCCTCCCGGTAGAGAGCTGAGCGGTGAAGTTAGCGTAGCTCGACGACGACGGCTCGATCAGCACCCGGCGCCGTCGCGACCGTCGCGGTCAATACTTCCGTGCGTGCGCCTGAACGCCTATCTCGCCCGTGCCGGAGTTGCCTCGCGCCGTGGCGCCGACGAGTTGATCAAGGCCGGGCGTGTGCTCGTGAACGGGGAGCCGGGCCAGCTGAACAGCTTCGTCGCCGCGCACGACCGGGTCGAGCTGGACGGAAAGCTCGTCGCCAAGCAGAGGCTCGCCTACCTGCTCCTGTATAAGCCGGCGGGAGTTGTCACGACGGCCAGCGACCCACAAGGACGACCCACGGTGGTCGAGCTGGTGCCTCGCGAGCCGCGGGTGGTGCCGGTGGGAAGGCTCGACGCCGACACGACCGGGGCGCTTCTGCTCACCAACGACGGCGAGCTCGCGCACCGCCTCGCCCATCCGCGCTACGAGGTCGAGAAGGTCTACGAGGCGGAGCTGGAAAGCGAGCCGAGCGCCGAGGCACTACGGGCGCTGGCCGAAGGCGTCGAGCTCGAGGACGGTCTGACGGCGCCCGCGCACGCACGCCGGCTCGGGTCGCGGCTGATCGAGCTCTCGATCCATCAGGGACGCAAGCACCAGGTCAAGCGCATGTGTTGCGCCGTCGGCTGCCCGGTTGTGCGCTTACACCGGAGTCGTTACGCCGGACTCGATCTGAGGGGGCTCGCCGCGGGCGAGTGGCGGGCGCTCTCACGTCGAGAGATCGACGAGCTGCAGCTGCTCTCCGATCGGGATTAGCTCCCGTTTGCAGGACAAAAAGAATTTCCAGTTTCGTCACGATCTCGACTTGACACGACTTGACACCCCCTGGTGTCAGACACCGTTTGGTGTCAAGGGGCGTTTGTGCCGAAAGTGGAACACTCTATTCGCAGCGAGTCGCGGAGAGGAACAACAAACAGGGCGCCCGCTTGTGACGGGCGCCCGTCTCGAAAAGATGTCGCGCTTATTTCTAGGCCTTGTTGATCTTGATCGCCGTGCCGTAGGCGCAGATCTCGCTCCAGTTACCGCCGAGGTCGGAGACGTCGAAGCGCATAGCCAGAACGCAGTTGGCGCCCTTGCTCTCGGCCTCCTCGACGAGGCGAGAGATCGCCTCCTCGCGGCTCTGGATCAGCTGCTTGGTCATCCCTTTGAGCTCACCGCCGAGAATCGACTTGAGACCGGCGCCGATCTGTGCGCCGACGTTGCGCGCGCGCACAGTCAGTCCAAAGACCTCGCCGATCACTTCGGTGACCTCGTGGCCGGGGACGTCGTTCATGGTCGAGATCAGCATCTGCTCACTCTCCCTTCGGTCGCGTGAAACCCATACAGTCGTACATCTTCTCCAGGGTTGGTGCGGCGGCTTCCCGCGCCTTGGCGGCGCCGTGGGCCAGCATTCGCTCGAGCTCGGGCGTGTCTTCGCGGAGCTCGCGATAACGGCTCTGGATCGGCTCTAACAGAGCTACGACGGCGTCTCCCACCTCACTCTTGAACTGTCCGTAACCGGCGCCGTCGAAACGCTTCTCGACCTCGGCGATCGACTCGCCGCTGGCCACGGTCATGATCTCGATCAGGTTCGAGATGCCCGCCTTCTCGACCGGGTCGTGACGGATCTCCCGACCGGAGTCCGTGACGGCGCTCTTGAGCTTGCGTCTGACCGACTCGGGAGAATCGACGAGACGGATCGTCCCCTCGTCGGTCGAGCCCGTCTTGCCCATCTTGCCGGTTGGATCCTGGAGGTCCATGATCCTCGCACCGATTTCGGGATAGACGCCGTCCGGCACCGTGAAGGTCTCACCGAAGCGCGAGTTGAAGCGCACGGCGACGTCTCGGGTCAGCTCCAGGTGCTGGCGCTGGTCGTCACCGATCGGGACGACGTCGGCCTGATAGAGGAGGATGTCTGCCGCCATCAGAATCGGGTAGTTGAAGAGGGCTGCCGATACGAACTCTTGCTCGTCGCCCTTCTCCTTGAACTGGGTCATACGTCCGAGTTGGCCGTAGCTAGTGGCTGCCGACAGTAGCCACGTTGCCTCGGCGTGAGCGCGGACGTGGCTCTGGACGAAGACGGTCGAGCGTTCTGGGTCGAGCCCGGTAGCGAACAGCATCGCCCCGAGGTCGAGCGTTCGCTCACGCAGCTCAACCGGCTCGTAGTCGACCGTGATCGCGTGCAGGTCGACGATGCAGAAGAAAGCCTCGCCCCGTTCCTGGGACGCCGCGTACTGGCGGAAACCGCCGCTGTAGTTGCCGAGGGTCGGCTCGCCCGTCGGCTTGATACCGGAAAAGATTCTCACTGGCGGGGATTATCTCTGAGGCGGCATACTCGCTGCTCGATGAGTTGGAGCGGAAGGCGGCGGAGAGGTGGCGGGCGTCGCCACTAGACTTGCTGGAAATGGGTGTTCCACCAGTAGCAGAAGGCGATCGCGGTAGCGCGAGACTCTCGCGTCTGGCGATCGTCGGCACGGGCCTGATCGGGGCGTCGGTCGGGCTCGCGGCCAAGCGGGCGGGCGTCGAAATGGTCGCAGGTTTCGATCCCGCTCCCGAGGCGCTTCGTGTCGCCCGCGAACGGGGCGCGATCGACCTGGCCGCCACTTCGCCGGTCGAGGCCGTTGCCGGATCTCAGCTCGTCATCGTGGCCACCCCGGTTGCCGATCTGCCGGGCCGCGTTCGGGAGGCGCTGGAACTGGCCGACAGCACCTGCACGGTTACGGACGTCGGCTCGACCAAGAGCGCGGTCTGCGCGGCGGCGGGCGGCGACGACCGCTTCATCGGTGGGCACCCGGTTTGCGGCTCGGAGACGAGCGGGCCGGAGCACGCGAGCGCAGCTCTCTTCGAGGGCGCGACCTGGTTTCTGACCCCGCAGGCCGGCACCGACCCCGAGTGCTATCGCGTCGTGCATGGGTTCGTAGCCGCGCTGGGCGCGCATCCGGTCGCGATCGACGCCGCCGCCCACGACCGCCTGGTCGCGCTCACCAGCCATCTTCCGCATGCGCTCTCGAACCTGCTCGTAAACCAGGCCGGCGAGACCCGCATCGAGGGTCACGAGCCGCTCGCCAGCGCCGGTGGCTCGCTTAGGGATATGACCCGTGTGGCGGGCGCGAACCCGAGCATCTGGATCGACATCTTCCTCGAGAACGCCGATCCGCTGCGCGAGGCGCTGGCCGAGCACCGACGCATGATCGAACAGCTCGAGTCGGCGCTCGCCTCGGGCGACGCCGGCTTCGTCGGCGAGTGGATCGTCGAGGCAGGCCAACACCGCCGTCATCTACTGGCCGAGGTCTATCCGAGCAAGGGCGGGCTCTACCGCCTGCGCGTTCACGTCGTCGACCAGCCGGGTGTGCTGGCGAGCATCACCGAGGCGCTCGGCGCCGAGCGGATCAACATCGAGGATCTCGAGATGCAGCACGTCTCACCCGACCGTGGTGGCTCGCTCTCGATCGTGATCGCCGGTGAAGACGAGGCTCGCCGGGCCGCCGAGCTGCTTGCCGGCCAGGGCTACGGAGTCGTCGTCTCCGACATTCTCGAGGAGGACATTTGAACCGCTCATATCAAAATGAAGACCCGCCGACTCGGTGCGATCGGTGGATGCGAGGCAAGGACGCAGGGAGCGCTCGTAGCAGCGCTACGGGCGCGACTGAGGACGCAGTATCGTGCCGCCGAGCGCGGCCAGGCGGCGGAGTGCTTCGTTTTGAATAGGAGCGCTGCCAGGCGAGTCGAACCGGCGGCGGCGCTTGTCGGCGATATCGCCGTGCCGGGCGTCAAGGGGCTCTGTCAGCGGGCCGCGCTGCTGGCGGCGATCGCCGACGGTGTGAGCGAGATTCGCGGCTTCGGGCACGCCGCCGACACCGATTCGGCACTCGCTGCCGTAAGCGAGTTCGGCGCCGGAGTAAGCGAGCCGAGCCCTGGCACGATCAGGATCGAAGGCGTCGGTATGCGAGGGCTGCGGTCGCCTGACTATCCCATCGACTGTGGTAACGCGGGCACGTTGCTCAGACTCCTCTCCGGTGTGCTCGCCGGTCAGGAAGGCCGCTTCGTTCTAACCGGTGACGAACAAATCACGAGCCGACCACACGAGCGCGTTGCCATCCCGCTCAGACAGATGGGCGCCGAGATCGAGACGACCAACGGCTCGGCGCCGGTGACCATCTCGGGCGGAGAGCTCGAGCCGGTCAAGTACGTGCTACCGGTGGCGAGCGCCCAGGTGAAGTCGGCGATCCTGCTCGCCGGGTTGTTCGCAAGCCACGGGCCGACAACGGTCGTCGAGCCGGTGCCGACACGCGATCACACAGAACGGGTGCTGAAGTCGCTCGGTGTTCGCGTTCAACGAGAGGGCAGCGAGATCAGCGTCTGGCCGGTCGAGCGCATCCCGCCGCTGGACATCGACATCCCCGGCGACTTCTCATCGGCGGCGCCCTTCCTAGTCGGCGCCTCGCTCCTGGCCGGCTCCGAACTGCGCATCCATGACGTAAACCTGAATCCAACGCGGATCGGCTTTCTCGATGTACTCGAGCGCATGGGCGCGCGCATCACCGTCTACAATCGCCGCTCCTCGGGCGGTGAGCCGGCCGGCGAGATCGGCGTGCGCTCGGCCGAGCTGGTGGCGACGACGATCGAATCGCACGAGGTACCGAACGTCGTCGACGAGCTGCCTCTGTTTGCGCTGGTGGCGGCGATGGCGCACGGCGAGAGCCGCGTGCGCGGCGCCGAGGAGCTCAGGGCCAAGGAGTCCGACCGGATCGCGACGACTACCGAGGCGCTGCACGGGCTCGGCGCCCATATCGTCGCGGCACCCGACGGATTCACGGTGCGCGGCGTACCGACACGGTTCAGGGGAGGGTTGGTCGAAAGTCGCGGCGACCACCGCATCGCCATGCTGGCCGGGATCGCCGGCGTCCTCTCGCGCGAGGGCGTCGAGATCGATGACCCGGACTGCGTCGCAGTAAGCTTCCCCGACTTCTTCGAGCTCCTGGACGAGCTGGCACGGCGCGACTTCGTCCCCGGCGAGATGTGAGGCCTGGATGATCATTGCGATCGACGGACCGGCGGGAGCTGGCAAGAGCACGGTGGCGCGGGCAGTCGCAGCGCGGCTCGGCTTTCGCTATCTCGACACCGGTGCCATGTACCGGGCGCTGGCCTGGCTGGGCGTCGAGCGTGGAGTCGGTTCCGACGACGGCCCGGCCCTGGCGATACTCGGACGCGCCAATCCGGTCGACTTCGATGCCGAGGGCCGGACGCAGATCGCCGGCACGGACGTCACCGAGGCGATCCGCCGGCCGGAGATCGACCGGGTCGTATCACCCGTCTCCCGTCATCCCGAGGTGCGCCTGCTCATGCGCGAGCGCCAGCGTGAGCTGGCCGCGCTCGGCGACGCGGTGATCGAGGGCCGCGACATCGGCAGCGTCGTCGTGCCCGGCGCCGAGGTCAAGGTTTACCTCGTCGCCGACGAGGCCGTGCGCGCCGGCCGCCGTCTGGCCGAGCGGCCCGGCTGCGGCGCCGATGCGCTGGCCGCCGACCTGCGCCGGCGCGACGAGAGCGACGCGCCCCAGATGCAGCGGGCGCCCGACGCGGTTCTGATAGACACCACGCAGCTGAGCGCCGATCAGGTGGTCGACAAGGTCGAGGCGCTCGTCGCCGAGAGACGCGTCGCGAGCGGAAGGAAGGGATGAAGAAAAGCGACTATCTGTACGGCTACACGCCTCGCCGGCTCTGGTTCGGGCAGGGGACGATCGGCAACGCCGCGCGCGGCCTTGGACGCGTGCGCTCCTACGGACACGAGCACGTCCCCAAGGAGGGCGGGCTGGTGATCGCCATGAACCACTTCTCCATGATCGATCCCCCTGCCTTCGGCGGCGTCTGTCCGCGTCGCACCTACTTCCTGGCCAAGAGCGAGGTCATGAGCGCTCCGGTCATCTCTCGGGTGCTGCGCTTCTTCGGAACGATTCCCGTTCGCCGCGGCGAGTCCGATCGCGAGGCCGTGCGCATGATGCGCGAGATCGCCCGCGCCGGCGAGGCGCTCGGCGTCTTCATCGAGGGGACGAGACAGAGGACCGGCGTCCCGGGCACGCCGATGCCGGGCGCGGCCATGGTCGCGTTGCAGGAGAACGTGCCGGTGTTACCGGCAGCCGTTCGCGGCAGCGAGTCCTGGCGGCTCTGGAACTTCCATCCGGTCACGCTCGCGTGGGGATACCCGCTGGATTTCGGCGGGCTTCCCGCCAACAGCAAGGGCTACCGCGAGGCTACGGCGGAGATTCAGCGCGAGATCGTACGCCTCTGGACCTGGCTGGGCGAGGTTCAGGCGCGGGGCCGGCCGCGCGGCCTGACCGTGCCTCGGGCCTAGCTCCGGCGGAGCAGCTGATGGGAAGAAAGAGCGGAAACAACGAGCAAGCGCAGGGCGAGAGCGTGCGCCTGTCGGGCAGGGTCGCCGTCGTCGGTTTTCCCAACGTTGGCAAGTCCACGCTCGTCAACCGGCTGACCAGCAGTCGCGCCGCCGTCGTGCACGAGAGCTCGGGTGTCACGCGCGACCGCAAGGAGCTCCTTTGCGACTGGAACGGCGAGAACTTCCTGCTTATCGACACAGGCGGAGTCGATCTCGGCGACTCCTCGCCGCTCACCCGCTCGATTGTCGAGCAGGCGCGTGCCGCGATCGCCGAGGCCGATGTAGTCGTCTTCCTGGTCGATGCCACTACCGGGGTCACCGCCGGCGACGAGGAGGTAGCGGAGATCCTGCGCAGTGCGCGCAAGCCGGTGCTGCTTGCCGCCAACAAGATCGATGACCCCTCGCTCGAGCTACGGGCGCTCGATTTCCATCGCCTCGGACTGGGCGAGCCGCTTGCGATCTCGGCCCTGCACGGCCTCGGCTCCGGCGATCTGCTCGACCGGATTGTGGAGCTTCTTCCGGGTGAGGCCGAGCCGACCATGGGCGAGGAGGCGATCAGGGTGGCGATCCTCGGCCGCCCCAACGTCGGTAAGTCCTCGCTCCTGAACGCCCTTCTGGGCCAGGAGCGCGTGATCGTCTCGGATCGCCCGGGCACGACACGCGACGCCATCGATACCCAGCTCCGGCGCGGCGAGACGAGCTTCCTGCTGATCGACACGGCCGGGCTCAGGCGCAAGCGCAAGCACCGCCAGGGAATCGAGTACTACTCAGAGCTGCGCGCCCTCGAAGCGGCCGAACGGGCCGACGTGGCGCTCGTCCTGGTCGACTCCGAGGAGGGGCTGGTCGATCAGGACCTGAACGTTGCCGACGTCGCCCGCAAGGCGCAGTGCGCGACCCTCGTCGTGCTGGCCAAGTGGGATATCAGCACCGTCGGCGTCGACGACCTGCGCCCGGAGATCCAGCGCCGCCTGCGCCAGCGGCCACCGGTCAGGGCGGTCTCGGCCAAGACGGGCAGGGGAGTCAGCAGGTTGCTCGACGACATCGAGTCGCTCTACTCACGCTTCGCCGGCCGAGTGACAACCGGCGAGCTGAACCGCTTCCTGGGCGATCTGATGGAAGCTCGCCAGCCTCCGTCGCGCGACCGCCGCAGGTTGAAGATGCTCTACGGCGCCCAGGTGCAGGTTCGTCCGCCCCGTTTTCGCATTCACGCCAACGACCCATCGCTGATCACGCGCGACTACGGTTACTGGGTAGAGAACGAGCTGCGAGAGCGCTTCGCTCTCGAGGGAGTGCCGGTGACGATCGATTTCGTGAGGCGATGAGACTGTGAAGGTTGCGATCCTGGGAGCGGGGGCGTGGGGTACGGCGTTCGCCGCTCTTCTCACGGGCTGCGAGCACGAAGTGGCGCTGGTCGACAGCGATCCGGAGGTCGTTCGCTCGCTTGCCGAGACCGGTCGGAACGCCCTCTACCTGCCAGAGCTTCTGCTGGAAGGGGTCGAGGCGTTCCCCGTCGCCGAATCGGGAGCCCTTTTCGAACGCGCTGATCTGTCGGTGGTCGCGGTGCCGAGCCGTTCGTTCGCCGGCGCGATCGCGGGTCTTCCCGGCGCCTCGCCTCTACTCATTCTGACCAAGGGCCTCGATCCGGCCTCCGGTGAGCGGCTCTCGACCCTCGTCGAGGGGCGGTCGGTGGCCGTTCTCTCCGGCCCGAACTTCGCCGAGGAGATAGCGGCGAAGCTACCGGCGGCCGCGGTCGTGGCGAGCAAAGAGATTGAGCTGTCTGTCTGGCTGCAGGCCGAGATCGCCTGCTCGACCTTCCGTGTCTACGTCAACACCGATCTGGTCGGCGTCGAGCTCTGCGGCGCGGCCAAGAATGTGATCGCCCTGGCGGCCGGCGCCGTAGACGGGCTCGGTCTGGGAGACAACGCCAAGGCGACGCTGATGACGCGTGGACTGGCCGAGATGACTCGTCTCGGGTTGGCCTGCGGCGCTCGGGCCGACACATTCGCCGGCCTGGCTGGGATGGGCGACCTGATCGCAACCTGCTGGCATCGGCACGGTCGCAACCGACGTGCCGGTGAGCTGCTGGGACGCGGCGTCACTCCCGAGCAGGCACGAGACGAGATCGGCACGGTCGAAGGGATGACCACTGCGCCCATGCTCAGGGAGATGGCGCGCCGTTTGGGAGTCGAGCTGCCCATCACCGAGGCGGTCTGCGTCCTGCTCGGCGGCGGTGCGGTACAGGACCTGGCGGCCGAGCTGATGGGCAGGAAACCGACAGGCGAGTGGTCGGCGCCCGCGGTCTGATCTACCCTTCCACTACACGTTCCTCGGCCTCGGAGGTTTTCAATGCGCCGTATCTGTCTTTCCTTCGCTATTTTGCTCGCGTTTTCGCTCGTGCTGGTCGGCTGCGGCAGTAAGAGCAAGAGCAAGAGCTCGGTTACGAGCAGTAGTTCCTCGTCGAGCGGTAGCTCGACCGTCGCCGGCGCCGAGTTGGCTCCCGCCGGTGCACTCGCCTTTGTTTCTATCAGTACCGACAGCTCGGGTGATCAGTGGCAGAAGGCGCAGGGATTACTGGCGCGCATGCCTGTGGTCGAGAAGAGCGTCACGACGGCGCTCGCGAAGTCGGGTGTCACGCTGGCGGATGTCGCGCAGGCGCTCGGGACTGTCACCGACATCGTCGAGTTCGGTAATGCCAAGAAGCCGGGGCTGGTGGTGCTGACCGAGCCCAAGGACGCGGCCAAGCTCAAGGCTCTGCTCGTCAAGGCGCCGGGCAAGACCAAGCCGGTCACGGCTGAGATCGGCTCGTGGCTCGCAGTGGCCGACTCGCAGGCGATGCTCGATCAGTTCCAGGCCGCCGCCGGTAAGGCGAAGCTGGCCGATCTGAGCGGCTTCAAGACTGCCATGGCGGCACTTCCCGCCGATGCGCTGGTCAGGGCCTATGTGCCCGGTGCGAGTGTCACGGGCGCGCTGACCTCGCTGGCTTCCTCCATGTCGAAGCCCGCCAAGTCGAAGACGTCCTCCGGTCTCTCGCTCTCGATCTCGCCGAAGACGCTGATCAACACCGTCAAGAAGAACCAGCTCAAATGGGCCGGTGTCGCGGCCAGCGTCGCTCCCGGCGGGATCTCGGTGGAAGGCGTCTTCAAAGGTAAAAAGACCCCGACCGCGGCCGCTTCGTCGCTCCTGGACGAGTTGCCGAGCGGAGCCGCGTTCGTCGTCGACCTGAACGGGAAGTCGCTCGGCCTCGACAAGTCGGTCACGAATCTCGTCAACAACCCCAAGTACGCCAGCAGCGTCACCCAGATCCAGACGCTGCTCGGCATCAAGCTGAAGGACGTCGCCGCCATCGCCCGTAGCGAGATGGCGATCTACGGCACCTCCTCCGGAGTCGGAGTGCTGATCAAGACGCCAGACCCGGCAAAGGCGTCTGTGATTGTCAACAAGGCGGTCACGCTTCTTTCCTCGTTCGGAAAGGTGAAGAAGGTCTCGGTCAGCGGCGTCTCGGCGACCGAGCTCAGCCTCGGAAACACAGCCCCAATCCACCTCTATCTAGGCGTCAAGGGCAGGGATCTGTTCGTGACGACCGACGTCACAACTCTTCCGGGAGGCTCGAAGCTGTCGAGTGATCCGGTCTATTCGGCGGCGACCAAGGCTCTACCGGTTCCATCGGCGAACGATGGCGTGCTGTTCATCGACTTCAAGCAGCTGGACGCGCTCAACAAGAGCGGTAACTCGGTTGTCAAGAGCCTGGCCAAGAGCCTCTCGTCGAGTCTCCCCAAGTCGGGCACGAGCAAGGCCACGGCCGCTATCAAGCCTGCCGACATCAAAGCGGGTCTCCAGAGCATCAGCTCGCTGCTCGGCTACGTCACCACCAGCGGCGGCAAGGTCGAGCTCAAGGCTCTACTCACGTTGAAAGGCTCCAAATAGGTCACGCAGGGTCAGGTCGAGGAATTGAGCTGAGCGCCGCCGCCCAAACGGGCGGCGGCGCTCGTATCTGCCCTCCCGGTTAGTCTTCGCGAGACCGCCTTCGGCTACTGGGGGTTCTGCCATCCGCCGCTCGTATTCCGCTCTCGTCCTCGTCTCTGTCTGTTCGCTTGTGCTTACGGCCTGCCTTGGCAAGGGTGCGGGCAAGGCCGGCGAGGGAACCGGCGCCGAGATCGCACCCGCCGACTCGATCGCGTTCGTTTCGCTGAACGCCGATCGGTCGAGATCTCAGTGGCAGGAGGCAGCAAGGCTGGCCGCGCGCGTGCCGGAGCTGAAGAACGCCGTTACCTGGCTTACGGCACTCGGAACCGGTGCGAACACCGTACAGACCCGAATCGGCAAGACGGTTGACGTCGCCGTGCTTCCGGCGAGCAGCCGTAAGGGTGGAGGCGTGGTGATCATGACCAAGCCGAAGAACATGACCGCACTGAGATCGCTGCTCGCGTCTTTGCGCTGCCCGACGAGCACGCCCGCCTGCAGGGACGAGAACGATCGCGTTCGCAAGGGCGCCAAGGCCAAGACCAGCCGCAAGGTGCCGGTCCTCACGACGCGTGAGCACAACGGTTGGCTCCTGGTCGCCAACTCCGGCGCCGTCCTCGACCGCTTCACCAGCGAGGCGAAGAAGGGGACATTGATCGGCTCGCACGCATTTCTGTCCGCCTTCAAGTCGCTGTCGAAAGACGCACTCGTCCGCGTCTATCTGAGGGGAGACGAGAGCTTGCGCTTGGCTGCGTCGCGCTTGAGCGGCGGCCTGCTCGGGTTGGGGTCGTCGGTGGCCGCGACGAAGAGCCCGTTCGACTGGATCGCTCTCTCGCTGCGACCGGACGCGGCTGGCTTTCGGCTTGACGGGACTGTCTCCGGGGTCGAAGCGACGAACGCGCTCAACCCGCTTCCTGGTGAGGCGCCCGCCGACAGTCTGTTCGCTGCGACGGTAGCCGGCTCCAGTTTCGGTCTCGAAAAGACGCTCGCGGAACTCGTCAGGAAAACGCCGAAGCAACTCGTCCAGCTCGGTTTGACTGTGGAAGACCTGACCAATCTAAGTGCGGGGAGGCTGTCCTTATCGGTGGTCGGGGGCGTGCCCTTGCCGCAGCGCTGCGCGCTTTCGCCGCTCAATCGGTTTCAGCTCTTGGAGCGAAGCGGATTTGCTCTCGAGCTGCGCATGCCCGGAGTAGTGGCGACGGCCAGGAAGCTCGAGCGGTTACTACCACTCGTTACCGCCCAACTCAGGGGACATATGCGCAACGTCACGATCGCCGACGCGCCCGCTGTCGAGTTGACGGTCGGGGCCGTGCGACTGTACATCGGAGCGGTCGCCGGCAAGATCTTTGTCGCGAGCGCCTCTTCCATCGCCCTCCCCGGCTCGAGGCTTGCGACGACTGCGGTCTTCCTGCGAGCCCGGCGAGTGCTCCAGGTCCCGGCCGAGAACGCGGGCGTCCTCTACGCCAATCTCGAGGGTGTTGCCTCGATCCTGGCCGGGAGCTCGGTTCCCACGACGAAAGATCAAGCGCAAGCCGGCTGCTCAGGAGTGACGAAAAACCGGCCCGCAGACCGGTCGGCGCTACTCGCCTACCTGAGCGAGTCGCGTGGCGGATTACGAATCAAGGGCGTCCTCAGCGCGGGCTAGAAGATCCGAGGGCTGGACCGCTTCACTATGCGGACACGTTCTCGGACGTTTTGCGCAGGATTTGCTCCGGTATCAGTCATCGGTCTCGTTCTCGCGCATAATCGTTAGATGGCTGTCCAACGCTTTCTGACCGCGTGGGGCGCCCCAGCGGACGCGCGGCCTTTCCGCCGGCTGTTCTGACTCCCGCTCCCCGCCGGGAAAAACGACGGCCTGTGCTTCGGCCGGAAGATCGCGGCCGCGCCTTTTCAGTTCGTGCCCATGCGAGCAGAAAAGGTGGAAACGTGTTCCGTTGTCGTAGGCACCGAAACTCCAGGTTCCATCTTCCTTGCGCGCCCATTCAGCGCTCACCTTGTAGCGTGTGATCCGCTCGATTTTGCCGGTACATCCCGATACCGGGCATGGGATCTCCAGTGCGAGTCTGTCAGCCATTGGTGGGGGCGCATTCGTTGCAGTAAAAGCCGGGTTCGGATCCCTCGGGGTTGTCCTGTTCTATGATCGTCCACTCGGAAGATTCAGTCGCGGAGCAGACAACGCAAGTCGGCCAAGCCGCCAGAATGTCACTCAAGGCCGTGGCGACGGCCGTAGCTCTGGCGATGAATTCGACATCTTCGCCGCCAAGTACTTGAGTCGATTCCTCTTTCTTAGCGATCTCGCCGAGCAATGCGTAACGGTAAGCCTGCAGCGTCTCGCGTCCGCGATCACCAAATCCAACTGCGACTATGGCGGCGAGAGCGTCCGGCCTAGAAATGCCGTTCGCCATCTCCGAGCCCAGGAGCTCATCGAGAGCTTGGAAATCAGCCTGGTCAGGCATTCCGTAACTCTCTTGCATCATAGGCGTCGCGCATAGCCCGTAGCCGATCATTCGTCCGCCGCAACCGTCTAGCTCACGCGTCTTCGACGTTGACAGTCTCTCGTGAGGGCATTAGGTTCCGCCGACGTCAGTAGCCCTCCCCGCCGCGCCCTCTCAGGCGGCCCTCCGAGAAAGTGAGAAAACCACGAAACCCAAGTCCCTGTGGCCATCCCCCGCCGGGGCAATCGCGATCGCTGCCCTCTTCTTTGCGCTGGGCGGCGGCGCCGTCGCTGCGGGCCACCACTATCTGATCACCTCGACCAACCAGATCAAGCCGAGCGTGCTCACCGCGCTAAAGGGCGCCAGGGGACCGAAGGGAGCGACTGGAGCCCAAGGAGCCAAGGAGACACGGGCGCCAAAGGAGCCACAGGAGACAAGGGCACCAAAGGAGACACTGGCGCCACAGGGGCCAAAGGAGCCACAGGGGCCAAAGGCGCGACAGGCGCACAGGGCCCTAGCGGTATCGTCACGACAGCAGTCTTCAACGGCGAGATGGGCATTTTCTATGCGAATAACCCGAACTGGGTCTTCGCCAACATCGCCACCGTAACCACCACGACAAGCCAGTGACTCACCGGTGCCGCCGTGGCGTCGCTTGGATCCACGGGCGCAGGCACTAGCGGGCAATCTTTCGGCTTCGGCCTCTGCTATCAAGCGAGCACCGGAGGCGCGATCACCAATTTCGTCGCGGGCCTTTCCGCGACAATTTCATGGGTGTATCCAGACCAACGGACGTTCGCGGCGGCGGCATCCGTGGTGCCCGGCGCCGGAACCTGGAACGTCGGTTTCTGCGTCCTTAACGAAGAGGGCGCCGCGATCAACAACACCGGCTCTGTGAACGGCTGGGTGCAGGTCACGAACTGATCGCTCATCGTGCCACGGGCGCCTTCTCGACATCGGGAGGGCGCTCGTTTGGCTCTCGATGACCAGCGTGGCCGTCTTCTGGCCGCTCCGACGCTCTTTTGGCTTTGCGGCCGCCAGTGGTTGAACGTCCGAGGCATTCAAACCTCGATCGCTGTACCATCTCGCCGGCTTATCGGTGCGGCCAGCGACCAAAAAGGAGATCGAGTAGTGTCAGCGTCTGTGAGCGAGTTCCTCTTCACCTCGGAATCGGTTACTGAAGGCCATCCGGACAAGATCGCCGATCAGATCTCCGATACGGTGCTCGACGCCGTTCTCACCGGTGACCCCGTCGGCCGCGTCGCCTGCGAGACGCTGGTCACGACCGGGCTGGTGATCGTCGCTGGAGAGATCACGACCGAGACCTACGTCGATGTAAAGGGCCTGGCACGGGCCAAGATCGCCGAGATCGGCTACACGCGCGCCAAGTACGGCTTCGACGCCGAGACCTGCGGCGTGATCCTGGCGATCGACGAGCAGTCGCCCGATATCGCTCGCGGCGTGGACTCCTCCTATGAGGTTCAGCACGACTCCGGCGATGTCGATCCGCTCGATGTGGAGGGCGCCGGCGACCAGGGGATGATGTTCGGCTACGCCTCGAACGAGACCGCCGAGCTGATGCCGCTGCCCATCCTGCTCGCGCACAAGATCTGTAAACGCCTGGCCGAGGTGCGTAAGGCGGGTGTACTGCCGTATCTGCGCCCGGACGGCAAGTCTCAGGTGACGATCCGCTACGAGATCGACGAGCACGGCGCCCAGCGGCCGGTCGAGATCGTGCGCCTGCTCGTCTCCAGCCAGCACGCCGACGACCTCGACGCCGAAACCCTGATCAAGCCGGACATCATCGAGCACGTCCTGTACCCGATCTTGCCCCGCGACCTCTACGACGAGAAGCGCTTCGGCGAGCGCGACTTCGTACTCGTCAATCCGACCGGGCGCTTTGCCGTCGGAGGCCCGATGGGCGACACGGGTCTCACCGGTCGCAAGCTGATCGTCGACACCTACGGCGGCTCCGCTCGCCACGGCGGCGGCTCCTTCTCAGGCAAGGATCCGACAAAGGTCGACCGCTCGGCTGCCTACGCGGCCCGCTACGTGGCCAAGAACCTGGTTGCCGCAGGGCTCGCCGATCGGCTTGAGCTACAGGTCGCCTACGCGATCGGCGTCGCTCATCCGGTCTCGATCGCGGTGGATGCGTTCGGCACCGAGAAGCTCCCGGTCGCGAAGATCGAGGAACTCGTGCGCGAGCACTTCGACCTGCGGCCGGCCGCGATCCTGCGCGACCTCGACCTGCGCCGGCCGATCTACGCCAAGACGGCAGCCTACGGGCATTTCGGTCGCGACGACCACGACTTCAGCTGGGAGCGCACCGACAAGGCCGCGGCGCTGCGCGAGGCCGTCGGGCTCGGGCAGTAGTCTAAAGTCGCCCGTGCCGCTCCGGTACGCGGGGTCGGGTCGCGGCTGGGTGGGCATTTCCCGCGTCAGGACTTCGCCCGAGTGTCTGCGTACCGGGCTGACGCCGATGGGCCGGCGCAACTCGTCCCCGCGTCCGAGCGCGATACCCCAAACGCTCAGCGTCGTCAGTATGAATCCGGCGAGAACGCAGACATCGGCCAGGTTGAAGGCGATCGTCCAGCCTCCCTGCGAGAGAACGAACGGGTTGGGGACGCCCAGCGGCGAGACGACGATCGAGAGAGCGTTACCGATGCCGCCTCCGGTCATGAGGCCGGCGCCGACGGCGGTCGAGCGCGAGCGCGCAAGCGGGACGACGTAGATCGCGGCGGCGGAGATCGCCAGAATCAGAATCAGCTCGCCGTAGGTGCGTTTGTGGAAGAGGCCGGTCTCGGTCGGATCGAGCAGCTTGACGAGCAGGTCGCAGGCGGCGACCGCGGTGGCGACCAAGACCAGCGTCAGGCGTGCGTGCGAGACGCCGGCGCGTCCTATGGCCTTATACGGCAGACGCGCAGGCGGGTCTTTACCGGCAGTCCCCTCAACCATGCTCACATCTAGGTACCCCTATTGAGGATTCTCATACATGGCGCGCGCGGCTGCGGCAATTAGGCTAGGTCGGGTGAATTTACGACCGGCATCCGTCTTCCCGCTCGTGACCGCGCGAGCGCTGGCGCACGAGTTCACCTATCTGGTACCGGAGGGAGTCGAGACAGGCGCGATCGTACGGGTCAAGCTGGGCCGACGCCGCCTGCGCGGCGTAGTGACCGAGGTCGGTGCGCCGCCGCCGGCCGGGATCGAGCTCTCGCCGATCGAGGAAGTCGTTGGTGAGCTGCCGTCAGCTCTGGTTGAGCTGGCGCTCTGGCTCGCCGGTTACTACGGCTCGACGCCTGGACGTGCGCTCGCGCTGGTGGCACCGGCGATGCCGAAGCGCCGTGGCGAGCGCGCTCGCCCGCTGGAGCGGGACGCGCTGGCCGCCGAGCGGGCGCCGCAGAAGCTGACCGAGTCGCAGCAGCGGGCGATCGGGCGAATCGTGCAGTCGCTGGACGATGGCGGCGGCTTGTTCCTCCTCTACGGAGTCACCGGCAGCGGCAAGACCGAGGTCTATTTGCAGGCCTGCGCTGCCGCACTTGCTCGCGGCAAGGGGGCGATCGTGCTCGTCCCGGAGATCTCGCTGACGCCGCAAACGCTCGGGCGCTTCCGGCAGCGCTTCGGTGACGAGATAGCTGTGCTGCACTCGCGCCTGAGTGTGGCCGAGCGTCGCGACGAGCGTGAGCGGATCGCCGCGGGCCAGGCACGTGTGGTGATCGGCGCCCGCTCCGCCGTCTTCGCGGCCGTCGCCAACCTCGGTCTGATCGTCTGCGACGAAGAGCACGACTCCTCCTTCAAGCAGGAGTCGGATCCGCGCTACGACGCCCGCACCGTCGCCGCCAAACGGGCCTCGCTCGAGGGTGCGGTCGCCGTCTTCGGCAGCGCCACGCCGAGGCCGGAGTCCTGGCAGGCGCTGGAGCGGCTGGAGCTGGGCGGCCGGCTGATCGGCAAGCTACCGCCGGTGCGGGTCGTGGACATGCGTCGCGAGCGCGGTTTCCCGCTCTCCGCGCCGCTGATCGACGAGCTGGAAGCAGTCTCGAAGGCGGGTGCGAAGGCGATCCTACTGCTCAACCGGCGCGGATTGACGCCGGCTCTGCACTGCCGCGCCTGTGGCCACACACTTCGCTGCCCGGACTGCGACGTGGCGCTTGTCCTGCACCTGGGCTCGTCGCTTCGCTGTCACCACTGCGGCTACTCCGAGCCCGAGCCCGAGGTCTGCCCGGTCTGCCGCTCGCCCGAGCTCTCCCGCATCGGCGCGGGCACGCAGAAGCTCGAGCGCGAGCTGGCGAAGCTCTTCCCCAACCTGGAGCGGATCCGGCTCGATGCCGACGCGGCCGCCCGCCCGGGCGCCCTGGTCGAGAAGCTGGCCCGCTTCGCGGCTGCCGACAGCGCCGTTCTGCTCGGTACCCAGATGATCGCCAAGGGCCACCACTTTCCGGGCGTCGCTCTGGCCGCGGTGGTGGACGCCGACGCCGGTCTTGCCCAGCCGGACTTCCGTGCCGAGGAGCGCACCTTCCAGCTGCTGACCCAGCTCGCGGGACGTAGCGGCCGTGATGCCCCCGGCCGCGTTCTGATCCAGAGCTTCCAGCCCGACAGCGAGGCCGTTCGCTTCGCCGCGCGCCACGACGTTCAGGGCTTTCTCGCCGCCGAGCTGGAGCGCCGGCGCGAGCTGGGCTACCCGCCCTTTCGCCACATCGTTCGCATCCTCGCCTCGGGCCCGGAGCAGGGCGAGGCCATGCGCCTACTCGAGGAGATCAAGGACGGCATCCCCGGCGAGGAGCTGATCGGGCCGGCGCCGCTTCTACGTCTGCGCGGTCGCCACCGCGCCCAGCTCGTGGCCAAGACGACTCACCCGCGCCGGATTGCCTCGGCTGCGGCCCAGCTGCTCAGCGCCGCGGCTCCGGCGATGCGCCGCGCCGAGCTGAGCGCCGTCGTCGATGTCGATCCGCAGGGGTTCTGAGCCGGTCTGGCGCCTAGCACGTGCCAGGCGCCAGACCGGTGCCAGGCACCGTTTTTCGTCAAGGATCCAGGCGTGCCGATAGCGTGACGTTTTCTACAGAGCGAGGGACGGGACCCTGATCAACAGCCGAACTACTCCGGGGCTTGTGGACGGAGAGATCCATTTTTCCGACTGATTTCACTTGACAGTTTTCGGTGTCTGACACCGGGGGCGGAACCGGGACGAAGCGCCGCGGCTCCGGCGATGCGCCGCGCCGAGCTGAGCGCCGTCGTCGATGTCAATCCGCAGGGGTTCTGAGCCAGAAATACCTAGGGGCTCGGTGCGGCTGACTCCAGGGCTTGGCTGCATCGAACGCGTGGCGCAGCAGACTCAATCGTAGTGACACAGGTTGTGAACGCCACTCCATGCGAACCACCGCCCGACGCGTCCGCCAGGGCGCGAGGGTTCTCGGACGTTCAGATGCAGGTATGCGCGTGGGCCGCCGGGGCGGCATCTACCGATCCCGCTCACACGTAGCTGTATGACGACAAGCTTGCTGTAATAACCGCCGGTCGGTCGGAAGATCGCATTGAGTCCACGGCCGATCGCGACCTTACCGCCCCAGCTACTCCAGTGGATACTCGATACGTAGCCACTCGGGTCGCCGCCATTGGAAATGACGCGGGGTCGGGCAGTCCCCCAGCCAATCCCGTTGGTAACAAACTTCGAGGAGCCGAGGACGATCTGTCCGCCCGAAGTGACTGATACCGAACCACTCTGCGCATTTCCTTCGGAGCGACTAGTCGAAGCCGACGCGAGGATCGTCGTCAGGACAATCAGCGATACCACGATCCGGCTGCGTCTGCGCACGAACGCGGATCATGCCACTTCCTCGGAGAGTTGACGAGGGCGAACACTCGGTTGGCCACAACCGGCAGAACACCGTCTCCGCGTAGAATCCAGGCGATGCCCAACAGTGGTCAGGTCAAGAACGTTACGCTCGACGCCGAGCACGAGGCCAGGCGGCGGACGGCGCTAGCGCAGCTCAGGCACTATCCCGATCCCGTGCTGCGCATGCGGGCGCGTGAGGTCGAGATCTTCGACGAGGCGCTCGCGCACCAGGCCGAGCGCATGATCGAGCTGATGCACGACGCGGCCGGCGTCGGTCTGGCGGCGAATCAGGTCGGCATCCTGCAGCGGATGTTCGTGATCGAGCTGGGCGACGAGGAGCCCGCGCAGGCGATCGTCAATCCGCGCGTCACGCCGATCGGCGACGAGCTCGAGAGCGAGGAGGAAGGCTGCCTCTCGCTGCAGGGCACGCTGGTACCGGTCGAGCGCCCGATCACGGTTCGCCTCGAGGCCCAGGGAGTGGACGGGAGAGGTTTGATGCTGGAGCTCGACGGCCTGCCGGCGCGCGCCGTCCAGCACGAGGTCGACCATCTCGACGGGATACTGACCTTCGATCGCACCACCCCCGAGGCGCGTCGCGAGGCGCTCTCGATCCTGCGCCCGCGGGTGATGCTCACACCGTCTCGTTAGGCCCGTGGCCGAGCGCCTCGCCGTCGCCGCGACCGCCCCCTTTGGCGCCGGCGTTCTGGAAGGACTGGCCGCACGGCGAGAGATCTCCTTCCTGATCACGCGACCCGACCGCCCGGCCGGGCGCGGGCAAAAGCTGCGGTCGCCGGCGGCCAAGCTCGTGGCCGAGCGGCTCGGTATTCCCGTCCTCCAGCCCGAGAAGCTCGACGCCTCCTTCGAGCTCGACGCCGATACGGTGATCCTGGCTGCCTACGGCGTGCTAATCCCGGAGGCTCAGCTCGAGCGGGCGCTCTGGCTCAACGTCCATCCGTCGTTACTGCCGCGCTGGCGGGGAGCGGCGCCGGTCGAGCGGGCGCTGATGGCCGGCGATCCCGAGACCGGCGTGACCATCCACAGGACGGTCAAGGAGCTCGACGCCGGGCCGATCTGCGCCCAGGCGGCGTTCCCGCTGGCGCTCGAGGACGATGCCGGCTCGGTCTACGAGAAGACCGCTGCGCTTGCCGTCACGCTGCTGGATGGAGTTCTACCGGAGCCAGTTTTCGAGCCCCAGCCCGAGCAGGGCGCCGTCTACGCGGCCAAGATCACGCCAGAGGATCGCGAGCTCGACTGGAGCCGCCCGCCTGAGGAGACGCTGAACCGCATCCGCGCCCTTTCGCCGCACATCGGCGCCCGGGGCGAGCTGGACGGTCGCCGGCTGATCGTCTGGCGCGCCCGTCCGGCCGGGCCGGACTCGGCGCTCGTGGCCGGCGGGCTCGAGCTGCTCGAGCTGCAGCCGGAGGGCAAGAAGCGAATGGCCGCAGCGGATTATCTGCGCGGCCTGCGGCAGTGATTGTGCTCCGTCAAGCGACACCTTCCGGCTTCTGGCCCGCTATCACGCGGCGCGCTGCGTTGTCCTCAGTCGCGCTCGTACTATCCAGTACGAACGCTCCCTGCGTCCTAGCATCGCTTGGTGCTAGCGACCCAGAAACTCGAAAGCATCACTTGAAGGGGCACTAGCCATGCCTGTCTCGCCGGCACGCCGCGCCGCCTTCAAGACGATCCTGCGCGTCTTCGAGCAGGAGGCCTACGCCGATCGCGCCTTCGCCGCCGAGGCGAGGAAACTCGGCGATCGCGATCGGGCGCTGGCGCAGCGGCTCGCCTACGGCACGGTGCAGCGGGTGCGCACGCTCGACCACGCGATCGAGCAGCTGGGTAAGCGCTCGCCGCGTACGCTCGATCCTCCCGTGCGGGCGGCGCTCCGGCTCGGCGCCTATCAGCTCGCCTATGCCTCGGGCATCCCGGCCCACGCTGCCGTCAACGAGTCGGTGGAGATGGTGCGCGAGGCCGGCATCAAGCATGCGGTCGGCTTCACCAACGCAATCATGCGTCGCCTCTCCGAGGGTGCCCGCGCTCTGGTCGAGAACCTGCCGGAATGGACGCCGCGCGAGGCCGCGCTCCGCTACTCCTATCCCGACTGGATCGCCGAGACCTTCTGGCGCGAGCTGGGTCCCGACGACGCCCCGGCGCTACTGCGCGCCCAGAACGAGCCGGCCGAGACGGCTGTGCGTCGAAACACGCTCAGGCCCGGCGAGGTCGAAGGCGATCCCGATCCGCTCATCCCGGGCGCGCTCGTGGTCGAGCGCGTGGACGCGCAGGCGCTTGCGGGCGGCCTCGTCTGGCCGCAGAGCCGTGGCTCGCAGCTGGCCGGCCTGGCCGTGGGCGCTCGCCCGGGCGAGCGGGTGCTCGACCTCTGCGCCGCGCCCGGCGGCAAGGCGACGCAGCTGGCCGGGCTCGGCGCCGAGGTGGTGGCGATCGAGAAGCACGAAGGCCGGGCGCGCGAATTGGACGAGAACTGCCGCCGCCTGGGCGCGCGCTCGATCCGTGTCCTCAACGCGGACGCGCTCGATCTACCGCCTGACTTGACCGGCTTCGACCGCGCCCTGGTGGACGCTCCCTGCTCGGGGCTCGGTGTGCTCGCCAGTCGCCCCGACCTGCGCTGGCGCGCGCGCTCGCTGGCGGAACTTCAGCTCGAGCTGCTGCGTGTCGCCGCCGCCCGCGTCCGCCCCGGCGGCACGGTCACCTACTCGGTCTGCACGATCAACCGTGAGGAGAACGAGGACGTCGTCGCGGCCAGCGGCCTCGAGCCCGAGCCCCTGGGCGAGCTCTGGCCCGAGTTCTCGCACCCGCGCCGGCCCGAGTTCCTGCTCACGCTTCCGCACGTTCACCGCACGAGCGGGTTCTTCATCGCGCGGTTGAGAGTGGTCTAGACGCTCGGGTGGGCGATCGGCCTTTGCGCCCTCTCATAATGAGCGAGTGCGTCGCAGAGGATATGCCGTTGCGGTAGCGCTGCTCACGTGCGTGAGCATCTCTGTCACCGCACCGGATTTCTTCCAGTTGCGCGGGAATACCCGCGCGACTCGTGGCGGACACTGCCTCCAGGGTTTCATCGGTCCGTACGGTCACGGTTGCTGGATGCTGGGCGACGTCGACGGAGACGGCTACGACGATGCCGCCGCTGTCGTTCACAGGCGTATCGCGAATGGCAAGGAGCGCATCTTCCTCGTGGTGAAGACGCGGAGCGGAACGCTGAGAAGCTGGATGGGGGATAGCGCGGACCCGTACGACGGCGCGAATGTCGCGGCGCTTGCGCATATCGACGATAAGGCCGGCGCCGAGCTGATCGTCCAGGATTGGGCAGGCGCCTTCGAGGCCGGATACACGATCTATACCGTGCGCAAAGAGCGACTAATACGAATCCGCACCCCCGGGGGCTATATCCAGGTCGGAGGCACCGTCGGAACCGGCCAAGATGATGTCAACTGTCCCTACGGGCCCAGCAAGGGCGTGTTACTCGTAGGTTATTCGTCCTTGTACGCGCTGAGGGGTCGCGTGGAAGTCCGGCGCGAGTTCTGGCGTCTCGAAGGAACGCGTTTCGTACGCGTGCACAGCTTCGACCGGACTTACTCGAGAAAAGACCTGGGGCCCGATGGCGTCGCGCCCGAGCACATCCCCGGTTTCCCCTCCCTCGAGTCGTGGGATTTCGCGGGTTGCGGTGTCTATCCCGGCTACAAGATCCTCTAGGCTCGAGGAAGCGGTTGTGCTCGTAGCCGTCCCAAGCGGACAGCTACCAATAATCGCGGAACGTAGATAGTGTTCCCGCTATGTCCGGGGTGGTAAAGGCGCTCGACGAGCTGAAGCGCGAGCTGGGGGAGCTCAAGGATCTCGGCCGGATTGCTGCGTTACTGGCCTGGGATCAGCAGGTGATGATGCCGGCCGGCGGCGCCGCTGCCCGCGCCGATCAGCTCTCGACGCTAGGGCGCATCATCCACGAGCGGGCCACCTCTCCCGAGCTCGGGAAGCTGCTCGACGCGGCCGAGCCCGTTACGGCGGGGCTCGATCCAGACTCCGACGATGCCAGGCTGGTCGCGGTCGCGCGCTACGACTTCGAGAAGGAGATCAAGGTGCCCGCCGAGCTACGGGCGGCGATGACTCGGGCCTCCTCGGAGTCGTACCCGGTCTGGGTGGAGGCGCGAAAGGCGAGCAACTTCGCCGACTTCCTGCCCTGCCTGGAGAAGACGCTGGAGCTTAAGCGGCGCTACATCGAGTGCATGGCCCCCGAGGGAGAGCCTTACGACGCCCTCCTCGACGACTTCGAGCAGGGGCTGACGGTGGCCGAGATACGGCCGATCTTCGCCCGTCTCAAGGAGGCGCTGATCCCGCTCATCCGCACGGCGGTCGCTTCCGGTGCCGTCGACGACGGGCCCCTGCGCCGGCAGTTGCCGGTCGACGGGCTGCGGCGACTCGAGCAGCAAGTTCTTGCCGGCTTCGGTTTCGATTCCGACTCATTCCGCCTCGATACGACCGTCCACCCCTTCGAGACCGCGATCGCCGTCTCGGACATCCGCCTGACCACTCGCTATGAGGTGGAAGGGCTCGAGAGCCTTTTCTCGAGCATGCACGAGTTCGGCCACGGCCTCTACGAGCGCCAGATCGCGCCCGGGCTCGACTCGACTCCGCTCGCACGCGGCGCCTCGCTGGCCTGGCACGAGTCGCAGAGCCTGCTCTGGGAGAATCTGATCGGTCGCGGTCTGCCCTTCTGGGAGTACTTCGCCGGCGAGCTTTCCAGCCTCTTCGCAAGCGAGCTCGGCTCGCTCTCGGCCTCCGAGATCTACGCGATGGTGAACAAGGTCGAGCCCGACTTCATCCGCGTCGAGGCCGACGAGACGACCTACAACCTGCATGTGATCCTGCGCTTCGAGCTGGAGCAGGAGATGCTTTCGGGCCGTCTACCGCTGGCCGAGCTGCCCCAGGCCTGGGATCAGCGCATGCACGACTATCTCGGCGTCGAGGTGCCCAACGATCGGCTCGGCCTGCTCCAAGACGTGCACTGGTCGCAGGGATCGCTCGGCTATTTCCCCACCTACTCGCTCGGCCACCTGACGGCGGCTCAGCTCTGGCAGCGTCTCGGCGCCGAGTTGCCCGAGCTTCCCGATCAGATCAGAAGCGGCGAGTTCGGCGCCCTGCGCGAGTGGCTGCGCGAGAACCTGCACCGGCACGGGCGCAAATTCACGCCCGCCGAGTTGCGTCAGCGAATCCTCGGCGCCCCGGTCGATCCCGAGCCCTTCATCGCCTATCTGCACGCGAAGCTGGCCGGGATCTACGGCGAAGCCGTCGTTGGCTGACGCGTAAGATCCAGGCCATGCCCTGGAGCGATTGGGTGCGCACCGCCGAGATCGAGCCGTCCATCTACGCGGCCGACTTCTCCTGCCTCGGCGAGCAGATCGAGATGCTGCTTCGCGGCGGCGTGCGCATCTTCCAGTTCGACGTCGGTGACGGCCAGTTCGTGACGCCGATCACGACAGGCCCGATCGTGCTCAAATCGATCGCCCCGGTCGTGCATGCAGGCGGCGGCGTCGTCGACTGCCACCTGATGATCGTCGAGCCGCAGAAGCACTTCGCGGCCTTTGCCCAGGCGGGAGGTGACAGCGTCACCGTCCACTACGAGGTCGTCGGAGGTCGCCTGCTCGACGTCGTTGCTCAAGCGCGCGAGCACGGGCTCGAGGTCGGGCTGGCTTTAAATCCCGAGACGAGGGTGGCGAAGGCGGCCACCGCGGCGATCTCGGCCGGCGTCGACCTCGTCCTCTGTATGAGCATCAACCCCGGCTATTCGGGCCAGGAGTTCATGCCGGAGGCGCTCGGTCGGATCCGCGAGCTGCGCGAGCTGCTGCCGGCGCAGATGCACATCCAGGTCGACGGCGGGATCGGTTCCGACAACATCCGCAAGGTCTACGAGGCGGGCGCGAACCTGTTCGTCGCCGACTCCAGCATCTTCGGCCGCGAGGACATCGTTCGCGCCTACCGCCGGCTCGTCTCGGCGCTGGCCTGAGTGGAGCGGAAACCGTGACGGGCGCGAACCCAAGCGACGAGCAGCTGCTGGAGCGGGCGCTCGAGCTGGCCGAGCGCGGGCGCGGTCAGACGCAGCCAAACCCGGTGGTGGGAGCGGTCGTCTTGCGCGAGGGCGAAGTGGTGGGGGAGGGCTGGCACGAGCGCGCCGGTGGCCCGCACGCCGAGATCGTCGCGCTAGAGCAGGCGGGAGAGAAGGCTCGCGGCTCGACCCTGTACGTGACCCTCGAGCCCTGCTGCTTCACCGGCCTGACCGGCCCCTGCTGCGAGGCGATCGTCGAAGCCGGAGTTGCGCGGGTCGTCGCCGCGGCGATCGACCCCAATCCGCTGGTCTCGGGAGGTGGTCTCGAGCGCCTGCGCGAGGCCGGGCTCGAGGTCGAGCTGGCCGAGGGCGAGATCGCTTTCCAAGCCCGCCGGCAGAACGAGACCTGGCGCACCTGGATCGCGTCCGGGCGACCGTTTGTCACCTACAAGGTCGCCGCCACGCTTGACGGACGGGTCACCTTGCCCGGCTCGCGCTGGTTGAGCGGCGAAGCAGCGCGTCGGCGCGTGCACGAGCTTCGCGCGGCCTTCGACGCCGTTGCGGTCGGCATGGGCACGGTGCTGTCCGATCAGCCTCGGCTCGACGCGCGAGACGTCGGTGCCACGCGCCAACCCAGGCGCCTGGCTTTCGGTAAGGGTCCGCTGCCCGAGGGCTCCGAGCTCGAGCTTCGCTCCGGCCCGCTTGCCGAAGAGCTATCGGCGCTGGCGCAGGAGGGAGTTCAATCGCTGTTACTCGAAGGCGGGCCGACACTCGCCACGGCCTTCGTCGAGGCCGGCCTGGTCGACAAGCTGCTCGTCTTCGTCACGCCCTTACTCTCCGGCGCCGGACAGCGCTTTCTCGGCGGTCTCTCCGGTCCTCTCCGGCTCTCGCGCCTGAGCGCTGACTCCGTCGGCGAGGACGTGTTGATCAGTGCCTATTTCCACGAGCCCTGAGCGGACGCGGCTGGAGACGCTCGGCTCGCTACGGACACAACGCGGAGCGCTGCGCGTATGCGTGACGACCGCGCTGATTCGGCGCGAAGTCCGCACAGAAACGTGACGTCCGGACAGGTACCGTGTCACGACCCCACGGGTGGGTGGATTGGAGGAGGGCGGAGCGACGTGGTGCCCCTATGCGAGCGTGTCGATAGGACCCGGTCTAGGGGTCTTTCGCATCGAACAGGTCCATAGCCCTACCCGTTCGATAAAATACCTGCAAATGCCCGATCCTTTGGCCATCAGTCTGAGCGATCGCCAACGCCGGATACTGCGGTTGGTCGTCGAGGAGTACGTCACGAACGGCCAGCCGGTCGGCTCCAGACACCTGGTCGAGCGTGCCGGGCTCTCGTTCTCATCGTCGACCGTGCGCTACGAGCTCGCGGAGCTCGAGGAACGCGGGCTTCTGACCCATCCGCACACCTCGGCCGGGCGCGTTCCCACCGACGGCGGCTACCGCTACTACGCCGACTCGCTCCTTTCCGAGCGCTCGCCGCAATCCGACCGGCTGCCGCTCGATCTGCGCGCCGCCCAGAACGAGGTCGAGCAGGCGCTAGAGGCGACGACCGAGATGCTGGCGGAGATGACGCACCTGCTCGCGCTCGCCTCGGCGCCGTCGCTCGAGACGACCGCCGTACGCCACGTCGAGGTGCTGCTGTTGCAGCCGCGGGTCGTTCTGGTTGTGCTGATCACCTCGGCGGGCGAGGTCTCGAAACGTGTCTGCGCCTTCGAGGCGCCCGTCGATCCAGGCTTCGTCAGCTGGGCGCGCGAGTACCTGAACGAGTGCCTGGAGGGGCGCACGCTCGGGCCGCGCCTGCTGCGCCAGGCGCTCGAAGATCCCGCTCTGACCGCGAGCGAGCGCGACTTCCTCGCGGTCCTGCGCCCTGCTCTGGAAGAGCAGATCGATCGCGGCGACGAACGGGTCTTCGTCGGTGGGGCGGCCACCCTGCTCGACGCCGTCCGTGGCAACGAGCTCGATGCCTGTCGCAGTCTGCTCTCGGTGCTCGAACGCCGGGCGGCAACGCTCGAGCTGCTGCGCGCCTCGATCGAGCAGCGCCGGCCCTTCGTCCGCGTCGGCGAGGAGCTCGACAACCCCGCCCTGAGCGGCGTCTCGCTGGTCGGCGCTCGCTACGGCCTCGTGCAGCGCTCGCTCGGAACTGTCTCCCTGCTCGGCCCGATCCGTATGGATTACGAGAAGGCGATCGGCGCCGTTCGCGCCGCCGCGCAGGAGCTCTCCCGCTTCGTCGAAGAGGTTTACGAGGAGTCCTGAGAAACGAGGCGACTCGAAGACTCGCTTGTATTGTCGCGTCGACGAGATCTTCGCCGCCGAACCATCGAGCTGACCCAGGAAGAGATCGCCCAGAGAGCGATCCAGACGATAAGCGCATCGAGCCCGACAGCTATGTAGACGACGGAGCCCACGAGGATATCGGGCCCTTCACCGGATATCGGCAAGATGAAAAGGGCCGCAAAGTAGACGATGAATGAGCCAACTCCGATCAGAATCCCACGGCGCTTCCACGGCGCGAAAGCTCCCAAAACGACCGCTGCGGCCACGGATATTGACCAGAACGCGACGTAAAAGATCAATATCGTTAGGTCGGTCATCATCCTCCCGTTACGAAAGCAGCGAGCCCTCTTCGCTGGCCGAGCTTAACTTGAGTAAAGGATGCATTCAAGCATTCGCGGCCCTACGAAACAGGCAGTTCGACCTTCTCCTCTGACTAACCTTCAGGTGATGGCCACCAGCGACCGCGACTACTACGAGCTGCTCGGCGTTCAACGCAACGCCAGCGAGGCAGAGATCAAGAAGGCCTTCCGCGCACTAGCGCGTGAGCTGCACCCCGACGTCTCCGACCATCCCGAGGCGGAGGAGCGCTTCAAGCAGCTGGTCGAGGCCTACGAGGTGCTCTCCAAGCCCGAGACGCGCGAGCTCTACGACCGCTTCGGTCATGCCGGCCTCCGTAGCGGCGGCTACCAACCGACCGGGGTCGACTTCGGCAGCCTTTCCGATCTCTTCTCGGCGTTCTTCGGAGACGACCTGTTCGGAACGGCGGCGCGGCCCCAGGGACGTCAGCGCGGCGCCGACGTGACCACCGAGGTCGAGATCGATCTGGCCGAGGCGGCGAAGGGAGCCAAACGCGAAGTTACGCTCGAGGTCGAGGTCGTCTGCGAGGTCTGCGACGGCTCCGGCATGGAGCCCGGCACAGAGGCCGTAACCTGCTCCACCTGCAAGGGCCAGGGGATGTTCCAGCAGGTATCGCAGAGCCTCTTCGGCCAGCTCGTTCGCACGCAGACCTGTCCGACCTGCGGCGGCTCCGGCAAGGTGATCGAGCACCTTTGCGAGAACTGCGGCGGTTCCGGACGCGATGCCGAAGAGCGCAAGCTCGAGGTCGAGATCCCGGCCGGAATTCACGATCGCCAGCCGATCCGGATCTCGGGCGAGGGGCACGCGGGCAGTCTTGGCGGCCGCGCCGGCGACGTCTACGTGCTCGTGCGCGTGCGCCCGGACAAGCGCTTCGTGCGCGAGGGCGACGACCTGGTCAGCGCGCTGGAGCTGACGGTGACTCAGGCGGCACTCGGCGGCAAGCTGACCGTGCCGACGCTCGACGGGGAGGCCGAGGTCGAGATCGAGCCCGGGACCCAGCCTGGCGCCGTGATCACTCTCAAAGGAAAGGGAATGCCGCGACTGCAGGGGTACGGCCACGGCAATCTGCGCCTGCTTCTGACCGTGCTCGTCCCGCGCAAGCTCGACGACGAGCAGCGCAAGCTGCTCGAGCAGTTCGAGCAAAGCGCCACGGCCGCCACCTACGAGCGGGACGACGGCTTCTTCAAGAAGCTGAAGGGCGCCTTCCGCTGAGCGATCTGCTGCGCATCTCCGTGCGCGTGCCTCCGGAGAAGGCGGAGGAGGCGCGGGCGGAGTTGCTCGAGTTCGCGGCGCACGGCTTCGAAGAGCAGGATCTGCCCGGGGCGCTGGAGCTGGCGGTCTACGGCGGGCCAGAGGTGGAGGAGGCGCTGCGCGAGCACTTCGGCGAGGTATCGGCCGAGGTGGTCGAGCCTGGCTGGGAAGACCGCTGGAAGTCTTTCCATCAACCGGTGGCGATCGGCAAGCTCTGGGTCGGGCCGCCCTGGGAGGAGCCTGGCGCCGGGCTGGTGCCTGTGGTGATCGACCCCGGGCGGGCGTTCGGGACCGGTGCCCACCCGACGACCCGTCTCTGTCTCGAGCTGCTGCAGGAACTGGAGCCGGGGAGCCTGCTCGATATCGGCTGCGGCTCGGGCGTGCTGGCAATCGCCGCGGCCAGGCTCGGCTTCGTGCCCGTCACGGCGCTCGACAACGATCCCGTGGCTATCGAGGCGACGCGCCAGAACGCCGAGGTCAACGCCGTCTCGTTCGAGGTGCGCCTGGCCGACGCGTTCGCCGAGGAGCTGCCGGCGGCGGACGTCGCCGTCTGCAACATCAGCCTGCAGCTGCTGGAGGAGCTGGCGCCGCGCTTGCAGTGCGGGCTGCTCGTGGCCTCGGGCTTCCTCGTCGTAGACGAGTTACGACTGGCCGGGTATGAGATCGTGAGCAGACAAGAGCAGGCCGAGTGGGCCGCCGTGTTGGCGCGCCCGGAAAGGAGCGGGAGATGATCGGGGAAGCAAAGCTGGAGCAGGCGCCCTCGGGTCTCCTGCCGGCCGGCGCGGGCTGGTTCGTCGTCAACGTCCGCGACACCGCCTGGGCCACGAACGACCGGCTCGGCGCGGGCTGCCGCTTCGAGAACACCGACCAGCCCTTCCCGGAGCTCGGCATCAACCTGCGCGTGCTGCAGCCCGGACAGTCGAACGCGATGTACCACCGCGAGTCGAGTCAGGAGGACTTTCTCGTGCTGGCCGGCAAGTGCCGGCTTCTGGTCGAAGGACAGGAGCGGGAGCTCGGCGCCTGGGACTTCGTGCACTGCCCGCCGAACACCGAGCACGTCTTCATCGGCGCCGGAACGGGCCCCTGCGTGATCCTGATGGCGGGAGCGCGCGATCCGGACAACGAAGTCTTCTATCCCGTCTCGGGGCTCGCGCGCCGCTACGGCGCCGGTGTCGAGAAGGCGACCAGCTCGCCGCCCGAGGCGTATGCGAACGCTCCCGCGTTTCGCGCCGAGCGTCCGCCCGATTGGGAGAAGCTGCCCTGGGCGTAAGCACGCCCAAAGGCGAACGCTCAACCGGCACGGAACCGACACATTCACCGGCGTATGTTCTCGATACCGTGCTCCGCCCCGTGGGAGGGTTGATGGAGCGCCAAGCGAAACGAAGCACTCCGCCGCCTGGCCGCGCTCGGCGGCACGACACTGCGTCCTTGCCTCGCACTCACCGATCGCACCCAGTCGGCGGGTCTTCATTCCGCTTGACGCTCGGGGTGGAGAGGTGGGTCCCGCCGTTTTCCGGCGAGCCGGAAAACGGCGGTGACTATCGGTTCCCCGGCCTCAAAGGTCAGCCTGCCGGACACCTCAAAAGCCGCCAGCCTCCTTCTCGCGAGCCAGCGTCACCTACAGTTGGAGCCATGACGAGCTTCTCGGTGTGCTTCCTCGGCTGCAAGGTCTCCTACTCCGACAGCGAGGCGATCCGCGAGCGCCTCTCGCGCCACTGGTCGGCGACTCCGTCCGTCCAGGCGCGACTGGCCGCCCGGAGCCGCCTCGGGCCGCTGACCGCACCTCGCTCTACGGGTCTGTGCTCTCCGCACTATCCCCTCGGGCGCCGTACGCCCAGCGGCCCGCCAGGGGCCCGAGAAACGCCTCGTTCGAATCTCTGCTCGTTCCTCGTCTAATGGTGAAGTCGTGACTACGTTCTCCGTGCGCTTCCTCGGCTGCAAGGTCTCCTACTCGGACGCCGAGGCGATCCGCGAGCGCCTGCTCGCCGAAGGGCACGAGCAAACCCGGGCCGGCGAGGCCGAGGTCGCGCTCGTCAACACCTGCTGCGTCACGCGCGAGGCGGTCGGGAAGTCACGCCAGGCGGCGACGAAGGCGGCCCGGACGCACGAGCGCGTGTACGTGACCGGTTGCGGCGCCAATCTCGAGGGAGCCTTCTCGGGGCTGCCCGAAAACGTGATCGTACTACCGCGCCGGGATACCGCTGTGCCGGAGCTTCTGGCGAACATGCTCGGCCGCGCCCGCGGAGTCGATCTCGAGCCGCGATCGGCACGTGTGCGTGCTTTCGTCACTATCCAGGACGGCTGTTCGTTCGTCTGTAGTTACTGCGTCGTTCCGCTCGTTCGCGGGCCGGGGCGCTCGAAGTCCGCCGAGGAGGTGCTACGAGAAGTGCGGCGCCGTGTCGAGCAGGGGCACAGAGAGGTCGTCCTCTCCGGTATCAACCTTGGCTGCTTCCACGACTCGGCGGCCGGTGTGTCGCTTGCCCGGCTGGTGCGTGAGGCGGGGAGGACGGACGGTCTCGAGCGCCTGCGCCTCTCCTCGATCGAGGTCAATCACCTCGGCGCCGAGCTCGTTGCCGCCATCCGCGAGACGCCGGTCGCCTGCAGGCACCTGCACGTTCCGCTGCAGTCCGGCGACGATGGGATCCTGCGCGCGATGAAGCGCCACTACGACGCCGCCACCTTCCTGCGCCGGCTCGAAGGGCTCGAGGAGTTCAATCTCACAAGCGACGTGATCATCGGTTTCCCGGGCGAGAACGAGGCCGCTTTCGGGCGCACGCTCGCTCTTGTCGAGCGCGCCGGAATCACGAAAGTGCACGTATTCCCCTACTCGCCGCGGCCCGGAACGGCAACCTCGAGCGAGGACAACGTGCCCGCGAGAGAGAAGAAGGAGCGTGCTCTACGGATGCGCTCGGCTTCGAGAGACGCCTGTTTGCGCCTCTGGCGTGGCAAGATCGGTACGGAGGAAACCGTTTTGATCGATCGACCGGGACGCGGATACGCGGATGACTACACCCCCTGGCTCCTGAGCGGGCCGGTCGGCGAGCTCGTGCAGGCTCGTGCCGAGCGCGTGACCGAAGACGGGATTGTCGCGGTGGCGAGACGATGATCGCCAACGATTGCCTCTTCTGCGAGCTGGTGCGAACCGGCTCCCACATCCGCCGGGCCGACGGCTTCGTCGCCATCGACGACATCAATCCCAAGGCCGAGACGCATGTCCTCGTCGTACCGGAACGCCACATCGACAGCTTCCGCCAGATCGGCGAGTTCCCCGCCGAGGAGGCGCGGCGAATGCTCGAGTTCATCGCCGAGACGGCGCGCTCGCTCGGCCTGGAGGATTACCGCGTGCTCTGCACCGTCGGGCCGAGCGCCGGGCAAACGGTCTTTCACCTGCACTGGCACATACTCGGCGGGCGCGACCTGAGCAGTCGCATGCCGGCCCTGGCGCTGGCGGAAGTCGAGGTGGCGGAGTGAGCTTGATCCGCCGGATCGAGGAAGAGCTCGCCGAGGCGATGCGCGCCCAGGACGCCCTCCGCCGGGACGCCCTGCGCCTGACTCTGTCGGAGCTGCGCTCCGCCGAGAAGGATCTGCAGCGGCCGCTCTCGGCGCAGGAGGAGCTGCAAGTGCTCCAGCGTGAGCGCAAGCGCCGCGTCGAGGCCGCCGAGGCATTCCGCAAGGGCGATCACCTCGACAGAGCCGAGCACGAGGAGGCCGAGCTGGCGATTCTCGAGGAGTTCATGCCACCTCAGCTCAGCGAAGAGGAGCTGGAGGAGATCGTCGACAACGTGATCGCCGAGGTCGGCGCCACCAGCATCCGCGACCTCGGCCGCGTCATGGCCGACGTCATGCCTCAGGTCTCCGGCCGCGCCGACGGCTCGGTCGTCTCGCAGCTGGTGCGCGAGGCGCTGGCCTAGCACGCTGAGCGATGATCGACGCCGGGGGCGCCTGCTCTCATCGTTCAGGCGGCGTCGATACCCCGGAGGTGGTTGAGCGCGTGGGTGTGGTCTTTTCGTTTCGCGTCTTCCTGCAGAGCGCTTGATTAGAGCGGTCGCTTCCGCACGTATCGCGAGTACAGTCAGCGCCTGACCCAACCTTCTAGTGCGTTCCGGGCTCTTTTATAGGTGACGATGGACAATCACGAACGAATCATCTCGCTAGCGCGTCGCTCGATTGACGGCGATCGAGAAGCGTACGGATTGCTGCTCGTCGAGCTCGAGCCACTCATCGTCCGTACCGTACGCCTTGTGGTCGGATCAGGTTCCTGGATAGCCGAAGATGCTGCCCAGGAGGCCTTCCTTGACGTGATTCGAGGTCTCGAGAAAGTGCGTAGGCCAGAAGCGGTGTTCGCTTGGGCTCTTCGTGTTGCCACGACGCGGGCGCTCAAGATCGCGCGTAAAGAGCAGCTTCTACTGCTCAGGCGCGTGTCTGGAATCGACCCCAAGCTCCTCGGCGAGATCGCACGCGAACCCCAAGATGAACGGATCGGCGCACTCAAGGACGCCTTCGATCGGCTACCTCCGCGCCTACGGGCGACCGCGATCCTCCGTCTATATCTCGACCTCACCGAAGCCGATACGGCCGCGATTCTTGGGTGCTCCGCGGGGACGGTCAAATCGAACCTTCATGACGCTCGTCGAAAGCTCGGGGAGTCGCTCCGCCATCACGGGCTAGCGCCATCCACTTTATCGGCTAGCGGAAAGGAGTTCTCCTAATGAAGACAGGACGCAAGGACTCCATCGAAGCGGTTTCACTCGATGAGCTGCGTATGATGTTTCGGGCTCACGAGGGACCGGCGCGCGCGCAACATCGCTCGAAGAGGGTGAGAATGCCGCGAAGAGTTGCGATCGGGTTACTGAGTGCGTTGGTCATCGCGGGCGGGGTGGCATTCGGCGTTAGCTACGGTGGACACACGGAAAACGCTGTGGCAGCTTCGATTCTCAAGAGCAAAATGCTCGACGTTTCGGCCGCGTTCGGCGACCCGACACCTACATCTATTGTCTATGTGCAGACCCGGAGAAAAGCCGCGAATGCGGCTCTCTCTGGTGACATCGTTGACACCGACCAGAAAGTCGATGTCATCCTTGCGACGGGTAATTTCGATGCGTCCGCTCCGTTCCCTCCGCCCGGTCGTAAGGGGCCTCCGATCGAAGGGAAATACCTCTCGCTTGTCGTCGACGACGCGACCGGAGAGATTCTCGATACCGGCGTGTCGATATCGAAGCCCGACCTAAGCCAACTCGGGCAGGTGCAGCCGCTAGATCGATAACGGTACGAGAGCGAGTGCCTCCGGTCTGCGGGCTTGTACGGCGGGAGCGAACGAGCGTGAGGGCCAGCGCCTACACTTGCCCTGGATGCAGGAAGTTCTGACCGTCTCCAACGAGATCGCCGCCGAGCTTGCGGGTGTGTCGGACAGCGTCCTCGAGGCGTTGCGAGAGCGGCTCGGCTGCACGATCAGGCTGCGCGGCAACCGGCTCACACTCGATGGCGCCGACGAAGAGGTCGCTCGGGCGCGCACGGTCATCGAGGAGATCGTGGGCTTGATCGAGGACGGACAGGACGTGGGGCCGGGGACGGTCGACGCCGTGCGCTCCGCGCTGGACAAGTCCGCCGACGTGCGCGAGGTCTTCGAGGACGTGGTCTGGCGCCACCGCGGCAAGAAGATCACCCCCAAGACCGTCAACCAGAAGCTCTACGTCGATGCGATCCGCTCGAAAACGGTGACCTTCGGCATCGGCCCGGCCGGGACCGGCAAGACCTACCTGGCTATGGCCCTGGCGGTGGCCGCGCTTTCGGACGGTCAGGTCGGGCGCATCATCCTCACCCGCCCCGCGGTCGAGGCCGGCGAGCGGCTCGGCTATCTGCCCGGCGACATCCTGGCCAAGGTCGATCCCTATCTGCGCCCGCTCTTCGATGCCCTCTACGACATGCTCGATCCCGAACGACTCTCCGCCTACATCGAGCGCGGCACGATCGAAGTGGCGCCGCTCGCCTTCATGCGAGGGCGTACGCTCAACGACTCCTTCATCATCCTCGACGAGGCCCAGAACACCACGCCCGAGCAGATGCAGATGTTCCTGACGCGGCTCGGTTTCGGCTCGCGTGTCGTCGTCACCGGCGACATCACTCAGGTCGATCTGCCCAAGGAGCAGGCCTCCGGCCTGATCCAGGTACAGCAGATCCTGGCTGATATCGAGGGCATCGCCTTCGTCCGCTTCGGCCACGAGGATGTCGTTCGCCACAAGCTGGTGCAGCGGATCGTCGAGGCCTACAAGCGACACGTCGAAGCAACCGGTGCCGAGCGGCGCCGCTAATTGTGCCCCTTCAAGCAATACATCCCGGCTTCTGGCCCGCTATCACGCGGCGCGCTGGCGCGTCCTCAGTCGCGCCCGTACTATCCAGTACGAGCGCTCCCTGCGTCCTTCCATCGCTTGGTGCTAGCGACCCAGAAACTCGGAGGCATTACTTGAAGGGGCACTGAAGCGATGGTCGAGATAGAGATCGACAACCGAAGCGGAACGAGCGTCGAAGAAGCGGCGGCGGCATCTCTGGCACGCTCGCTGCTCGAGGGCGAGGGAGTGAGAGAGGGCGAGCTGGGGCTTTCTTTCGTCGCTCCCGGCGAGATCCGCACGCTCAAGCGAGAGCACCTCGAGATCGACGAGGTGACCGACGTCCTCTCTTTCCCGATCGACGGACGGGACGAGTTGCCGGACGGGCTTCCGCGTCAGCTGGGCGATGTAGTTCTTTGCCCGCAGGTTGTCGGCAGCGAGTGGCGCCGGCCGCTCGTGCACGGCCTTCTGCATCTACTCGGCTTCGAGCACGGAACCGAGATGGAGGAGCGGGAGCGCCGCTATTTAAAGGGATGAGCATCCGCACCCGCATCTCCCTCATCGACAGCTTCAACTTCGCCTTCCAGGGCGTCATTCACGCTGTCCGCACGCAGCGCAACATGCGCATTCATCTACTCATCGCGATCGCCGTGCTGGTGGCTGCGATCGCCATCGGCGTGACCGAGACGGAGCTGATCGCGCTCGTCCTGGCAATCGCCTTCGTGCTCATCACCGAGATGATCAACAGCGCCGTGGAGGGGGCGATCGACGTCGCTACCACTTCCTTCGATCCGATGGCGAAGCTGGCCAAGGACACGGCGGCCGGCGCCGTCCTGATCGCAACCGTCACCGCCGTCGCGATCGGCTTTCTCGTCTTCAGCGACCACATCGCCAATCCGAGTACGCATCTGCTGAACCGGATCGAGAAAGCTCCGGTCTACGTCACCCTGGTGGCGTTGATGGTCACGATCCTGCTCGTGATCGTGACCAAGGCGTTGACTCGTCGAGGGACGCCGCTCAGAGGCGGGCTTCCGTCCGGCCACGCCGCGGTCGCCTTTGCGGGCTGGATGGCGGTCACCTATCTGATCTCCGGCGCCCAGCATCGCTTCTTGATCTCGGCGCTGGCCTTCGTGATGGCGTTCCTGGTGGCGCAGACACGGATCGAGGCCGGCTTCCACTCCGCGCTCGAGGTCACCTACGGCGCCGTCATCGGAGCTCTCGTGACTCTGGCGCTGTTCCAGATCTTCGCGTGAGCGAGACGCTGAAAAGCGGCTTCGTCGCCGTGGCGGGCCGTCCCAACGTCGGCAAGTCCACGCTCGTGAACGCGCTCTGCGGCGGCAAGGTGGCGATCGTCTCAGACAAGCCGCAGACGACCCGCCGCCGGATCTTCGGAGTTGCCAACGGCCCCGATTACCAGCTCGTGCTGGTCGACATGCCCGGTTTCCAGCGCCCGCTCGACACGCTCACCGAGCGCATGCAGCAAACCGTCGAGAGCTCGTTCAAGGATGTCGACGCGATTCTCTTCATGCTCTCGGCCCGGGAGAGGATCGGGGCTGGCGATCGCTTCATCGCCGAGCGGCTGTTCTCGCAACCTGTGCCGGTGGTGATCGTTATCAACAAGGTCGACCAGACTAAGCCCGGTCACATCGCCAGCCAGATGAAGATTGCCGCGAGTCTCGGTGACTTCCACGCGCTGCATCCGATCAGCGCCAAGACGGGCGACGGCGTCGCCGACCTGCGCGAGGAGCTGATCGAGCTGTTGCCGGAGGGAGTCGCCTACTTCCCCCGTGACAAGATCACCGATCTGCCACTCGAGCTGCGGCTGGCCGAGCTGATCCGCGAGAAGGCGCTCGCTCTGACGCGCGACGAGGTTCCGCACTCGCTCTCTGTCGAGGTGGAAGAGATCGGCGAGCGCATGCTCAGGGCACGCATCCTGGTCGAGACCGAGTCGCAGAAGCAGATACTCGTCGGGCGCGCCGGGCGCATGGTCAAAGCGATCGGGGTGCAGGCGCGGCCGGAGGTTGAGCAGCTGCTCGGGCACCGCGTTTTTCTCGATCTCACGGTCAAGGTCGAACCGCGCTGGCGCCGCGACGAGGCCACGCTCGAGCGCTTGGGCATCTGATCGTGGGTTTCCCGGCTCGCTCCGGCGGCGAAGATCGGGATGCGACTGTCCCTACGATGTGGCTTGATTCACAAAACACGGAGATCCTAGGGCTTTCGAGAAAGGAGCGCGACGCATGCAGATGATCCTGATAGCGACCGATGGCTCGGTCTGCGGGCAACTGGCAGAAGACGAGGGAGTGAGGCTGGCCGTTGCCACGGGCGCCCGGGTGGTCTTCCTGCATGTTCAGCCTGGAGTCGATCCCTCACACTACGCGCCGGGTGCCATCAGCGAAGAGACCGACGAGTCTCACGCCCTTCTCGACCGTGCGCTCGCAAAAGCGGTGGAAGCCGGCGTCTACGCGGAGACGGAGATCGTCGAGGGCAACCCCGGCCGCGAGATCGTCGATGCTGCCCGGCTGCGAGGGGCCGATGTCATCGTCGTCGGCTCGCGCGGCTTGGGCAAGCTCTCGAGCATGTTCTTGGGCAGTGTCTCGCGCGACGTTCTCAGCGAAGCCGACCGGCCGGTGCTTGTCGTGAAGGATAAGGAGACGGCCTAGGTCTTTGGGCCTACTCCAATAGGCCTGCAACCCCGACGCGGCCGCCCGCACCTTCCTACCGCGGTAGGTCTTTTGCCGTCAGCCGCGCCAGGGCGAGCCGGTAGAGCTCGAGCAGCTGCTCGTCGACGAAGACGAAACGAACCTTCTCGATCATAGGCAGGCGCTCGAGCGCCTCGATCGTCGCGGCCAGAGCAACCGGCGCCGCGAGCTCTCGCGGGTAGCCGAAGGCACCGGTAGAGATCGCCGGGAAGGCGACCGAGCGGCAGCCGTGCTCGCGGGCCAGCTCGAGTGCCCGCTCGTAGCAGGACGCCAGTAACAACTCCTCGCTGTCTCGCCCGCCCGCCCAGATCGGTCCGACCGCGTGGATGACGTAGCGGGCGGAGAGTCTGCCGGCGCCCGTGATTACGGCGTTGCCCGGCTCGCAGTGGCCGATCTTGCGGCACTCCGCCAGGATCTCTGGTCCGCCGGCGCGGTGTATCGCCCCGTCCACTCCACCGCCGCCTCGCAGCCGGCTGTTGGCCGCTGTGACGATCGCGTCGACCTTCTCTTTCGTGATGTCACCGAGGCTGAGCTCGATCCGTTCGGGTGGGCGAGGCGGCGTTGGCACCTGTTGCATCTTCTCACGCCGACGGGTGGAGACGACCCGAGTTACTGAAAACGAGCCGCACGCCGGCGGATGAGCGGCCCGCCAGGGAGGACTGTCGCCGTCGATTCGCTTGCTTCGGTTGTGGGTCGCGGTCTCAGGGACCTCGGGAGCTACTGCCCGAAGCGATACAAAAGAGCGGTTCGCGGTGTGGGACGGACCGGTACGGAATCGGCACACTTCCCGGGCGTTTCGTTGTTAGGTTTTACCGACCCCACCGGTGGGTGGCTCGGGGGCGGGCGGAGAAACGTGGTGCCTTGCACCGGCCCTCGACGGAACGAAACGGACGAGCACGGTGGAAGCGGGCTCGCTCTACTTCTTGAGCCGCGCGACCTTCTTGCGCTTCTTCTCGTCGCCGACGAGCTGCCCGTCGTGCATGACCAGGCAGCGTGGCGCTTGGGCGGCGAGCTCGGTGTCGTGAGTCGCCACGATGATCGTGGTGCCGTGCTTCGAGGCCAGATCGGTGAGCAGGGCGATCACGTCGGCCCCACTGCGGGAGTCGAGGTTGCCGGTCGGCTCGTCGGCCAGTACCACCCGCGGCTCCACCGAGAGCGCGCGAGCGATCGCGACGCGCTGCTGCTCGCCACCCGAGAGCTGGTTGGGAAGGTGGGAGGAGCGGTCGCGTAGCCCGACCTCGGCGAGCATCGCAAGCGATCGCTCCCGTAGCTCGGCGGACGAGATACCGAGCGGAGCCAGACCGGCCTCCACGTTTTGCAGGGCGGTGAGCGTCGAGAGCAGATTGAACTGCTGGAAGACGAAGCCGAATGAGCGCAACCGCAGCTCGGCCAGCTCGCCGTCGCTGAAGCTGCCGAGATCGCGCCCCTCGAAATGAACCTCGCCGCCGGAGGGCCGGTCGAGCGCGCCCAGCAGCTGCAGAAGCGTGGTCTTACCCGACCCGCTCGGTCCCTCGATGGCGACGAACTCCTCGGCGTCGAGCGACAGATCGATTCCATCGACCGCTTTGATCGTGGCGCCACCGAGCTGGAAGTACCGGGTCGCGCCGCGCAACTCGTAGAGTGGGGCCGGCATCTACTCGACCTGCCTTAGGGCGTCGGCAGGACGGAGTCGCGCGGCGCGGAGTGCCCCGGTCGCTCCCGCGAGGAGGCCGCCTACCAGTGCGAGAGCAAAGCCGATCAGGATCAGCGATCCGGCGAGCGGCGCCTTCAAGGCGACCTGGCTGGTTGCCGTGCGCGTCACCGCTCGGCCGAGTCCGAAGGCGCCCCGGGCGGGCCCGTTATCCGAGCTTCCCACCGTCGACGAGGCCGATAGCGTCGGTCCGATCGCATCGATCACGGCAGCCGCTGCGATACCCAGCGCCACGCCCAGCACGCCGCCGAGAATTCCCTGCATCAGGGATTCCCCGGTGATCTGCCTGATCACGAGTCTCCTCGTCCAGCCGAGTGCACGCAGCGTTCCGATCTCGCGGACGCGCTTGGTGATGGAGGAGAGCGTGAGCAAGGCGGCGAGCATGAAGGCCATGGCGACCGCGATGATCGAGAGGGCGAGGCCGAGGCTCTTGGACAGATCAGAGGCGGTCTTCAGCGAGCCTGAGATGTTCTCGGCGACCTGTTTGGCACTGGCAACCTGAGCGCGCGGGAAAGCCTTCTCGATCTCCTTCTGAACCGCTCCGACTGCGGAGCTCTTGGTCGCCCGCACGAGCACCACGTTGATCTCGTTCTTCTGCCCGGCGAGCGTCTGAAGCTGGGTGAGCGGGATGTAGATGTCGGCGCTCTGGCCGCCGAGCGGCGCCTGGACGATCCCGACGACCTTGAACTTGGTGCTGTTCAGACTCAGTGTCGAGCCGACCTTGAGCTTGTGGCTGGACGCGTATCCGCCCGCCACGAGCGCCTCGAGCCCACCCTTCCTCGGGAGGAAGCGGCCACTGGTGACCTGGGCGGGCGTAATCAGGCCCATGCTCGGCTGAGTCGTGTCGACGCCGCCGATCGTGAAGGTCGAGGTCTTGATGTTCGTCTGGGGCGTGTTCACCTGCTGGCGATAGGTCTGGCCCGGCGCGGTGAAGCTCTGGCGAAAGCGCCTCATACTGGCCGGCATACAACTACGGAAGGCGTCGCCGCCGGGCCGGCCGCCACCGGTCAGGCTGCCGCTTCCTCGAGAAGTTGCGCTACCTGCGCCTGACGACGCGCTCTTGGCCTGCAGCTTGGCAATGCACGCCGCCATCTTCGCGAAATCTGCAGCGCTCGGCTGCGTTTGACCCGAGACCTGGTACTTCTTGCTCTTCGTCTTGAAGGTAGCGGTGATCTTCGGCACCGTCCCTTCCTGGTGCTGCACCGTCAACGTCAGTCCGGTCGCGACTCTGGCGACACCGGAGAGGGCGGCGACACTCTTCGCCTGCGACTGTGGGAAGGTCGGCTGCGTTCCGGCCTGGAAGGTGTCGTGCGAGAAGTGCTGCCCGGGCTTACCCAGCGCGGCGAGGTTCGTCTCGATCGTACGGCCGAAGAAGAAACCGCCGCCGCCTCCCTGGGCGGTCACCGTCAGATCGGTGCCGATGCTCGAGAGCGGATTGAGAGCCGTCTTCTGCGCATGGTCGAGCCCGCGCGAAAGGGCGGAGATGACGATCACCAGCGCGACGCCGAGCGCGAGCCCGAGCAAGGTCAGAATCGTGCGACCCTTCCGCCGCGCGAGCTCGCTGCGCAGATAACCGAGATAGAACACGTACAGAAGGAAAGCAGCCGTCGATGAAACAGGGATGAGAGTTGCTCGATTCGAGCGCTTCTCTCATCCCTGTCTTAGCGTACGTGTCTTAACTTCTCACTGAGAGATCCCGGTAGCCGGCTGAAACGAGCTCAACCGGAGAAAGAGAAGGATGCGCATCCTTGTCGTAGACGATGACCGTGCCGTACGCGAGGCGCTTGAGCGAGCGCTCGCGCTCGAGGGCTATGAGGTGGAGCAGGCCGCCGACGGCGCCGAGGCGCTGGCAGCGATTGACCGGCACGAGCCGGACGCCGTCGTGCTCGATGTGCTCATGCCGGGCGTGGACGGTCTCGAGGTCTGCCGCCTGCTGCGGCGCTCGCATCACCGGGTTCCGATTCTGATGCTCACGGTTCGTGACGAGCTCGGCGACCGTGTCGAGGGGCTCGATGCCGGTGCCGACGACTACCTCGGCAAGCCCTTCGAGCTGGAGGAGCTGCTCGCCCGCGTGCGTGCGCTCCTGCGGCGCGCGGCTCCGGGCGCAGAGACCGAGGTGCTGCGTTTCGCCGATCTCTCTCTCGACCTCGGCTCTCTACAGGCGCGTCGCGGCACGCGCGAGTTCAGGCTCTCGGTGACCGAGGCGGGCGTGCTCGAGTTCTTCCTGCGCAATCCGCGCCAGGTGCTCTCGCGGGGACTCGTCTTCGAGCGCGTATGGGGGCGGCACCTCGGCACGGAGTCGAACACACTAGACGTCTACGTGGGCTACCTGCGCCGCAAGACCGAGGCCGGCGGAGAGCCCCGCCTCATTCATACGGTGCGTGGCGCCGGCTACGTTCTGAGAGAGCGATGAGCCTACGCGTCCGCCTCACCGTGGTGACGACGGCGGTTGTCGCCGTGTCGGTACTACTCGCCTCGATCGTCGTCTTCTTCTCGATGCGCTCAGACCTGCTCCGTAACGTCGACAACGAGCTGAGAAGTCGGGCGGCCGCGATCCAGAGCCGGCCCTTTTCCGGCGGACCGCCGATCGATCGGTCGGTAATCGGGCTTCCCGCCCCGAGCTTCGGGCAGCTCGACTACTTCCAGATCGTCGGCGCCGGCGGCGTGATCGCTCGTCCTCGGAACGAGAGCAAGAGCGTGCCGGTGAACGCTCGCACGCTTGCGGTGGCTACGGGCAAGAGCGTTGCTTTCTACTCCGATACGACCATCGGCGGCGTGCATGCACGGGTTCTCACCGTCCCGATTGCGAAGGGAGCGGCGCTTCAGATCGCCAGTCCGCTCGACAGCGTCGATCGCGAGCTGGCGAGGTTGAAACTGATCCTGCTGCTCGTCTCGCTGGGCGGGATCGGCCTGGCGCTGGGTGGTGGCATGCTCGTCTCGCACACCACGCTTGTACCGGTTCGGCGCGTCACCGGCGCGGCCGAGCACGTCGCGAGCACGCTTGACACATCAGAGCGCGTGCCCGAGCGCGGCAAGGACGAGCTGGGGCGGCTTGCCGTCTCGTTCAACGCCATGCTGGCTGCGCTCGACGAGGCGATCGAGATGCAGAAGCGCTTCGTTGCCGATGCCTCGCACGAGCTCTTGACGCCGGTGACGAGCCTGCAGACCAACCTCGAGGTGCTTGCCCGTGCGCCACGGCTACCCGCGAAGAAACGGAGAGATCTGCTCGGCGATCTGCTCGGCGAGCTGCGCGAAGTGCGCAAGCTGATCGGCAACCTGGTCGAGCTGGCGCGGGGGAAGAGCGGGGAGAGGCGGGAGCAGGTTCGCTTCGACAGCCTCGTCAGCGACTGCATCGACCAGGCGACGCTTCGTTACCCCGACCTTCACTTCATCGCCGAGCTCGAGCCGGCGACTGTGGAGGGAGACCCGGAAAGGCTGGAGCGAGCGGTCTGGAACCTGCTCGAGAACGCCGCCAAGTGGAGCGAATCGGGCGGCCTGATCGAGATCGGGCTGAGCGAGAGTGAGCTGACCGTGCGCGACCGCGGGCCCGGCATTCCCGACGCCGACAAGCCGCACGTCTTCGAACGCTTCTACCGCGCCGCGGCCTCGCGTGGCCTGCCCGGCTCGGGCCTCGGCCTGGCGATCGTGCGCGACGTCGCCGAGGCGCACGGCGGCACGGTCGAGGTCGCCGACGCCGAGGGTGGGGGAGCGCTGCTCAAGTTGAAGTTGCCGAGCGAAGGGCGAGCTCAGCCGCGTAAGGCGTCGCAGTGAGGCGCGCTCGGTAAGGGCAGGACGAGGTCCCGACCGAGTACGGAATCGGCGCGAACTAGTCGCGAAGTCGCGCGTTTTTCGGCTTGACGGAGCGGTAAGTTGGAAAGACCCCGCGGGCGGGTGGCTCGGAGGTGGGCGGATAAAGAAGTGCCGTGCCGGAGTCGTACCGATCGCGTTCAGCGGCCGGAGACGACCTAGCCCCGGTCGAGCAGTCGCTCCAGCACCAGCGCCACGCCGTCCTCGTCGTTCGAGGTGGTGACCTCGTTCGCGACCGCGAGCAGCTCGGGGTGCGCGTTCGCCACCGCGACGCCGCGACCGGCCCATTCGAGCATCGGGATGTCATTGATCATGTCGCCGAAGGCGATCGTCTCGGCGCGCTCGATGCCCAGTTCCGCGCACAGCTCGGCGAGCGCCGAGCCCTTGGTCACGCCGGCGGCGGCGATCTCTATCAGACCGGCGCCGGAGTAGCAGGCTTCGATCCGCTCGCCGCCTAGCTCGACGACCAGCCGGTGCAGCGCTGCCTGCGGGATCTCCGGGTGCTGGAGGACGAGCTTCGTGATCGGCCCGGCGAGAAGTGCGTCGAGCTCGGCACGCGGGATCGAGTCCGGCGGCCGGTGGAGCGGGCGGTAGGCCGGCTCGGCCATGAAGCCCGAAGGCCGATCGCAGCCGAAGGCAACACCGGGCGCCGCCCGGCGCAAGCCACTAGCGATGTCACTCGCTGTCTCCGGATCGAGCGGCCGGTGGAGGAGTACCCGTTCCCCCTCGATGTCGTAGACGAGTGCGCCGTTGTTGCAGATCGCGATCTCCCCGAGCCCCAGCCGGGCGGCTTCCGGCGCCAGCCAGCCCGACGAGCGCGCGCTGACCAGGACGAAGCGGATCCCGGTCGCGACCGTACGCTCCAGCGCCGCCAGCGTTCGCTCCGAGACGGAGCCGTCCGAGCGCAGCAACGTCCCGTCGAGGTCGCTGGCGATGAGGCGGATGCCGTTCTTCTGGCTCTGCATGGGAGACGATCAGGGTACTTGCCGCATCGGTGGGAGCGTCGGCGCTTGACGAACCGATGGTCTGAGGCGGAACGAGGAGAGCCCGGACAGAGCCGGGCTCCCTCAGTCTGCCTGTCGCTCTCGACTAGAGCCAGCCGATGGCGGCCTTGGCCGTCTCGAACCACTCCTGCGGTACGGTCTTCAGCTCGGCTGTCGCCTCGTGCAGCGAGACGCCGACGATGTCGTCACCGCGCAGAGCGGCCATCTGACCAAACTGGCCCTCGAACACGAGGTCGGCGGCCTTGAGACCGTAGCGCGTGGCCAGCACGCGGTCGCGCGAGGTCGGCGTGCCGCCGCGCTGGGTGTGCCCGAGCACGACCGAGCGCGTCTCGTAGCCGGTGCGCTTCTCGATCTCCTTTGAGAGCGCGTCGCCGACACCACCGAGCAGGACGTGGCCGAACTGGTCGGTGGCGGGCGCGTCCTTGGCGACCATCTCCGACTCGCCGCTGGCGAACGTAATCTCGTAGCCCTCGCTGACGGCGACGATGGCGAACTTCTTGCCGGAGTCCCAGCGCCGCTGCAGGTGCTCGCAGACCTCTTCCACCGTCGTCTTCTGTTCGGGGATGAGGATCGCGTCGGCGCCGCCGGCGATGCCGGCGTGCACCGTCATCCAACCGGCGTGGCGACCCATGATCTCGACCACCAGCACGCGGTTGTGCGACTCGGCGGTGGAGTGCAGGCGGTCGATCGCCTCGGTGGCGATCGAGACGGCCGTGTCGAAGCCGAAGGTGTAATCGGTGCCGGAGAGGTCGTTGTCGATCGTCTTCGGAACGCCCACGACCGGGAACTGGAACTCGTCGTAGAGCTTGGCCGCGACGCCGAGCGTGTCCTCGCCGCCGATCGCGACCAACGCGTCCAGCCCGGCATCGGCGAAGTTCTTGCGCAGCGCTTCGACGCCGGCCTCGACCTTGTAGGGGTTGGTGCGTGAGGTGCCGATGATCGTGCCGCCGCGGTGCAGGATCCCCGACACCTCGGCCGGTCCGAGCGGCTTGAAGTTGCCCTCGACCATGCCGCGCCAGCCCTCCAGCGCCCCGACCAGCTCGTAGCCGCGCGGGAACGACTTGCGGGCCACCGCGCGGATCACCGCGTTCAGGCCCGGGCAGTCGCCGCCGCCCGTCAGTATCGCAATCTTCTTGGACACCTCTCCTCCTCTGCTCTCTTCTAAAGGGTGAAATCTTCGGAGAACGCTAGCGAACCCTCGGGGCCGGGAGTTGGTGCAAACCGGTCAGCTCGTGACGAAGCGAGGCGTAATCCGGGATTCACATTCGTGGCACGTTCGTCGCCTGGCACCTCTCGGTGCCAGGCACCGTTGGGTGTCAAGGGGTGTTTGTGACCAAAGTGGGTCTTCGCGCAGATACGGGCAAAGCGCCCGTCATCCCGTTTGTGATCGCGATCTGCGCGCTGAGCGAGCCTTCGTTGCCGCAGGTATCGGCGGCCTCCACGGTGAGTATGTAGACGCCGTTTCGAAGCGTGCGGGTGTCCAGGCCGGACGGCGTCAGGTTGTATGAATAGAGGCCGATGCGGCGGACGTGCCGAGGCGTTTTCGATCCGTATTTGTTCTGATGCGTTCCAGTCGCGTAGACCTTCCAGAAATCCCGGTTGGGGAGCTCGGTCTTGCGGAAGTCGGCAACCGTCTGGCGCGGGATGACAACGCTACCGTCGGACGCCTGCAGCTTCCACTCGACCAGCGCCGGCGTAACGCCGAGCCCCGGCCAGCTACCGACGATCGGCAGCGCGGGCATGTCGTGCGCGTCGGCGCTGATGTCGACGCTGCCCTCGAGCTGGAGAGGATCGACCGATTCGCCCTGGCGATCGCTGAACTGCACGCTGTCGACCACCGGAACCGTCTCGTCGTGGTACGGCTCGAGGTGTCCCGGATCGAGTGGATTGTGTTTTTCCGTGCCGGCGCCTTCGATCAGGTGCACGTGACCGAGGTGGGCCAGAGTGTGTCCCAGCACCGTCTTGTAGGCGACGACCCACTGCCCCTCCCGGATCGAAGGCTGGACGTGGTAGTACTGGAAGATCCTCCCGTCGGCGCTCTTGACGTCGACGATCTTGTTGCTCGTACTCGCCATACCGGAGGCGACCGGGTAAACGGGCGTGCCGGTGGCGGTCACGATGTCGACGCCGCTATGGAAGTTGAACCAGCCGGGGGCTCCCGGCGCGTAGATGGCGTTCTTCGAAGTCTGAGTGCGAGGATCGCCGAAGTAGCCCCGGATCGGATGTTGGCGGTTGAACGGCTTGACCGGGTAGTGGTAGCTCAGCGGGCCGTACGACGCTGCGTTGCAGCGCGAGTGCCGAGCGCGATGAAACTGCCGCGCGATTCTGGGGATCGCGGTGGTAGGTGTTGCGGTCGGGTAGATAGCGATCGCGCGCGGCGTTCCCTGGGCTGAAAGCGTCAGCATGTTGGGCAGGATCACGCAGACGAGGGTGACTGCGAGCGAGATCCGGAACGTTCGGTCGATGGACACAGCCGAACCGTTGAACGGGGTGCTAACGAGCCACTAACCGGCGGCTCACGGCGGGCCAACGATCGCGGTCGCGCCGTGAACATTCTCGCTGCGGTTGTGCCAAGCTAGGCAGCGTGCGCCCGATCGCTCGCGCCAGCGACGTCAAGGACTTGCCTCTCGTCGACGAGGGCTCTCACCCTCGTTCCGGAGGCTTCGGGCGCGTGATCGCGATCGCACCGGTTAGGAAGCGTCCGTGATCGAGTTTCGCGTTCTCGGCCCGCTGGAGGTACTCGAGGACGGCGAGCCGCTCTCGCTCGGCGGCCGCAAGCAGCGGATGGTGCTGGCGATGCTTCTGCTCGAGGCTGGGCGAGTCGTCTCGAGTGAGAGGCTGATCGATGCCATCTGGGGTGACGAGCCGCCGCGGACGGCGCTGACGTCGCTCCAAAACTCGATCTCGCAGCTGCGAAAGCTGCTCGGCTCCGACACTCTCGTCACCAGGCCGCCCGGCTACCAGCTCAGCATCGAATCCGAGCAGCTCGATCTCGCCCGCTGCCGTCGCTGGCTGGACGAAGCCCGCGGAGCCGAGCCGGCGCGTCGTAGCGAGCTCCTGCGCGCCGCACTCGAGCTCTGGCGGGGGCCCGCGCTGGCCGAGCTCGCCCAGGAAATGTTCGCCCAGAGCGAGATAGCCCGGCTCGAGGAGCTTCGACTGACGCTGCTCGAGCAGCGGATCGAGGCGGACATGGCGATCGGCCGCCACCAGGAGGTGGTGGGAGAGCTCGAGGCGATCGTGGCCGAGCACCCGCTGCGCGAGCGCTTTCGTGGTCAGCTGATGCTGGCGCTCTACCGCGCCGGTCGCCAGGCCGAGGCGCTGCGCCACTATCAGGAGGGGCGCCAGCAGCTGGTCGGGGAGCTCGGGCTCGACCCGAGCCCGGCGCTGCAGAGCTTGCACGGCGCGATTCTGCGCCAAGAGCTCCCGCTCGAGCCGCTGGCGTCGACCGGGCCCGGCGATGATCACTTCGCCGAGGTGGTGACCGCGCTCATGAACGGTCGCGTCGTGCCCGTGCTGGGCGCCGACTACTCTCAGCTCGCGCGGGCTCTCGCCGATCGCTTCGGGCTGGCGAACGACGGCGACCTGACGCGCGTCTCCCAGTACGTCGAGGTCACGAAGGGCTCCGGCCCGCTCTACGACGAGCTGCACTCGCTTCTATCGGCGACGAGCGCGCCCGGACCCGTGCATCGCTTTCTGGCCGGTCTCCCGCGCCTGGTGCGCGAGCGCGGCGCCGATCAACCGCTGCTCGTCACGGCGGGCTACGATCTCGCGCTCGAGCAGGCGCTTCTCGACGCCGGCGAGACCTTCGACGTCGTCCTGTATCTCGCCGCCGGTCGCTATCGAGGACGCTTCTGTCATCTGACGCCGGATGGAAAAGCGACCCCGATCGAGAGTCCCAACACCTACGTTGCCGAACTTGCGCTCGAGCGGCGTCCGGTCGTCCTGAAGCTGTACGGATGTGTCGATCCCAATCCGAGCCGGCAGTGGGAGAGCTTCGTCGTCAGCGAGGACGACTACATCGGCTACCTCCCGCTGCGTGACCTCGCCGCTGCGGTTCCCGTGGCGCTGGCCGCCCGGTTACGGCGCAGCCACTTTCTCTTTCTCGGTTACGAGATGCGCAACTGGCACCTTCGCATCGTCTTCAACCGGCTCTGGGAGAACAGCGCGCTGCGCTACCGGTCATGGGCGGTGCTCGGACGTCCGCTCTCGCTCGAGCGGGAGCTCTGGCGGCGCCGAGACGTGGAAGTGATCGAGCTCTCGCCCGAGGAGTACGCCGTGCGGCTCGCGGAACGAGCGGGTATCGATCTCGGGGAGGCGCGCGGATGAACGAGGACGCCCGCTTCGAAGCCGGTCCCTACCTGGGACTGCGACCGTTCGGCGACTCCGATCTCGATGCGTTGTTGTTTTTCGGACGCGGGCGGGAGCGGGCGGTTCTCGTTGCGAATCTGCTCGTGTCGCGATTGACGGTGCTCTACGGCCCCAGTGGCGTCGGTAAGAGCTCGCTCGTTCGCGCCGGCGTCGCGCACGAGCTTCGGGCGCAGATCGCTCGAGATGGCGGGAACGGCCGTGTCGTCGTGTACGGGAGCTGGGCCGGTGATCCGCGCGCCGGGCTCGTTGCGGCGATCGAGGAGGAGTGCGGGGCGCTTGGCCCGGCCGCCGGTCTGGCGGATGCGGCTGCATCCGCGACCCAGCGCGCCGGCGCGCCGCTTTTCCTCGTGCTCGACCAGTTCGAGGAGTACTTCCTCTATCACGGCGCGGGTCCGCTCGCCCTCGAGCTCCCGGAGCTGGTCGGCCGTCCCGGTCTCGAGGTCAACGTCCTGATCTCGATTCGCGACGACGCCCTCTCTCAACTCGATGTCTTCAAGGCAGCCATACCGGATCTGTTCGCAAACGTGCTCCGCCTCGATCGGCTCGACCGGGAGGGCGCGCGAACGGCGATCGTCGCGCCGCTCGAACCGTTTGGCGAACTGACCGGTCGGCCCGTGACAATCGAGCCCGAGCTCGTCGAGGAGGTGCTCGATCAGGTCGCCGCCGACGGCTTCGAAGGTTTGCAGGGTGCTGCCGCTGGGGCGGACGCCGGTCGTGGCGGTCGGGTCGAGACGCCGTACCTCCAACTCGTGCTCGCGCGCCTCTGGCGGGAAGAGACAGGCAGCGGCTCGGCCTCCCTGAAGCTCTCGACCCTGGAACGCCTCGGTGGCGCCGAGGCGATCGTTCGCGACCACCTCGAGGGCGCGCTCGCGAGCCTGAGCGATCGGCAGCGCGATGCGGTCGCCGCGGTTCTCAACCAGTTGGTGACTCCCTCCGGTACGAAGATCGCGCACCGCCCGGCGGATCTCGCGCAGTACGCGCAGCTACCCGCGGCCGAGCTCGAGCCGGTGCTCGCGACACTCGTCGGCGAGCGCATCCTGCGCAGGATCGAGGCGAGCGGATCGGAGCCGGAGCGCTGCGAGATCTTCCACGACGTGCTGGCCGGGCCGATCGCCGACTGGCGCTCGAGCTGGGCGGTCGAGCGTGAGCGGCGGCGAGCGGCAAGACAGCGCCGCCGGCTCCTACTCCTGAGCGGCGGAGCGCTTCTCGCCCTCGCCGTGGTGATCGGGATTGCCGTTTTCGCCTTCGTTCAGCGTAGCCACGCTCGAGCGGATGCGCGCCAGGCGCAGGCGCGCGAGCTCGCGGCAAGTGCGCTCGCCGAGCTGCCCGTCAACGGTGAGACGGCACTCGGTCTGGCGCTGCGCGCAGCTCGGTTGGCTCCCGGCGAGCAGACTCAGGAGGTGCTGCGGGAAACGCTTGCCGGTTCGCACGAGCGGGCGGTGGTGGGGCTGGGCGACACAGTGACCGTTACAACCTTCAGCCGCAGCGGCAGCCGTCTACTTGTCGCCTCCGAGCTCGGCCTCGTTCACGTGCTAGATCGGCAAGGGCGGGTGCTCTGGACGCGGCACGCCGGCGGCTCGTTGGCAGGCGCCCTGTTCACGCCGGACGGCCGCTCGGTAGTCGGCGGCGGCGGTTCGACGGTTCGCATCTGGAGCGTCGACGGCGGTCGTATGCTCCGTGAGTTGAGCTTCCCGGATCGGGTCACCGGTCTCGACATCGTCGCGCGCCCGGGTTCGAGCGGCACTCTGATAGTGAGCGATCTCTCCGGCGTGAAGCTCGTTCCGCTCGACCCCGCGCAAAAGCTTCGTCGCCTGTCCACTCCCGGTGCGCCCATGTCCGTGCGGGTGAGTTCCGACGGTCGCCTGCTTGCGGCGATCGTGGCCGGAGCGAAGGGGCAAACACGCGTCTGCGTCTTCGACCTGGAAAACGGCCGGCTACTGCACGTTCTTCCGGGTCTTGGGCCAACGGCGATCGCCTTCAGCCCCGACGGGCGCCTGCTGGCGACGGGCGGCGGTGACCGTTTCGCTCGGCTGTGGAACCCGCGCAGCGGCAAGCTGCTGCACACGCTCCCCCACGAAGGCCGCGTTCCGGCGCTTTCGTTCAGCCCGGACGGCCGCATGCTCGCGACCGGCAGCGGCGACGGGGCGACACGCGTCTGGGACACCAGGACGGGAGTGCGCCTGCTCATCCTGGCCGGGCCGATCGGGGCGATCAACAGCGTCGCCTTCTCCTCGAGCGGGCGCTTCCTGATCGCGGGCTCGAGCGATCGCACGGCGCGGGTGTACGAGGTCGACAACGGCAGAGAGCTGGCCGTGCTCACCGGCGATACGGACTCGGTCACGGCGGTGGCCATGAGCCCGGACGAGCGGCTGGCGCTCACCGGGAGCGCCGATCGCACCGCGAGGATCTGGGATCCCGGCGTCGCCGATCAGCTGCTTCCGATCGATCGCGCCGAGGGCCCCGTTCGCGAGGTGACCTTCAGCCCAGACGGTAAGACGATGCTGATCGCTCGCGACCGCGTCGTACGTCTACGCCGAAGCGGCGGCAGGCTCATCGCCTCCATCGGCGCGGGCAGCTCGAGGTTCGTCGCCGTCTCCTTCAGCCCCGACTCGCAGCTGCTCGCGCTCGAGTCCTCGGACGGCCTCGTGCGGGTTTACCGGGGTGGCGAGCCGTTGGCTCGGATTCAGACCGAGCTTGGACGCGGTATCGCCTTCGCCGGCGACGACCGCCTGCTCGCCATCGGGCGGCAGCGCGTCGATGTCTGGGGACTACCCGGCGGCCGTCACCTGCGGGCGCTCGCGCTCGGTGAGCGCGTCACCGCGCTGGCGGCCAGCTACGATGGGAGTACCGCCGCGGTCCTGAGCGGCGGCGTGGTCGGCCTCTGGAATCCGGAGACAGGAAAATCACTCGGCCGCCTCGCCGGCCGCGCTGACGCCGTCGGCTTCAGCCCCGACGGCCGGCGGCTTGTCACGGCGTACGGCGATCGCGCTTTTCTCTGGGGAATCGACCGTGATCTGCTCCATGTTCTCGCCGGACACAAACGGACGATCACTCACTTCGCTTTCAGCCCCCGCGGCAATCTGCTCGTGACGGGCAGCCTCGACCACGATGCGCGAATCTGGTCGCTGGTGGACGGCCGCCTGTTGAAGGTTCTGCGCGGGCACTTCTCGCCGATCTACGGCGTGAGCACCAGCCCGGATGGAAGCTGGGTGGTGACGGCCGGGCAGCTTGCGGTTGGTCTCTGGCGGAGCACGAGCGGCCAGCTGCTCTACTTCCTGAGGGGGGCGAGCGCGCCCTACACCGGCGTCTCCTTCGGCGCCGACGGGCGCTCGATCCTCGCCGGGAGCAGGGACGGCGCCGCCTATCTCTACCGCTGCGATGTCTGCGGAAGCCTGGCCTCGCTCGAGGCGCTGGCTCGGAAGCGCCTAGCGCTCGCTCCGGCAGACTGAGGTACCGGAGCGGACGAGCGAAGTGCCCTCGAGGTCAGGAGTCGGCGCAATTCGGTCGGTCAACTTTCGAGAATGGACGTAGCAGGTCTTGTCGTTAATCTCGAGCGAGCAGGAAACTGAGCGAGGGAGGATGGAGAGATTCCTGGCTACGTCATCGCGGAGGGCATGCGTACGGGCTCTCAGCTGTCAGGTATTCCGCTCGAGCTGACGAAGATCGAGCGCCGGGCGGTCGGGAACACGACGGCCGAGCAGCCAAAGGTGTGGACGATGATCGGGTTCGAGTTCGCCGAGCGTGACGCGGAGCGAGTGATTGCAATGTTGGCGGAGGTTCTGGACGAGCATGGCGGCTGGTACTCGGACCTATGGCTTGGCGAAGAGAGGATCGTCGTCTTTGCCGGGAGGGTCTTTCGCTATGCGCGTGGCGACGGGGCCGCACGCGCCGAAGCGCAGGCGTATGGCCGCGAGCACGGTGTCCCGGACTCTCAGCTCGATTGGGCCGATTGAACAACGCGGGCGCACTGTCCGCCGCGACCGACACGGCGGGCGCGGCAACTAACCGCCGTCCCCAACCCGCCCAACTCGAGCTGCGCCCACCGCCACGGTAAGCCCGCGACGCGTCTGGGAGCAGCCGAATCAACGCGCCGCAGGCGCAACGACTCGCTCGAAATGTACGCCGACGAAAGTCTTAGCTCGCTCCGCGGGCGGACTTTCGTCGGCGTGAGTGCCGAAGGTGGGAATCGAACCCACACGACCCGAAGGCCACTGGATTTTGAGTCCAGCGCGTCTACCAATTCCGCCACTTCGGCAAGCGTTACTCAGAGGCCATGATAGTGGCGATCGTCGGGCCCTCTAGCTCGCCGGCTTCGCCGAAGCGGCAGCCGGGCGAAGTGCCGCGTAGGGCGGCCCGAGCAGGAAGCCGATGCGGGCATCCTCGCCGGTGGGCCCGGTCGCCAGCTCGAGTGCCTGGCCGATGCCGTGCGAGGGAATGAGGCCGAGTTGGCGCGCGGCCGCGGCGTCACGGCAGCCGGCGACGATGACACTGCCGGCCCTGGCGAAGGCCGGCCGGCAGGCATGCCAGTCGGCGAAGGGTAGAAGCGGATGGCAGCTCTGGCCTGCGCGATAGAGATTGACGGCGCGGACATCCGTTCCCGCCTCACGGGCGGCCTCGGTCAGATTCTCTTCGTCTCTTCCGAATCTCGCCGCCGAGAAGAAAGCCCGGTAGGGCTGCTGGCTGGGATGCGGGAAGCGGCGCTCGAGACCGTGGACGAGCACGATCGTGCCGCCCTCGGTGAGAGGCGGTCGATCGCGCCAGCGCCTGAATGCGTAACCCAACCCGAACGTTGCGGCTGCCAGCGGATTGGGACGGCCCCGCGGCAGCGTCAAAGTCGTGTCCGGAACCGGAATGCAGATGACGTCGAGCTCTTCTGCGAGCTCGGTTGTTCGAGCTGCGAGCGCGGCGAGCAGAGCCTCGGCGTGAGCAACGGAGGGCGAACCGGCGAACGCCGCCGTGGCGACGATCTCGGCGGGGGCCGACGCCATCAGGCGCCAGCGCAGTGAGCGCGGCACGAGCGCGAGCGCTCGGCGCAGGTTGGAACGGGCGATACGCCCCAGCGCACGGGCGTCGTAGGGGTAACCGCTGGCAAATCCGCCCAGCTTCGGCGGAGCGAGCGCGAGCGAGACGCCGACGACGGACAGATTCTGCTCGAGCGCGCGCTCCAGGGCGAGCGCCAGTCGCCAGCCGCGTGAGCCTCCCGTTTCGAGCAACGACGGCGAAGCTTGCGCCGCTACCAGCGCCTCCGCCGCTCCGGCTGCGAGTAGCAGGTTGGGCCCGCCGTGGAGCACGCTTTCGGCCGCGCTCAAGGTGATGACGAGCTCTGTCTCGGTCAGCGCGCGGTTGACCAGCAACGGTATGCCCTCCACCTCGCCGACCGCCACCAGGTCGGGGGCGTCGAGATCGTGCACGGCGACAAGGCCGTGAAAGCGGCGCGCAAACTCGCGGGTCACGAGCGCTGCCAGTTCCTGGCGCCCAGGCCGTTGTGCCAGACCGGCCGCGACCAGGATCGTCTGGTAGCCGCTTGGTATTCCCGCCGCCTCGAGCTCGTCGGAAGCGGCCGCGAGCGCCTCCAGCCTCGGGTCGCGGACGGCGCTGGGAACCGGCAGCGCGGGCGGCTCGACGACGATCGTAGCCCGCTGCTTGCCTCTCGCCAGATCCACCAGCGGCGGTCCGGAGAGCGGAAATCGAAGCGCGTCGCGCACGGCCGCGGTGACGTCGACGATCCGCTCGTCGGGAGGCGGAGGCGGCGGCAGCGCAACGCCGCCGTCGGGAATATCGAACACAAGTGGCCGAGAGCCGGCGAGCAAAGGTATCCGAGGCATCGTTAAACCCTAGGCTTCCGAGGCGGACGGGTGTGGAAGAAGATGCGCCGATCTGTCCCGATTCCGACTCAAACACAAGTGGAATGAGCGGTTAGGCTCGAGTTGGGGATGGGAGGCGGGGAACCCGTCTCACCGGACCGCGCCCCATCCGCGTTGCCTCTCCCGCAACCGCCGGAGCTTCTAGACTCGAAGCGATGTCGCCGAAGGACCTGAGTGGAGCCAAGCTGGAGCTCGACGACGCGCCCGCGCGGGCGAGCAAACTTTTCCTGGTCGACGGCAACAACCTCGCCTACCGCGCCTACTACGCCCTGCCCGAGGACATCGCCACCAGCGAGGGCTTTCACACCAACGCGCTCTACGGCTTCACCAGCATGCTGCTCAAGTTGCTCTCCGACTACAGGCCGCGCGGGGTTGCGGTCGCCTGGGACACGCGCCCGGTGCACCGGGAGCAGATCCTCGAAGCCTACAAGGGGCAGCGCAAGCCGACTCCCGACCTGCTGCGCGAGCAGTTCCCGCACTTCCGCCCGCTGGTGGAGGCCTTCGGCTACACGAACGTCGAGTTCGAGGGCTGGGAGGCCGACGACGTGATCGCCACGCTTGCCACCCGGGCCGAGCAGGCGGGCGTCCAGACCTGCATCGTCTCGACCGACCGCGACGCCTTCCAGCTCGTCTCCGACACGGTATGCCTGATGATGACGCCGCGCGGGATCTCCGAGGTGCAGGTCTACACGCCCGAGCGGGTCAGCGCCCGTTACGGCATCACGCCCGAGCAGATCCCCGATTTCATCGGCCTCAAGGGCGACACTTCCGACAACATCCCGGGCGTGCCCGGCATCGGCGAGAAGACGGCCTCCGAGTTGATGATCAAGTACGGCTCACTGGAGGAGGTTCTCGCCCACGCCTCCGAGCAGACCCCGGCCCGGCGCAAGAAGCTGGAGGAGTTCGCCCAGCAGGCGCTCGACTCGAAGCTGCTCGCGACCGTGCGTCGCGACCTCGAGATCGACTTCGACGCTACTGCGCTCGTCTCCGCGCCGCCGGATCGCTCGCGGCTGAAGGAGTTCTTCCGCCGCTACGAGTTCCGCTCCATGCTCGGGCGGCTGGAGACTCTTGACGAGGCGCTACCGGCGAGCGAGGAGGAGCGTGCCGCGGCCGATTCGGTGCGCTGGCGCGAGGGCGAGCTGCCGGATGGCGCCCGCGGCGCGCTTGCCGTGGAGGGCGGGTGTTTTGCGCTGGCTCTGGAGGGCGGCGTCGTCGTGGGGGAGTGGAGCGAGGAGCTCGCGCCCAGGCTTGTGCCGGGCGCCGTGGTCGCGCACGACTTCAAGTCGCTTCCCGGCGAGGCGGTCCGGGCCGCCGGCCCCGCAGCCGAGGACACGATGATCGCCGCCTACCTGCTCGACCCGGGCCGATCGGGCTACGAGCTAGAAGAGCTGGCTCGCGAGCAGGGGATCGAACTCGAGCCCGAACCGGCCGCCGAGGAGGAGACCGCGAAACTAGTCCGCCGCGCGGAGTCGACCCGTCGTCTGGCGCCGCTCTTGCGCGAGAGCCTGCGCTCGTTCGGGCTGGACGACCTCTACCAAAAGGTCGAGCTCCCGCTCACGGTCGTGCTGGCACAGATGGAGGCGACCGGCGTCAAGATCGACGCCTACCGCATGGGCGAGATCACGGCCCGTCTGACCGAGTGGATCGCCGAGCTGGAGGCGCGCGCCCAGGAGCTGGCCGGGGAGCCGTTCGCACTCGGCTCGCCGCAGCAGCTCGGCCGCATCCTGTTCGAGAAGCTCGGGCTGACGCCCGGCAGAAAGGGCAAGACGGGCTACTCCACCGACACCCGCGTTCTTCGCTCGATCCGCGCCGAGCACGAGATCGTGCCGGCAATCGAGGAGTGGCGCGAGCTGACCAAGCTAGTCAACACCTATCTCGGCCCGCTGCCGCTGCTCATTTCCGAGACCGACGGGCGCCTGCACACGACCTTCAACCAGACCGTCGCACCCACCGGCCGCCTCTCCACCTCCAACCCCAACCTGCAGGCGATTCCCGTGCGCAGCGAGCTGGGGCGCGAGATCCGTTCGGCCTTCGTGGCCGAGGAGGGCTGCGTTCTGCTCTCCGCCGACTACTCGCAGGCCGAGCTGCGCATCCTCGCCCACGCCTCGGGCGAGGAGAAGCTGATCGAGTCCTTCCGTCGCGGCGAGGACATCCACACCCGTACGGCCGCCGAGGTGCTGGGCAAGGATCCCGCCTCGCTGACGAAAGACGAGCGCAACCGGGCCAAAGCGGTCAACTTCGGAATCATCTACGGCATCTCGGCCTTCGGCCTCTCCGAGCAGCTCGGTATCTCGCGCGAGGAGGCCGGCGCCTACATCGACGCCTATTTGGCCCGCTTCCCGGCTGTGCAGGAGTTCATCGCCCGCACCGTCGCCGAGGCGGCCCGCAACGGCTACGTGACTACGCTGCTCGGGCGCCGCCGCCCGATCCCCGAGCTGCGCTCCTCGAACTTCCAGATGCGCTCGCTGGGCGAGCGCCTGGCCGTCAACACGATCATGCAGGGCAGCGCCGCCGACGTGATCAAGGTCGCCATGATCGCCATCGAAAGACGCCTGCGCGAGGAGCAAGTCCGCGCCAGGCTCGTGCTCCAGATTCACGACGAGCTCCTGCTCGAGCTGCACGAGAGCGCCGTCGAGCGAACGCGCGAGATCGTCCTGCACGAGATGCAGGCCGCCTACCCCTTCGAGCCGCCGCTCGTGGCCGAGGCCGGAGTGGGGGCGAGCTGGGCTGAGGCGAAATAGAGCCGGGCCGGAGCAGAACCCGGCAAGCCGCTCCCCTAGCGGGATCTACCCCTCGCGGCGCAGCTATACTCCGCCGACGCATGGCCAACGAAACGCTCGACAAGATGAAAGCCGAGCCGGGTGTCTGGGTCGAAGGACCCGACGGCGAGCTCATTCCCGACTACGAGTCGACCTTCCCGACGATCAAGGAGGGCGAGGTCGTTCACGGCACCGTCGTCCGGGTCGACAAGGACGAGGTGCTGGTCGACATCGGCTACAAGTCGGAAGGCGTCATCCCGGCCTCGGAGCTCTCGATCAGGCGCTCGATCGACCCCTCCGACGAGGTCGCGCTCGGCGACGAGATCGACGCGCTCGTGCTCACCAAGGAGGACGCCGACGGACGCCTGATTCTGTCCAAGAAGCGGGCCCGTTTCGAGCTGGCCTGGAAGTCGATCGAGGACAAGGCGCAGAGCGGCGAGGCGATCGAGGGCCGCGTGATCGAGGTCGTCAAGGGCGGCCTGATCATCGACCTCGGTGTGCGCGGCTTCCTGCCCGCATCGCTCGTCGACATCCGCCGCGTCCAGGACCTGGACGAGTTCATGGGCACCACGCTCCGCTGCAAGGTGATCGAGCTCAACCGCTCGCGCAACAACGTCGTGCTCTCGCGCCGCGCGGTGCTCGAGGACGAGCGCAAGGAGATGCGCACGGCGATACTCGACCGTCTCAATCCGGGCGACGTGATCGAGGGCCAGATCTCGAACATCGTCGATTTCGGCGCCTTCGTCGACCTCGACGGCATGGACGGCCTGATCCACATCTCGGAGCTCTCCTGGAGCCACGTCAACCATCCCTCGGAGGTGCTCGAGGTCGGGCAGACCGTCCAGGTCAAGGTGCTCGACATCGATCGCGAGCGTCAGCGCATCTCGCTTGGGCTCAAGCAGACTCAGTCCGATCCCTGGCAGCAGGTGGTCGAGCGCTACGGCGCCGACGACGAGGTCGAGGGGCGCGTGACCAAGGTCGTCACCTTCGGCGCCTTCGTCGAGATCGTTCCCGGCGTCGAGGGATTGGTTCACATCTCGGAGCTGGCGCAGCACCACGTCGAGAACCCGCGCGAGGTCGTCTCGCAGGGCGATCTGGTGCGCGTGGTCGTGCTCGAGATCGACGCCGAGCGCAGGCGGCTTTCGCTCTCCATGAAGCGCGTCGAGGGTGGCCCGGTCGTGGTCGAGGCGGCGCCCGTGGCTGCGATCGAGACCGCCGCAGAAGAGCTTGCCGAGGAACAGTCCGCTTTTCAGGAGATTGCCGAAGAGCCCCTCGCCGAGCAGGAGCCGGATGAGGAAGCTCCGGACGAGGCGAGCGAGGAGACGGTCGCGGAGGCCATCCCCGACGAGCAGCCGGCCGCCGGCGACGATGAGAATGCCGAACCCGAACTCGGCGAGGCCAAAGCAACGGCCGCGGACGAGTCCAGCGAGTAGTGCGGGGAAGGCCGCTTGCGGTCGCGCTCACCGGCGGCGTCGGCGCCGGCAAGAGCGAAGCGCTGCGCCTCTTTAAAGCTCTTGGCGCCGCCACGCTCTCCAGCGACGAGATCGTGCACGAGCTTCTGCAAAGCGATGCAGAGGTGCGCGCCAGGCTCGAGGATCGCTTCGGCCGCGGCGTTCTGACCTGCGCCGGTGAGATCGATCGTGCCGTACTCGGCGGCCGCGTTTTCAAGCACTCCGAGGATCTCTACTACCTCGAGTCGGTTCTTCACCCGCGCGTGATTCGCGAGCAGAGGCTTTTCCGCGAGCGGCTGGCCGCGTCGCCCGATGCGCCTTCGATCTGCGTGATCGAGGTGCCGCTGCTCTACGAGGTGCGCGGTGAGGGCCGTTTCGACAGGGTTGTGGTCATCACCGCCTCGGTCGCTCTGCGCCGCGAGCGGGCCGGCGCTCGCCTCGACGAGCGCGAAGAGCGGCTGATCTCGGACGCCGAGAAGGTGCGCCGGGCCGACTTCGTCTTCTCGAACAACGGGACGCTGGAGGAGCTCGAGGCTTTCGTCGTGGGCGTATGGAAGCAGCTGCTGGCCGAGGTCGAGGCGAAGGCGTGAAGCGGGCGCTCGGGCTGGCGCTAACCGTCCTGACGCTCCTTGCCGGCTTCGTTTACGTCCACTACGGCCAGCCGGGCTGGTGGTTCCGTCTCTGGCATCCGCTGTCCTACGAGCAGATCGTGCTCGGCCACGCCAAGCACTACGACCTCGACCCGGCTCTGCTCGCCGCTGTCATCTACCAGGAGAGCCGCTTCCGTCCCAACGCCCGCTCCTCCTCGGGCGCGATCGGCCTGATGCAGCTGATGCCGAAGACGGCGCAGGGGATTGCTGATCACACCGGCGGCACCCGTTTCAAGCTCTCCGATCTCTACGACCCGGAGATCAACGTTCGCTACGGAGCCTGGTACCTGCACCACCTGATGCAGAAGTACGGCAGCGAGAAGCTGGCTCTCGCCGCCTACAACGCCGGGCAGGAAAACGTAGATCGTTGGCTGGCAGAAGGCGCAGGCATCGCCTTCGCCGAGACGCGCGAGTACGTCGCTCGCGTGGAGAAGCTGCAGCGGCTCTACCGGAACGCCTATCCGGTCTTACGCGCCGGCACCAGCTCGAGCTAGAGGCCTCGTTCTGGCTGTCGGTGTAAGCGAGCTTGCTACCTCTCGGTTCGGAGCACGTTAGTGACACGGTGCTCTCGCGGCGGCGTAGTGAACGGTAAATTGGCAGTGGACTGATCATGCGAGTACTCATGACCGTCGTTGTTCTCGCTGCCCTTGGCGCCGCCGCCGGCTTTAGCGATCAGAGCGGTGCGCAGCTTCCGCAAGCGATCGCGCAGAGACAGGACGCGGCGATTCACGCCGTGCTGCGCTCGAAGGATTCGGGGCGGAACTGGGGCCGGCTCCTCTCGATATTTCCTAGCCATGCCGGTTCGCGCCGCTGCGTGATCAAAGGCGGCATGATCGGAACCCGCTATGCCGGTGTTTGCTCGACAAGGGTCACGCTCGAGAGCGACGGCTCGGCTTTGATCGGCTTTGTCGAGAGATGGTCGAAGAAGTCGTTCCACGCTGAAATGGGCTTGATCCGCTACGGCAAGGCGTGCAATGGGCTTCCCGCGAGACCGAGCCTCAAGCTCAGCTTCGCCTACGAGTTCCGAGTCACGCCGAACGGTCACGCTCGACTAACGTGCCAATACGGCGACTTTCCGCCGCAGTTCGCGATGTAGCGGGAGCTCGAGGACAAGACTCGCCGGCGCCGGTTCGAAGGGTGGTGCGCGCAAGTACCCTTCTCGCTGTGAGCGAGCTCCGCACGGCCGATCTCTACAAGCCCACCGGCGACCAGCCCAGGGCGATCGACGAGATCGCGGAAGGCGTCGCTGCCGGCGAGCGCTACCAGACGCTGCTCGGCGCCACCGGCACGGGCAAGACGGCGACCATGGCCTGGGTGATGGAGAAACTGCAGCGCCCGGCGCTCGTGATCGCCCACAACAAGACGCTCGCCGCCCAGCTCTGTAACGAGTTTCAGGAGCTCTTCCCGTCGAACGCGGTCGAGTACTTCGTTTCCTACTACGACTACTACCAGCCCGAGGCCTACGTTCCCCAGGCCGACCTCTACATCGAGAAGGACTCCTCCAGGAACGAGGACATCGAGCGGCTGCGCCTGTCGGCCACGACATCGCTTCTGAGCCGCCGCGACGTGATCGTGGTGGCGTCGGTCTCCTGCATCTACGGGATCGGCTCGCCGGATGAGTGGCGCGACCGCGTGCTCGTGCTGGAAAAAGGAGGGCGCTACGACCGTGACGAGGCGCTGCGCCGGCTCGTGGCCAGCCAGTACGTGCGCAACGACAGCGTACTGGCGCGTGGCCGCTTCCGCGTTCGCGGCGACGTGATCGAGGTGCAGCCGGCCAATTCCGAGACGGCCTACCGCGTCTCCTTCTTCGACGACGAGGTCGAGCAGATCACCCACTTCGATCCGCTCAGCGGCGAGATCTACGCCCGGCTCGACAACCTGGCCATCTGGCCCGCCAGCGAGTACGTCACCTCGACGCCCTCGATCGAGGGCGCGGTCGAGGAGATCCGGCGCGAGCTCGAGCAGCAGGTGGCCAAGTTCGAGGCCGAGAACCGTCTGCTCGAGGCGCACCGGATCAGGCAGCGCACCGAGTACGACATGGAGATGATGCGCGAGCTCGGCTTCTGTAACGGCATCGAGAACTACTCGCGCGTGCTCGAAGGACGCCCGCCCGGCACGCACCCCTTCACCCTGCTCGACTACTTCCCCTCCGACTTCGTCTGCTTCATCGACGAGTCGCACCAGACGGTGCCGCAGATCGACGGGATGTATCAGGGCGATCGCTCGCGCAAGCAGACGCTGATCGACTACGGCTTCCGGCTTCCCTCGGCGCTCGACAACCGGCCGCTTCGCTTCGACGAGTTTCTGGAGAAGGTGCCGCAGTTCGTCTTCGTCTCCGCTACCCCCGGGGCCTTCGAGCTGCGCCACTCCACTCGTGTCGCCGAGCAGCTGATCCGTCCCACCCACATCGTCGACCCCGAAGTGGAGATCCGCGCCACTCACAACCAGATCGACGATCTGATGAACGAGATCCGCCGTCGCGCCGAGGCGAACGAGCGCGTGCTCGTGACGACGCTGACCAAGAAGATGGCCGAGGATCTGACCGACTACCTGCTCGAGTCGGGCATCCGCGCCCGCTACCTGCACTCCGAGATCCAGACGCTGGAGCGGATCCAGATCATCCGCGAGCTCAGATTGGGCGAATACGACGCGCTGATCGGCGTCAACCTGCTGCGCGAGGGACTCGACCTGCCCGAGGTGTCGCTGGTCGCGATCCTCGATGCCGACAAGGAGGGCTTCCTGCGCGGTAAAACGGCGCTGATCCAGACGATCGGGCGCTGCGCTCGCAGCATCCGCGGCAAGGTGATCCTCTACGCCGACAAGATCACCGAGGCGATTCGCGGAGCTGTCGAGGAGACCGATCGCCGCCGCGCCGTCCAGGTCGCCTTCAACGAGGAGCACGGCACCGAGCCGGTACAGATCGTCAAGGGCGTGTCTGACATCGCCGAGTTCCTCTCGCTCGAGCCGGCGCACGTGCCCAGCAAGCGCCGCCGTGGCGCGGCCAAGGTCGAAGGCCTCGATCGCGAGGAGCTCGAGAAGCTGGCGATCGAGCTCGAGGAGGAGATGTTCGCCGCCGCCGAGGAGCTGCGCTTCGAGTATGCCGCCAAGCTCCGCGACGAGATCAAGGAGATCCGGCGCGAGCTGTTGGCGCTGGCAGGTAGCAAGCGCTAGACCGGACGTTTACGGGCATATCGCTCTCGGGAAAAGCCAGGTCATGCCGATCGCAGCCATGTTAACTTGGGCCACCGTCGCAGCCGTAATCGGGCTGATCTTCGTCGGGCTCGTGATTGGGGCGGTCGGGCGCGTGATTCATCCGGGCCCCGACCCGATCGGCCTGATTGCCACCATCGCCGTCGGCGTCGTCTCGGTGCTCACGGCCGGGCTCCTGCTCGGTGGGCGATTCGGTCTACTCGGCTACGTGATCGCCGTCGTGATCGCCACCGTCCTCGTCGCGCTCTTCTCGGGCAGCCGGCGCCGTCGTTTTCGTTGAGCAATCGACTCGGAACCGGCAGATTCTTGCGCGCTTTGCCTTGATACCGTGCTCCGCCCCGTGGGAGGGTGGGGGGAGGAGGGCGGATTAGCGAGGTGCCCGAGACTCCGAGAACTGCCAGATCGCACCCGGTCGAGGGACTTCATTTCGCTCCGCGCTCAGCGAAGAGGGTGAAGTAGCGAGGCGCTCGGCCTCGCAGACGGCGCCGGGCGATTAGCTCGCGGCGCGCTTGATCGAAGGAGCCGGGCTCCGTAGCTCGATACCGCAGGACTCGCGCACGATCAACTCGGTCGGAAAGAGAACTGCGGGCGGAGGGTCGTCGGGGCGATCGAGCATGGCCAGGATTCCGTCTGCGGCTGCCATTCCGAGCCCGAGCGCATCCTGGCGAACAGTCGTCAGCGCGGGCTTCATCGCCGGCGCGAAGGGCGAGTCGTCGAAGCCCACGACGGCGATATCGTCGGGTACGCGCAGGCCAGCCTCCTCGATTGCGACGATGGCGCCGACAGCGGTCATGTCGCTCGCCGTCGTGACCGCATCGGGCGGCTCGGGAAGATCGAGCAGTCGCTTCATCTGCTTGTAGCCTGAGCCGTGGTAATAGTCGCCCTCGACGACGTATTCCGGGTGCTCCTCGAACCCGAGCAAAGAGAGCTCGGAGCGGTATCCGAGTACGCGGTCAACGGCCGGACGGGTCTGCATGAGTCCGGTGATCGTCGCAATACGGCACCTACCGAGGCTGTGGAGATGGCGAACGGCGCTAGCCATTCCCTCGAGGTTGTTCGACATCACGGAGCCGAAGTGCTCGCCGATCACGGTGCTGTCGACCAGGATGATCGGCCGATCCGATCCGAGTACCGGCGCGAACTCCGGATCGGTCGCTGTGAGGCCCATCACAATCAGTCCCTGCGCTCCATAAGCGAAGCAACGCTCGATCGCCTGCGGATCGTTAATCATCGGTGCGCTCGGGTTGTAGGTCGGTATGAACATGTCGCAATGCGCCGCGACGAGGCCGGCCTTGATGCCCGCGAGCACCGGGCCGAAGAACGGGTGCATGGTCTGAGGCAGGTCGGGTACGCCGCTGACGATCCCGATCAGACGCGGTTTACGGCTCGCATCCGGACGCCTGCTGCTCCGAGTCGGGCCGAAGGGAAGCTGTCTCGCCATCGCCGGGTCGGAGCCACGCTCTTTGTCCAGGCTCGCGTAAACCTGCGCGGCGCTCGGTCTGCCTCTGTAATCGGGGGACGGAACTGATTGCACGGGGTTCATGCTCTAAGACTGTCATCGGCATTTCGCGCGCGGATCCGACACCTTTTCAGGCCGGCACGTCTTTCGTCGAGACTCAATCCGCCCAGCGCCGGTAGAGCTCGCGCAGCTTCTCGACCTGGTCGGCGCCGGGTCCGTGGCCTTCAGGGCCGGGCGTCTCGAGCAGTGCAGACAGCTCCCGAAAAGCCGTATGAGAAAGGAAGACGCCCAGCTTCTCGCCCATCACGCCCTCGCCGATATTCTCGTGCCGGTCGCGGTTCGAGCCGAGCGGCGCCTTGGCGTCGTTCACGTGCAGGGCGCGTAGCCTGTCGAGCCCGATCTGGCGGTCGAGCTCAGCGACCAGGCGATCGAGCTCGGCGCGGTCGGTCACGTCCCAGCCCGAGACGAACAGGTGGCAGGAGTCGAGGCAGACCCCGAGGCGCTCGTGTCGCCCCAGGCGCTCATACAGCGCCGTCAGTTCCTCGAGCGAGCGCCCGATCGTGCCGCCGGCGCCGGCCGAGTTCTCCATCAGAAGCCAGGTCCTGTCATTCGTGTGCTCGAGGATCTCCTCCATCGCTCCGGCCACGCGCTCCAGCGCGCCCTCGAATCCGCTGCCGTGATGCGAGCCGACATGGAAGATGACACCGTCCGACTCGATGGCGCAGGCCACGTCCATCGTGATGCACATCGTCTCGATCGACTTGCGGTACAGCTCCTCGTTCTCGCCAGCCAGGTTGACCAGATAGAGCGCGTGGACATAGACCGGCGCCCCGAGCCTCGAGCGCTCCGACTTGAAGCGTTCGATCGTCTCGGGTTTGTGGTTGGTCGGGCGCCAGGTGCGCGGGCTCTGGACGAAGATCTGAGCGGCTTCGGCGCCGATCTCCTGCATACGCTCCAGCGCCTTGTCAAGGCCGCCGGAAGCCGATACGTGGGCACCGATGAACACGTGACTACGATACCCACGTAACCCCTCGCGCACGCTTCGCGCACATCCCGACGGCCGGAAAATCGGAGATTTCCGCCCGGTCAAGATCGAGTGCCGAAACCGGAAAAGCGGTCTAGACTGGATTTCGAAGAGTGCACCGGCTACTGCGACATAGCCTGAGTCTTTTCGCCGTGGTTGCGGCGGTCGGTCTACTGAGCGCCGGCGCCGCCGCGCTCCCTACGGTGAAGATCCCTCACGCCAACTACACGATCTACACCTACAACGCCAAGGTCTCCATCAAGGGCGGCACCACGCTCTCGAACGCCTATAACAGTCCCTCCGGCTCCGTCGGTGATGTCCAGAACGAGAGCTCGACCACGTCCTTCAGCGTGGACGGGACGATCAAATTCATCATTTTCTACAAAGGCGGGTTTCCGAAGGGCACTCCGGGCACTCTCGAGCCCGGCGCCGCGTCGGCGGTGAACGGAACGTGGAGCGACCAGGGTGCGAAGTGGGCGCCTCCCGACGGCAAGACGACCGAGCCCTTCACCTGCAACGGCACGATTGCCTCGACAACGGGCTCCGGCAACACCATCCTCAAGCTGACACGAAGCACGGGAGCGGTGAAGGCAGTACTCCGAGTACTGACAGATCAGATCGAGAACGTGCCTCCGATGACCTGTCCGGACGCCACACGCGCGGAGTCCCTGGGAGCGGTCGGGCCGGAGGTCTACCAGACCAACTTCACGATTCCGAAGAGCAAGATCGGCAAGAAGACGTTCTCCATGAACGTCAGCGGCCCGCTCACGAAGTACCGCTCCTTCCTGAAGGTGGTCTGCGAGGGCAACCCGGGCGGCTGCACCTACAACATGGCCTGGCACGGCGTCGTGCGTTTCACTCGCACGCGCACGATAAAGATCAAGTACTGACGGAGGCCGGGCGCCCCGCCTCGCCGAGCATCTCCGCCGTCACTAGGCTACCGTCAAACGCAGGCTCAGCCGTCGAGATCGAAAGACCGTGATGCTGTGACGAAAGACGCAATCCCAACTCCCGAACGCAGCGATTTCATCCGCGAGATCGTGGCTGCCGACCTGCGCGAGGGCAGGCACTCCGAGATCGTCACCCGCTTCCCGCCGGAGCCGAACGGCTACCTGCACATCGGCCACGCGAAATCGATCGCGCTCAACTTCGGCATTGCGCAGGAGTTCGGCGGCCGCTGCCATCTGCGCTTCGACGACACGAACCCGATCAAGGAGGAGCAGGAGTACATCGACTCGATCCAGGCGGATATCCGCTGGCTGGGGTTCGACTGGGGCGAGCACCTCTACTACGCCTCCGACTACTTCGAGCAGCTGTACGAGTGGGCGCTCCACCTCATCCGGGCCGGCAAGGCCTACGTCGACGACCTCTCGGCCGACGAGATCCGCGAGCACCGCGGCACCTTCACCGAGCCCGGCAAGGACAGCCCCTGGCGCGAGCGGCCGGTCGAGGAGAGCCTCGATCTGTTCGAGCGGATGCGCAAGGGCGAGTTCGCCGACGGATCGCGCGTGCTGCGCGCCAGGATCGACATGACCTCTCCCAACATCAACCTGCGCGACCCGGTGCTGTACCGGATCGCTCATGCCGCGCACCCGCGCACCGGCGAGGAGTGGTGCATCTACCCGATGTACGACTTCGCGCACGGCCAGTCGGATGCGATCGAGGGCATCACCCACTCGATCTGCACGCTCGAGTTCGAGGATCACCGGCCGCTCTACGACTGGCTAATCGAGAACCTTCCCGTGCCTTCACGCCCCCGCCAGATCGAGTTCGCGCGCCTCAACCTCACCTTTACGGTTCTTTCCAAGCGCGTTCTGATCCGCCTCGTCAACGAAGGCCACGTGCGCGGCTGGGACGACCCGCGTATGCCCACGATCTCGGGTTTGCGCCGGCGTGGCTTCCCCGCCGAGGGCATCCGCGACCTGGCGGCCATGGTCGGGGTGTCGAAGGCGGACAGCGTCGTCGAGATAGAGATGCTCGAGCACGCGGTGCGCGACGTCCTCAACCGCACGGCGCCGCGCCGCTTTGCCGTTCTGCGACCGCTCAAGCTCGTGATCGAGAACTACCCCGAAGGCCAGGTCGAGGAGTTGGACGCGGTCAACAACCCGGAGGACGAGTCGGCCGGGACGCGTAAGGTGCGCTTCTCGCGCGAGCTCTGGATCGAGCGCGAGGACTTCATGGAGGATCCGCCCAAGAAGTTCTTCCGTCTCGCCCCGGGCCGCGAGGTGCGACTGCGTTACGCCTACTTCGTCACCTGTACCGACGTCGTGAAAGACGCGAACGGAGAAGTCGTCGAGGTGCGCTGCACGCACGACCCGACCACCCGCGGCGGAGACTCGCCCGACGGCCGCAAGCCCAAGGCGACCCTGCACTGGCTACCTGCCGATCACGCCGTTTCGGCGGAGGTGCGGCTATACGACCACCTCTTCAGCCGCCCCGACCCCGGAGCGGAAGGCGACCTCTTCGCTGATCTGAACCCTGACTCCGAGCAGGTGCTCGAGGGCTGCCTGGTGGAGCTGGCGCTTGCCGAGGTACCGCTGGGCGAGACGGTGCAGTTCGAGCGCCTCGGCTACTTCTGCCCGGATCCCGATTCGGCGCCCGGACGCCCGGTCTTCAACCGCACTCTCACGCTCAGGGACACGTGGGCGAAGGTGCAGGCCAAGAGCACGAAGGGGTAGGCGGAGTGCTGATGAAGGCGGCCGTGTGCACGCGCTACGGACCGCCCGATGTCCTTCATGTCCGGGAAGTCGAGAGACCGGCACCCAAGAGGAACGACCTCCTCGTGCGCGTGCGCGCTAGCGCCGTCACGTCCAGTGATTGGATCGTTCGCTCCGGTTTCGGATCTAGCCTCACCTATCGAATCCTGGGCCGCCTGGCAGTGGGAATCAGGGCACCTAGAAGATCGATTCTTGGTCTAGTCGTTGTCGGGGACGTTGAGGCCGTAGGTGATGATGTCTCGAAATACGAGGTGGGCGACCAAGTTTTCGCGCTGACGATGACGCGGTTCGGAGGCTACGCACAGTACGCCTGCCTGCCGGAGAGCAGCCTCGTCGGTAGGAAGCCGTCGAACCTGACGCACGCGGAGGCCGCCTCGATCCCGTACGGGGGCCTTCTCGCGCTGCACTTCCTCCGAAAGGGAGTTGTCGGTAGGCGCCGACGCGTCCTGATCTACGGAGCGTCGGGCGCCGTTGGCACGTCCGCCGTTCAGCTGGCCAGGTGGTTCGGGGCCGATGTCACGGGCGTTTGCAGCATCCGAAACCTGGAGCTGGTGAGGTCTCTGGGCGCCGACACGGTTATCGACTACACGAGAGAAGACGTCACCGCTGGAGGACGCTCCTACGATCTGATATTCGTCGCTGTCGGGGATCGGCTTTCGCCTCCGTCGAAATCAGCCTGCAGGGGCATCCTGACACCCGACGGCGCGTATGTATTCGTCGATCAGGGACGCCCTAAACTTCGCGCTGAGGATCTGGTCTTCCTCGAGAAGCTGGCCAAGGCGGGCCATCTGAAGCCGGTCATAGACCGCTCGTATCCGCTGGAGGAAATCGCTGCAGCCCACCGCTACGTGGAGCAGGAGCACAAGCGGGGGAACGTGATCATAAGGGTGGACTAGCGGCGAGGTTGCGCTTCTCGAGAAATGTGAGCGACAGCGCCGGCGTGACGGGCGCGGTTCGCGTGACGGTATAGCCGTGGCGCTGATAGAGACGAAGAGTGGCTTCGCTCCGGCTTCCGGTGAAGAGCTCGAACCTCGCCGCGCCCGCGCAGGCAGCCTCTATCGCTTCGAGCAGCACCGAGCCGATGCCTCGATGCTGAAACTCCGGGTAAACGATGAGCCGCCCGATGAAGGCCGTCCCGTCCTCGACCCTGGCCCGCACCGAGCCGACGATGCGACCTGCAACGGTTGCCTTGAGAACCACTGATGTGCCGAACTCCTCGCGCAGAGACGCAATATCCTGGGTCAGCGGGGGAAGCGACCAGTCGTCGTAAGACCTCGCTTCAGACTGATAGGCGAGCTTCTGCAGCGCCAGGATGGCTTCCGCGTCTCTTAGGGAGGCGCGGCTTATCGTGGCCAGGGGTGAGTTCTCTGAGCGCTTCATTGAGCTCCGAAGAGCACTGAGTACGATATCCGCATGACCGTGAAAGTCCGCTTCGCTCCCTCGCCGACCGGCTTCCTCCACATCGGCGGCGTACGCACGGCGCTTTTCAACTGGCTTTTTGCCCGCCACGCCGGCGGCGAGTTCCACCTACGGATCGAGAACACCGACACCGGACGCGAGGTCGCCGAGGCGACGGATCACATCGAGGAGTCGCTCGCATGGCTGGGTCTCGACTGGGACGGGGAGGTCAGCTTCCAGCTTGATCAGACCGAGCGCTGTCAGGTCGAGGCGCGCCGCCTGCTCAAGGAGGGCAAGGCCTACGAGGACGAGGGCGCGATCCGCATCCGCATGCCGGACGTAGGCGTGACCGGCTGGAACGACGCGGTGCGCGGCCCCGTCGAGGTGGCAAGCGAGACGATCGAGGATCTCGTCATCCTGCGCTCGGACGGGCGCCCGACCTATAACTTCGCCTCGCCGCTCGAGGACTGGCTCGACGGGATCACGCACGTCATCCGCGGCGACGATCACGTCTCGAACACGCCCAAGCAGATCCGGGTTCTGGAGGCGCTCGGCGCCGAGGTTCCCGTCTACGCCCACGTCGGGAACGTACTCGGAGTAGATGGCAAGAAACTCTCGAAACGGCACGGCGCGGTCGGCGTCGACGAGTTCCGGCGCGAGGGTTACCTGCCCGAGGCGCTGGTCAACTATCTGGCGCTGCTCGGCTGGAGCTACGACGACCGCACCACGATCATGTCGCGCGCGGAGCTGGTCGAGCGCTTCACGATCGAGCGCGTCGCCGGTAGCCCGGCGACCTTCGACTACGAGAAGTTGGAGTGGATGAACGGCGTCTACCTGCGCGCGCTCGAGCCTGACGCCTATGCCGCCGCGCTCACGACCTTCCTCGTCGAGCAGGAGCTCGGCTGGGATGTCGAGCTGGTGCGGCGTACGGTGCCGATCGTCCAAGAGAAGCTGGTCAGGCTCGATCGATACCCGGAATATGCAGGCTTTTTCTTCCGCGACGTGGCGCCCGATCCGGAGCTGCTCGACCGGAAAGTGCTCGAGGCGGCCGGGGAAGTACTCGCCAAGCTGGAACCGTTCGAGACAGAGGCGATCGAGCAGGCGCTGCGCTCGTTGGCCGAGTCGCTCGAGCTCAAGCCGGGCAAAGCCTTCCAGCCCATCCGCGTCGCGGTGACCGGCTCGAACGTCTCGCCGGCCCTGTTCGAGTCGATCGAGCTGCTCGGGCGCGAGAAGACGCTCGAGCGTCTGCGCTCAGCCGCCGCGCTCGCCGGGGATTGAGCGGAAAACGGGACGGGAAAGTCGGATTCGATGCGCGCGATGATCCTCGAAGCCCAGCGCCAACCGTTGCGTCTGGTTGACATCCCTGAGCCAGTTCCCGAGCCGGGCCAGATCCTGGTCAAGGTCAAAGCTTGCGGCGTCTGCCGAACCGACCTGCACATCGTCGACGGCGATCTGACCGAACCGAAGCTGCCGCTCGTGCTAGGGCACCAGATCGCCGGGGTCGTCGCCGGGCTCGGCCCGGGCGCCGAGGGCTTCTCGGTGGGCGATCGAGTCGGCGTTCCCTGGCTGGGCTGGACGGACGGCAATTGCCGCTACTGCCGAAGCGATCGTGAGAACCTCTGCGACAGCGCCCGCTTCACCGGCTACGACCTCGACGGCGGATTCGCCGAGTACGCCGTGGCCGACCATCGCTACTGCTTCCCGATCCCCGAGGGCTTCCCCGACATCCAGGCCGCGCCGCTTCTCTGCGCCGGGCTGATCGGCTACCGCTCGCTGCGCATGACCGGCGAGGCCGAGCGCCTCGGCCTGTACGGTTTCGGCGCCTCGGCCCACATCATCTGCCAGGTGGCCAGACACCTCGGCCGGCGCGTCTTCGCCTTCACCAAGCCGGGCGACGAGGCGGGCCGGGCATTCGCGCGTGAGCTGGGCGCCGAGTGGGCCGGCGGCTCCGACGAGCGCCCGCCCGAAGAGCTCGACGCGGCGATCGTGTTCGCGCCGGTCGGGCCGCTGATGATCGAGGCGCTGAGGCGCTCGGCCAAGGGCGCCCGCATCGTCTCGGCCGGCATCCACATGTCCGACATTCCGTCCTTCCCCTACGCCGAGCTCTGGGGCGAGCGCTCGCTGATGTCGGTCGCCAATCTCACCCGCGCCGACGGGCGCGAGTTCCTCGAGCTGGCGCCGCAGGTGCCCGTCCATACCGAGCTGACCGAGTATCCCCTCGAGCGCGCCAACGAGGCGCTCGACGATTTGCGTAGCGGGAAGTTGGTCGGGGCCGCGGTTCTGCGAGTCGCCTGAACGGTCAGCCTGAAGTCACTCTTTCGGCACAGCTCGGCCTTGACAGCGAGCGTTTTCTCTGACCGGTATCTGATACCGAGCGAGAAGTTGGCACTGAGATCACACGCTTTCGGCACAGTTCGGCCTTGACAGCGAGCGTTTTCTCTGAGCGGTATCTGATACCAGAGGTGACCGCGGACCCGCTCGAGCGCGCCAACGAGGCGCTCGACGAGATCCGTAGCGGCAGGCTGGTGAGCGCGGCCGTGCTGCGCATCGTCTGAGCGCGCCGTCGTAACCCAGCATGTGCTAGCTACGATGGATACGAGTCGGGGCGTTGCGGCGGAATGAGGATCTAGTGCTCCGACGATCGCGAGTCACTTTGGTCGAGGAAACCTGATGATCGCTCGCACGAGTCGGCGCTTCGCCGTTCTCGGCTCGCTGCTGGGCGTGATGCTGGCGATCCTCCCAATCGGTTTTGGTGGCTCGAGTGCAGCTATCGCGAGCGGGAAGCTGCTTGCTGCACGCGCGCCGCAAACGGCGGTTGCTCACGCCAGAGTCTCCGCATACCTGACCAGCCGGCGCTTCATCGCCGTCCAGGCGAGCGAGACGAAGCTCTTTTTCACGTTCTCGAGGACGAGCAAGAAGTTCGCTCTTCTGCTCGAACGCAGACAGGGCTCAAAGTGGCGGATGGTCCGCAGGGTGGCGAGGAAGGGACGTTTCCGGGGCGTCCACTCGATGACCGTGATCAAACTCTTCGGGGCCCGAGCGCTGAAGATCGGTAGCTATCGCCTGCGCCTCTCGGCCGATGCGAACAGCAGAACGCTGTTGTTCCGGATCGCACGCGCCAAGCCGCTCGCGAATGCGGTCGCAATCAGCTCCGGCGCCGGTCACAACTGCGCCCTCTTCGGCGGCGGCAGCATCGACTGCTGGGGCTACAACGGCAGCGGTGAGCTCGGCATCGGCGTAAGGACGACTTCCTCGCCCTACGCGGTCACGACGGCAGTCCCAGTCAAAGGAATCACGACCGCCACCGCCGTCTCGGCCGGGTTCATACACACCTGTGCCCAGCTGGCGGGCGGAAGCGTCGAGTGCTGGGGCTACAACCGAAACGGGGAGCTCGGCAACGGTACGACCACCAACCATTCGCCGTTTGCGATCTCGCTTCCGGTACGGGTTGAGAGGATCGTCAGTGCGGCCTCGACCAGCTCCGGCGGCTTCCACACCTGCGTGCTTCTGCGGGCCGGCTCGCTCGAGTGCTGGGGCTTCGGCTTCGTGGGCCAGTTGGGTAACGACTCGCTGGCTGACAGCGCGGCTCCGGAACAGGTCACCGGGGTCGGGCCCATCGCCTCGGTGAGCGGCGGCGGCTTCCACACCTGCGTCCTGCTTCGAACCGGATCGATCGAGTGCTGGGGAGACAACGAGTACGGCCAACTCGGCGACGGCACTTCGATCGAAAGCCCGAGCCCGGTCGCGGTCAAGGCGATCGCCGCGGCAACGGCGATCAGCGCCGGGTTTGGACACACGTGCGCTCTCCTCAATGACGGGACGGTCGAGTGTTGGGGCAACAACGAGAGCGGTCAACTCGGCGACGGCTCGATCAACTCGAGCTCGGTTCCGGTCAGAGTGGTTGGGATCACGGACGCGATCGCGGTCAGAGCCGGCGCTTTCCACACCTGCGCCTTGCTCCGTGGCGGCTCGATCAAATGCTGGGGAGAGAACAGGTTGGGCCAGCTCGGCGATAGCACGACGGCGGCCAGTCCGATTCCGGTCACGGTCCACGGGATCGCGAACGCGATCTCGATCAGCACCGGCTACCGCGACAGCTGTGCGCTGGTGGGCGGAGGGAAAGTGGAGTGCTGGGGAGACAACGGCGTCGGTCAGCTCGGAAACGGCACGACGGTCGCCAACCCGATTCCCCATAGCGTGGTCTACGTTCCCTGAGCAGGTCCGGCCAGGCTTCGCGTACTAGAGTCTCGACATGACTGTGGAGCAGATTCGAGCTCCAAGCGAGTTCGAGACCAGGCTGGCGCGCTTCCTCTACGAACGCTTCGAGGAGGCGCGGGCGCTCAGGGTAGGGGAGAAGGAGGTCTCCGAGCAGGCCGCGATTGTCGCTCGCTACGCCGATCTGTTCAGCCGCGCCCAGCTAGCCGCTCTGGCCGAAGCCGAGCAGGAGGCGAAGTCGCGCGCAGCATCCGCGGACGAGCTGGAACGGCTCTACCGCCTGCGCAAGACCTGCGAAGGCGGAATCGTCGCCGCCGAGCTGGCCGAGCGAGAGGATCGGCTTGAGAACGAGATCCTGGCCGCGCGGGCTACCTGGAAGGACGAAGAGATTCCGCTTCGCAGTGCGCAGGCGCTACTAGCCGTGCTCGACTCCTACGGCGATCGCGACGAACTGGGCGAGCAGCAAGCGGAGCTGTCGGCGCGCTTCAACGCCGGGCGATTGGAGCTGATCGCCGCCGCCGAGGCGCTCGAGGCCGAGCTCTCCGGTCAGCTAGACCCGACCAAGCGCAGCGAAGAAAAGAAGGGCATCTCGCTGCACGAGCTCGAAGGCGTCCTGACCGAGGTCTCGGCGCAACTCGACAAACGCTGGGGCGAGCTGCGCGAGCGCTGGTTCGACCGCCTGCTCGGCCCGGACCGCGACGATCTTCCGCGCCAGCACCACGTCGCCTACATGCGCCGGCTCTCGCCGCTCGCGAGTACCTACACGGCCGAGCGCGCGACCGAGGTCTGTCTGGGAACGCTCGCGCAGCTCGGCTTCCGCCTCGCCGAGATGCCGAACATTCGCCTCGACCTGGACGATCGGCCGCAGAAATCGCCGCGCGCCTGCGTGATCGCCTCCGATCCGCCCGCAGTTGTGCATCTGATCACCCGCGCCCAGGGCGGCCTGCACGACTACGAGGCGTTCCTGCACGAGGCCGGGCACGCGCTCCACTACGGCGGCTGCGACCCGGCTCTTCCGTACGCCTTCCGCAGCCTCTCGCGCGACCACGCCCTGACCGAGATCTACTCCTATCTCTCCGCCAAGGTCGTGAACGAGCCGGGTTGGCACGCTCGCTACTTCTCCCTCCCCGAGGAGACGGCGCGCGAGAACGCGGAAGCAGGGCTGTTCATCGAGCTCCAACTCTTCCGTCGTTATGTCGCCAAGCTCCAGTTCGAGCTCGAGTTCTGGGGGCGCTTCGCCGCTGACGGCGGCACGGCGGACGGCTACTCCGAACGCCAGCAGGCCGCGACCGGTGTTCGCTACCGGCCCGATTGGTTCCTCGCGGACATGGACTCCGGCTTCTACTCGGCCGACTATCTCCGCGCCTGGGTGCGCTCGGCCCAGCTTCGCGCGAGCCTGATCGAGGAGGTCGGGGAGGATTGGTGGAGAAGCCCGAAGACCGGCGAGCTCTTACGCTCGCTCTTCGCCGAGGGAACCCGGCCGTCGAGCGAGGAGATCGCAGTCAGGCTCGGTTTCGAGCCGCTCGACTGCGCTCCACTCCTGGCCGAGCTGGGCGCGTCTGGAACCTGAGCCGGGCCCGGATGAGAATGAGGTCTTGTGCCCCAAACGGGGCTTGCGCCGCTTACCTATCGCCGTACGATTCGAGCGGATTCCCCCTCAGCGCCGCACTAGATGTTAGTGACCCGCACAGTCATCCGCCCGTTAGTCAAGACGCGCCAATGCTTGAGCGTTCTGGCCGTGGTCGCGTTTACGCTCTGCTTCTGGCTGGCAGCGGTTACGGCGACCGCAACGGCGTGCGGAGGGCCGGTTCGACGCCCGGTCCAGAGAACCGCTCCGGTACCGGCCGCTCCGGCGCCGGTCACTGGACCCAAATCATCTCCGGGCGTCAAGGCGTGTCCCGCCTCGGTTCGCTACAACCCGAGGACCGGCAGCTGCGAGTTGATCCACTTCTAGCGGATCGGCTCGGGAGTATCTCTCGCGGCGGCGGCTTGCACCGCTTTGGTCAGCTGCCTGAGCGTGTCGATGACTTGCTCCACGGGTAGCGCGAGGGCTTCCTCGACTGCGACCTGGGCAGGCACGAAGCGCATCCAGGCCTCGTGAAGAATCTGCTGTCCTTCGCTTGTCAGCTCGATCAGAGCGGATCGTCCGTCGGCCGGATTCTTGGATCTCGAGATGTGACCGCGTGCGCTGAGGCGGCCGAGGAAGGACGATACGGTGGTGGGGGGCATCCCGAGCTGCTCGGAGATCTGATTCGGAGTGATCGGCTGCCCGTCGAAGAGAGCGCTGTAGAAGCCAAACTCGTCGGCGTTCAGGCCTGAGCCTGCGAGTGCCCTGTCGAGCAACTCGCTGACGCTGTGGGCAACGGACCAGACTCCGAATAAGACAGACACCGATTCTGCCGTTGGGGGTTTGCTTTCGCTCATTCGCGCCGGAGAAGTAATCCCAAACGTAATAATGCGAACTCGTACTACATTCGCGAGGATACAGCTTCTACCCGCGAATCTCAACGACGATGACGAGGCGATCGGGAAGACGGCTCTCGGTCGTTACTCAGACTCGCGCAGCTATCGTCTGCACCATGTCCAAAGCAACCATGACCACATCAGAGGGCGCTATCGAGATCGAGTTCTTCGACGCCGATGCGCCCAAGACCGTCGCGAACTTCCGCAAGCTCGCGGGAGAAGGCTTTTACGACGGCCTCGGCTTCCACCGGATCATCAAGGACTTCATGATCCAGGGCGGCTGCCCGAACGGCACCGGTACCGGCGGCCCGGGCTACACCTTCGAGGACGAGTTCAACCAGCACAAGGTCGTCCGCGGAGCACTGGCCATGGCCAACGCCGGCCCGAACACCAACGGCTCGCAGTTCTTCATCGTCACGATCCCCGCCGCGGAGTGGCTGGACGGCAAGCACACCGTGTTCGGACAGGTCACCTCGGGTATGGACACGGTCGACAAGATCGAAAACACCAAGACCGACCATCGCGACAGGCCACTCGAGCCGGTCTTGATCGAGAGCATCTCGATCAGCGAGTGACGGCGTTTGCCGCGTTTGCTTGCCGCGGTAATCCTCTCCGGAATGATTCGCGGTGCGCCGGGGCGGCGCTGGCAAAGGAGGCGAAGGCCGCGCGGCGCAGGACAGTACACCCGTACGAACAAGCCGCGCGGCCGTAGCATCCTGCAGTCCAGCGTCGCCAGCTGATCGGCCAACCGGCCGATCAGCGGTCAGTGCGTCGAGAGAGGCGCATACGGGATTCGAACCCGTGTCCTCAAAGGACACGATCCCGGAGCCGCTTCGCCGGAAACTCGATGAGCTAAAGGCGAAAAACCGCGAGGAGTCGCGGGATGATCGCCGCTGACAGGCTGATTCGTAGCGCGCGTGACTACGAGCTGCTCGCTGCCTCCTGCGCCGAACGGGCTGGCCTGCCCGCCGGCGTGGAGGCCGGGCAGCGGGAGGCCGCCGCCGCGTTCATCCTGGCGGCGATCATCCTTCGAGAGGTCGCTGAAGCTCTCGACGGGGAGTAGACGTGGGTCGCCCTCGTAGTCGGGGACTGCCGCTGTGAGCGGTCTCGTCACCGAACACCGAGAGGGGAACGCCGCAGGCGTTGACGAGGCCGCGCGTGGCGGCGAGGGTGCGGTAGAGAGGGCCGCACCCGGAAGTCCCCGGCCTGTAACACCGGGGACTTCATACGAAATTCCGTACGTCGAGACAGTTCGAGCGGGGATAGATGACATCACGCTCGGGCTGGAGATGAGGGGCTCTCGGTGCATCACGCGGGTGATGGAGCTAGCTAAGGAGGGGCGAGCTACTCGGTACGGGCAGTTCCAACTTGGTCACGAAGGTGAGTTCGGGACGTTCTACAACCTGCTCGATCGGCAGTTCATCACCTGGAGCCCAAGAAGCTCGCGGCTCTACGTACAGGCTAAGTTGGCCGAGAAAGGAGAGCTGACTCCGGTCGGATCTCTACAGGATGCCGTCCAAGGTCTGCTCGAAAAACTGGCGATTCTCGGGATCGTCAGCTATGAGGAGCCGTTCGTAACTAGGCTCGACGTGACCGCTGACGGTTACTTCGAGAACCCCGCAATCGGGAAGGCGCTGCTCGGGGCGATGCTCTCGGTTCGGCTGCCGGGTCAGCTCGTGGCGCGGCCGTTTGGTATTCCTATGACGACCGTCTACCACTCGCTGCCATCAGGGAAGGTTCAGGCGCGCTGTTACTGCCGGGCTGCAAAAACGGGCGAGGGAAGTACGTACTCGCTGATTCGTCTGGAGCGCCAGAAGAAGTGGGAGCCCGGTGAGCAGCTACTGAAAGACCTGGCGCGGGACGTGTGTAAGGCGATATGGGATCGGTACTTTCTGCCTTTGATCCCGGAGTCGGGACGCTGTAGCGTGCTCAGCGAAGAAGCGCTCTTAATGGAAGTAAGGGAGCGGATCAAAGCGGGCTCGATCACGCACGCGGGCGCGGAGCGGGTGTTTTTCTACTCGAAGGCCGATCAGCTCGGGCTGGCTGAGGAGATCTATCCGAAGCGGACGTTGGCGGAAAGACGGCGTGAGGTGAGGAGGCTTGGAATCAGACTGGAGTCCAGAGAGCTTGAGGGGTTGGACTTTACCTTCGGGGATCTGCTGAAGACCTATTCGATGTCGTGTGTGTGGGGCTGCCTTTGAGAGCGATTAGGAGGCGCCGCGCGTCGGGTACCGTGTGAGGGTGGGTGTAGATCCAGCTCAACTACAGACCGTTGCGAGCGACCTCTCCTTCTTAGAAGAGGAATGGGACGCTGAGGTGGACGAGCAATCGCTTCGTAGGAGTAGCAACGTGCTGCGATGTCTACTCGTAGAGGGTTGGTTCGGCAGGGCGTGGCGAGGTGTGGGTGAAAAGGGCGAGCCCAAGATCGAGGCGGTAGATTTAGCGCACGCGCTGGCGGGTTTGCGTTATGACTTAATCGAGTTTGCTAGTGCCGGTGGAGGCGAGTCGGGCGGCGTTTTTGTTGCAGGCGCTTTTGTGTATCGGGATGCGATGCCTGATTGGCAAATCAAAGAGAGGAGCGCTGGGGGTGAGCCGCCCCGAAGGGTGTATAGCCTGTCTCCTTTTCTTGCGTCACCGGCTGTGGTTATTAACGGGCACGTAGTAAAACGCCGAGACGTTGTGAAGTACGTTGCGAATAAACTTGGTGGTGCTCACCTTGACTCGAGCCGAAAGTCGACAGAGGATACATACCGATTACTGGACAGTGCCGTAACGGTGGAAATCGCTGGTAAAAGTGCTGTGTACTTCGAACTCGTTTCTATTGGGCAGGCGGTCGCTCGGTCGGAGGATGCTAGGCGGCTGCGCGACTTGATCATGTAGACCACGCCGGTAACAGAAGGCGGTGCGTGGGTTCGTTACACCGGGTCCGCAGTTGAAGCGGGGACGACCGACACTCGTTCGAGGAAGCGTCGTTGCCGTAGAGAACGCCACTCCCACCAGATTATCCCGACAATAGTCGCGGCCGCGAGAAACGGGTGATCGAGCGGGAGACCCTCAACGGCGACCCCGCATGACCGCGCTCAGCTCCGCCGCGGAGCTTCCGAGCGGGCAGAGTCGAGTACTTTATAGCGCAGGACGCGCGATACGATCCACGCCAGCGCTGGAGGGCATCATGTTCACGTCGATCCTGTTCGTGCTCGCAAAGGCTAGCCTCCCGGCGGTACCCGTCGACGTGCGCAAGGAGGACTCTGCCCTACTCCCAATCTCCGGAGCCGTGCTCTACAACAATGTCTATGGCAAGGGCGACATCGCGAACTACCGGCAGCTCGTCTTTCGTGGTCAGGACGATGCAGGCTGGGAGTGGGATTGGCCCGAGAGCGCCGGACCGTCCATGAAGAGCTACCCCGAGGTGCTTCTGGGACGATCACCGTGGAGTGAGGCGAGGACAGGGGACCAGCTGCCCCGTCGGCTGGCCGAAACGCGCCTGACGCTCGATTTCGACTTCGCCACCGTCGGCAGCGGGCTCTGGTGCGAGAGTTTCGACTTCTGGATCACCCGCTCCGACCGACCGAGCTCGAAGGACATCGTGAGCAATCTGACGCTCTGGACCACGAAGCATGGGCTGGAACCCTCGTACAAAGGCCGCCGCACGACGTTGAGGATCGGCGGGCGCACCTACGAGGCCACCTTCGAGACGCCCACGGAGCGGCCGGATAAGCCGTGGAAGACGCTCTGCCTGGTGGACGCCGAGCCTCGCAGCAAGGGTAGCCTCGAGCTGGGTCCCCTGGTCGATGCCCTGATCGCTCACGCGCTGGCGCAGCCGACTGACTTTCTCGCGACCGCCGAGTTGGGCAGCGAGGTGGCGTACGGGAAGGGCCGCACGACCCTTCGGGTCTTCAGGCTGCGGTAGGGCGCCGTTTCAAGGCGCGCTGGATCATGTAGACCACGCCGGTAACAAGAAGGCATCGCTTCTCTTCGAGAGGGTGAGGCCCGGTGGGGTACTAGACACGCCAACCGTTTAAAATGCTCTGCCTGTTGTTAACGCGAACAGGAGGGCGCCGGTATGAACGGTCTTAGGGACTTCTGGAAACCGCGCCGCCGTGGGGGCAAGATTGTGCTCGTCGTCAGCGTGGCTAGCGCACTCGCTGTGATCGCCGCGGTGGCAGCCGGATGCGGTTCCGCGAAAAAAAGCGACACCGGGATCGCCTACGTCAAGGTCCTCGGCAGCGGGACCGACTACTCCAAGGCCCTCAGGAATGAAACGCTTCGAGAGGGCACGACGAGGATCATCGTGCTCAGATCGAATCTCGCCTTCACTGTTGGTGTCAAGAACGAGGGCGACCACCCGGAGCAGAACGTCAAGGTCACGCTTGCGATCGGCCAACTCGCGCCGAACCGGACGATCACGAGAACCCTGACTATCCCGCGGATTCAGAACGGCGCAACGAAGGAAGTCGACTTCAAAGGGCCGTTCAATATTGGCACGCTGATCAGCCCTATTCCGATCAAAGTCGACGTCCATCCCGTGGCGGGCGAAACGAATCGCTCCAACAACTCGGCAACCTACAAAGTGCGCTTCAGCTTCTAGAGGTTGCCGCGCGAGCCACCGGCGAAGATGGCTTGACATGGTAGCGCAGACAATGTATACATAAACCAACATGGTGCGACCGCGAAAGCTCGGACTGCTGACCAGAACGATTAGTGGGCGAATCCGAACCGAGCAAAACTTCTGGTTGAGGCGTGAAGCTGACCGCCGATTCGAAGGGGAGCTGAGTCGAGCTTTGCGCTGGGCTCTAGATCAAGCTGAGCTGTTCACGGTAATCATGGGTAGTTCGGATCCCGTTCAGGCTCTGGACGAAATGCTCCACCCCGAGAAGTACGAGCCGCCTCCTCGAGAAGAACAGATTGCCGAGGCTGAGCGGGAACTCGAGGAGTGGAAGCGTGAGCAAGCGATCAAGCGGGCGAGGAAGAAGAGCGCGTCGAAATGAGACTTGTCCGAGCGATCGATCTCTGGATGGGTGAGCTAGCGCGCGCAGGGCGAACGAAGGGCACGCGCGATAGTTACGAGCGCAACCTCTTCAAGCTGGTCGATGATCTGGAACGTACGAAGCTGGATGTCGATGTTCGAGAGGTCACTACGAACGATTGCCGCGCGTTCCTCGATCACTGGAACGATTGCGCGGCCTCGACGGCCTGCACCGTTCATAGCGCGCTCAACGGCCTCTTCACCTGGCTCTACCGCGAAGGCGAAATCGACGCGAACCCGATGGAGAGGATCGCGAGGCCGCGACGCCCGCGACCTGAAGACGTCGACGTAGTGACGATCACTCGGACCGATGTGGAGAAGATGCTGCAGGCCTGCGAAACCCTGCAGGAGTTCCTCTGCCTGTCGGTGCTGGCTTATACGGGATCGCGGCGCGGCGCCGCCAGCAAGCTTCGCTGGCGAGATGTTGACCTAGTCGAGGGAACGCTTCGGTTCAAGGAGAAGGGCGGCAAAGTGGCGGTCAAGCCGATGGCAAACGACCTACTTGAGATCCTTCGGGCGGTGAGCGAGTCAGGCGACGTTCGCTGTGGGCCGAACGACTACGTGATACCGAACCGTAGGTTTGCGACAGTACGCCGAACCGAGCGATCGGACAAGGTGATCTGGGAGACGGTTCGCAAGGTAGCCGAACGAGTGGGAGTTAAGGCGACGGTTCACTCTCTTCGGCGAGCTTTCGCTGTTGAGTTCCTAGAAAGCCATCCTGGCGCGCTGGAATCGCTCCAGGTGCTGATGAATCACTCGCGTATCGACACGACTCAGGTCTACCTGAGAGCGCTCAATCGATCGAAGGCGATGGAGGCCGTTCGAGACCTCTCGTTCGGTCTCGGATTAAAGCCGCAGCTAGTAAAGGCGCATACGGGATTCGAACCCGTGCCGCCGCCGTGAGAGGGCGGTGTCCTAGGCCTCTAGACGAATGCGCCGTGCAGAAGCGTCAGTGTAGCGGCCACTCCTCACTCCCGTCCCGGTCTTGAAAGCGACGAGACGAGGAGAATCGCTCTCGCTCTCTCGGGGCGCCGCTCAAGCCAGAGCGCGAGACGCCGAACATAAGGTAGACGATCCTCTATATCCCCGCTACTGTGTGATTTTCCCCTCTCTTTGGGCGCCGCATGGAACGAACGTCTACCAACGGCGACAAGACGATTGTCCTGGTTGAGGACGACGATGTCGTGCGCCGACTCGTCTCAAGGGTGCTCGAGAGTGCGGGCTACCGCGTTGTCGGCGCCTCGAGCGGCGAAGAGGGTTTCGAGCTCCTCACCAGGACCGAGGAGGCGGAGCTGCTTTTGACCGACGTGACGCTGCCCGGCGACCTCAATGGGCTGGAACTGGGTCGGCGTGCGCTCGAGGCTCGCGCCGAGCTCAAGCTAGTTTGCATGTCCGGCTACGGCGAGGAGGACATGGCGGCCGAGCTCCTGCGGATGGCCGGTGGGGCTGCCTTCATCGGCAAACCCTTCTCGCCGGGTGAGTTGGTCGAGACCGTACACAACCTGCTCGACGCCGCCTAGAGACCGTCTCGAGACGCGCGAGCTCGCCGCGACCGACCGCGGAGAGTCTCGCTTCCTGCCCAGCGCCTACGCCTTGCTTCCGACCGACGACTCGCGTGCGACCAGCTCGACCGGCAGCATCATTTTGGGCGGGGTTGCCTTGGGGTCGTCGATCAGCGCCATCAACTGCTCGCCGCTCACCTGTCCGAGGCCGATCTTGTCCTGGCGGATCGTTGTGATCGCCGGGCTGAAAAGAGCCGCGAAGGGCGCGTCGTCGAAGCCGACGATGGCGATATCGTCGGGAATCTTCACCCCGGCGGCCTTGGCCGCTCCGATCGCGCCGACGGCCATCATGTCGCTGGCGCAGAAGACCGCGTCGGGTGGATCGTCCAGAGCGATCAAGCGCTCCATAGCTGTGAAGCCGGACGGCTCGTAGAAGTCTCCGCCCTGCACGTACTCGGAGTGCTGGCTCAGTCCGAGCTCCTCGATCTGCTCGCGGTAACCGGTCACGCGGTCGCGCCCCGGGCGCGTGTAGGTCATTCCGCTGATGGTGGCGATCTTGCGCCGGCCCAGGTCGTAGAGGTGCTTGACGGCCATCTTGGCGCCTTGAACGCTGTCGGACATCACATATCCCGTCTTGGGCCCGGTCACGTCGAGCTCGACTCCCACGCAGGGCACTTCCGAGCGGATGAGTTTCTGGATCTCGGGGAAGCTGCGCCCGACGCCCATCAGGATCATCCCGTCGACGTGGTGGTGGCGGCAGCGCTCGAGATAGTCGTAGGTGCGAATGCTTCCGGCCGGAGTGCCGCCGGTGAAGAAGAGCATGTCATAGCCGCCCTCGGTTATCCGCTCCTTGAGCCCGTCGAGAACGTCGCCGAAAACGGGGTGACGAAGGTCGGCGTGGCCCGAGGTGTCGAGGATGATGCCGATCACCTGCGAGGGCATGTCGGTGACCCCGGCCGCCGAGATGTCGGTCGTCACCTCGAGCTCGCGTACGAGCGCAAGCACCTTCTCACGCGTGTTGGGGTCGATCGCGGCGTCGCCGCCGAGTACTCGGGTTACTGTCATGACAGAAACGCCCGCTTGGTCTGCCAGTTCACGAATCGTGGGCATGAGTCGCCTTTCGAAAAATCGCCGCCGGTCTTTGTTTATCGAGCGTCTCGCGCTGCTTCTGTAGCGTTAAGCGTCCGATGAATCGAGGGAGCGCCTGCGCGCGCCTCGAATCGTGGCTGCGGGGCAGGGACTCGAACCCCAACTTCCTGATCCAGAGTCAGGCGTCCTACCATTAGACGACCCCGCAAAAACAAGCGTGCGGATTGTAGCGGGGCTAGCCATCTCGGGACGCTTTCAGCTTGGCGCCGCAGGACTCGCGGATCAGCAACTCAACCGGCAGGATCACGACCGGAGGCTCGTTCGCGGTCTCGTCGATGATGCGCAGCAGTGCCTCGCACGCGGCGGAACCGAGCCCGGGCTTGTCCTGACGCACGGTGGTGAGCGCCGGCTCCATGACTGCGGCGAAAGAGGCGTCGTCGAAACCGACCACGGCGAAATCGTCCGGGACGCCCAGGCCGGCCGCGTGAGCTGCCCTGATCGCGCCCAGCGCCATCGTGTCGCTGGCGCAGAAGACGGCCTCCGGTGGCTCCTCGAGCTCCAGCAACCGCTGCATCCCCGTGTACCCCGTGGGCTCGTAGAAGTCACCCTCGACCAGGTATTCCTCCCGGAATGGAAGCCCTTCACGCTCCAATCCCGAGCGATAGCCGAGTATGCGGTCGGTGCCCGGACGACTGAAGGGGATTCCGGAGATATGGGCGATGCGCGAGTAACCGAGCGTGCGCAGGTACTGAACGACGGTAGCGGCTGCCTCGAGATTGTCGGACATCACATAACCGGCTCGCGCACCCATGAGGTCGAGATCGATCGCCACGGTCGGGATCTTCTCGGCGAGTAGATGGGCGAGCTCGGGGTCGGTGCGCGAGAAGCCCATCAGGATGACGCCTTCGACGTTGTGGCGACGGCAACGGGCGACGTAGGAGAACTCGGCCACGAAGTCGTCGGAAACGTGCCCGGAGAAGAGGAGCAGGTCGAATCGGCTCGCCACGGCGCGCTCTTTGACACCCTCGAGCACATCGGCAAAGAAGGGATGGTTCAGATCTGACTGCAGCCCGGTTGTGATCGCGACGCCGATAACGCGTGGATAGGCCGGTGGGCCAATGCGGTGCAGCATCTGGCCGCGCGCCGCGAGCTGGATCGCGCGCTCGCGCACCTCGTCGGTCACCGCCTGGCCGCGTCTCAACATCTCCGAGACCGCTTCGGCCGACATCCGCGTCACGGACGGTTGAGGCATGAACTGCTCGTTTCTCGGCTCACTCACGGCGTCTCCCCGACAGTATCGGCGTTCTCCGTCGCCGCTGTGCGAATCGCTCGCGGCGCGGTCTAGAAGAGAGGATCGGCCGCCGCGACAGCGGATTGAGCGCCAGTGCGGAAAGAGAGCGGAGACTCGCTCGAATCGACCTGCCGATTAGCCCGCGTCCGGCCGCTCGATCTGCGCATAATCCCAGCCATGAACGAGCATCCAGTCACACTCCACGTAATGGACGACCTGCGGCGCTCGCGCCTCACGGTCTTCTTCCGCCCTCTACTTTGCATTCCGCACTTCATCTGGCTCTACCTGTGGGGAGCCGTGGCAGAGTTCGCTGCGCTCCTCAACTGGTTCGTGGCCCTCGTCATCGGCCGTCCGGCAGCGCCGTTTCAGCGCTTCATCGCGGCCTATCTACGCTACGCAATCACGGTCGCCGCCTATCTCCTCTATGTCGCCAATCCGTTTCCCGGCTTCACCGGTACGCCCGGTAGCTACCCCGTCGAGCTCGAGCTGCCGACGACGCCCGAGAAACAAAACCGGCTGAAGACGTTCTTCAGGATCATCCTCGTCTACCCGGCCATGTTGGTCGGCGCGCTCACGCTGCTTCCCGTCTACCTGCTCTTCTACCCAGTGATCGGTTTCGCCTGGTGGGCGACGATGATCACGGGGCGGATACCTCGCGGTTTCCGCGATATCGGTGCAAATGCCCTGCGCTATCTCGGGCAGATCTATGCCTTCTTCTTCCTGATCACAGGCACTTATCCGTGCTCGAGCCCGTATGTGGGCATGGACATGGGTGCCGCGGTCGTAGCGGCTGCGCCCCCGGCGCCGGCCGAGGAAGCGGCGGCCAAGCAGTGACAGCCAACTCTCGCCGCCTGCTGGGGCTCCTCGTGTTCGGAGTCCTGGCAGGCGGTTGGTTCTATGCGGCCTACGCACTCTGGCAGACGTCTGTTCCGTCAAACCTCAAGCTGCCGAAGATCGATCTCACCGCTCTCTTCGGCGCCGCCGATCTGCACCAAGCGCAGCACTTCACCCTGATCTCCGATCTCTTCGGCCTCTGCGGGCTGCTGCTTCCGCTGCTCGTGCTCGCCGTCTACAGCAAGTACGGTCACCGTTTCATGGGCGAGTCGGCGGCGGGCCCGATCGGCACCGGAATGCTGCTCGCCATGCTTGGACTGGCTCTCGTCTGGATCTCGATGGCTGCACCCGGTCTAGCCCAGCTTTGGTGGTATCGCAAGCACGGAATCGTCTCGACCAGCTACGCCGGCTGGATTCTCGGAAGCTGGTTCGGGTTGATACCGACGTTCGAGCAGATCTGTCTGACGATTCTGATCGTGATGGGCTTCGCCCGTTTCCTCGGCAACCGTTGGTGGATCGCTGCGGCTCCGGTCTTCGTCGGAGTGATGACTCTGTTCGTGTTCCTGGCTCCCTACGAGATCCCGCTGAAGTCGCTGCAGGGGCATCCGCAGCTGGTAGCGGCGGAGGGCCGAATAGCGGCGAGGGAGGGTGTGGCGAAGATACCCATGCGGGTCGAGAACGTCGGCACGATGACCACCGCTCCGAACGCGTTTGCGACCGGGCTGGGTCCCAGTCGGCGCATTGTGCTCTGGGACACGATCCTCGACGGACGCTTCTCCGAGCCACAGCTCGAGGTGGTGGTGGCGCACGAGCTCGGGCATCAGAAGCACAATCACCTCTGGAAGTTCATCGGCTGGTACGGACTCTTCGTCTTTCCGATCGCTTATCTGATCGCGCGCTGGACGCGCCGCCGTGGCGGTATGGCGGTACCGCTGGCCGTGCCGCTCTTCTTGTTCCTCTGGTTCGCCCTGCAGACGGCGATCATTCCGCTCAATAACGCCTTCTCTCGCCGGCTCGAGGCCGAGGCGGACTGGACAGCCTTACAGGCGACCCGTGATCCCGCCGCTGCGGACGGTCTATTCAAGAACCTCGTCGAGGCGACCTCCGAAGATCCCAATCCGCCGCTCTGGGACCAGATCGTGTTCGGCAACCATCCGACGGCCGAGCAGCGGCTGGCGATGGTCAAGGCCTGGCAGGCGCGGAACGGCGGCTAGCAGCGGCAAGCGGTAAGGGGCGCTATGCCTTCCGGGCGCACTCGGCAGTCTGGTGCGAAACCGGCACATTCCGGTGCGTTTTCTCTCGATACCGTTTCACGCCCCGTGGGTGGGTTAATGAAGCGCGGAACGAAACGAAGCACTTCATTCCGCTCCGCGCTCTGGGGTGGAGAGGTGGGTCCCGCCGCTTCTCGGCCAAGTTGAATGGTTTCGCGCTCGGCGGACGCGGCGGTTCGACGAGCTCTCGCAGCGAGCGCTGCCCGATCAGACCTGAATCGGCGGCAGCATCGTCGCGCTCGGACGAACCTGTTCGCGAGCCAGCTCGAAGTAGGCGAGCGTCCAGTTGAGCGCCGCGAAGGGCGCTACCAGGCTGCTCGCGATTGTCCCGATGATCCAGGCGGCCAGGAAACGCGGCAGCGCGGAGAGCGGGAAGAGAAGGAGGTTGACGATCGCCGAGCCGGTGATCAGCGCGATCACGGTCAGGAGCATCAGCCAGAAAACCGACCAGCTCGATCCCTTGACGAGCTCCCAGGAGCGCTCGAAAGCCTCGCCGGCCGATTTCCTCTCGAGCACGATCACAGGCACGATCAGGATCCAGCGAGTCAGCAGCACCAGCCCCGGTATGAGCAGCAGCACCAACCCGAACACGACTCCGATCGCGGCGGCGATTCCGGCTGCGATCAGCGTTGGTAACAGCGGGCGGACGCGCGCGTAGAGCTCTCCGATCGAGAGATTGACGCGGCCGTCGCGAACGTCGGAGACCGCCGCGACCAGCGCTCCCTGCAGCCAGAACGTCCCCGCGATCCAGAGCACGAAGGTGGCGACTCCCCAGATGGCGGCGGCGGCCCAGTCGTGCGCGCGGGCGGCCGACTGCAGGACGGCGGACAGCAGTTCGAGCAGCACGAAAACCGCCCCCGCCGTGAGCGCGAAGCGCAGGAAGTGCCTGCGGTAGAGACCCCAGGCTTCGCGCAGAACTCGCCCGATGCTCATCGCCGCAAAGACTACTAACGAGTAGGAAAACCCACTAGCTGCGCTGCCGCTCGTGCGGCTCGGCGTCGAGGAAGCGCTCGGCTTCGAGCGCGGCCATGCAACCGCTGCCGGCAGCCGTTACCGCCTGGCGAAAGTCGGGATCCTGCACGTCGCCGGCGGCGAAGACGCCGGGCACGTTGGTCGCAGTCGAGCGAGGCTTGGTGATCAGGTAGCCGATCTCGTCGTGTTCGAGCCGATCGCCGAAGAGGGCCGTGTTCGGCACGTGTCCGATGGCGACGAAAAGTCCCGTAGCCGCCAATTCGCGCGTCTCGCCGGTCTTGGTATCGCGTAACCGGATGCCGGTTACGTGGCCCTCCTCGACTCCGAGCACCTCCTCTATAACCGCGCTCGTCACGAACTCGATCTTCTCGTCCTCCCGCGCTCGCGCCATCATGATCGGCTCCGCCCGGAACTCGTCGCGGCGGTGAACGAGTGTCACCTTGCTCGCGAAGCGAGTGAGGTAAAGGGCGTCCTCCAGCGCCGAGTCGCCGCCGCCGACGACCACCACCTCTTGATTGCGGAAGAAAGCGGCGTCGCAGACGGTGCAGTAGGAGACGCCCTTGCCCCGCAGGGCCAGTTCCGAGTCGAGCCCGAGCTCGCGCGGGTACGCACCGGTCGCGACGATCAGGGTTCGCGCGCGGAAATCCCGCTCGCCGGTGCCGACCAGGAAGGGACGCTCGGAGAGATCGACTCTGATGACGTCGTCGGACAAGAACTCGGTTCCGGCGCGCTCGGCCTGGGCGCGCAGGTCGCTCATCATCTGCGGCCCGAGTACTCCTTCTGGATAGCCGGGGAAGTTCTCGACCTTGATCGTCAGTATCAGCTGGCCACCCCAGGTGACGCCCTCGATCACGAGCGGCTCGAGCAGGGCGCGGGCTGCATAGATGGCGGCCGTATAGCCGGCCGGCCCGCCGCCGATGATGATCACGTCTCGAACTTCGGTATCGCTCACTCGACCTCCTCAGGCGCCTACAGCCTATTCAACGCCGATGGGCTAGTTTCTCTTCCGTCGCTAATCGCGCGAACCCACCGGCCCGCCTCGGACGGGCGCTGCCTCTGTTGAGTATGCATCCCGAGACGATCTCAGTTCGTCTCGACTGGAGGTAGCTCGCGCTTAGCGGGGGCAATCAATTCCGCGGCCTGAATCGGGCGAGCAACCTTCTCAATCGGTGGCGTCTCGGGAAGTTCGCCGGTCACAGCACCTGTATCTCCGAACCTCCGGGCTGTGACGAGGACTCTAGTCTCGAGCGAGGCCACCGCCTCGTTGTAGGCTCCGACTGCGGTGTCGAGGCCGCGACCGGCCTTGGCTAGATGACGTCCGAAAACACCTAACCTTTCGTAAAGCTCCCGGCCCAGACCGGCGATCTCCCGTGCCTTCTCGGCCACGGTCTCCTGCTGCCAGCCATGAGCGATCGTTTTCAGCAAGCCGATCAGCATTGTCGGAGTGGCCACGAGCACGCCGGACTCGGGCCCCAGTTCGAGCAGCGCCGAGTCCTGCTCGATCGCCATGCGGAAGAAGGTCTCGTCGGGCAGGAACATCACCACGAAGTCCGGTGTCGGCTCGAACTGTTTCCAGTAAGCCTTGGCAGCGAGCTTGGTGATGTGGTCACGCACCTGACGCGCGTGGGCTTGGAGATGAAGACGCCTCGTGGCCTCGTCCTCGGCCTCGAGGGCGTCCAAGTAGGCGTGTAGCGGGGCCTTCGCATCTACGACGACGTTCTTTCCACCAGGTAGCTTCACCACCATATCGGGACGCAGCAGCCGCCCCTCGTCGTCCGAAGTCGTCGATTGCTCGACGAAGTCGCAGTAAGGAACCATTCCGGCTAGTTCGACGACGCGCTTGAGCTGGATTTCGCCCCAGCGCCCGCGGACGTGCGGCGCTCTGAGCGCCTTGACGAGGTTCCCGGTCTCGCTGCGCAGCTTATCCTGGCTCTCGGCGAGCGACCGCACTTGCGTGAAGAGCGTTCCGTACGCCTTCTCGCGACTCTTCTCGAGCTCACGAGTCTGCTGATCGAACTTGTCGAGTGTCTCCTTGATCGGCGCGAACTGTGTCTGGGCGAGTTGGAGGAAGGACGCGTTGTTCTGCCGTAGCGCTTCGGCGGCGAGTGCCTGCACGCGCCCCTCGTCCTCTTCGAGAGCCTTGAGCCTGTCCTCGGCTCCCTGGCGCTCGGCTGTAAGACGCGCGATCTCCGCCTGAAGGGGAGCCGCGTCGATTGCGGCACGAGTGTGTACCACGAACCAGGCGGCGATTCCGCCAATTCCGATGCCTACGATGAGGGCGACGATGATCATTGTGAGAACGGCTCAGAGTAGTCCCACAGGCGGACGTAAACGCATGGCTGCTCCCGGCCCGTTTTTCGGCGCGTTGGGGCGGCGCTGGCAAAGGAGGCGAAGATGCCGAGCGATGGGGTTGGAAAGTGAGAATCGCTTCTCGCTCTCTCGGGGCGCCGCTGAGCGTGCGAGCCCGGAGAGGACAGTCCACCACGTCGACGCCATCTCGGCGCGTTGGAACGGCGCTGGCAAAGGAGGCGAAGGTCGCGAAGCGCAGGACAGTACACGCCGTACGGACAAGCTTCGCGGCCGAAGGATCCTTTAGTCCAGCGTCGTTCCAACGCGCCGAGAATGCCGGGGGAGGGACTTGAACCCTCACGTCCTAGGACACCCGATTTTAAGTCGGGCGCGTCTACCCGTTCCGCCACCCCGGCGCAGATACGAGCATAGACCGTCCGCCCGCCGAGGCTGCGCCGGTTGGCGTGCTGCCATCGCTGAAGTGCGGAGCAGTCGGGCGCTATTCGACCAGGGCCCTGGCATACTGCGGCGGTGCTCGTCCTCATCCGGCATGCAGCGGCCGACCTGGAGCTGCTTGCGATCGCCACGCTCATGTTGTTGCCAGGCTGGGCGGTCGCGATCTGGGCGCGCATTCGGGCACGCATCGGCGCCGAGCTCGTGCCGGCGCTGGCGATCACGGTGGCGCTGGCGATCCTCGTTCCGGTCACGGCGGTGGCACTCGCTCTGCGTACTTCTCCTCGCATACTGGCTTTCGCCTGGGCCGGGCTCTGTCTGCTCAGCGCGCTGCTGCTGGTCGCGCTGCTCGTGCGCAGTCGGGAGCGCGAGCGCAGCTCGGCTGGCCGCTCGCGGCGGGCGCGGTTCTCCGGGATTGCGATCGCGGCGGCCGCGATCGGCTCGGTATTCGCCTGGGTGGTACGCGCGAATCTGGCCGAGGGTGGCGACACGCCGTACCACGCCGCTCTGGCGCTGAAGCTCGAGCGTCTGCCGCATCCCTCGTTCTCGAACACGAACGCGTTTGCCGACGGGTCGGCTCATCCGGGCTACTTCGTGCCTGCCTACCACGAGTTCCTGGCGATCACGGCGCGCTTCGCGCATGTCGCTCCGATTCACCTGATCGACGTGTTGCCGGCGCTGCTGTTCCCGGTATTCGTGCTCACCTGGGCCGGAATCTGCCGGATGACCTTCGGTAGCGCGGCCGGCGCGGCCGCCGGCGCGATTGCCGCCTTGCTCGGTACGACCCTGGTCACCGGCACCTTTGTCACGATCGGCACGATCTCGCAACCGCGCGCGGTGACGTCCGCGATCATGCTTCCGCTGGCGGTCGGACTGGCGCTGCAAGCGTTGCGCGATCCGAGCGGGATCCGGATCTGTGCCGCGCTTCTGGCCGTCGACGCGATCGCCTCCACGGTCGTTCACGTCACCTATCTGCCCCTGCTCGTGCTGATACTGGCCGCAGTTGTCGCCGCCGCCGCGATCGATCGCAGCCGCCTGGAAGGAGTCGCGAGGAACGCCGGTATCGTGATCGGCGCCGTGCTCGTACCCGGAGCCGTGGCCGCCGGAGTGCTGGCGCTCGCGGTCAGCTCGCTGCATCTCCACGTCCTTCCGACGGATTCGCTGGCCGCGTCACGTCTGATCGGAAGCGCTGCTAGCCACACGCAGCGGTTGCGCCTCCAGTACCTGTTCGACAACGGCTTTCAGCTGCTCGGCCTGGTGGGCTGCGCGCTTATAGCCTGGAGACGGCGCATTCTGCCGCCGGGTGCAGCCTGGGCGGCGATTCTGGTCGCCGTCACCGTGCTGCTCGCGGGCGTTCCCTTTCTCTATTTCCTGGTGGAAAAGGTGATGAGCGCCGGTCAGGCGGAGCGGCTCTGGATCCTCGTTCCCTGGCCCGTCGGCGTCGCGGCGCTTCTGCTCGCAATCGTGGAGCTTTTCCGGCGGCCGCTGCGGAGAGCGACGGTAGCGGTCGTCGCCTGCTGCGCGCTCACGTTCACGCTCGGCTGGGGCCTGCTCATCGATACGCGCTTCACCAACCCGGCGCGCGCCCACGGCTCCGTGTATGCCGTTATCGCGTGGCTGGCGGTGGCCGCGATCGCGTTCGCGCTCGCTCGGCCGCTGAGTTTCGCCCGCTCCGCAGGCGACGCCGTCACCGGCCGCGGCGTCTGGCGCTCGGGCGTTGCCGCTCTCGCGGCCTCGCTCTGCGCACTGGCGCTGGTCGTGCCGCCGTTCGCCGCTCACGGCCTCAGCGCCCTGCGCAGCGACATCGCCCATGGCTTCCTCGAGAAGCCGCCGCTCTGGCCGCCCAACCTGTCGTTTGCCGATCGTCTCATCGATCCGTCCAGCGCCGACGGGTTCTACGTCTTCGCCCACGGAGGCGTCGCCGCCGCAATCACCCATATCCCGCCGGGCAGCGTGATCATCGGCCGCTCGCTGATCGTTTACAAGGCGATGGCGCTCGCTCCGGCTTACGCCGTGGCTCAGGACCACCACATCGCCCGCACGCGTGCCAACCGCGTCAACCAGCGCCTCGCCATCCTCGACCGCTTCCTCGATCCCGCCACGAGCGACGCCGAGCGCCTGGGGATCCTCCGTCGCCAGCACGTGACCTGGTTGCTGCTGCAGCCGTCCGAGGATCCCTCCCTGAAGGCGTTCGTGCTCAGGAACCGGCGCTACTTCGTTCGCCAGGCGCACAACCGCCAGGTGGAGCTGTGGTCGGTGAACGTGAGCAAGCTCGGCGCCTGACGGGCTCAGGCTGTCGCGCGGAAGACTAGGCGCTCGACTCGGCTGCCAGAAGCGCCGCGCCGTCGAGGATGTCCAGCTCGCTGGCCTCGATCGCCTCGAGCGAGAAGGCGTCGAGCAGCCCGCCGCAGATGATCGCGCCGGCGACTATCACCGCGGCGCGCTCGGGCTCCAGGGCGGGCACGAGGCGACGCTCGGCAAGCGGGAGGACGGCGAGCCGGGCGGTCTGCTCGTGGACGGCCGCGCGCGAGACCGAATAGCCGTGGACGAGATCGCGCCTGTAGGCGGGCAGGCGCCGGTCGAGCGCGGCCAGGGTGGTGATCGTGGCAGCGCAGCCGATCGCGGCGCTGGCTGCCCGCAGGACCTGGGCGGGAACCCGCGCGCCGACGAGCTCGGAAACGGCGCCGCTACAGCGCTCGAGCTCTGCCGCCGTGGGGGGGTCGGAGTGGAGGAAGCGCTCAGTGAGGCGCACGGCGCCGATGTCGAGGCTGGCGTGGAAGCTGGGGCCGCCGCCGTCACCGAGTACGAGCTCGGTCGAGCCGCCGCCGATGTCGACGACGAGCACCGGTGCGGCCAGTGAACGGTTGATCGTTGCGCCCCGAAAGACGAGCAGAGCCTCCTCGTCGCCGGAGAGCAACCGCGTCCGGAAGCCGAAGCGGCGCTCGACTTCGCGCAGGAACTCGAGACCGTTCGAGGCGTCACGCACCGCGCTGGTGGCAATCGCGAGAACCGGCCTGGCGCCGAGCTCCGCGGCGACCGAGCGGTACTCCTCGAGCACCGCCTCGACGCGATCGATGCCCTCCGCCGACAGACTGCCGCTTCCGTCCACGCCCTCGCCCAGGCGCGTGATCAGCGTCCGCCGCTCGAGCTCCTCGATCCCGGCCTGGGAGACTTCGGCAACGATCAGCCGGGTCGTGTTGGTGCCGATGTCGATCGCCGCGACGGCTGGCATTACTTGCTGGGGACGAGGCCTCGGGCGCGTGCCAGGACAGCCTCGGCCTCGGCCATCACGTCTCTGAGCACGCGAACGCGCCGCCGCGCCGAGTTGAGCCGGACGAGGCTCGCCTGTAGGCGCTCGAACGCCAGCGTCGCCGTCTCGAGCTCGCTGGAGGTGCGCTCACCGGCCTGGGAGATTCGCTTCAGCTCCTGCTCGAGCGCCGCTTTCAGGCTCTTCACTGCCTTCTTTGTCTCGAGCACGCGTACGACCACGAAGACGACGCCGGCGACGAGGGCTAAGACCAGAAAGCCGAGCGAGACCCAGAAGGCGATCACTCCAGCGATGCTAGCAACCCGCTCCGCGAGCGCCCGGCGACGCGATACTCAGAGCGTGGCGTTAACACTCGCCCATAGTTGGCCTCAAACCCGCTCACAGCGCCGGTCCAGGCGGGGGTACGCCCTGAAAAGAGCAATCCGGCGCTATAATTAGCGACGCGTCGCGGGGTGGAGCAGTCAGGTAGCTCGCCGGGCTCATAACCCGGAGGTCGCAGGTTCAAATCCTGCCCCCGCTACTAGAAAAGCCCCGGAAACGGGGCTTTTCTGTTCTCTGCGGTGAGATCGGGCTCGAGAACTTTTGCCCGACTTTTGCCTTTGTGGGCGGCGGCGGGACTAATGCAGGCGGCAGCACGCTGGCACATCCGAGTATGCGTGCCTCAAGGGTGGGGCACCGTCGCATGCGCGGTATGTGGGCGCGCGCCGCTCACCGGGACATGTCTGAAACTGAGTCTTGCGGGATTGCTCGCGCCGTCCCAGCTTTCAGCACGGGGGCGCCTTGCAGGTTCGGCCCCGCCTAGGTTCCGATACTTAGACCAGTAGATGCAGCTCGAAATTAGAGTAAAAACCGGAACGATTGAGACCAGCTTGTCGGGTTGAGATCGAGTCGAGTGAGGGCGGGCGAAGCGGGAAACGCGATCCTGTCGGGCGTAGTCGAGGCTCAGAACGAGGGGCCTCTGGCCTCGGCGGCCCCTCATCTGGCGTCTTAGAGCATCGCGGACGCCTCCTTGACGCCCCGGGGGCGATGGCTGAGCACTGCATCGATGA
>JBEKLL010000001.1:0-342333 GCA_050010215.1 Gaiellaceae bacterium | reverse complement strand
CCGCCACATCCGGCTGCAACTATCACCATCCCCAGGGCGGCGGATGCGATTAGAGGTCGGATCTTCCCCTTCATCTCGGCCGGATCGTACATCGTCGCCGGGCCAATCAGGATCACGAGCTCAGGCTACATTCCTGAACACTCGCCCAACCAAGTGTCCGCTCCCTCTCAGCTGGCGACGGCCGGTTGCGCGGGCTGCTCGAGCTGGGGTTCGTCGAGCCGCTGGAGGCGCCGCACGCTCGGTGCCGCGAGTATCGCAGCGACGGCGAGCAGGTCGATCGCGGCTGCGATCCAGAGCGTGCGGCTCATCCCGATTCCTGCCGCGACCACTCCTGCGAGGGCGAGTCCGAGCGGCTGGCACAGCAGGGAACCGAACCAGTCGTACGCGCTGACGCGCGAGAGTGAGGCAGGTGGGATGTGCTGCTGCAGCGTCGTCTCCCAGAGCGTGTTGAAGAGCATGTTCCCGAAGCCTGTGACGAGCGCGGCGATGACGAGCGTCTCCCAGGGCAGCTTCAGCGCGAGCAGGATGATCGGCGCGGCGTTCGGAACGACCACAACGGACGCGAGGAGAAGCGGGCGCCGCGGCTTGATGCGGAGCACCGTCGCGCCGGCGAGGAGCGCGCCGATTGCCGACACGACGAGGATCGCCGTCCACGCGCCGGCACCGCCGTGGCCCTTCTTGATCCACGTCGCGGCGAGCACGATCCACACAGAGCTCATCATGTTCCCGAGGGATGCACTGACGACGATGAGCCAAACCCACGTGCGGGCGACGAACTCGCGCCAGCCGTCGAGCAGGTCGCGCGCGAACGACTGGGGCGGCAGGCTGAAGTGCAGCGGCAGGTGCAGGCGCGCCAGGTAGAACGCGCTGACGCCGAAGCTCGCCGCATCGATGGCGAGCGCATAGCCCGGCCCGACGGTCACGATGAGAATCCCTGCAAGCGCGGGACCGAGGAGCTGCATCGACGCCATCGACATCCCGCGCAGCGCGTTCGCCTCCTGCAGCCGCTCCGCACTGACGGTCATCGGCGTGAGCCCGGTCGACGCGGGGTTGAAGAACGCCGTCGCGGTGCCGGCGAAAGCCTGCAGCACGATCACCTCCCAGATGCGGGCCGTGTGGGAGAGCAGCAGCGCTGCGGTCGCCGCCTGGATGCCCATGCGCACGACATCCGCGGTGAGCATCACACCTCGGCGCGGCAGCCGGTCGGCGAAAACACCTCCGACGAGCAAGAAGATGACGAGCGGCGCGGTCTTCGCGGCGATCACGAAGCCGAGATCGCGCGCGGATCCCGTCAGATCGAGCACCGCCCAAGCAAGCGCGAACGGCGTCACTGCATCGCCGAGCAGCGACACGAGCTGGCCAGTGAAGAAGAGCCGGAACTCGCGCTCCCGGAGTGCGCCGAGCGGGATCGGCCGCACCTAAGTCTTCTTCCCGGCGCTCAACAGCCCACGCGCTTGGAACGCCTGCTTCACGCGGAGAAATAGTAAGGGCTGCTCGGGCTGCATTCCTGAACACTCGCCCATCCGACCCTTGACGTCTGAGCGCTGAGATCCAGTGTCGACGCCTTCTGATCGGTACCCCTGGCCCTGACCGCGCTGGTCGGTCGAACGCCCGAGAGAGCGCATTCAGGTACTCCCGTCGTGGGCGTTTGATCGCTGATCGTTCCGGGAACATCCGGCGTCCACAAAACGTTCGTCCAGGTAAACAACAACACCCAAGAAGGGAACGGTATGAAGAAAGGAAGGGCGCTCACTACAGCTGAGGAGAGTGCCGAAATGCACCTGCGGATCATGGTCGAGCAGGCGGTTCGCTGCGGAAAGTCGGAGCGTGAGATCGAGGCTCTGCTGAGGCAGGTGGAGGCGGATGACCAGGAGGCGCTCCGCAGGCAGGCGGAGGAGAATGACCGGGAGGCGCTCGGCAATTGGCAGCTGCCACGCGCCGCCTAGCGGTCAGGTGGCCTGGACCGCGGTCGCGCGTAGGCGCTTCCCTGGCCGAATATCCATGATGTCCGGTCAGGGGCTCGTGACCGACTAGCTCGAGCTACATTCCCGTGCACTCGCCCACTCCGGCGATGTGCACCCAGAGGCACAACCACGGAGCGTGGACAGCGCGAGGGCCATGCTGCTCCCTGACGCTCGATTAGAGTGACTACCGTGAGCCGGCGTACGGACAAGAAGGCGGCGAGCTGCGAGTACTTCGATCGCCGTGCGCCGACCTACGAGACCGGTCGCCGTTGGCAGCGCCTGAGGGAACCCCAGGCGAAGGCAGTAGCGATGCTCGATCTGAACCCGAACGACCGCCTTCTCGACGTCGGCTGCGGTACAGGAGCGGCTGTGCGCCATGCGGCGCAACTCGTCACCAGAGCAGTCGGCGTCGACCTCTCTCCGAAGATGATCGAGCAGGCGCGCGAGCTAGCAGAAGGTTTCGCGAACGTCGAGTTCCGTATCGGTGATAGCGAGCATCTTCCGTTTCTCGACGGCGAGTTTTCGGCCGTCCTCTGCACTTCGTCGCTTCATCACTACCCGAACCCGGAGCGGGCAGTGAAGGAGATAGCGCGAGTTCTCGCTTCTGGCGGTCGTCTCGCCCTTGGCGATATCAACCGCGACGGCCGCTTCATGCGGGCGATCGATTATCTCGGCCGCCGCTTCGAGCCAGGTCACGTGGGTATGCGTAGCTCGGCTGATTTCGGTCGCTACTTGGACGAAGCCTGTCTCACACCAGTCGCCTCCCACCGTCTCTGGCGCGGTCACTTCCTGATAGTGCTGGCCCGCAAGTAGAGCGGCAGAGACGGAGCCGCGGCTAGGTCGACTCCCGAGTTCTCGACACGAGACCGATCGACGCTGGCACCACGTCGTCCGGCCGATTCCGCCTGATCTCCCGGCTGGTTTGAAAACTCACTTTCGGTCGATAATGGAACAATGGACGAACCTGACACACAAATTAGAACGAATATTAAAGAAGGCGATATTGCGCCTGATTTCGAGTTGACGGCGGACGACGGGCGCAAGGTCAAGCTCTCCGACTACCGTGGTAAAACCGTTGCCTTGTATTTCTACCCGATGGACGACACACCAGGCTGTACGACAGAAGCAACCGGCATCCGCGACGCCTGGAAGGAGTTCATCAGACGCGACGTCGTAGTGCTGGGAATAAGCTCGGACGATGTTGATTCGCATCGAGCATTCAAAGAGTGTTACCTGCTGCCCTTCACACTCCTCGCGGATCCTCAGCACACGGTTTGCGAACAATACGGGACCTGGGGTATGGGCGACAGGGCCATGCGTACCACCTTCTTGATCGCGCCATCGGGGCGTGTGCTCAAGATCTGGGAACTGGTCAATCCGGCCGAACATGCAAAGTGGTTGCTAAAGGAGATCGATAAAACAGTTAGCGTGAATTCGGCTAGTGGTTCACCGCCTCAATGAGATCGGGACGGTTTAAACCGATTATGGTCAATCCAGCTCCGTAGGCGGTCAAGATCCGATCGGAGCCACCCGCTCTACTCCTCGTCGACCTTTCGTATGCCCGCCCGCTCGGTTTGCGGGTGCGCGGGCTCGCGGCCATACTCTTGTCGCCTCTGACCGACCAAGAGCACGCAATCGAGTGATGAACAAAGAGAAGATGCTGGCCGTTGTCTGTCACGCGCCCTTCGACTACCGCGTACAGGAGGTCGATCGCCCCAGCCCCGGGCCGGGTGAGATCCTGGTCGAGGTGGGTGCGAGCGGCATCTGCCACAGCGACATCAACGGCTTCACCGGTGCGATCAGCCTCTGGGGAGAGGATGGCTCGGGCGGCTTCTGCGAGGCGCCGGTCATACCCGGGCACGAGTTCGCTGGAACGGTCGCCGAGCTCGGCGAGGGCGCGGGCGAGAGGCACCAGGTTGCGCTAGGCGACCGCGTCACCGCCGAGCAGATCATTCCCTGCGGCGAGTGCCGCTACTGCAAGGCCGGCCACTACTGGATGTGCCAGCCGGCCAACATCTTCGGCTTCAAGCGCGGCCGCGGCGAGGGCGCCTGGGCTGAGCACATGATCTTCCCGGCCGCCTCGCGTGTGCACAAGCTCGACGAGCGCCTGGCGCTGGGGGAGGGCGCCTACGTCGAGCCGCTCGCCTGCGCGATCCACGCGATCGACAGGGCCCGAATCAGGCCGGGCGACGCAGTCGTGATCGGAGGAGTCGGCAACATCGGGCTCTGCGCGCTGCAGGTGGCGAAGAGCTTCAACCCCGGCTGCCTGATCGCTCTGGATACCAAGCCCGATCGCCTCGTACTGGCGCTTGAGCTCGGTGCGGACGTCGCCGTCAACGCGCTCGAAGGGGATGCTCCCCAGACAGTCAGGGAGCTGAGTGGCGGTTACGGCTGCGACGTCTACATCGAGATGAGCGGCAGCAAGGATGCCGTTCAGCCGGCGCTCGAGATGACGAGGTGCCTCGGTACCGTGGTTGCCTTCAGTGTCATCCCCGAGCCGGTCACCCTCAACTGGTCGATCATCGGCGACGAGAAGGAGCTCGACCTGCGCGGCAGCCACCTCGGCCCGTACTGCTATCCACGAGCGATCGAAGCGATCGCCGAGGGCAGGGTGGACGTCAAGCGCCTGATCAGCGAGAGCTACCCGCTGGCGGAGTTTCCGGCTGCGATGGAGGCGGCGCGCGGCGGCAACCTGAAGACAATGCTCATTCCCCACTGAGGCAAGGAGCTCGGAGATGGATCTAGAGTTGAAAGACAAGGTGGCCGTGGTGACCGGAGCGACGCAAGGCATCGGCCTGGCGGTTGCGGAAGGGCTGGCCAGAGAGGGCGCGCATCTGCTTCTCTGCGCGCGCGACGAGGAGCTGATCAAGAGCGTCGCCAAGGAGATCGGACAGCGCTTCGGCGTCAAGGCTGCCGGCATGAAGGTGGACGTGACCAAGCCCGCCGACATCGAGCGCCTGGTGGAGCACGCCGATCAGATCTTCGCCGGCGTCGACATCCTCGTCTCCAACGCCGGCGTCGGTAGTCACGAGACGATCATGGAAGCGCCCGACGAGCAGTGGCAGTACTACTGGGATCTGTTCGTCATGGCCGCCGTGAGGCTTGCCCGCGGGCTCGTTCCCTCGATGAAGCGGCGCGGCGGCGGCGTCATCCTGCACAACGCCTCCATCTGCGCCAAGCAGCCGCTCGGCTACGAGCCGATCTACAACACGACCAAGGCTGCGCTGATGATGCTCTCCAAGTGCATGGCCAACGAGCTGATCGGCTCGGGTATACGCGTCAACTGCATCAATCCAGGGCTCGTCCTGACGCCCGACTGGTACAAGACAGCCGGGCTCGAGACCGAAGGCACCGGCAAGACTCCCGACGAGTACCTCGAGTCGATCGCACAGGAGAACGCACCGATCGGGCGTTTCGCTACGCCCGAGGAAATGGCGGAGTTCATGGTCTTTCTCTGCTCCGAGCGGGCGAGCTACTGCGTCGGCAGCTCCTACTACGTCGACGGTGGCTGGCTCAAGGTCGTGAGCTGAGCTCTATCCGCTCGCAGTATGAGCGGTATGGCCGGCTCAGACCGCCTTCACGCCCGCCGTAGTGATGACCACGTTGATCGGGCCGGGCGAGAAGGGCAGGCTTACTGGTTGCCCGTTCAGCCGCGCTTCGAGGTTCCAGGGCGCGCCGAGGCGGATCCAGAACTGCTTGCGGGCGAAGCTAAGCGTGCCGGTCTGTTGCAGCGTGTTCTCGTAGAGCACGGGGCCGGTGTTCGAGCCGGCGTGAACGAAGAGCCAACAAGGGCCGTGACTCGCGACCAGCACGAGCTTCACCCATCTGGTCGCGCTCGTTGCCGGGGCACGGGGGTGCGGAGCCGGCTTCGCTAGATGAGTGCTGTGGGCTCTGGCGAGCGCGTGCTCGTGGCTGCCGCTGCCCACCTGCCAGGAGACGAGCGCAATGACGAGCACGCACGCCGCCACGAGCAGAGCCCATACGGGGCGATCGGAATGTCGGCCGGGAACGAGCATGATCGGCCCGGGCTCGCTTTCGCCAAGCCGTAAGTCGAGCTCCTCGAGCAGCGGCTGCGGATCGAGTTCGAGGAAGGTCGCATACTCGCGCAGGAAGCTCCGCGTATACGCCTTTCCGGGAAACTCGTCGAAGCGCTCGCTCTCGAGCGCGGCGAGGTGTTTCAAGGGGATCGTCGTGGCCAGCTCGACCTGTTCGAGCTCGAACCCGCGCTTGGAGCGGGTCTTGCGTAACAGCTCACCGATCAGGATTGTCGTCACCTTCGGCCTCCGGATAGGTGGAAGAAAGCCGAGTAGATCTCGCGAGCAGCCGGCGCAGCAGCGTCCGCCCCGAAGCCGCCGTGCTCGATCAACACGACCACGACGACGCGAGGATGATTCGCAGGCGCCCAGGACGCGTACCAGGAGTGATCGCTTCCGGACGACGTCTGTGCGGTGCCCGTCTTGCCGGCGACCGGTACCGGGAAGCCGCCGAAAATCGCGGCCGAGGTGCCTCCAGGATCATGGGCCGCGCGGTAGAGGCCTTCACGGATCGCCTGCAAGCCGGTCAATCGCAGTCGTGAGTGCGGTGGAAACCGCAGCCGGCGCACAACTCGCCCCTTCGGTGAGAGAAAGGCGTCCGCGACATGCGGCCGAACGATCGTGCCGCCGTTAGCCAGCGCCGAGTAGGCGACCGCGAGCTGAAGTGGCGTAGCAAGCAGCGTCCCCTGCCCGATCGAAAGATTGACCGAATCGCCTTCCCACGTTGCCCTCGGGATCTGGCCGGAGGCCTCGCCGGGGAGGTCGATACCAGTCGCGTGCCCGATACCGAGCCGCTCTGCCCAGCGCTGAAGAGCCTGGCTGTGATTGGTGTAGAAGGCGACGCCGAGCCGATAGAACCAGGTGTCGCAGGAGATCTCGAGTGCCTCGGGCAGTGTGAGTCTGGCGTTGATCGCCGGCTCGACGTTGTGGAACACCCGGTTCCCGACGGTCAAAGAGCCGGTGCAGGGGAGGATGGACGAGCTCGTGATCAGGCCCGACGCGAGTGCAGCCTCGGCCACGATCGGCTTGAAGGTTGAGCCGACCGGATAGAGGCCCTGCGTCGCGCGGTCGATGAGCGGCCTGGCCTGATTCGCAGGACTTAGCAGCCGGGCCAGGTAGCCGGGGTTGTTCGCGGCGGCGACCTGGCTAAAGTCGGGGTAGCTTGCGAGCGCATAGACGGCGCCCGTCCGCGGATTCATGACGACGGCCGCGCCCGCGTCGGCGTCGGCGTAGCCGGCGGCGTGAGCAAAGTCGATGCCGTCGCGGAGAGCGTTCTCGGCGGCGCGCTGGAGACGAGCGTCGATCGTCAGCTCGAGACCGCGAGGCGTACCTGCTCCGACCAGCGACTGCGTTCCGGCAATGGGTCGTCCAAGGGCGTCGACCGCGATCCTCGTCCCCCGCAGGCTGCCCCGTAGAAGCCGGTCGTATGTCGCCTCGACGCCCGACTGGCCGACGAGCTCTCCCGCTCGGTAGTCGCGGTAGCGCGCCTGCTCTAGCTGGCGGCTGTTGATCTCGCCGAGTAGCCCCAGGAACTCGCTTCCGAGCGAACCCTGCGGATAGCTTCGAACCGGGAGCCCGGCGACCCCGATGCCGGGGAACTCGTTCTGGCGCTCGAGCAGGTAGTACGCCAGATCGCGCCCAGGTCTGGCGAGTACGACCGGGTCGGTGTACGGCGACCTGACGAGTCCGGAGCGGATCCGTGCGACCAGGCTCGCGACGCTCTCGTGCGACATCCTCGCCAGCCGCACGAGCAGCGCCCTGCCGCTGGGGCCCGGACTCCAGCGCCAGTTCGCCCCAATCGAGCCCAGCTCACGCGGATCGGCCATCACCACCCACTCGGTGCCCGTGACGGCAAGGAGGCGCCCTCGATCGTCGATGATCGCTCCACGAGGTCGCTGCTTCTCGAGAACCCGCGTTGATTGCTGCACGGCCAGGTGCGCATAGCTCGCCGCGTGTATGACCTGGAGCGACCAGAGGCGGAGGAAGAGCACTGCGAAAGAGGCGAAGCAGACGGCGGAGACGATGCTAAGACGGAGGTGTCCCGTCGGCTTTCGAATTGTGAGCGGCTCGACCAGAACGAGTCTCGGGACGGGCAGCTGTGCAGGCGGCTGCTGTTCGGCTCCCCTTCTCTCCAAGACCGGCGCCATCGCCACTCAGCCCGAGATTCCAGGGCACTCAGGGGCTCAGGGAATGAAGCGATTGACTGGCGCGCTTCAAGAGCACTCTCGCCATACTCGGTCGCTCGTTCCCGATCGTGCAGCTGACCCGTATCAGTTGCCTGTTCGGTTCGATCTCCGCCACATCGGCGACGGGCACTGCCTCGCGCTGCGCCCGAAAGTAGCCGATCCGGATGACGAGAAAATCGGGGCAGTCGTATCGCGATTGGAATCGCGTTCCCTCGACAACGCCGACTCTCCTTCCCTCCGGCGATTCGACACGGTAGCCGGTGCAGCGCGAGAGCCAGTACTCGCGTCCGAAATGAACAGCACGCGGCAAGCTGGGCCGTATCACCGAGTCCCCGATCTCAGGGTCACTCCGTTCTCGCCTGCCGTTCGCGGGCTGTGAGGGACGCTCGTGCTCTCCCTCCGACAAGGGTTCCCCCCGACGACCGTATGCCCGAACGTGGGCCTTTTCCCCGTTTGTCGAGAAGGCTAAACGAGTTTCTCATCGCCTTAACGCGGCCTCCCGACGATCCCGGGGCCACGGCTGAGGGTGGTCGCCGTTCAGGCCTGTAACGCGCTCAATACGGCGACCCCAAGCGCGGTGACGACCACCCCGGCGACCCGAAGTCTCCCCAGCTTCTCGCCGAAGAGGAAGTAGGCGACGATCGCCGAGAGCACCGCGAACTGCGATCCGAGCACGGCGGTGACCGCGATTCCGTGCCGGGCGCCGAACGCGAAGGCGAAGTAGCCGCCGACCTCGGCGAGTCCAGAGACGGCTACGAGCGTTGCCGCGCGGCGAGTCAAGCGGATTCGCCTGCTGAGTAGGAGCGGGATCGCGACTGCCGCCACGCCCACGACCCGCGGCGGCAGCACCGCCCAGACGAGAGGAACGTCGGAGCTCACGTGCCCGGTCGCATACATGCCCACGCCGAAGGAGAGGGCCGCGAAGCTCGCGCAGAGTGCGGCTCGGACGTCGTGGTGGCCCGGGGCCTCCTCGCCGGCGGAGCCGGCCGCGACGGCCACGATGCCGGCAACGATCACGATGAGCGTTACGCCTCTGGGCAGGCCCAGAGCCTCGCCGCCGAGGACGGCGATCAGCGCGGCGACGGCGCCTTCCGTCGAGACGATTGGCGAGGCGAGGCCGACCTTGCCGAGCCGAAGCGCCTCGTAGGCGAACAGAAGCCCACTGACGTTGCAGATGCCCGAGACCACGAGCCAGGTCAAAACCGAGCCGTGGAGGTTCGCCGGGACTCCTTCGATCGCGGCGGCGGGAGCCGTGACGACGAGGCCGACGATCATCACCCAGGCGAGCACCGAGAAGGGGCCGATCAGCCGGCTCGCCCGCGACGAGCAGAGCGTCGTGACCGTCCAGAACGCGGCCGCCGCGAGTCCACCGAGGATTGCGAACATGCCTGACTCTAGCCCGCAGGCCGCCACGCCTGTGACCGAATCTGTCCAGCGCCATCGTCGAGAGCGAGAGAGAGTCGGCTTTTCCTCGCGCTCGAGCAGGCACTGGCGAGCCGGCGCAGTCCGCGACATCGTCGGTTTAGCGTCGAATGAGGTGAAGGGGCGCCCGGTTACTCGCGCCTTCGCCCGGGTAAACCTCGGTTGTCATCCACCGCCAAAGGCGCGTGGCAGGGTGCCTCGTCTCGCCCGGCGCCGCGAAGGGAGGAAACCATGGCTACTGATCGGCAGACGCGCACCGTCCGTGCCCTGGTCGATCCACAACCTACGCTCGAAGGGGCGGGAGTCAGGCTCAAGCGCAGCATCGGCGGCCGGGCGCTCGACTACCTCGACCCGTTTCTGCTTCTCGATCACTTCGAGTCGGACGATCCGCAGGACTACCTGGCCGGCTTCCCGCTTCATCCGCACCGCGGCATCGAGACGGTCACCTACATGCTCGCCGGTGAGGTCGACCACAAGGACACGCTTGGTCATGCCGGCGCCATCGGCCCCGGCGACGTGCAGTGGATGACCGCCGGCGGCGGTCTGATGCACGAGGAGATGCCAAGACCGCGCGACGGCAAGATGGGCGGCTTCCAGCTCTGGGTCAACATGCCGGCCGAGCTGAAGATGTCCCAGCCGCGCTATCGGGAGGTGCCGGCTGCGAGCATTCCCGTCGTCGAGCGCGAGGACGGCGTGCGTCTGCGTGTCGTGGCCGGAGCGGCCGACGGGGTGACCGGCCCGGTTACCCAGATCTACGCCGAGCCGGAGTACGTCGACGTCGAGATGCCGCCGGGCTCCAGCTTCAGCCAGCCGGTTCCACGGGGTCACAACTGCTTCGCCTACGTCTTCCGCGGCGAGGGCAGTTTTGGCGTTGCGGGCGACTTCGGCTACCGCGGCGATCTGGACGGGCAGCTGGCACACGCTCCCCGGCTCGTCATCTTCGGCGACGGCGACGATGTGAGAGTGCAGACCGCCGCAGAGGGCGTTCGCTTCCTGCTCGTCTCGGGCGCTCCGCTCGGCGAGCCGATCGCCCGCTACGGACCGTTCGTGATGAACACGCGCGAGGAGCTCGCGCTCGCACTGTCCGATCTGCAGCAGGAGTCGTTCATCTGGCGCGACGACCTCGAATGGGCGCGAGCGCGGCAGACCTGGCGGAAGCCCGGACGGACCTAGCTCGAGTGCCCCGGCAGCTCGGGTAGCCGGTACGCCCTGCGCGCCAGCTCGCAAGCCAGCTCCGCGGCGATGCGGGCAGCCTCCTCCTCATCGAAGATGCCGAGCAGCACTCGGCTGGCCAGCCAGGAGCAGCTGACACGGCGCCAGACATCGTGGCGGGCGGGGATGGCCACGAGGTTGCGCGCGTCGTCGACGAAGCCGGCCAGGTTCTGGAAGCCGGCTGTCTCGCTGACCGAGTCGAGGTAGCGAACCATGCCGTTTCGGCTGTCGTGGAACCACCACGGCGGTCCCAGCAGCAAGGCGGGGTAGTGACCGGCGAGCGGTGCGAGCTCGCGGCTGTAGCCGCTCTCGTCGAGCGTGGAGAGAATCAGACGTAGCCGAGGGTCGTTCCCGTGGGCGCTGAGCAGCGGGCGCAGGCCGCGTGTCCAGTCGAGAGCGACGGGGATGTCGGCGCCGATATCTATACCGAAGCGGGCCTTCAGCTCGGGATTGTGGTCGCGCATACTGCCGCAGCGGATCTGCATCACCAGGCCGTCGTCGCGGCTCATGCGAGCCGACTCCCAGAGCATGTGCGCAGCGAAGCGATCGGATTCGCCTGGCTCGAGCTCAGCGTCGAGCGCGCGCCGGAAGATCGTCTCCGCTTCGCGTTCGGGCAGCCTCTCGCTCCGGATCGACTCGACGGCGTGATCGGTCGCGGTCGCCGCCAGCGTCTTGAACTGCTCGCGCCGCAGTTCGATTGCCTGGACGAACGCCTCGTAGCTTCCGATATCCCGCTCGCAGACCGTCTCGAGCTGCGCCAGTGCCGCGTTCCAGTCCGGGGCGCCGAGCGCCGTGACAGCGTCGGGACGGAAGGTAGGATGCACGCGCCCCGCGAAGCCGTCCTCGTGCAGGCGCCGGTGCGGCTCGAGACTCGCCTCGGCTGCGTCTGTCGTCGCCAGCATTTCGATCTCGAAGCGGCCGAGCAGAGCCCTTGGCGCGAACTCGGGCGATCGTAGCTTCTCGGCGACGAGATCGTAGATCGCCTCGGCGTTCGCGCCCGAGAGACGATCCTCGACTCCGAACACCGTGGCGAGGGTCGCGGTGGTCCAGAGCCCGCTCGGCGTTCCGCTGAAGAGCGGAAAGTTGTCGGCGAAGCGCTGCCAAATCCGACGGTCGTCCTCCTCGGCCGGGCTCCCGTCAAACGGGCGCAGACCGAGATCCTCGAGCCGGACTCCCTGCGAGTAGAGCATGCGCAGGATGTAGTGGTCGCCCGTGACGAAGAGGCGCCCGGGCGGATCGAGGCGCGCCTCGGGATCGGCGAGCAGCTCGACTGGCACGTGGCCGTGCGGACTGACGATCGGGAGCCCGGCGACCGAGTCGTAGAGGCGCCTTGCCAGCGCGCGCCGCTCGCCGTTCGCTCCGAGCAGGCGATCGGGATCGAGCTCAGATGCCACGCTGGGCGTCCATCCCTCCGTCGATGGTCACGACGGTGCCGTTGACGAACGAGGCGCCCGGCCCGGCCAGCCAGAGCACCGCCGAGACGAGCTCCTCGGGCTCGCCGAAGCGCCCGGCCGGAGTGGCCCGGATCACGTTCTCGCCGCGCTCCGTCAGTTTCCCGTCCGGGTCGAGCAGGAGGGCTCGGTTCTGCTCGGCCAGGAAGAAACCGGGCGCGATCGCGTTGACGCGGATCCTGCCCTCGTAGCGGCGTGCCAGCTCGACCGCCAGCCAGCGCGTGAAGTTCTCTACTCCCGCTTTCGCGGCCGCATAGGCGACGACTCGGCTGACCGGGCGCCGCGCGGTCAACGACGAGATGTTGACGATCGAGCGCCCCTGCGCTTCGCCCTCGCACATCGCCCGGCCGAAGACCTGGCAGGGGAGCACCGTGCCTAGCAGGTTGAGCCGGACAGCCAACTCGAAGTCCTCGGGAGCGATGTCGAAGAAAGACCTCGCATCGTCGACAATCGCAGCGGGCACGTTGCCGCCGGCGCCGTTGACGAGCACGTCCACCCGGCCGAAGCGTTCCAGCACCTGCTGGCAGGCGCGCTCGAGCTGAGCGCGATCGGTCACGTCCGCCTCGACTCCGATCGCCTCGGCGCCCGCTCCGGTGAGCGCCTCGACCGCGGCGCCCAGCGGCTCGGGCCGGCGTGCCAGAAGGGCCACCCGCGCCCCGGCTTGGGCCAGCCCGCGCGCGATCGCGCCCCCGAGCGCTCCGCTACCGCCGGTCACCACGGCCACGCGCCCGTCCAACCCGAACAGCCGCTCCAGGTAGGTGCTCACCAGCTCGTGACCGAGCCATCGCGCAGGCGGGCAACCGGCAGGTAGCAGCGCTTGTAGGGGAAGCGCTCGAGCAGGCTCTCGTCGAGCTCGACGCCGAGGCCCGGCTCTTCGCCCGGGTGTAGGTAGCCGTTCGCGAAGCTGTAGGCGTGCGGAAAGACCGCGTCGGTCTCGTCCGAATGGCGCATGTACTCCTGGATGCCGAAGTTCGGCACCGAGATGCCGAAGTGCAGGTCGGCCGCCAGGCAGACCGGCGAGAGGTCGGTGGCGCCGTGGCAGCCCGTGCGCACGTTGTGGAGCTCGCCCAGAGCGGCGATCTTACGCAGGTGTGTGAGCCCACCCGAGTGGGCCGCGTCCATGCGGATATAGTCGATCAGCTGCTCCTCGATCAGCTGTTGGCAGTCCCAGATCGTGTTGAAGACCTCGCCAACGGCGATCGGGGTGGTGGTGTGGCCACGGATGATGCGGAACGACTCCTGCAGCTCGGCGGGAGTCGGATCTTCGAGCCAGAAGAGCGAGTACTCCTCGACGCGCTTGCCCAGCTCGGCTGCTTCGATCGGGGTCAGGCGGTGATGGACGTCGTGCAGTAGGTGGAACTCGTAGCCGAGCTGCTCGCGAACCGCCTGCATCAGCTTGGGCACGAACTCCAGATACGGCCGCGTCTCCCAGACCGTCTCCAGCGGCAGCTCGCCCTCGGCCGCCTCGTAGCGGAATTGCTCCTTGGTGATGCCGTACATCTTCTCGAGGCCGGGCACGAGCGCCTGTGCCCGCACCGCCAGGTAGCCGTGCTCGAGAAAGCTCTCGACGGCGCGCAGCGCCGAGGTAATGTCGTCGCCGTTCGCATGCCCGTACACGAGCACTCCGTCGCGCGCCTTGCCGCCGAGCAGCTGATAGACGGGCATCCCGGCCGCCTTGCCCTTGATGTCCCAGAGGGCGACGTCAACGGCGCCGATCGCGTTCATCGTCACCGGGCCGCGCCGCCAGTAGGCGCCCTTGTAGAGGTACTGCCAGATATCCTCGATCTGGCCGGCGTCGCGCCCGATCAGAAGCGGGCAGACGTGTTCGCCGAGGTAGCTCGCGACGGCCAGCTCGCGCCCGTTCAGGGTCGCGTCGCCGAGGCCGGTGAAGCCGGACTCGGTCGTCAGCTTGAGCGTGACGAAGTTCCTGCCGGGGCAGCAGACAAACACCTTCGCGTCGACGATCTTCACCTACCGCTCGCCCTTTCGGTCGCTGCGAGCAGGATAACGAGCTTGCGCTCGTCCGGCTCGCCCGCTATTTGTTCGGCGATGTGAGAGCACGGCTCCTGGTTCTCTTCGTTTTGGCCGCGGCGCCGTGCGGGTCGGCGGCGTTGGCCTCAGGGGAGAGGGACCAGCACTACGCGGAGCCGCCCTTCCCCGGCTCGGCGCAGATCGCGGCCGCAAAGCGATACGCGGGCTCACGCGCGGGAATCGTCTCCTTCGCCGTCGTCGACTCGTACGGCGAGCGCTTCTCGCTCGACGGAGATCGTCAGTTCGTTACAGCCTCGGTCATCAAGGCGATGCTGCTCAGCTGCTTCCTGGAACCAGGTTGGAGACGCCCGTCTCTACAGCCTCGCGCGCCGTCTCGGCATGGGCCATTTCTCGGTTGCCGGCAGCTGGGCAAACGCGCAACTGACCACGAACGACCAGGCTCAGCTGATGGAAAACCTGTCCGAGGCGATCTATCCGCGCTACTACGTCTACGCCCGCTCGCTGCTCTCCTCGGTCGTCTCCTGGCAGAGCTGGGGCATTCCCCGGGTAGCGCGGCCGCTCGGCTGGAAGGTCTTCTTCAAGGGTGGCTGGCGAGGAACGAGCCGCGGCCAGCTCATCCATCAGGTCGCGCGTCTCGAGCGGCGCGGGGAGACGGTCATCATCTGCGTGATGACGGACGGCGACCCCAGCTCCGGCTACGGTCAGGAGACGGTCGGCGGCATCACGCAGAGGCTGCTTCTAGCGCCGCGAGTTGAGCGCGGGCAAGAAGATCGTGAACACTGAGCCCTTGCCCGGCTCGCTCTCGACGGCGATGCGCCCGCCCGATTCCTCGACGATGCCGTAGACGGTGGAAAGGCCGAGGCCGGTGCCTTTGTCGGAGCTCTTGGTGCTGAAGAAGGGCTCGAAGATGCGGGCCTTCGTCTCCTCGTCCATGCCGACGCCGTTGTCCTTGGCGGTCAGCGTCACGTAGCGTCCCGGAGCGAATGTGACGCCGTGTTCGACCAACTCCTGCTCGAGCTCGGCGCTGCCCGTCTCGAGCGCAACCACGCCGCCGTTCGGCAGCGCGTCACTCGCGTTCAAAACGAGGTTGATCAACACCTGCTCGATCTGGGCGCGGTCGGCCCTGACCGGTGCCACGGTCGGCGCCAGCGCGGTAACGATCTCGACGTTGCTGCGCAGGAGCTGGTGTAGAAGCAGCCGCGTCTGAACGACGACGGTATTCAGATCGAGCTCGACGGGCCTGCCCGCCTCGCGCCGGCTGAAGAGCAGCAGCTCGCGTGTGACCGAGGTGGCGTGGTCGGCCGCGCGCTTGATCTGCTCGGCCTCGAAGTGCCCGGCGGATTCCTCCGGAAGCCTCGTCAGCAGGAGCTCGCAGTAGCCGACGAGCGCAGTCAGGATGTTGTTGAAGTTGTGGGCGACGCCGCCGGCGAGCCTGCCGACAGCCTCCATCTTCTGTGCCTGGATGAGCTGTTCGGCAAGCCGGACCCGGTCCAGCTCTTGTTGCTTTCTTTCGCTGATGTCGCGGGCGAAGCCGCAGTGGTACTCGTTACCGCCAAACTGTACGTAGGTCGCCACGAGCTCGACCGGGAACTCGCTCCCGTCTTTGCGGCGATGCACCGACTCGACCAGAGAAAAGCCGAATGTCCGCAGCTGTTCCCAGACGTTCTTCATCGCGTCGGGAGTGGCGCGCGGGTTGATAAGGGTGACAGGTTGACCGATCAGCTCCTCGCGCTCGTAGCCGACGGCTTCACACGCGGCATCGTTCACGTAGAAGAACCTGTCGTCGGCGTCCATCCAGTAGGCGCCGTCGTAGTGCGAATCGATGGAGTGCTTCAGAAGCGCCAGTTGCTCCTCGGCACGCTTGCGCTCGCTGATATCGGCGAACGCAGAGATGAGATAGCGGCGGCCTCGAACGGTCACGGTGCGAGCGCTTACTCGCATCATTAGATCCTTGCCGGTGCGCGTCCGCATCGGCAGCTCGAGATCCTCGATCTTCCCGTCTCTCTCGATCAGGTCGAGAACGCGCTGCCTGTCGCTCGGGTCGGCCCAGAGCCCGAGCTCGTTCGTTGTTTTACCGATGACGTCCTCGTAGCGACACTCGGCTAGCCGTTCGAACGCCTCGTTGACGTCGCGGAGGCGGCCATTCTCGAGATCGGTGACCGCTATCCCGGCCGGTGCCGAGTTGAAGACCACGAGCAGCTTCTCCTCGGAGTCTTCGAGCGCCAGCTCGGCTTCCCGGCGCTCGCTGATGTCGATCCCGATCGAGGCTGTTCCCACCGTCTCGCCGTCTCGGTGCAGAACGCTGTTTCGCCAGACGATGTAGCGCTCTTCGCCGCTCTTGGTCAGGATCGGATTCTCGAATCTGTCCGGCAGCCCCTCCGATATCAGGCGATTGAACTCCTCCCAGACCTCGGGGTAGCGACCCTTCGGCACCAGCACCTCGAACCAGCTCTGGTTCTCGAGATCCTCGCGCGTGTAGCCGGTGATCTCCTCGAAGGAGCGGTTGACGTAGCGGATTTTCCCCTCGGCGTCGAGCTGAACGACGATGGCATCGGTCATCTCGATCAGTTCTTCGCTGAGTTCTCGAACCTCGGCTTTCGTCTCGGTCGGTTCGCGGGCGCCATGTTTCTCGTCTACTCGTCGGCTCGCAGACTCTCTTTTCTCGCGCGTAGCCGTCGTCCGTACGGGCTTGCTACTACCTCTTGAGGATCGCTCGGGCGTCTTCCCTCCAGGGTTTTTCGGGAACCGGAAAGCCTCTCTCGATTATCGGCCAGCAAGCCGGTTTTTTCTACGCGCCGCGTAACTCGGCGACCGCGACGCCTCTGCCTGCGAGCGAAAGTCGCTCGAGCCGTTCGCCTGTCGCCAGGTCGTGAAGGGTGGCGCCCTGCTCGAGCTTGGCTGCAACCTCGAGCGGATCCGGGCTGTAACTGACGAAAAAGGCGAAGACCTTGCCGTCATCGCGGACGAGGCGGTCGACGTGCACGTCCGGGCGCTCGACCCGAAGTGGCGCTTCGCAGCCGGCCTCGCGTGCGAGCGCCTGGTAAAGGCGGACGCCATCGTCGGGGTTGACGGCTCGACCCAGCGCGGCCATGTACTCGAGCGGATAGACGGAGAGGACGATCGAGCCCTTGCCGGTCCGACGCCGAACCAGAGCCGGGCGCCCGCTCGCGTCGGTTGCCAAGACTTCCGCCTTCACCGGCTCGACGGGCAGGAAAGAGCGACCGTCCTCGCTACCACGGGCGCGGAAGCGCAGCTCGTCGCCAGCGTCCAGTCCGCCGAAGCTCTGCTCGAAGCGCCAGACGATCTCGTCCTCCTCGATTGGGGCGACGAGCCCGTAGCGAAGCCGGTGACGGACGCCGAAGAAGGCGTTCAGGTCGGGGTGCCAGAGACCGGGGTGGAAGGGGGTGTCGGGGCCGGGCTTTTCGCCCGTGAAGTAGGAGACGAAGACGGTGGCACCCGAGCGGGCGCGCTCTTCCAGCTCCTGCCAGCAGGGGCCGGTCAGCATCTGAGTCGAGGGGACGATGAAGAGCTTCGCGTCCGTGGCGATGCCATCCAGCTCGCGGGTGAAGGCCGGCGCCAGGTCGGCGGCGCGAGCCGTCACGTAGCTCTGCAGCAGAATGTCGCGTACGAGCGGGCGCGAGATGGCGTCGACGAACGGATACTCGACCTCGAGGTAGGAGCTGACCACGATCGCCGCGTCACTGTCGACGCGTCGACAGCGCTCGAACTCGATCTGCTCGAGCAGCTCGCCGAAGCGGCTGAACTCGGCCAGCTGGGGCTTCGGCTTTCCCTGCGCGTCGACCAGACCGAAGCGCAGCTCGTGGGCGTGGTGACGGTAAGGATCCTTGTCGACACGGTCGAAGTCGGTGTTGTTCCAGGCTACCCAGCTGGTCGCGCCGGCCAGCAGCGTCGAGTGCAGAACGTGGCGGTAGTAGTCGGCGATCGCCTCGTCGTCGCCGAAGGCGGAGGTGGCGCCGAACTCCTCCATCACGACCGGTAGCGCGAACTGGTCGAGCTCGCAGACGAAAGCGGCCGTCAAAAGCTGGCGCCACTCGTCGTTGGTGTGCGGATAGACGTGCGGACCGACCCAGTCGATCAGGTCCTTGAGCCGGCGAAGGCGGAAGCCGTTCTCCCGGCCGCTGGTCTCGATACCCCAGGCGCCGTCACCAGGCGATACCGGCTGTGTCCCGCCGCCGTCGCGCACCGCCTTGACCAGCGTCTCGACCCAGTTCGTCACTGGGTCGGGCTCGCCTGGCCCGGCCAGGAGCGGCATCTCGTTGCTCAAGAGCCAGGCGGCCACGGCCGGGTGCGAGGCGAAACGGCCGACCGTCTCCCGCACGAACGAGGCTTGCTGCCCGAGCATGAAGGGATCGGTGAACAGGTCGCGCCCCTCGCGCCAGGAAGGCGAGCGGTTCTCGCCCGACATGTGCCCGACGATGAAGGTGGGGATCGTCTTCAGCCCGTGCTTCTCGTGCAGGTCGAGGAAGACGCGGTAGAGCTCGTAGAGCGTGTCGTCGAAGCTGTCCGGCGCCGGCTGGAAGCGCGGCCAGCTGATGAAGGAGCGAGTCAGCCCGATCCCGTTCTCCTTGAGCTGGACGAGCTCCTGCTCGACCACCTGCTCGTCGAACTCCACCCACATATCCGGTCCGCCCGCCCGCGACCAGTAGTTGACCCCGAGCCAGATTCCCTCGGCGCCGCCGGCGAGCTTCGGATTCGGACGCTTCACCCCAGACTCCCCTCATTCAGCCTTTTCCGGTTTCCTGCCGCAGTGTCTCGGATGCTAGTCGGTGCCGAGTCGATCGGAGTATCGTTCTCCTCCGCGCCCGAAGCGCTTCTGATGAGGGACTTCTACGAGAACTTCTACGCGGCGCTCGAGCGGAGCGAGGCGTACCGTGAGTTCTGCGAGCGCGTCTTCGGCGCCGACCTCGGCCAGCACGGCTTCGCCGACGTCGAGCAGCTCGAGCTGTTGATCGAGGTGACCGGGCTCGGGGCGGGACAGCGCGTGCTTGACCTCGGCTGCGGCAACGGGATGATCGCCGAGTTCCTGTCCGACAGTACCGGGGCGCATGTGACCGGGCTCGACTACATCGAGCTTGCGATCGAGCAGGCGCGCCGGCGCACCGAGGCGAAGGCAGATTGCCTGTCCTTCGAGTTGGGCGACATCAACCGGCTCGAGCTCGAGCCCAGCGCCTTCGATCTCTTGCTCTCGATCGATTCGATCTACTTCAGCGAGGACTACGAGGCCACCATCCGTACGCTGAAAGAGGCGCTCGCTCCGGGCGGGCGGATGGCGTTCTTCTACTCGTACGGGCGCGAGCCGTGGGTTCTGGTCGAAGAGTTCCCGGTCGAGAAGCTGGCGCCGGGCGCGACGCCGCTGGCCGAGGCGCTCGAGGCGAATGGCCTGAGCTTCCAGAGTTGGGATCTGACGGCGAGGGATTACGAGCTGGCGTTACGGCGCAAGCAGGTGCTGACGGAGCTCGAGACTCGCTTCGAGGCAGAGAACGCGCTCTTCATCTACCAGAACCGCATCGGCGACGCGCAGGGATTCAGCGCCGCGATCGAGGCGGGTCTGCACGCGCGCTACCTCTACGTGACCGGCTGATCCGTGAGCCTGCGCCCCGCGGCGCAGCGTCGCACCACCTCCGCGATCCGTTCGGCCCGCCTGGCCGGGCTCTGCAGGTTGGCGATCCGGCGTAAGTACATCTTGCGCTGCGCTTCGGTGCAGGACCCTTCCCGATCGGCGAAGGCAAGCATGCAGCCGTTCGATCCAGGCGGCAATTCGCGTTCGCAACGGGAGGAGGTAGAAGTGCGCGCCGCCGTGAAGACGTTCGACCGGCGCCGGTGGGTTGTTCCAGTTCCGGCACAGTCGCGGCACAAACGGGTATGAGTTTTGGCGCTAGGCTCGAGGTGGGGACGGGAGGCGGGGAACCCGCCTCACCGAGCGGCCGAAAGTACTAGAGAGCTATTGGACGCCGCGAACGATATGACGGGCGCCGCCCACAAACGCCAGCCCCCAAAACAACGCGGACCTCATAGAGCGATCTCGGATAGCTCGCCTCGCTGATAGGAGCAGAAGCTGATCCCGCGCCTAGGCGGCTCAGCGCTCCGATCGAGTTAGCGGCCGTTGTAGGAGAAATGCTGGTAGTCGCGGTCGCCGCTCCAAGAGCCGCCCCAGCCCCAACCGATCGAGCGAAAGGCGTTGACGAGCGTGCCGCCCGGGTAGGCCATACCGGGACGGATGCGCGAGCGGTTCACGTATGGGCGACTGGCCTTGTGCGCGACCGAGCCCGACGCCGTCACGTAGGGGTTCTCGATCGGGTTGATGTCGATCGCCAGGCCGTAGGCATGGTTCGACCAGCTCGACGATCCGGTCGCCGTCCGGCAGTTGAAAGACGAAGTGTTGTCGGCCTCGATCGAGCGAAAATCGCTACCGCCGTAGGCATCCACCAGCTGCATGCGCCGGATCGGAAAGCTCGCTCTGAAGAGCCTTCGGAACGCCGCAACGAGCTGCTTGGCCACGCTCTCGTTGACGACGAGATGGCCCGTATGCGGGCGCCTGTCGAAGCCGCGATAGCTGAGCGTTAACAGGCGCAGGCCAGAGAGCGGCACCGGACAGCCGCGGTGCCAGGAGACGCCGGTCATCTGCGCGCGCAAGGCCGGCGTGAGCGGAGAGATCGTCCCGCGGAAGGCGGCCGGCCCGCCCGAGGCGCCTTGGACGAACGCGGCGGCGAGCAACACGTAGAGAAGCGCCGGGCAAAGGAGGCGTTTCATCGAGACGACCAGGTTAGCGGGGCGGCCGGCTTCCATGAAGAAGTCGCAACGTTTACGATCCGCACCAGGTGAGCGGCATGAGAACGAGATTGGCGATAGCCCTGGCGATTACAGCGAGCGCGTTCGCTCTGGTCGTCGGCACCGCTGTCGCCGCTTCTGCTCGCGCCAGGCACCCCTCGGCCGCTGTCAGGCGCAGCATGGTGCGTAGTGTCCACCAGCAGCTCTGCTATCCACAGAACGCCTGGTTGAGTAGTAGCAATCGCCACTACGGGCTGATCATTACGCAGGTGGCCTGCGGCGGCTCCAACTACGACCACTGGTGGCTGTACCGAAAGAGCCTCGCTGCGACGGCGCCCTGGACGGTCTTGGACGAGCGAACCGGCCGAATCGACAGGCGCGCCGGTTGCACCTCGGTGAAGCGCGTTCCAGCTGATATCCGCTGCAAGTAGCCTCGCCGGCGCGGGCTTGTTTGGGTGTATACGGTCTGTAACACTCAAGTCATGGGTTACGAGATAGAGTGGGGCGGCTCACCTGAGGATGTGGCTGTTCGCACGTCCGGCACGGCATCCGTCGCCGACGCCAGGGCCATCCTTCGTGACCTCTCAGAAGACGAGCGCTACCATTCCGGTCTGAAAATCCTGATCGATCACAGCGCGCTTTAATCCGTGGAGTACTCGCGAGACGAGCTACAGGCGCAGATCGATTCCACCATCGCCATAAAAGCGAAGCTCCAGCCCACGTACTGCGCGATCGTCGCTTCGACGCCGGGTATCTACGGGGTCGCGCGCGTCTGGGAGGCCGAGATCGGAAGTATCACGAAGGCGACGACCCGGCTATTCCGAAACGAAGAGGACGCGCTCGACTGGTTGGGCGACGTTGACAGTGGCAGTGAAGGCGCTTAGGTCGTCTGGCGCCGATCGGAAACTACTCGTCCCAGCCCAGCTGCTCCAGCTCGCGCTTCAGCAGCGCCGCTAGCTTGACATGGCCGGAGGTGTTCGGATGCAAGCCGTCCACGAAATCGCCGGGTTCGAGCAACCCGTAGAGGGTGAGGAACTCGGCCTGGTGCGCGCGGGCCAGCCCTTCGATGATCTCGTTGAAGGCGATCACCTGGGAGTTCGAGACGCCGTGCGACTCGTTCGCCTCGTCGACGTTGAGTAACCCGAGCACGAGCAGGCGCTTCGTGAAACGGCCAGCTTTGGCGAGGATCTGGCCAAAGCGCTCACGGAAGAGGCCGGGATCGGTACCGCTCGTTCCGTGCCAACCGAGGTCGTTCGCACCGATCGAGATCACGATCACGCTCGCGTTACGAGCCGCCGCCTCGACCGGCAAACGGCGAAGGAGCTGTTCGACGCGGTCGCCGTCAACGCCGAGGTTGTAGACCGAGATCTTCTCGCGCGAGTTGAAGTCGAGTCTGAGACGAGCGACCCAACCGCCGGCTTCGAGGTCGTCGGAGCCCCTGACGATGCTGTCGCCGAAGACGCAGAGCGTTGGCCAAGTGATCAGTTCGTTTGTCTGCACGACCGCCTGTGAAGGCTATCTCGGGCGTCGCCCAACATCACTCGTTTTGGGGACCGAGCCTGCGTTCAGAACGGGAAAAGCGCTGCCGATATCATGTCGCCGATGCAGTTCGAGTTCACTTAGATCAATCCCGCACTGGTGATCTGCCGCATGTCCGGCACGGTGAAAGCCGACGATTTCGTCGTAATGACCGAGGCGCTGGTCTCGAACCCGGAGTATCGCCCGGGCGTGGACAGAGTGATTGATCTCAGAGAGATCGATGCGTCAGGTATCACCGCTACCGACATCGAGATGATCGCCAATCAGGTAGCCGAGTACGTGAACGCGAGCAGGACGGGACGTCTGGCACTCGTCGTCGGCGGCGACTCTCCGCTCAAGTTCGGGCTTGCGCGCATGTTCAAGGCCTACTTCGGTTTGCAGGTCAACGGCCCGGTCTCGGTTTCCGAGTCGCTCGACGCGGCGCTCGCCTGGCTCGCTGAAGCGGAGTCCAGGATCAACCTGAACTCGGAGGAAGACGCCGCGGAGACGGCTCAGGCCGGAGATGCGGAAACGCACGACAGGCCGACCGACTAGCTTTTATTCGGTTGACGTCGAAAACGTGGCGCCGCGGCGAGGCCGGCGACAGTCCGATACGAAGAGCTCGAGCAGCCGGCGTTGAACTGTGACGCCGGGGCGGGGAGAATCTCCGCAGACTCAGGAGGTCGCCCATGGAGTTCCTAACCGTCCAGATCGAGAAGCCCGAGGACGTGAACGTGATCATCGGCCAGTCGCACTTCATCAAGACCGTCGAGGATGTCTACGAGGCGCTTGTCGGCACTTCGCCGCACCTGCGCTTTGGAGTCGCCTTCTGCGAAGCGTCGGGGCCGCGCCTGGTGCGCCGGGCGGGTAACGACGAGGAGCTCATCTCACTGGCGGTCGAGAATGCGACCGCGATCGGCGCCGGCCACTCCTTCGTCGTCTTCTTGCGCGAGGGCTTTCCAGTCAACGTTCTGAACCAGCTCAAGCAGGTGCCCGAGGTCTGCCGCATCTTCTGCGCCACCGCCAACCCGGTCGAGGTCATTGTCATCGCGACCGAGCACGGCCGCGGCATAGCCGGCGTAGTTGACGGCGAGAGCCCGGTCGGCGTCGAGACCGACGAGGATGCGGCCGCGCGCCACGAGCTGCTGCGCAAGATCGGCTACAAGCTCTAGGGAGCTCGCGGGAGTGCGCCTCGACTCCGGAGTGCGCTCGGGCCGGGTCGGCTTCGCTTGCGATTCGGCGCGAAATCGGCGCAGCTAGGAGCGTCGCTCCGCTCCTCGGGACGGTACTGTCGAACGACCCCGCGGGTGGGTGGCTCGGGGGCGGGCGTGGAGAGAAGTGCCCGGTCGGATCGTCTCTCGTCGCGCGACCCAGCTGGCTGACTCACCTCATCTGAATTCGGTTCGCGGTGATGAATCCGGCCGCCGGCGAGCAGAGATACGCGATCAGCTCGGCCACGTCTTCGGGCTGGGCGTAGTGGGCGAGTGGACTCGCTGCAATCGCCTCGCGCTCGACCTCGGGCGTGAACCAGCCCGTGTCGGTATGCGGAGGGTGAACCAGGTTGGCTGTCACTCCCCGCTCGCCGAGTTCCCAGGCGGCCGAGAGGGTAATGCTCTCGAGTGCGGCCTTGGCGGCGCCGTAGGAGACCTCGCCGGGGAAACCGTCGCGCCCACCCGAGGTGAGCGAAACAATCCGACCCCAGGTCCGATCGCGAGCGGCGTGGCGACGGGCAAACTCCGCGATCAGGAGCGCCGACGCACGAGCATCGACGGCCAGCTGGGCAGTGAGCAGCTCGGCCGTGACAGGATGGAGCGGCCGCCCGACCCGGTCGGCAGCCTCGCTCGAGAAGCTGTCCGGTCGCTGCCAGCCGGTGGCGTTCAGGACGAGGATCTCGACCGGTCCCAGCGCTTGCTCGGTCCGTTCGAAGAGGAGTGCAGGCGTGTTTTCGTCGCTAAGGTCGGCCTCGATCGCCTCGGCCTGACCGCCCTCCTGGCGGATTGCATCGACAACCTGCGAGCCGTCGCGCGAGCGAGCTTCGCGATAGGTGGGGGTGAAGAGCGCATCGTCTTCGGGGTCGTGCATCGACAGGTAGGTGACGAGCACCGCGGCGCCGCGGCGGCCGAGCAGAGCGGCCGTGGCCGCCCCGATTCCCATGTTGGCGCCGGTGACGAGCGCGGTGCGCCCGCTCAGGTCATAGGGGTTCGAATCGACTGAAGCAGACATCTGATCCTCCGGGTTGGAATGAGATATAGGAACCGGTCAGGAATCAGAGCGATCGCATGCCGGAGATTGTAGTCGTGGCAGCGTCGCTTTTCGTAGGATCAGCCTGTGGCGGATAGCGACGAGAGTAGACAGGCAATCGAGCGCCTGCGCACGGCCTGGCGCGGCGAGATCCAGGCCGGTGCCGTCTACGAGCTGATAGCGCGCAGGGAGAAGGATCCGGCGCGTGCGGAGATCTTGCGCAGGATGGCGGCTGCCGAGGGCGGTCATCGCGCTCGCCTGGAGAATCGCCTGCGCGAGCTCGGAGCTGAGGTGCCGGACGTGCGCTCGGTTCGCATCTCGCGCTGGCTGCGGCTGCAGGCGCGGCTGGCTCCGATCGAGCGAGTGCTTGCGGCCCGCGAAGCGGCGGAGTCCGACGAGGTGGACGACTTGTATCTGCGTCCGACCGGCGACAGCGACACCGACGAGCTGTTGCGCGAGATACGGCGTGACGAGCGCTCGCATGAGCTGGCCGTCAACGAGATGCTCACCGAAGAGGAGCAGCGCGCTCCTGTTACAATTCCTGCTCCGGCGCAGGCACGCCTCGATCGCATCCTTCACCGTGAGACCTGGCATCAGAGCGGTGCGGGCTGGATCTCGGGCGCCATCTACGGTGCGAACGACGGTCTGGCTGCCGTCTTCGGCATCGTCGCCGGTGTCTCGGGCGCCACCGGCGGCTCGCACTTCGTGCTCACGGCCGGCGTCGCGGGGGCGGTCGCTTCCGCGGTCTCGATGGCGACCGGCGCCTTCTTGGCCGAGCGCTCCCAGATCGAGGTGGCCGAGGCGAACGTGGAGCGCGAGCGCCGCGAGCTGGCCGAGCACCCCGAGGAGGAGAAGGAGGAGCTGTCGCTCTTCTACCAGCTCAAGGGCCTCGACCAGGCCACAGCCGACGCGCTCGCCGAGGAACAGTCGAAGGATCCCGAGGCGATGCTGCGCGTGCTCGTGAACGAGGAGCTCGGTGGCGCCGCGCACGAGGCCGGCAAGCCCGGCGAGGCGGCGATTGCGGCCGGCATCTCTACCGGCGCCGGTGCGATCATCCCGGTGATCCCCTTCTTCTTCATGACCGGCAATCTCGCCATCGCCCTGGCGGGTGCCGTCTCGCTAGTGGCTCACTTCGGCGTAGGCGCGGCCAAGTCGCTCTTCACGCTTCGCAGTTGGTGGGCCTCCGGGCTGGAGATGACAGTGGCGGGCGTTCTCGTCGGCGGCCTCACGTACGCGGTCGGTCTCGCGTTCGCCTGACCGACGGCGGGCATCGGGGAGGTTTCCGGCGCGCGGCGCGGGGCAAAAAGTCTCTTCCATGACCGTAATCGAAGAACAGGCTCCGGTGGTGGCTGCCGCAGAGATCGAGATCGACGCCTCGCCGGCGGCGGTCTGGGAAATACTCGCCGATTTCGAGCGATGGCCGAGCTGGAACCCCGATGTGAGCGCGGTCTCGCTCGAGGGCGAGCTGGCGGAGGGAACCGAGTTTCACTGGCGGGCCGGCCCTGGAACGATCAGGTCGGTTCTGCGCTATGTCGAGCCTCCACACGTGCTCGCCTGGACGGGCCGGACGCTCGCTCTCGATGCCGTACACGTTTGGCGCCTCGAGAACGAGCACGGCGCCACGCTCGTAAGAACCGAGGAGTCGTGGAGCGGTATCCCCGCGCGCATGTTCCGCCGCCCGCTGAGGCGGATGCTGGCGCGCTCGCTCGAGACCGGTCTCGACCATCTGAAGCTCGCGGTCGAAGGGAGAGAAAGATGAGGAGCATCTGGAACGGCCACATTTCCTTCGGGCTCGTCTCGATCCCGGTCAAGCTCTACTCCGCGACGGAAGAGAAGGACATCGCCTTTCATCAGGTGCACGTCGCCGACGGCGGTCGCGTTCGCATGCGCCGGATCTGCTCCCTCGACGGCGAAGAGGTCGCCTACTCGGACATCGCCAAGGGCTACGAGTTGCCCGGCGGCGAGGTGGTCGTCCTGACCGACGACGATCTGGCCGATCTCCCGCTGGCCAGCTCGCGCACCATCGATGTGCTCGAGTTCGTGCCGCTCGAAGAGGTCGACCCGATCTACTTCGCTCGCAGCTACTACCTGGAGCCTGACAAGGCGGCGACGAAGGCCTATCTGCTCCTGCGCGAGGCACTGGAGCGCTCGGGCCGGGTGGCGCTGGCCAAGGTCGCGCTGCGCCAGCGCGAGTCGCTCGCCACGCTTCGAGTGCGCGATCGAGTGCTGGTGCTGGAGGTGATGCTCTGGCCCGACGAGATCCGGCGGCCCGAGTTCGAGTTCCTGAGCGAGGAGCCGGAACTGCGGCCCAAGGAGCTGGGGATGGCGGGCTCGCTGATCGATGCGCTTGCGAGCGATTTCGATCCCGGACGCTACAAAGACGCCTACAGGGAAGCGTTGCAGGCGCTGATCGACGCCAAGATCGAGGGACGCGAGCTGGTGGCGCCGCCGCAAGCGGGAGAGACCAGCGTCGTTGTCGATCTGATGGCGGCGCTCGAGAAAAGCGTCGCCGCAGCGCGGCGGGAGCGCGATCAGAGCGGAAACGGTGTCGCATCCCGCAAGGCGGTCGCGCAGGGCTCGCGACGGAAATCGGCCTGAGGCGGCCGCGAGATGGTGATGACCGGCGCAGCCAGCCGGGCGACTCGTCTTCCGCGGCTGACGCCGATGCTCGCGCGGGCGAGCGGCGAGCTCCCGCGTGACGAGCGCGGCTGGGCGTTCGAGTTCAAGTGGGACGGTGTTCGTGCGCTCGTCTACGTCGAGGGCGCTCGGCTCAGCGTGCTCTCTCGCAACGGTCGCGACGTAACGGTCGCCTACCCCGAGCTACAGGGATTGCTCGACGCGGTGCGGGCGCGGGAGGTCGTACTCGACGGCGAGATCGTGGCCTTTGACGAGCGCGCGCGCCCGAGCTTCGGTGTCCTTCAGCCACGCATGCACGTGACGAGTGCCGCTCGGGCGCGACGGCTGGCGCTCGAGATACCGGTTGCCTTCATCACCTTCGATCTTCTCTACCTCGACGGCTACTCGCTTCTCGACGCGCCCTACCAGCATCGGCGCCGCTCACTCGAGTCGCTCGAGCTCTCCGGCCCTAACTGGCACGTGCCGCCGTACTTCGAGAAGGATGGGGCGGAACTGCTCCGCGTCTCGAGGGAGCAGGGACTGGAAGGAGTCGTCTGTAAGCGGATCGACTCCCGCTACCTTCCGGGCCGCCGTTCGGACGCCTGGCTGAAGGTCAAGCACGAGAAGATCCAGGAAGTCGTCGTAGGCGGCTGGCATCCGGGCGCCGGGCGCCGCTCGGGGCAAATCGGATCGCTGCTCGTGGGCACCTACGACGGCAACAGGCTCGTCTACGCGGGCCGGGTCGGAACCGGCTTCAGCGAGAACGAGCTCGCTAATCTCAGATCTCTGCTGGTGCCGATCGAGCGCCCGACGCCGCCGTTCTTCGGCGAGCTGCCGCGAGCCGAGACCAGCGACGCGCACTGGGTCGAGCCGCGGCTGGTCGCCGAGGCGCGCTTCAGTGGCTGGACAGCCGAAGGCCGCCTCCGTCAAGCGGTCTGGCGGGGACTGCGCTCGGACAAGCGTCCGGAGGAAGTTCGACGGGAGCCCTGATGGCGCCCACCGAGACGAAGACCGCCTCTAGCCCTGATCTCGGCGCAAAACGGATCAGTGTGCGCATCGGCAGGAGACAGCTCTCGCTCTCCAATCTCGACAAGGTGCTCTACCCGGCGAGCGGTCTCAGCAAGGGCGAGGTGATCGACTACTACACGCGCATCGCTCCGGTGATGCTGCCGCATCTCAAGGATCGCCCGCTCACCTTCAGGCGCTTCCCACACGGAGTCGAAGGCGATTCTTTCTTTGCCAAGAACGTGCCGGCCGGCGCCCCGGAATGGGTGCAGACCGTGAAACTGCCCAGTCCGGGCTCGAGCAAGAACCGGGAGCAGGTCGAATACGTCCTCGTGCCCGACCTCGCGACGCTTGTCTGGGCGGAGAATCTGGCCGCGCTCGAGCTGCACGCGCCGATGTGGCGCCTGAACGGCGAGAAGCGGCCGGCGCCGCCCGACCTGATCGTCTTCGATCTCGATCCGGGGCCGCCGGCGACGATCGTCGAGTGCTGCCGGGTGGCCGAGCTCATCCGCGAGATCCTGGACGCGGACGGTCTCTCGGCGCTGCCGAAGACGAGCGGCAAGAAGGGATTACAGCTCTACGTCCCGCTGCGCCCGCAGCGACCCTGGCAGGAGCTGCATCTCTATGCAAGGCGACTGGTCGAGCGGCTTGAACGCGAGTATCCGAGGCTGGTGGTGTCGAGCATGAGAAAGGACGTTCGCCGCGGCAAGGTGCTGGTCGACTGGAGCCAGAACAACGCCGCTAAGACGACGATCGCGGTCTATTCGCTGCGCGCCAGCAGGCTGCCGGCGGTGTCGACGCCGCTCAGCTGGGACGAGGTGGAGCGCTGCCGGCGTCCCGAGGATCTCGTCTTCGGGCCGTCCGATGTGCTTGAGCGAGTCGAGCGGCGCGGCGACCTCTTCGCGCCACGCACTCGGGCCAGATCCGTGCCCGTCTGATCGAGAACGCCAGGCTCTGAATCGCGCGGTACATTTCGGCGCCGGGCCCTGTGCCACGCCGCTGACAGTCAGGACCCGACGCCGCCCCCCTTTCGGAGATCTGTGCGGCTTCCCGGCTACTTCCGTCCGCGGCGCCGTGGGGCGGGCGGGGCCGGCTCGACCGCTTCGGACTCCGCGCTCTCGGGTGAGACGCCGAGGTCGCGCGAGGCCTGCAGGAACTGATCGCGGGTTATCTCGCCCTGGGAGTACCGCAGGCGCAGAATCGCGAGTGGCTTGTCGAAGCCTCCGTGATGGCTCCAGCCGCGTCGATGCTGCCGCCTGTGCCTATACCGGTCGGTAAGCAGGAGGATGACGCCGACGAGGATGGCGATCGCGATGCCGAAGACGGCCCACTCGATCGAGCTCGTACCGGCATCGTGCGCGTGCTGCGAATACCCGAATATGCCGCCGTGCCGCATCATTGGTGCCAGAAGACCTTGATTTCCGTACATATCTTCATGATTGCTTTCTGCGCATTAACAAAACCCAAGCCCTCATTAAGGTCTGAATAAGCAGCTCGGCCCGCCACCATTCTTCTCAGACGTGGGCATCGGATAGATTGGCCGGGTGGCAGACGCGAACTCCTCGAACGAGCGAGCGAAAGCGCTCTTCGCTCCGCTTGCGACCAGCTACGACCGTTATGCATGCCTGCTCTCGCTGGGCCAAGATCCGCGCTGGCGTCGTTTCCTCGTCTCGCGCATCGAGGCCGCTCGCGGCGACATCGTGCTCGACGTGGCGACTGGCACGGCCGCCGTGGCAATCGAGCTTGCAAAACGAACCGGGGCGCATGTAGTCGGCCTCGACCAAAGCCCGCAGATGCTCGCGGCGGGTCGTGAGCGCGTCGCTCGCGCGGGCTTGCTCGGTCAGATCGAGTTGGTGGAGGGGAGCGCCGAGTCTCTTCCTTTCGCGGACGGATCTTTCGCTGCGCTCAGCTTCACCTACCTGCTTCGCTACGTGGCCGATCCCGCAGCGACGATGGAAGAGCTGGCGCGCGTCGTCCGTCCGGGCGGTGTTGTCGCTTCACTGGAGTTCGCGCTACCAACGCGTCCACTGCCGAGAGCGGCATGGGAGCTCTACGCTCGCGTCGGGTTGCCGTTCGCCGGTGCCCTGATCGGGAACGGCTGGGACGAGGTCGGGCGCTTCCTCGGCCCGAGCATTCGCGGCTTCTACTCCGGCGCCGGACTGAACAGGGTTCTCGACTTCTGGCTCGAGGCGGGGATCGGTGAGCTGCACTACAAACGGCTCTCGCTTGGAGGAGGAGTCGTGATCTGGGGGAGACGTAGGTGAAGATAGAGTCGCGCCCGGCCTTCTACGCGCTCGCGCCTGGTGGCTGGCGCGATTATCTGACGCTCCTTCACCCGCCCTACACGCTCTGGCATCTCTCCTACGTAGCCATTGGCGCCTCGCTTGCTCCCAACCTGCAGCCGCACCGGCTGGCCTGGGGTCTGCTGGCGTTCTTCCTGGCCATGGGGGTGGGCGCTCACGCCCTTGACGAACTGCACGGACGGCCGCTTGCGACGCGGATTCCCGCGAGCGTGCTCGTTTCGCTGGCAATCACGTCGGTTAGCGCTGCGACGGCGATCGGCATTGAAGCGGCGCTTGCTTGGACGCTCTGGCTGTTTCCCTTCGTTGGCTTCGGCGCCTTCATCGCCGTCGCTTACACGCTCGAGCTCGCCCATGGAATCTTCCACAGTGATCTCTGGTTCGCGCTCGCCTGGGGCGCTTTCCCGGTCCTGACGGCCTACGTCGGTGCGACCGGCACGCTACGCGTCGAGACCGTTCTGGCCGCCCTTTTTGCCGCTCTTTTGTCGGGAGCCCAGCGTGTGCTCTCAACCGAGGTTCGCAACATACGCCGGCGCACAAGCGCGATCTCCGGCACGATCACCTACAAGGACGGTCACCAGACGCCGATCGACGGGCGGACCTTTCTCGGCGCTCCAGAGGCGGCCCTGCGCGCGCTCAGCGCCTCGGTGGTAGCTCTTGCCGTTGCCCTGGTCGTGCTCAGGCTGGGCTGATCCTGTTCCAGCCGGACGGTCGATCTTTTAGAAAGAAGTGCTGTGGAAGACAGGACATCCGACTCTGAAGCGAGTGAATGCGGAGGTTGAAATGTCCACCATCATCGTGCGTCACACCGTGGAAGATTTCGATGTCTGGAAGTCGTACTTCGACGAGCACGCCACGACTCGAATGCGCTATGGAATCCAGGACGACGGCATCTATCACGGCGCTTCCGATCCCCGCAACGTCGTTCTGATCTTCCAGGTCGACGACTACGAGCGGGCACAAGAATTCTTCGGCAGTGACGATCTTCGCGAGACGATGCAAAAAGCCGGTGTCGTCTCGGCGCCGACCGTCTGGGCCGTGGAGGAATCGTTCGCCGTCCGTCCCACTCACATGGCGATGGGATAGCGGCGCATTTTCTGGGCATACAGACGAGGCGCTCGTGAAGAAAGCTCCAACCCAGTAGGCTCCCGGTCATGTGGGACGTTCTAGAGTGGCACAACGGTACGCTCAGCCTTGCCTGGTGGGTTGTGCTTGTGCTCGTTGTCTTCCTGCTCGGTCTGGCCGGGCACGGCAACCAGCACTGGCACAGGCACAAATAGCTTCAGGCGTCGTATTTACGCTCTGAAATGTGGTCGCCCGGCTATGGGGCAGGAGCTGAGCTATCGACCTACGGCAGTCGACCGAAGAGGCCGTAACTCGACCAGTAAGGGTGTCTATACGCGGCCGGAGTAAGCGCCGAACACGTGCCCGGCGACCGTTGCCAGGATCCATCTGTTCGCGCACCTCCACTCCCCGACTTCTCTCTGCCGCAACTTCGACAGATACGTGTTTTCCCGTATTGAAACCATGTCGTCGAGGTGGGAAGATCGTCGAGCGTCGAGCACGGAACGTGAGTAGGTCGATCCTCTTCCGTGAGGCAACGGCAAGAGCCGGAAACGGCAAAGGCCGGGGTTTCTAGGGAGAGGGGACGAAAGCGTCACCGGCTCGGCGCGTTTTTTTGTTGACCTCGGTCTCGGGCGGCGAGAAGAGATATCGATCGAGGTCGATCTGGAGAGCTTCGCGAGTTGGAGGTCGAACCGAGTCGGAGCTAACCGGCGCTGACCCTAAGCGGTCCTGACCGGTTGGGCTTCCGACATGGTCGCTGCGTCCCCGCCCACCAGCGAGACTTCGGCATCGGGGTAGAGGACGCTCCAAACCCGCAGGTAGATAGCAATCTCGCGTCGTGCCATCTCGCCTGCCCGTCCTTCGTCTGGAGCGAGCAGCTCTATCTCGTTCGAACCAGAGACAATTGTCGCCTGACCGAGGCTCTCCATAAAGGAAGCCAGACGCTCGGTGTAAATCGGGTCGCCTAGTTGTAGTTGCATGGTCCGCAGGGTGGGGCTAGTCCAAGTGTCGTCAGGCTCGAGGAGTCGCGCATCGCTCAATAGGAGTAATCATCAGAACCCGATTACGGTTTCCGAAACCCCGGCGAAGACTGCCTGTAGCTGAGTATTTCTAGCGAGTAGCGCAATAACGCTATACAATGCTTGCGCGATCTTCCTTTTGCTAGCCTATGGAGGCTGGCACCGCCTCTAGCGGCGTCAGGCCGAGGCAGTCCGACTGCTAATTCGCGGGCGTCATCGGTCTTTGTTGTCACGAAGGGGGTAACTGACTCGTGATTGGCATCAGTGCTCTGCGCGCGCTCGTCCTGGCGCTAGCGTTGACGTTTCTGCTCATACCGTCGATGGCGGGCGCCTCCAGTAAGCGAATCGCCGAACTCCAGCAAATCCAGCGTCTGCGGCAGACGACCTGGAGCTGGCAAAAGGTAATGGGAATAGTTCCAACACCGACGAGCCACAGTGAGAACCGGATACGTAATTCAGCCTACCGCCGCTGGGTTCTTCGGCTCTGGCAATATCGAGCCGCCAGCGTTCGGAGACGCGCCGCGCATGTCCCGCACAAGGCGCAGTGGCTTTGTATCCATCGCGGTGAGGGTTCTTGGAACGCTCACACCGGTAACGGCTACTACGGTGGCTTGCAGATGGATCTCACTTTCCAGCGTACTTACGGCGGCTTTCTGCTCCATCGCAACGGTACGGCCGATCGCTGGAGTCCCTATGAGCAGATGTGGATAGCGGAACGTGCCTTCCGAAGTGGTAGGGGTTTCCGGCCCTGGCCAAACACCGCCCGCGCCTGCGGCTTGCTCTAGGAAACGCAGGACAGGCGTCCTAAGCGTTCCGAACCGACCGTCGTGGTGGGTTTAGGAGAGAGCCGACCCGTTTCGGGCTCGGCCACTTCGGTGTCCGGGCATAACCGGTTTGTTAGCTACCGACCACCTGGACGAGCCAGCGGCGATCTCGCTCACGGTCGAGCTCGATGAATAGGACTCGCTGCCAGCTGCCAAGCACGAGCTCACCGCCCTGGACAGGAATCGATTCTCCGGCCGGTCCCAGCAACATCGCCATGCAGTGGGAATGGCCGTTGCCGGCCTCCATGTCCTCGTCGCAGATGTTCTCGGTGCGGCGATCCCAGTCGTCGTGCGCGTAGTAGCGCTCGCGGGGCACGAGTCTCTGTAGCAACGCAGCGAAATCCTCTAGGAAACCATTCTCGAGCTCGCTGATTCGGATGCAGCAGGTTGTGTGCGGCGAGTAGACGCAGGCGATGCCGTTGTCGATTCCGCTCTCGCGCACCGCGTCGATCACCTCATCGGTGATGTCAGTAGCGGTCAGGCTGCCGCTCGTCCGCAGCTCGCGCTCATGTAGGAACGCTCTCACGGGTTTCTATTGTGCGGCAGAGACGGACTCTTCGCCAGTAGAGAGCCGTCATTGCTCCGGGTTACCAACATCCTGCTCGTGGGATCGACTCCGGTTCGTTTGCAGATAGCGGTGGAAACAGAGAAGATCCGGTCGTGACCTGGACCAGACTGATCAGGAAGAACCTGCTGCGTCGTCCGATGCGAACAACGCTGACCGCGGCCGGCGTCTCGATCGGCGTCGGACTGATCGTGGCGCTGCTCTCGATCACGGCCGGGGTTCGAAACACCGCCAACCAGCTCATCCATCTCGGCCGCGCCGATTTTGGCATCTTCCAATCGGGCACGTCGGATCTGACCAAGTCGATTCTTCCCCAGTCCCTCGAGGCCCAGATCGCCGCCCAGCCGGGCGTTCAGATGGTTGCCGGGCTCAAGCTGTATGTCAGCAACGTCAACGGAGAAAGCTCCTTTCTCATCCTCGGCATGCAGCCCGGCCAGTTTCCCTGGGAGCGGCTCGTTGTCGTTCACGGGACGCTTCCAAACGGCGATCAGGTGATCGTCGGCGACGCGGCGCTCAAATCACTGCACGTGAAGATCGGCGAGACGATCAAGGTTGCCCGGCGCGATTTCAAGGTCGTCGGTCTCTACCACACAGGTGATCCGTTCGAAGACAACGGCGCTGTGATGCAGTTGCCCGTCTTACAGAGTCTGACCAAGCAACCTAACGAGATCACCACGATCGCGATCACCGTTCATCCGGGCCGGCCGTCGAAGGTGGTCGCAAAAGAGATCACGAAGAAATTCCCGAACGTCTCGTCACTGGCCGAGCCAGGGCAGGCTGTGAAGGTCGACACCTCGAGCCGCCTGCTCATCTCTGCAGGCTGGATCTTCTCGCTACTGGCGCTGATCGTGGGTGGCATCGGCGTTACCAACACGATGGCGATGTCGGTATTCGAGCGCACCCGCGAGATCGGCATCCTGCGCGCCGTCGGCTGGCCCGCCTACCGGATCGCGCTTCTGATCGTGAGCGAGGCGGTGGGCATCTGCCTGCTCGCCATGGGTATCGGTCTTGGCGTAGGCGTTATGGCCGCGCACCTCTTCACCGCTTACGGCCTGATCTCGACCTTCGTCGTGCCCGACTTCACCACCGGCGTGTTTGTTTGGGGCCTGGCTTTCTCGCTCGGCGTCGGGGTTGTCGGGGCGATCTACCCGGCGCTGCGCGCTATCCGTCTGACCCCCATCGAAGCACTGCGGCGAGAGTAGTAACTCGTATCGGAGCAACGATTCGCAGGCGTGACCTGGGGCCGAGGCGCGTCGTTCAAACGCGGCTCTTTTTCGGTCCCTCGACCTCTTCGACCCGGCCGTCGCGCATGCGCAGCGTGCGGTCGGCCGCGGCGGCCGTGGCGAGATCGTTGGTGACCACGAGCGTCGTCATTTCATGCTGGTCGCGCAGGCGCTTCAGTAGCGTCATGATCAGCTCACCGGCGGCGGAGTCGAGCGAGCCGGTGGGCTCGTCGGCGAGGAGCAGACAAGGCCGGTTGGCGAGTGCGCGCGCGATCGCTACACGCTGGCGCTCACCTCCCGAGAGTGTGGCCGGATAGGCGTGTAGGCGATGCGAGAGGCCGACCTCCGAGAGCAACTCGCGGGCGCGCTCCTCGCGCAGCTTGCGGGGCATGCTGCGGCTTAACAGCGGTATCTGCACGTTCTCGAGCGCGTTCAGCGTTGGTATCAAGTTGTGGAACTGGAAGATGAAGCCGACCACATCGGCTCGGTAACGCGATGGGTGCCGGAGCTGGCTGAGGTCATGGTTGCCGACCACGATCTTGCCCGTGTCGGGCCGATCGAGAGCTCCGATCAGGTTGAGAAGCGTGCTCTTCCCGCTACCCGAAGGACCGATCAGCGAGACGAACTCACCGGGGGCGATCTTCAGCGAGACATCTTCGAGCGAGCGGATCAGCCCGCTCTCGAAGCTTTTTCGCACGTGCTCGACGACGACCTCAACGCCCTGGCGTTCGCTCGCGATCACCGCACTGTCCGTAGATTGAAGTCCTTCTTTATTGTCATCGTCGCTGGCCAGCGTAACCCGATCGGCTCGTCGATTGAAGTGGCGGTCGAGCGATTGTTGCACGCCGTCCGCCTGGAAAGTGGCGGATCCTACCGATATCGATTGCGGCGGCGACCGCGTCCGCGATGGTAGTAGGCGCTTCGCGGTTATCCGCTCACAGAGAAGTTCAGAGTAACGATCTTCGTTAGCTCGTCTTGACCGCGACGATCGCGAGTATCGGCGACCGTGGGCGGGAGATCGGGCGTGCTGGTTTCTTCGTGCGCATAGTGAAACCTCTAGTCGGGACGAGAGTCTTCTCAGAACTTGTGCCCGGCGCCTCAGGAGTTAAACGGGATCGCCCAACGGTGGCTCGTCGCTACCCGGCTACTACCTACTTGGCTACTACTCGTATTGGCCAGTTGAGTTTCTGCGTTTGCCCCTTGACCGTGACAATCGCCTGCAGCTTCAGGGGTTGGCCGACCGAAAGAGGCGGCCAGGTTATGTACTCGTGATGACGGCCGACGAAGTGGTAGACCTTGGCGCGCCCTTTCTTGTCGCCATCTATCGGGCCGACGACCCTGCCGTTGTAGAGCACTTGCATGTAGAGGCTTGCGGCGATCGGGTTCCCGGCGAGGTTGGTGACCCTGACCGTTATCGCCCATTTCGTGTTGTTAACGACCGGATGGTGGGAGGTGGCGGTCAGGCTGGACTTGAAGGCAGGCTTCGCGGCGGCTGTCGTCGTCGGTCTCATAGTTGGCGAGCTCGTGGTCGAGTTCTTGTGAGCGCCGCAAGCGCTCGCCACTGCGAGGAGCAAGACGGCGGCCGGGAACAGAGCGATCGCTTTTCTACGCATGTCGGGATCGTATTGAACGAACGGCGGATTTCAAAACACTGCCTAGTGGTGCTGAAGCCGTCGTTAACCCGCCGGGCGCTCGTGGAGAAGCGCGGAGACGGTCTCGTTCGCGGCTCTGCTCACCGCTTCTAGAAAAGCCGCAATCGCCTCTCGATGCTCGGACGGGATCTCGGCTGACGCGTGTTCGATTGCGGTATGGAAGTCGACCAGCGCCTTCGGTACCTGCGCGAAAGCGTTCTTCGTAGGCTCGACCACGACGGCGCGACGGTCGCTTGGGTGCGGCCGGCGCAGGACCCAGCCCGCCCGCTCGAGTCGGTCGACGAGCATCGTCATGCCGCCCGAGCTGAGCATCAGCCGGTCACCGAGCTCGCGCTGGGTGAGAGGTCCGTCCGCCTCCAGGTGCTCGAGTGCGTCGAGCTCGCTCTCAGCTATCCCCGCGGCGCGGCAAACCGCGCCGCGCAGTCGGTCACGCTCGAGCCCGAAGCGGTGCAGCAGCTGCTTGATCGAGTCGGGTGTTGCGGTGTCCATCAGCCGAATGATACTCTCTCGCTAACTAACTTACTGACTAAGCGATATGGAGATGGAGATGCACGACAGTCACGGGCACGGGCCGATACCGGCGCTGAAGGTGATGACGAACATGTTCGGCGTTCCGAAGGGCTTATTCGGTCGCCTCGGCGGCCGGCTGATGGCGCTGGAGCATGCCAAGATCTATCTCTTCGTCGTGGACTCGCTCGCCGCCCAATCTGACGATCGGATACTCGAGGTCGGCTGTGGATCGGGAGCTGCGTCTGCGATCGCCGTCTCGCGCGCTGACAACGGTTTCGTCGCCGCGGTCGATCCATCAGCGGTGATGGTGGCCCAGACTCGGAGGCGTCTTCGCGCTGCGATCAAGGCCGGCCGGGCGGAGGTCGTCGAAGCTCCAGCCGAGCATCTTCCCTTCGAGGACAACAGCTTCGACGCCACCTTCGCCCTCTTCACGCTCCACCACTGGTTCGACCCGGAACAGGGTCTGAACGAGCTGCGGCGTGTGCTTCGCCCGGGCGGCCGCCTGGTCATTGCCGAGCGCGTACACGGCCACGGCGACGACTCGGGCGGCCCGGCCACAAGCGAGGAGGCCTTTTCGGGCCACGTCGCCCTGCTCGGCGAGATCGGCTTCGCCGAGGTCGAATGCGCCGAGCACGAAGTGGGGCGGAGGAGACTCACCGTTATCAAGGCGCGGCGTCCGAAGTAACGACCGCGCCCGTGCGTCGGTCTCGTCGCGGCCGCCGCGACCGACAAGGCAAGCGCGGCTCACCCGCTTGAGGAGTAGTGCGGGATCGTCCCTTATCCCGGTACGGCGAACGCCGCAACACTCGCTCGCTTCCGGATCCAGTTCGGGACTGCGAAGGAAGAGTGGAACGGCGAGTCGTTCTCAGACGCTTCCACGCAACCTCGACTCAAGTCGGGCCGAAAGCCGTCGATTACCGAGACGATTTCGATGATCGGGCACCGTCATCTGATCCGGGTGTCGGTTCGGGCCGGCGGGCTCGTCGTACTCGCGCTCTTCGCCGCCTCAGCGTCGGCGCCCCAGCCGTCCGCGGCGACCACTGCCGCTCGGCGCTGCTTCGCAGCCAACGTCGTCGGCCGGACCAAGCAGCAGGCTGAGGCCCTCCTGCGGGCTCGTGGATGCCGCCCCGGCGCCACACTGGATGGCCGCCACTTCCTCGTCACCAAGGCCTGCCGGCCGAGCTCCGACTTCGGCAGAGTGTTCGCGCAGAGTGCGCGGAACCGAGCGCTCGGCCCCAAGGAGCGGCTGATCATCAGGGTCGGCATGCGGCGGACGGCCGGCGGACGGATCTGCGGCGAGATCAGGCCCGGCTCCGGTTCTGCACCGAGCAGCGCCGACTACAACGGCTCCTACAGCGCGAGCTTCACGGTCACCACTTCGAACACCCCGCTCGCGACGGTGGGCCAGCGTCTCACCGGGCTCACCTTCACCGCGCAGAACGGCAACCTCGCCGGCGACATCACCGGCACGGTCAACGCTGCCGGCCATAGCGCGAACGCGTCGGCGAACCTACTCGGGCTCGCCTGCCCGGGCGCGCTGACTTTCAGGCTCGACGGCAAGGCGATCACGGTCGCCGGCAGGGCTACCTGCGCAGCGGGAACCGTGACCGTCAAGGGCACGCTCGCCGGCCGGCGCACCGGCTCCTGAAGCCGACCGAGGCGCGTACTAATCCACTCTTCGAAGACGCCGGCGTCGAGTGTTCTCTCAGGTTGGCGACCTCGTACGATCAGTCGCGACTGGACTAAGTAGAGCACCGTGGCAACGGATGCCGCGGACCACAGTGCCGTGAACGCCGCCCAGTCCTCGTCGTCCGTCAGTTGCTCCAGCCGGGCTCTGGTGTCCGCACCGGCACACCTGTTGCCCTCTGCGTTGCTCACCGTAGGCATTCGCCTTATACCGGGAAAAGGAAAACCCCCATTTCCCGGGGCTTCCTTTATGGGCCCGGCTGGATTCGAACCAGCGACCGTCGGATTATGAGGCCGAACCAACGCGCTGCAACGAAACGCAGGAAACGGAAACAGGCTGCTAACCGGCGCTTTCCGTGCTGCAACGAACTGCAGCGAAACACCCCCTACGGAGACAAGCCCGTACGCGCACGGTACGCGCAGCCGCTCCAGCCTGCGACTCAGAGCCCGAGCAGTTGTCGTTTCTTGGCCTCGAACTCGTCCGGAGCCAGCAGTCCCTCATCGCGTAGAGCGGCGAGGTTGCGGATGGTTGTAGCTACATCCTCCTCAGCGTGCGGAGCTGCGGTCGGCGCAAGGGGAGGCGCTGAAGGCGACTCATGTGCGAGCGCCATTCGCTGGCGGATGAGCTGAGAGATACCCTCCACTTCGTCCTTCGGGATTTGCTTAACGTGAGCCCGCCCGCCCGCCGACGCCAGGTCGAGGTTCCCGTACGTCATCCCTCTCTTGTGGTTAACCGAAGACAGGAGACCGAAGGCGAAGTCCTGTACGTCGTAGCCGCCGAGTTTCTTCGTAAAGAGGACGACGCGGCGGTTGGTCACGACAACCACGCCGTTGCGACTGGTCTCCTGCCCGCCACGTTTGACTGAAACCATTCCAGTCGTCGCGTCAAGCACTTGCTCATCGGGTGAGAGGACTGGCTGAGCATCCCGGACCAGCTTCTCTTTCCGTTTGTCCCTGTGAGAAGACACGACGTCGGAGGATTATTGAGCTTCGCGACATTAAGTGCAAAGGAACGGCTCAGCTTGTCGAGAAGTGTCCCTTCTCGCCTCGTCCTCGAGAGCGTCTAGCGGAGCGGCCTTCGGTCGCGTAGCGTGAAGCCGCCGAGCCGTCAGAAGTGAAGGTCTCTCTCATAGACGAAGGACTATTCGGCCGCGCGAAGTAGGCAACGACTATGGAATTCGAGCTTGAGTGGCTCCATCCGTCGCTGCTCATCTGCCGGGTGTCTGGTGTTTCGACGGTCGAGGGCTGCGAAGCCATCATGCGGGCTGTGATCTCGGAGCCGCAGTACCGGCCGGGTATTGGCGTGATCACGGTTGAGACGGGCGTCGATGTCTCGGCGCTCACGGCTGCCGATATCGAGCAGATTGCCAACCTCAACGCCCAGTTCGCGCACGTGCCGGCGGTACGCTCGGCCGTAGTCGTTGGCCCGCACTCGCCGACTAGATACGGGCTCGCGCGCATGTTCGAGGCCTACACCGAGTCGCAGGAAAACACCGAGGTCGAGGTGTTCGAGACCCTCGGCGAGGCGATGGCTTGGATAAACGAGGGGGATTCCCGGACTCCTACGGAGGCGTCGCCCCCGTCTCGAAACGACATCTTGTGAATAGCCCCGGGACGGCGTAGCTTGACGAGTGGCGAGCCGCTACTCACGAGGTTCGGCCGCGCCGCCGGGGGAGGGTTTGCGCGGAAGCGTCTGAGGGCGGCTCGCCGTCGATTCCGCCAGAGCAACTCGGTGAGGGCTAGGCGACCTGCACGACACTGTGGCCCTCGTCGTCCCGTTGCCGAGGTGCTCTACATAGTCAAGACCAGAAACTGACGGTCAAGATTTTAGGTCCGGTACTTGCGAGGCGGTACAGGCAGACATTCCAGGACCGCGGGAGGGATTCGAACCCTCGAGCCCCTTTCGGAGCTAACGCCTTATCAGGGCGCCGCTTTCAGCCTCTCAGCCACCGCTCCGCGAACGGATTCTCGGAAGCAGGCCAAGGCGCTGCCTCCTGGTCGCATACTACTCGCAGCGTACGCTTCGGCAAACAAATGCGTTTCCTCGCCCGACCTCCCGCGCTTGACATCAACTCTTCCTTTGCGGAGGCACATGAAGCCGGTCGGTTCGGACAGCTTGAACTAATCACACAGGGCGACACCGAGCGAGAGGCGAAGAAACTAGGCCTCACCGTCACCGAGGAGCTGCTGGAGGTGCTCGATCGCGAAGGCGTATTCCGACCGGTGGCCTTTACCCGAGGCCACTCCTACCGTCTTATATCGAGCTCGAGGTGGGCAACGGAAGACTTGGTCTTTCGGGATATGGAACCTTTCCGCACCTGGAGCCGCTATCGCGTGCGCGAGGACGGGCGTCCACGGGTCACCGCTCTCTATTCACCGTGGCAGCTCATGTACCTGAAAAGTGCGCTCGAGGAGCGGGAGTGCACCATTTCCGTTTCCCTGCTGAAAGCACGATGGGAGCGGCTACGAAAGTCCCTAGCCGCTTATCGTCGCGTCGCGCGTTCTCACCGTGAGTTGATCGCGTCGCTTGAGATGCACTGGCGACCGGTAGTACTCCTGCTTTGTTGGTTACAGAATCGATATCTGCCTTACGTCTTGGGTCGAACGACCCTGGTGTTTGATCCGGAGATCTCAAAGACCGTCGATCCCCTTCCGGACGAGCGACGGGAGTTTGATCATGAGTTACTGCTGACACGCTTGGGTATCACGACGGAGCACGTACGTCGGGTCTACGAGCAGCTAGCGTTGATCGGCCGAACACGTGATCCGATCGAGGACTGGTACCTGGTCATCCGTGCAGCACGACACAAAGGACACGAGAAGTTCGAGGGCGATGCTCGTCTGGCGCACCTGATCTACGACGCGGCCGAGGTACTACGCCGGTTCCTGGCAGACGCGACCGGAGAGGTGCCGCCGGACTGCAACAACCTGTTCAGATCTCCGACTGACTGGACTGAAAAATGGCTCGGACACGAGAGGCGGGTCTACTACGATCGGGCCGATTTCAAGAAAATTCTCGAAAGTCGTGGACTCTCCCCCCACGGCGTGCATGTTTTCGTTGAGGGCGAGAGCGACATCGACCTAATCGGGGGCTTAATCGATCACCTTTGGGGGAGCTACCGCGCTCTTGGTGTTCGTTTTACCTCGCTCGGCGGTATCGGCGAGGTCTCTCGTCAGCGCACACTCTTCGACGCGTTTTCCAGCTATGCGCGGAAGGCGATCCTCGTCGCCGACGACGAGGGCAAGATAGCGCGGGATGTTGAGCGGTTGCGATCCGACGGCCTGCTTGTTAACGAGGACGAAATCCACCTGTGGCGACGGAACATCGAGGAAGACAGCACGAGCCTCGCTGAACTCATTGGTTTCGCTACCGAACTAGCGAAGGAGAAGGGACGCGATCTTGGCCTAAGCGAAGTGAAACTCAAACGGATCATGAAGGAGAGTGGAGGGAGAAAGGGCGCTGCGCAGACGATCATCGACTTCGCTGAGCAGCGCGACATCCGTCTCAGCAAGCGCACTCTCGCGAAAGCAATTCGGACAAAGATCATCGAGGAACTCGAACCACTCGATAACGAGCAAGGGATCAACGAACTCGCGGAGCGGCGCGCCGTTCTGGGCCTGGCCATCAGCATTGGCCGCTACTCGGGGAGCACATGATAGTGACCTAACCCGCACGGTAGAACTACCCCCGAAACAACCTAAGCGTTACTCACGGCCGTCGACCTCCACGTGTAGCACCCCGCCCTGCCCGCCGGAGTGATAGCGAGCGCGGTGACGCTCGAACCACTCGCGCCCTTCCTCAAGCGAGCCGACGAACCCGGTAGACGGGCAGAAGGCACAGCGCACCGAAACCGGGCGACCAGACGAAGCCGCCGGAGGATCGTCTCGCCTGAGCGGCCAGCGAGAGTCGAGTTTCTCCGAGGGTTCGGTCAAGAGCCGCCCCGCTTCTTGTCGAACTTGACGAGCCGCGAGCCCTTCGCGATCCGGAGCGACTGGTTATCACGGCCGCGAATCTCGATCCAGTGATTCGCCGTGAGGTGCTCGACCGCACGGTTTATATTCACGCTCGGGTTGTCTCGGTCGTCGAACTCCTGCCAGAATGCAGCCGGCCGAGTGACTAGGACGGTGTCGTCTTCCTCGAGCCTCCAGCCGGACTCCGGCGGCACCTTGCGCAGCTCGAGAGAGGAAATGATGAGGGCGAGCACGCCGAGATCGCCGATCCACAGGCCCGGCGGTTCACACGTCACCTGCGCGATCAGCTCGGCTGGTAAGGCAACGGTCCCCGGTGCCTCGTAACGGCGGAAGCGTCGCGGCGGCACCTGCGCAAGCTCCGTCGCCATCTCCTTGATCGTCCTCATGTTCGCGGCCTTCTCTCTTTTCTTCTCGAAGTAGTTTTCGTCCCCGGCGAGGGCGAGGCCGACCAGCTGCTCAAGGCGGCGCTCGTCTTTCTCACTCAGGGGAATGCGCACCTTCGCCACCGCCGGCGGCTCAAAGGTCGAGACGGTGAGATCGGCCAGCGTCGCGTTGGTGTCCCGGTTCCTAGTGATCGCATCGAACTGCTCTCGGCTCGGCGGTCGCTTCTGAGATCGCGCGAGTTCTGCGGCCAGCCCGTAGTTGTGTTTCGCAACCGGTTGAAGCGCTCCGAGCGCGTCGCCGGGCTCGGCTGCTTCTAGCCGCGCTGCGAACTCCTCGGCGGCCTTCCGTTCGGCCGCGGTTTGCTCGCGTAACGCCTGCTCGGTGTGGCGAGGGATATGCTCCGCTACCCCTTTCATGCACAGCGCCGCGAGTTCATGCTGGACGCCCGGGTCGAGTTTCTCGATTGCGGACGTCTTGAGTGAGACGCCGTCGAGAAGCTCGGAGACTTGGACGGCAACGATGCGCAATGATTCGGGATTGAGCGGCGTTGCTTTTCTTTTCGGCAGGGTGGTGCGCATGGTCTTCACTCCTCCTCTAGCGAGTCGCCTCGCGTGGGTTGTATTCGGTGATGCCGAGGTCTGAGAGACTCGGCCGGTCGGTCGCGAATGGCACGATGATGGCCGTCGGGGCTCTGAAGCGCGCCACGCTCGAGCCGAAGCCGTAGCGATCGTGCTGCCAACTCGCAGCGGCAACGGCGAGTGCGACGTCGCCGTGGCTGTCCCCTTGCCGCACGATCTCGACAGCCGAACTACCCGCGCGATAGCGCGTGCGGAGTCTTCTCAACTCGGCGAGCAGGGGGACGCCGTCCGGGTCGTAAAGCTCAAGCGTGCGCGCATAGACGCGCGCTCGGAGCGCTTGGAGAATCTCTGTCCGGCTCGCGGCTGTCCAAGCGTCGATGCGGACGCGAATCCCGCGCTTTTCCATCTCAGACGTGACGTAGCCCGGCAAGTGCTGATCCGAGACGCACTCGCGCAGTCCGTAGCGCTCGAGCACTGTAGCGACGGCGTCGAGAATCTCATCCGTGACGGCTTCTTGCTCCTCGCGACTGCGGCGCCGACGCCGATGCTGGCGCGGTGGTAACCAGCGGCCGGCCCAACCGAGGACGAGGCGCCCTCGGTCTTCCGGGTCACGGCCGACGATCGCAAGGCCCGTTGCATCCTTCGCGAACGAGGGATCGAGAGCCGCCTTCCAGTCCGTCCCGGCCTCTCGCGGCAACTCTTGACGGTCAGCGACGACTTCGGCTAGGCGGTCGGCCTCGAAGAATGCGGCACCACCACTGAGAAACTCGGCCTCGTATTCTTGCCTGAAATCGTCGCTGCCTAGCGCCACTTCCTGCGCCTGGAGGAAGGCCGCGTCGATGAGCGGGTTGTCGGAGGTCTTCGCATGGAAAGCAGCCGCTCCGGGCAACTCACCGTTTCGCGCCTTCGCGAACAACTCACTGAATAGGCCACCGGTGCCAAGCGGCGTACTGATCGCGACCACGCGCCCGTTCGCGCCGAACTGCGCGACGCTCGGCACCATGCTCGCCCAAATCCGCTGTTGAGTCTGCGGGCCGGCTTCCTCTTCTGAGAGCGCGTGCGCCATCTCATCGATCACTAAGAACGAGACCGCCCAACCTCGCCCTGAACGGGCAGAGCAAGGGAAGGCCGCGAGGATCCGATCGTTCGTGAAGGTCAACTCGTCGGCTGTCTCGCTCACGAGCAAGTCGCGAAGTGCCGGCGAGGCGAGCACCATCGCTCGGGCGAGTCCGACGAAGATGCGCGCTTGCACGAGCGAGTTCGCCACGCTGAGCGCGTAACGCCTCTCTCCGCGCTTGACCATCGCATCGAGTTCAGGCACGAGCAAGAGGTTGTGCAACGCGCCCGCTGCGGCGGCTGAGGTCTTGCCGAACCTGCGCCCACAGGCACCGACGACCGTTTGCCAGATCTGGATCAGCTCGAGCAACTCACGCTGGCGCGGGTGCGGCACGAGGCCGGCGCCGAGCAAGCGCCTATCGTCTATCGCTTCCAAGAGGCTAGGCATGGCTTCCCTTCTGGTCGTATTCCTTGAGGATCGAGTCGAGGCCGCCGCCTTCCTTCGCCTGCGCCGCTGCGAGCAGGCGCGGCTCGAGCACGCGCCAGAAGCGCAGAGCGCTGTTCCTCGCGGCATGGTGTCCAGCCGTGAAGGCGGGCGGCGCGCCAGTCTCGTCGACTAGCCCGTGCTCACTCACCCACTGATCGAGCAAGTACACCGTCGCAGCAGCGCGGCTCCATTGAGTCAGCACATAGCGCGTGCTCGGATCGAGGTCTCGCCGAGCTAGGCCTAGTGGCTTACAGGCGGACTGCTGGAGATAGCCTGCCCTACGGGTGAGGGCGCGCTCGGATCGGGCGCCATGGCTGCGAACCGGGCTCATCGTTGCCTCCCTCGATAGGCAAGGGCGCGGGCGACTGCGGCGGCAGTTGCCTCTTCGCGCTTGAGTTGCTCGACGAAGGCGCGCCTGCGCTCGTACTCGGCTCGGCTGCGTCGCTTCGCGCGTCGCTTCGCCGCCCTCGTTCCCCACCTACGCGGCACGTCGATCACCTCTCGGTTTGACGACACGGCCACCGCGAGGCAGGTCGACGCGCTCGAGTTCGGCTCCGTCAAGCCACACCCGGAGCTCGCTCTCGAGGAAGAGAAGTCGGCGAGCGCCCGACGGCTTGCGGTGTGGGATCTCCCCAAGTCGCGCTCGCTCATGCACGGTACGCACTGAGCAGCCGAGCAACTCAGCGACGTCGGCGACAAGGAAATACGGGCTCATGGCCGCCGCCTGCGGACTGTCAATCCGCGCGCGCTTGAATACGTGCCGCTTTTGCAGGGAATTCTAAGGCCGCGCGTACGGAATGCGTACGGAATCGACTTACCGTCGCGGTGGGCGGCGAGCGTGAAGAACCGCGACGAGGAAGAGAAGAGGGCGGGCGCGCAACTCCTGGCGCTGTCGGCGCTGTTGCCTGTTTCGGTAAACCTCTCTTGAGTCTCCCCACGCGTGAGAGTTACCGAAAGTGCTGTCAGCGGTGTCAGCGGTGTCAGCGTCGCCAGTCTAGAGAGGCAGGTCATTTATCCTCACTCCCTGCCAGTAACGAATACCGGCGTGGCCTTCCCGGTAGGAATCGCAGCCACGAGACTTGAGTGCCTTGGCGAACGTGTTAGGACTCAGGGGTCGTCCGCCGTTTGCCTCGCACCATTCCTCGTATGAGGCGCGTAGTTCCTTCGCGGACGTGCTGGCGATTGGCTCGAAGGTCACACAGTCGGAGAACCACTCACCGAGACTGTCATTCTCGGCCCGGTAGTCGGCCGTGTATGCCTTGACTGAGTCGGGGACGGCTAGGCCGATGCGCTGCCATTCGAGCGCACCCTTGACCGCCCAGGCGAGCACCGCTGAGTTTTCGGCCGGGTCATCACGGAGAGCGCGTTTGACTTCCGGGTCTCGTTCCTCCTCGGGGATCTGCTCGAGGAAGGGGATCTGCACGATGCGCCGCCAGATCGCGTCGTCATCGGCGTTGACGCGCGGGCGCTGATTCGCGGCTAGCCAGAGTTTCAGCGCAGGCCTAAACTCGAACAGTTCCGAATAGAGAAATCGACACGCGATCCTGTCGCCGCCAGTGAGGATCTTGAGCAGCCCTTCGGCGAGGGCCTTTCCTTCGTCGACCTCGATCGAGACGACGAGACGGGCAGCCTTGAGGCGGGCGAGGTCGTTACGGATACCGGCGTCACCGTGGCGCTTTAGGAAGGTCTCGAAATCGGCGACTTTCGCGTATTCGCCGAAGGCACCCTGTAGCGCGTCGAGCGTGGTCGACTTGCCGGTCTTCGTCGGGCCGTGGGCAAAGAACAAGACTTCCTCGGACGTATCGCCGGTCGCGCTATAGCCGGACGCGCGCTGGAGGAAGGAGGCGAGCTCGTTATCGCCTCCGGTCGCGCGTTTTAGGAATCGCTCGAACAGTTCGGAGCGGGCCTCGGGCACGTAGACGACGTCGGCTAGTTTCGTTAGGAGGTCGTCTCGGCGGTGCTCTCTTAGTTCGCCAGTCCGAAGGTCGATCGTCCCGTTTTGGACGTTCAAGAGGAAGCGATCGGCGTCGAACTGATCGGCGCTGACGATGATCTCTAGTTCCGTCTCGGCGAGTTTGACGGCGGCAGCGAGGCGCTGTTGGGACTCGCAGGCAGTCGCCCACTTCGCGACACGCGCCCGCTCGGCTGAGTCTTCGATCTTGCCCGCCAGTGTGTAGAGAGCGCGGACGGTCTGTTTCGCCCGGCGGACCACTTCGCCGTCGGCGTCCCGCGCCCAGCGGCGGCCGTCCCACTCTAACCAGCCGAGTCCGGGTGAGAAGCGGAGATCGCGCCCATGCTCGTAGACGAGGCGCTCGGCGTTCCCGTAGTCGGTCAGTCTCAACTCGGGCGCCAGCGGCGCTATACGCTTATCGCTCACCGCTCCGCCTTCCAAGATCAAGCGGCGGATCGGGTTGAAACTCTCGATTCGTAGACCGGCCGTTTCCCGCCGCGAGGTCGGACTGGTCGGCCTCCTCATCTGGCAGAAGATCGGCCTCGATCTCCTCGAACTCGTCCGGCTCGCGGTCGTCGGCGCTCATGCCGCTACCTCCTCGGGGGAGTAGCTGGAACGGAGCAGTTCGGCGAGGCGCTCGATTCGGTCGCGCTCGATCGCAACCTCGGCCGCCCGGTCATAGAGCGCCCGCTCGAAATCAGCGCCGAGCCGGAAAGCCTCGGACAGATATTCCGCCCCGGCGCCGAGGCGTTCGCGAAGATCACTCAGCGCGCAAACGTGCTTCCAAACGATCCCGTCAGTCCGCGAGACGATCGCAAGTCCGAGCGGGGTCACGATCGCCACCCCGCAAGCAGCTGGTCAGTCCGGGCGATCGACTCCCGCAGGCGCGCATCCGAGAGGCGCAGCCGTTCGGTCATCGCGTTCACGCGGCGGCTGGCGAGGTCGCCGTTCGTGTTCTTAGGTGCTCTCGCGGCCATCGCGCTCACCACCCGCGATGAGCGCCTCTAGCTGTACCACGGGCACGACGAGGCGCTTCCCAAGCCGAAGCGCCGGAATCTCTCCTGCGGCGGCGAGTCGGTAGGCCAGTACCCGGCCAATCCCGAGCCGCTTTGCGGCCTCGTCGACTGAGATCGTCTCACATCTCGTGTTATGTTTTGTTATCATGGCTCCAGGATATGGCATCAGATAACGCGAGTAATCCGGTAAACCCGAGCCTTGAAGAACTAGAGGCGCGATGGGAGCAGGTCGGTCTCCGAGCCGGACTCGAGAAGGCGATCGGCGGCAAGCTCTCGGACGAGGCGTGGCGCGCACTCATCGCCAGCGAGCGCGATTACTTGTCCCGGTACACGGGTACTCAAGACGAGCCGATTGCAGACCTCAGCGACCTAGCGAGGCGGCAAGCGGAAGCGTTCCCGGTGGGTGCTCGTCGGCTCCCCCGAGTGAGGCGAGAGATCGTTCCGGAGAGTCCGCCGGCACTCGATCCGCGCTGGCGCGCCGTCGGCGAGATCCTCGCCCTTGAGGCAGCGGAACGAGCGGACGTTCGCGAGTGGCGCGAGCGGCACCTCCCGGACGGGCTAGTCGGGCCGTCTGGAGTCGAGCCTCTCCTCGTCGAACTCCTCGCGTGCGATGTGCGCGAGTCCAGCCGAGCAGGTGGGGTCGTCTCGTTTGACGAGACGCTCGACTACCGATCAACCGAAGACGAGTTGCGTTCCTGGATAGGTGTCGGCGTTGCCGGACCGCTCCACGACCTGCGCCTCATCGCCCGCCGACTCGCGATCGCCTACCACTGCTCAGAAGGCGACGCCGCGACCTTCGTTCTAACGGGCTGGCCACCGACCTTCGCGGCGATCAAGGTTCGCCTCCTCGTTGATGAGCGCGCCGCTACGTCACGCGTCCTGATCGACGCCGACCCGAGAGTCTCGCCCTCGCTTATCGCCGAGATGTTCGAGACAGCGCGCCGGCACGATGCCTTCGCGGAAATGGATATCGGCCAGCGCCTGAGGCGAACTCACGAGAAGGTCGCCGAGCTCGCGATCTTCCTAGCCCGAGGTGACGGGGGAAGCTGGCGCGGGCGCAGAAAGCGATGGAACGCGACGGCGCCTGCAGAGTGGCAGTACGGAAGCGAGCGAGAGTTTGCCCGCGATGCTCAGCGGGCCTGGTTTGCAGTGATGGGCGAGCGGTTGCCCGAAGCGCCGCCACCCCGAAAGGAGAACGAGAACGATGGCTAGTTTGCAAGCTCGGCACAAGCAAGGCAAGAAACCCTGCCCTTGCGGCCGCCCCTGGACGACCTTCGCAGACGCCGCCGAGTGCGGTTGCTCGCCGACTTACTTCGTGGTCGTCCGGGAGGGTGAGAAACTCCATCGCGAGCGCGTCGGCAAGAACCGCCGAGACGCGCAGCGGGCCTTGACCCAACTACAGGGGAAGGTCGATCGCGGCGAGTACGCGCCGCTGCGCGAGATCCGCTTCGATGCCTTCGCCGACGAGTGGGAAAAGGGACTCGAGCTCAAGTCGTCGACGCGCAAGAGCTACAAGGGCACGATCAAGCTCGCGAAGGTCGCTTTCCGAGGCCGCACCGTACGCTCGATCCGCTCGGACGATGTTCTCCGCTTCCTCGCCGGTCTCCGCGGACAGGTCTCCGATTCGACCAGGCACAAGCACATGAGGAACCTCTCGGTGCTCTTCTCGGCGGCTGTCAGGCGCGGCTACGCAGGCCGCAATCCTGCGAAGGATCTCGACTCTTCCGAACGTCCGAAGCGGGACAAAGCCGAAGCCGCATGGTTCGAGCAGGCCGAACTCGCGCAACTCTTCGGGGCGATCGACGATGCGGAAGACCGCGCTCTATTCGAGACGGCGCTCAAGACCGGCGCTCGCCTCGGCGAGCTTTCCGCGTTGACGTGGCGCGACGTTCGCCTGAGTGATGCCGTGTTCTCGATCGAGCGCACCTATACGAACGGGGTGCTGGGCGCCCCGAAGTCCGAGACGAGTCGGCGCCGCGTCGATTTCACCCCGGACGTGGCGCAAGTGCTCGCCAATCAGTGGGCGAGGCTCGGGAAGCCCGGAGACGATACCCTCGTCTTTCCCGGCCACTCGCGCAGCGGCTACCTGAACGCGAAGATCGTGCGGGCGCACCTCTACGGCGCCATGCAGCGCGCAGGCGTCCCTCGAGCGGGCGAGGCGGGCACCCTGAGGACGTTCCACAGCTTCCGTCACACGTATGCGAAGCGGGCGCTCGAGAGCGGCCGGCCATTGTTCTGGCTCAGCCGGCACCTGGGCCACTCAAGCATGGCCGTCACGGAGCACGTCTATGGGCACTGGAGCCGCGAGGAAGCGAAACGGGAAGTGGCAGAGATGGTCGGTGTGTTCGGTGTCTGACGCGATCCGTACTACCACGGTACGCGCAGCGCCTCTTGCGGCGTCGCCACTGACGGAGAAAGACCCCGGTTTGCGGGGGCTTTCTAGTGGGCCCGGCTGGATTCGAACCAGCGACCGTCGGATTATGAGTCCGCTGCTCTAACCAACTGAGCTACAGGCCCGTCGCCCTCAGCCTATCGCGCGCTCCGCCAGGAGTCCGCCTCAAGAGAACGCCGCGAGCGACATGGCGGGCGAGGCTCACTCAACGCTGTCCCAAATCGTTCCGACTCGGACCCTTCCCACGACCGTGACCAACTGGCCACGCTCTAGAAGCAGGCGGGTCGCAACGCGCCGAAGGCGCGGCGACTCGCCTGATCGACCCACCGCCGGAAGTCGTCATGCCTCCGAAGGAGGCGGACTTCTGGCGGGCGTGCCTCGATCCGGGGCTTTTCTGGTCTTTCTTTATCCCTCTATGGGGTGATTCGTTTTCGATTCCCTCGTTCGAGGGAATGCGGCCGCCCGAAACCGGTACTACGGTCAACTGTACTCGGTGTCTTTCAAGGCGTAGCGAAAGCCCAAGTCGAAGAGATGTCTGCGGAATGCTGGCAAGCAGTAGAAGGAGTCGGAACGGTGCACGAATGCGGCAGTGCCCTATGGGGATCCGGATTGCGCGGAGGTAGCTAGGCCTCAGAGCGCACCCCCCTGTCTCTCTCTTGTTCGACTCAAGCTCCCGGGGCTCCCCCTCCCGGGAGCTTGTGCGTGAGGGGCAGAAACGGCGAACCTTCCGGACGCGTGAAAGGGAGGATTCGCACTTAGCCCATATACGTGCTGACCGCCTGGGGGCGTACCGTTGATCGATGCGTCGACGTCCGGCTAGTGCGTTTTCTTCAGTTGGAGATAGAGGCCGATCGCGAAGAAGACAAACGCGATTATGAGCATCGGAACGCCGTGCCGCCGCGATTCCTCTTCGTACTTGTAGACCGGCTTTCCATCCAGGCCGGTCGTTCTTGCGAACGCGATATAGGCGCCGATGCCCATTCCGACCAAACCGCCCAGTACGGCGAAGATCCAGCCGACGATAAGAAGCCAGGTATTCACTCTCTTCATGTTTGAGCTCCCGGGGAGTTGAGCGGCGTCGATCCGCTTGCCTGACGATAGAGGGCGAGACGGACAGGGTACGGGTAATCGCGAGACTCGGCCCGCGTATTAGGAACCGGGCGGCCGTTCGAGACCCGGCGGTAGAATTGGACGCGATGAGCGAAATCGGGACGATGCGGGTGAAGAGCGGCCTTGCCGAGATGCTCAAGGGCGGGGTGATCATGGATGTCACCACGGCAGAGCAGGCCAAGATCGCCGAGGAGGCCGGCGCCTGCGCCGTCATGGCGCTCGAGCGCGTGCCGGCCGACATCCGTGCCCAGGGCGGAGTCGCGCGCATGGCCGACCCGACCAAGATAAGGGAGATTCAGGAGGCCGTGACCATCCCGGTGATGGCCAAAGCACGCATCGGCCACTTCGCCGAGGCGCAGATCCTGCAGGCGCTCGAGGTCGACTACATCGACGAATCCGAAGTATTGACCCCGGCCGATGAGGAGCACCACATCGACAAGTGGGCCTTCACCGTGCCCTTCGTCTGTGGCTGCCGCAACCTGGGCGAGGCGCTGCGCCGGATCGCCGAGGGCGCCGCCATGATCCGCACCAAGGGCGAAGCCGGCACCGGCGACATCGTCAACGCCGTTCGCCACATGCGTGCCGTCTACGGCGGCATCCGCCAGCTCGGCTCGCTGCGCGAGGAGGAGCTCTACGCCGAGGCCAAGAACCTCGGCGCCCCGGTCGAGCTGGTCAAGTGGGTGGCAGCTAACGGCAAGCTCCCTGTCGTCACCTTCACTGCCGGGGGCATCGCCACTCCCGCCGACGCGTCGCTTTGCATGCAGCTCGGCGCCGACGGCGTCTTTGTGGGCTCGGGCATCTTCAAGTCGGACGATCCGGCTCCGCGCGCGAAGGCGATCGTCGAGGCGACCACGCACTTCCAGGATCCCGAGGTCCTCGCGCGCGTGTCGCAGGGACTGGGCGAGGCGATGGCCTCGATCTCGACGGCCGGGCTCGATGAGAGCCAGCTGCTCGAAACCCGCGGCTGGTAGTCGGACCGGCGAAAATCTCCGATTTTCGCCGGAGGAAGATAGCGGGCGCTGAGCCGTGCCTGCGGCGCTTGATCGACAGCTGCTCCTATCGTCGAGACGAGCTGACCGGATTCGTCTTGCGGGGTTCGGTTTGTGCTTGAGACTTGCGTTTGCGAGTCGCAGCCGCATGTGTCGGCTGCGGCGGAGTCGCTGGGGATCTACTCGCTTTGCCCGTGATCTCCGCGAGTAGGTGGTGCTCGAGACGCAGGCGTTTTGTTGGCTGCTTGTGGATCGGACGTCACACTTTTTACACGAACGACCCTTGACGATGAGCACCTCTTCTAAGCGGTGTCTGACACCGGGCGGTGCTACGTGTCGGCTGCGGCGGCATCGCGGGCGTCGTCACGCTTCGCGCTCGATCTCCGCGAGGGTTGTTTTCTCGCTTTGCTTTCCCTCGGCAGCACCCCGGCGATCGCGGCTCCGAATGCGGGCAACGTGGTCGAGGGCAAACAGGCGCCCGTTCACGCGCCGGCGGCCGGGTTGGCCGCGTCTACCAGGGAATGCTCTTCTTCTCCTTGAAGAAGCCACCCGTCGGCCCGACGTCGGGCAGCGTCGCTGCCCAGACGATGGTGTCAGCGCCCTCGGCGGGTGAGAGTGGGGCAGATCGTCCGCCTATGTCGGTCTTGACCCAGCCCGGATCGACCGAGTTGACGAGGATGTTCATGCCGCGCAGCTCGTCGGCGAGGACGCGGGTGAGCGCGTTCAACGCGGTCTTGGAGAGGCGGTAACCGGGTGAGCGGCCGTTCATCTCGGCCAGTTGCGCCATGCCGGTGGCGACGTTGACGATGCGGCCGTAGCCGTGCCGCTGCATGATCGGCACGATCTGCTGGCAGACACGGTAGGGGCCGAGCGTGTTGGTCTCGAAGCCGAGCCGGACGAGCCCGGCAGGGACGTGTAGAGCGCTGGTATCGGGATGCGCACGGTCAGGCGCGATGCCCGCGTTGTTGACCAGCGCATCCACCCGCTCGAGCTCGGCGAGGCGTTCGACGTCTTCTTCGCTGGTGACGTCGAGCTTCAGTGACGCCACATTCAGTCCCTCGCCTCGGAGCGACCCGGCGGCTTTTTCACCCTGGGTGAGATCTCTGGCGCCGAGCAGCACCGAATAGCCGAGCCGGCCGAGCTGGTGGCAGACCTCGAAGCCGATCCCGCGGTTTCCTCCGGTTACGAGCGCAACGCGCATACCGGGACATTAGCCCGAGCGAGATGGCTCGCGAACCGGTTTTGTCCCACTACGGTGCCAGGCACCGTTCTGTGTCAAGAGGCGAATGCAACAAAACCGGGTCGGATTATCCACGGCCCGGGAAGAGGCGGCGAATACACTTGGAGGCATGGAAGAGCCGCTTCGGATCGGCGTTCTCGCCGTGCAGGGAAACTTCCGCGAGCACCTGGCCGTGCTCCGGCGCCTCGGCGCGATGGCGAACGAGGTGCGAAAGCCGCAGCAGCTCGAAGGTCTCGACGGGCTGATTATCCCGGGCGGCGAGTCGACCGCGATCGGCAAGCTCGTGCGCGCCTACGAGCTTGAAGACGCAATCCTCGGCTTCGAAGGCGCCATCTTCGGTACCTGCGCCGGCATGATCCTGCTCGCTCGCGAGGTGGTGGATGGACTGCCCGGGCAACCGCTGCTTGGCCTGATCGACATCGTCGTCCGGCGAAACGCCTACGGGCGCCAGGTGCACTCCTTCGAGACCGACCTCGAGCTGGCCGGCGAGAGCGAGCCGTTACGCGCTGTCTTCATCCGCTCACCCTGGATCGAGCGGGTCGAAGCCGACGTGCAAGTCCTCGCCGAGCACGATGGTCGGGCCGTACTGGTGCGCCAAGGTCGTATCCTTGTCGCGGCATTTCATCCCGAGCTCACCGACGACACGCGCGTCCATGAGCTCTTCTGCGAGGTCGTACGGGAGGCTAGAGGTGTCAGGGCACAGTAAGTGGTCGTCGATCAAGCACAAGAAAGGAGCTGCCGACGCCAAACGCGGCAAGCTCTTCTCCAAGCTCTCTCGCGCGATCATCGTCGCCGCTCGAGAAGGTGGGGGCGATCCGGACGGCAACCTCGCGCTCCAGAACGCGATCGAGAAGGCGCGCTCGTACTCGATGCCGAAGGACAACATCGAGCGGGCGGTCGCCAAGGGCGCCGGCGAGGGTGCCGGTGGCCAGGCCTTCGAGACAGTTGTCTACGAGGGCTACGGCCCCGGAGGCGTGGCAATCATCGCCGAGGCCTTGACCGAGAACCGCAACCGCACCGCCGCGGAGGTGCGCCACACCTTCTCCAAACACGGCGGAAACTTGGGGACAGACGGCTCCGTCGCTTGGATGTTCGAGCGGCGCGGAGTGGTACTCGTGCCGGCCGCCGGTGTGGATGAAGACGCCCTGATGCTGGCCGCCGCCGAGGGCGGCGCCGACGACGTCTCGGGTGAAAGCTCGAGTTTCGAGATCATCAGCGCACCCGAAACGCTGCGTGCCGTACGTGAGGCGATCGAGGCAGCCGGCTTTGCGATCGAGTCGGCGGAGCTGACGATGCTGCCGAAAACGACCGTTGAGCTCGACGACGAGTCCTCGGCGCGTACGGTGATCAAGCTGGTCGAGGCGCTCGAGGAGCTCGACGACGTCCAGGAGGTATTTGCGAACTTCGATATACCCGAGCAGATCCTCGAAGCCGTCGCCTCTTAGGGCTGATTCCCGATCGCAGGGACGGAGTTCGGCGCGCGGCTTGACCGGTGTTACAAGAAGCGCTCGGGCCTATTACGATCAAGCGCACCGTGCGCTTGCGCCCACTGTCGCTTGCACTCTTCCTCATTCTGCCGGGAGAGGTGTCCGCGCTCGTGCGGTCATCGATCGTTCGTCCACAGAGCAGCTTCAGCGTCAGTTCACACCAGGTCTATTACCAGATCCAAGGCAACACGGCCGCTGATCTCCGAGCCCAGATGGATCGCCTTGGCCCGGTTGACCGGTCGACCGGCAAGCGCTACGACGCTTTCGCCAACTGGATCTTCTCCTGGCGCTACCGAGATCGTGTCGTTGCCGGGATGTGCCGGTTTACGGGTGTGAAACTGGTGGTCCAGCTGAAGTACACCTATCCGCGCTGGTCGCCGCCAGCGGGCGTCTCGGCGCGATTGGCTCGACGCTGGAATCGCTATCTCGGAGTGCTTCGCAGGCACGAGAACGGGCATGGCGCAATTGCCGTACGGGAGGGACGGGAGATCCTCGCCCAGATGCGGGCGATCGGGCCACGCGGTTCCTGCCAGAGGCTGCAGGCGGCGGCCGATCTGGTCGGAGTCCGGGGCGTCGAGCGGACAAATCGAATCGAGGCGTCCTACGACGCCAGAACGAGCCACGGCAGTACGCAGGGAGCTCACTTCCCTTAGCGAAACTCGGTTGGCGCTCGTGTGCGATCGGAGCGGCTGCGCGTGCACGAGCTCGCAGCTTGTACTACGGTTAACGCAGCGCTTGCGGTTCTGGGGCGGGTCCGGACGCTGGGGGGTGTTCAGACCCGCCCTCTTTTTTCAGTCCCGCCTATCACTCAAGCGCGTGATGACTTCGACGCGGTCACCGATATGCTCCTAAAGGTGATGCGAGTTCGCGCGGCCTCAATACTCGTGCCCGGAGTTCTGGTCCTGGTGACCGCGCTCAGCGCCTGCGGGATTCCAAGTCTGAAGTCGGCGGCCGACCCGGTAGCGGTTGCCGCCGAGAACACCGCGGCGGCCAAGACCGTCAGCTTCTCGATGACGATGACGGAGCAGGCGCCGTCTCTGCCTGCGCCGCTCACGCTCACGGCCAAAGGAGCGATGGACTTCGCGACTCGGCAAGCGTCAATGAGTATGGACATGTCACAAATGGCGTCGATTGCGGGCTCGGCGCTCGGTTCGCCGTCTGGTTGGAACGTCGAGATGGTCATGAACGGAGCAGTGATTTACATGAAGGCGCCCTTCCTCCAGACGCTCCTCAAGTCGGCCAAGCCCTGGATGAAGATCGACATCGAGAGCATGGCCAAACAGCGGGGGCTCGACCTCTCCTCGCTCATGAGCTATGACCCGAGCGAGGTCACGCGTTACCTCGGCTACCTGCGTGGCGCGAAAGATACGCAAGTGATCGGCCACGAGCTGGTTCGCGGCGTGGAGACCACCCACTATCTGGGCAGAGTCGATTTCGGTGACTACCTGAACGCACTTCCTGCCGATGAGAGGGCGGCGGCCAGGGCGGCGCTGGACGAGGTGAGTAGGCTCGGTAGCCCGGTGTACGGACTATTCGACGTCTGGATCGACGCTCAGAATCGCGTGCGCCGCGAGGAGTTCAGCTACTCGATGAACACCGCCACGACCGGAACACTCCAGTTTGGTTTCTCGATGGATTTCTACGACTACGACGCGCCTGTCGATATCACGATCCCGCCCGCCGATCAGACCGCTGATCTGATGCAACTCGCGAGCTCGCTCGGCAACGGCTGAGCCGGACGACCGGGGCGGAACCACCGTCCGACGCTCCGCCTACAGTCTCGCCGTGAGGGTTCTCGGCATCGACCCCGGTACGGCCGCATGCGGGTACGGCATAGTCCAAGGAAGCGGAAACCACCTTCAGGCACTCGACCACGGCTGGTGGCGAACGTCGCCCGGCACTCGGCTGGAGCTGCGCTTACGGACGCTCTTCGAAGGGGTGAGCGAGTTGATCGCCCGCGAGCAGCCCGATGCCGTCGCACTCGAAGAGTCCTACGTCGGCGCCGACGCCCGCATCGCGCTCTCTGTCGGTCAAGCGCGCGGCGTCGTGCTCGTCGCCGCCGCGCTGGCCGGCGTTGACTGCTTCGAGTACGCGCCGGCCCGGGTCAAGCAGGCGACCTGCGGCTACGGACGCGCCGACAAGGCGCAGATGCAACGGATGGTGAAGGCGATTTTGCACATGGAGGAGATACCGACGCCCGACCACGCGGCCGATGCTCTGGCGGTGGCAATCTGCCATGCGCTGGCGCCACCGCTCGAGAGGCTGGCGGGATGATCGCGCGGCTGCGAGGTAAACCGGTCGGGCGGCGGGCCGACGGCCTGCTGCTCGACGTGAACGGAGTCGGCTACCTCGTTCATGCGACCCCGCGCGCCATGGCCAAGGCCGCAGGTGCCGAGCTGACAGTCGAGACCTATCTGCACGTGCGTGAGGACGCCCTCTCGCTCTACGGCTTCGCCGACACCGAGGAACGCGAGCTCTTCATCCAACTACTCTCAGTCTCGGGGATCGGGCCCAAGGTGGCGCTGGCAATCGTCTCCGGCTCGGCGCCGGCCGAGATCAGGCGCGCGATCGCCCGCGAGGACACGGCGCGCTTCCAGGCCATCCCCGGCATCGGCAAGAAGACCGCGCAGCGGGTGGTGCTGGAGTTGAAGGAGAAGCTGGCCGGAAGCGAGCTCGTGGCGGCCGAGGATATCGGCTCGGGAGCTGCGCACCTGGTCGCGCGCGAGGCGCTGGTCGAGCTTGGCTACACACTGGTCGAAGCCGAGCGGGCGCTGGCCGAGATCGACCCCGAGCTACCGCCCGAAGAACGCGTGCGCCTGGCGTTGAGAGCTGCCTGAGATGAGCGAGACCTTCCTCACACCGACGATCAAGCCTGAGGACGACGATATCGAGCGCTCGCTGCGCCCGCGCAACCTGGGAGAGTTCGTCGGCCAGGAGCGGATCAAGGAACCGCTCGCAATCTCGCTGCAGGCGGCGCAGAGAAGGGAGGAAGCGCTCGACCACGTCCTGCTCGTCGGCCCGCCGGGACTAGGGAAGACATCGCTTGCCTTCATCGTCCACGAGGAGCTCGGCGTCGGCATTCGCTGCATCGCCGGGCCGGCGCTCGAGCGCAAGGGCGACATGGCGGCGATCCTGACCAGCCTCGAGGCGCGGGATGTCCTCTTCATCGACGAGATCCACCGCCTCAACCACGCGGTCGAGGAGATCCTCTACCCGGCGCTCGAGGACTTCCGCCTCGATATCGTCGTCGGGCAGGGGCCGGCAGCGCGGACGCTGACACTCGACCTGCCGCACTTCACGCTCGTCGGCGCGACCACGCGCACGGGCCTGCTGACGACGCCACTACGCGACCGCTTCGGCATGACATTCAGGCTCGATTACTACGGCGTGGACGATCTGGCCACGATCGTGCGCCGCTCGGCGCGCATCCTCAGCGTCGAGATCGAGCCGGAGGCGGCTTCGGAGATCGCTGCGCGCTCACGCGGGACGCCGCGTATCGCCAACCGCATCCTGCGCCGCGTTCGCGACGTGGCCGAGGTGCGCCACGAGGGCGCGGTCACCACGGCGATCGCGCGCGAGGCGCTGCAGTTGCTCGAGGTGGACGAGGCCGGACTCGAGCACACCGACCGCGAGCTACTGCGGGCGATCGTCGAGCGCTTCGACAACGGACCGGTTGGACTCTCGACGCTGGCGGTCGCGCTCGGCGAGGAGCCCGACACGATCGAGGACGTCTACGAGCCCTACCTGCTCCAGCTCGGCTTCATCCAGCGTACGAGCCGCGGCCGCGTCGTCACCAAGTCCGGATTGGCGCACATCGGTGCGCCGGTCAACGAAGACAGGAGCCTGTTCTAATTCCTCTCAGAGCGAGGAATACGTTCGAGCCCGGTTAGCGGTAGTTACTCTCCACCACATGCGCACCATCGGTCTGCTCGGCGGAATGAGCTTCGAGTCCTCGCTCGAGTACTACCGGCTCCTGAACGAGTTGGTACGCGAGCGGCTGGGCGGGCTCCACTCGGCGCGCAGCGTGATGTTGTCTGTCGATTTCGCCGAGATCGAGCTGCTTGTCCGCGAGGACAGGTGGCAGCAGGCGGGCGAGGTTCTCGCCGAGGAAGCACGGCGATTGGAGGGTGCCGGAGCGGAGCTGCTCGCTCTCTGCACGAACACGCTGCACAAGGTTGCAGCACAGATCGAACAGGCAGTATCGATTCCGTTCGTCCACATCGCCGACGCTGCGGCAGTCCGCGTGAAGGGTGCGGGTCTGCGCACGATCGGTCTGCTCGGTACCGCCTATACGATGGAGCAGGACTTCTACCGTCGTCGGCTCGAAGACCATGGCGTCAACGTTCTCGTCCCGGATGCCGACGACCGTTCCGAGATCAACCGGATCATTTTCGAAGAGTTGTGTCTTGGCCGAATCGAGAGCTCCTCACGCGAGTTTTTCCGGCGGGCGATTGCAGAGCTAAGCGAGCAGGGGGTCGAGGGCATCCTGCTCGGCTGCACCGAGCTCGGATCGATCGTTCGTGGCGAGGATACTCCGCTGCCGCTCTTTGACACGACCCGTATCCACGTCGAGGCGGTCGTGGAGTTCGCGCTGGGCGCCTGAGTGCGCGCACCCTCGGTACCTGTGGAGGTCCCGCTAGTCGTCGTAGCGCAGTCCGCGCCAGGAAGGCACCGGCGCCAGCTCGAGCAGCGTCCGGTCGCCGTAGGGATCGCGGTAGCCGAACTCGGCCTGCTCGTCGTCCCAGGCGACGTCGAGCAGGCCCTGCTTGACGCGGTGGTCGAGCCAGGCGCCCCGAAACACAAGTTTCCGCAGCCAGTAGACGAGGGATTCTCCGTTCAACAGCGAGACCTGTTCCCAGTGTTCGGCGAGGTACACGCCGAGCTCGCTACGCGGACTTGCGATCTGGCCGATTGGACTGGCGACCAGCTCGACCAGGTCGGCGATCTCTTCCGGCGCCAGGTTGTTCCCACTCACCAGCTCGAGTCGCACGGCCGCGGCGATGACACGCTCCTCGAAGTCGCGCTTGCCGAAGGCGAAGCGGTAGTGGAGGAACTCGACCACGTAGTCGCGGCCCGAGCGGTAGTTGGGCTGCTCGCTCACTTGTGCAGGATAGCCTTGGAGCAGCGTGCCGCTTCAGCGGCCGTCGCCGGACTGTTCGCCCTTCGAGGTTGACGCATCCGCTCGAAGGTCGTGCCGGTACCGGAGCTGTGAGAAGAGCGTCGGCTTTTGCTCCTCTTTCAGCCCACGAACGATGAGGTACAGATAGGCGACGGGGGGCAGGGTGAAAACGGCCGCCACCACTGCGACCCCGAGCCACGGAATGGCCCAGTTGAGCAGGGCGCAGACGCCGATGACCAGCGCAAGCGCGCCGAGATAGCCCGTGAGCGTCTGCCACGATCCGCTTAGCTCGTTCGCGATCGCTCGCAGGCTCCAGGGCGGGGGCGCAGCATTTGCTCTCAACCACGCCTCTGCGTTCCAGTCGTGTACCCAGGGCGGCGTCCAGCCACTCGGAACGCCGGAGCCGCGATCGGAGTTTGGATGCGAGCTGGTCGGCGGACCGGCGCCGAGGGTCGCGTCGAATCGCGCCCGTGCGTTCGGCTCTGAAAGGACGTCGTAGGCCTCTTTGATGGCGCGAAAGCGCTTGCCGGCCTCGAGATCGGAGTTGACGTCGGGGTGATAGAGCATCGCGAGGCGACGATAGGCGCGACGGATCTCCGCGTCGCTTGCGTCGCGCCAGAGGCCGAGGGTCTCATAGTGATTCGCTGCTGTGGCCACGGTTCGGTCCTTGAGGGATCGGGCTTTCATCGCTCCTATCGGCGTTCTGGGGAGGGTCGCTTGAGACTGTGGCAGATCACGTTTTCATTTTCTGGAGACTCCTTGTGGACAGGTTCTCGGATCGCGCCCGGCCGTATAGAGCGGACGGGGCTGCGGCCGGCCGCGTCCGTCCGGCTGTCGGCATAGCCTTCTTGCTCCTATGCAACAGGGAAACTGGACGATTGAGCGAGCGGATATGGGCATGGTGCTCGGGCTCGCGGGCGAGCTCGAGCTGAGTGAGCTCACCGCTTCGGTGCTGGTTCGCCGCGGTCTTGCCGATCCGGAACGAGCGCGCGTCTTTTTGGCTGCCGAGGCGCCGGGGCACGATCCGCTCGCCCTCGGCGATATGGCTGCGGCGGTAGAGCGGATCCGTGCAGCCGTCGCGGCTGGCGAGCACATTTGTGTATACGGCGACTACGACGTCGACGGAATCGCGGCGACGGCGCTCGCCGTACTCGTATTGAGAGAGCTGGGCGCCGACGTGAGCTGGCGCTTGCCGAGTCGCTTCGACGAGGGCTACGGCCTCAACTCGGAGCTCGTCGAGCAGCTGGCCGAGGCGGGCCACGGGCTCGTTATCACGGTCGATTGCGGCATCACGGCGGTTGATGAGGTGGCCAGAGCCAAGCAGCTCGGGCTGGACTTGATCGTCACCGACCATCATCAACCTGGAGAGCGCCTGCCCGACTGCTCTATCGTCGCGCCGAGACCTTCCGGCTACCCCTTCCCGGGACTCTGCGGAACCGGAGTCGTCTACAAGCTGGGCGAGGCGCTGCTCGGCTCCGATTCAGAGTTTCTACGCGATCAGCTCGATCTCGTCTGTCTTGCCACGGTCGCCGACGTCGTACCGCTCCTGGATGAGAACCGCTGGTTCGTGAAGGCCGGGCTACAGGCGCTCGGTCGAACGCGCCGGCCTGGGTTGCGAGCCCTGATGCGCTCGGCGGGCGTCGATCCCGCGACGCTCGACACGGGCCGGATCGCCTTTCGTCTGGCGCCTCGAATCAACGCGGCCGGTCGGCTCGGCCACCCCGCGCTCGCACTCGAGCTACTGCTCGGCGAGGACGAGCGGGAGGCGAAGCGGTGCGCCGAGAAGCTCGAAGAGCTCAACCGCGAGCGCCAGGCGGTCGAGGAAAGGATCCTGCGCGAGGCCGTCGCCGAGATCGAGTCCTGGTCTGAGGCGAAGCGCCGGCGCCGGGCCTACGTGCTCGCGCGCGAGGACTGGAACGAGGGTGTGATTGGCATAGTCGCCTCGCGTCTGGTCGAGCGCTTCTGGCGCCCGGTCGTGCTGGTCGCCGGATCGGGCGACGACTGGAAGGGGTCGGGACGCTCGATTCCTGCCTTCGACCTGCACGCCGGTATCACCGTCTTCGCGGCGCTGTTCGAGCGCTTCGGCGGCCACCGAGCGGCGGCCGGTTTCTCAATCAGGCCCGAGCGGATCGAGGAGTTCGCCGAGGCCTTCATGGCCTACGCCGGCGAGGTCCTCCGCGAAAGCGATCTCGTCCCGGTCACGAGGGTGGACGCGATCGTGCCGCCGCAGACGAAGCTGACGATCGATCTCTGCCAGGAGCTGGAGTGTCTGGCGCCGTTTGGCCTCGGCAATCCCGGGGTGGTGCTGCTGGCGCCGGCCTGTGAGCTCGCCGAGCTCTCAACCTGCGGCGAGGGCAAGCACCTGCGCTTCAGAGTGCGTCTCGACGGTAGTGACGCGGGTAGCGCGATCGCCTTCGGAATGGGGCCGCAGCTCGATCGCTACCGGCGCAGCGGCCGCTACGACCTTGCCTTTCGCCCCGAGGAGAACCGCTGGAACGGCACGGTTACTCCTCAACTCCAGGTCAGGCGGATATTCGAATCCGCGCCGCGTTACGAGTCGCTGCGCGCCGAGCTGGCGGCTCGTTGGCAAGCGGGTGAGAAGAGTTGGGACGAACGGACGCACACGATCTTCAGCGAGGCCGGGCTGCTCGAAGCAGGCGGTGGCCGCCGCAGCCTGCTCGAATCGGAGACGTTCCGTGATCTGCTGGCCGAGACCGAGCCGATTGCCGCCGCGGCCTAGCGGCGAGAGCCCCGACTCAGTTCTTGCCGAGCTTCAGCGTGAGCTCGATCTCGTCGCGAATCGGAATGTCGTTGAGACCGAGCTCCGGAATCTCGGGCTTTAGCCGGCGCGACTTCTCGACCGCACCCAGGCGTAAAGCGGTGAGGACGAAGCCGCGGCGCTGGTAGAAGCCGAGCGCAAGCACGTTGTCGTTGGTGGTCACAACCGAGAGCTTGCGGCAGCCCTGCCTCCAAGCCGCGTTCGCTACCGCTGCGATCAGCGCCGAGCCGGTGCCGATCCCCTCCTTGATGCTGTCGAGCGTTACCAGCTCGCACTCGGCTCCGCGCGTCTCGTAGGTCGCCAGACCCACGGGCTCGCCGTCCAGCTCGGCCACAACTCCCTCGAGCATGCTGGCGTCGCGCGCCTTGCCGTGTGTGACGACCACCTCGCCGCCCCAGCGCTCGCGCATCAAATCGATCGCCCAGGAGCGGTCGTCTTCGTTGAACGAGCGTATCGAGATACTCACAGGCCGCGATTCTAATGACCTAGCGTCGCGAGTCGAGGCCGGTCGACTCCTGATTTACGAGCGCTACCGCTTGTGCCGACAATACACTTAGAAGATGAGTGTCCTGGACGCGCTACAGCGGCACGAGCACCTCGTCGAGGAGTTGCTCAACGAGGTGGCCGTCTACAACCCGGACGTCGACCGGGATCTGATCTTTCGTGCCTTCGAGTTTGCCGCCAAGGCCCATGACGGCCAGCAACGCCGCTCGGGCGAAGAGTTCATCAACCACCCCTTCGGCGTCGCCAAGATCTGCGCCGAGCTGAGGCTCGACGAGCAGACGGTCGCAGCCGCGCTGCTTCACGACGTCGTCGAGGACACGGGCGTCTCGGTCGCCGAGTTGCGCGACGAGTTTGGCGAAGAGATCGCGCGCCTGGTCGAGGGCGTCACCAAGCTGACTCGAATCCAGTTCCAGAGCCGCGAGCAGGCCCAGGCCGAGAACTACCGCAAGATGGTCGTGGCGATGGCGAGTGATATGCGGGTGATCCTGATCAAGCTCGCCGACCGCCTGCACAACATGCGCACGATTGAGTACCTGGGCAAGCAAAAGCAGGTACAGAAGGCGCGCGAGACGCTCGAAGTCTACGCGCCGCTAGCTCACCGTCTTGGTATTCACACGCTCAAGTGGGAGCTCGAGGATCTCGCCTTCCAGGTACTGCATCCCCGTAAGTACTCCGAGATCAAGGCCATCGTGAACGAGCAGCGTTCCGATCGGGAGGCGCACGTCCGCGAAGCGGCCGCTCTGCTCAAGGCCGAGCTCGACAAGCTCGACATTCCCGCGGACATCTCCGGGCGGCCCAAGCACTTCTACTCGATCTACGACAAGATGACTCGCAAGGGCAAGGAGTTCAACGAGATCTACGACCTGACGGCGATGCGGGTCATCGTCGAGCGTGAGGGCGAGGAGGGAACGCGCGACTGCTACGGCGCGCTCGGTCTGATTCACTCGCTCTGGAAGCCGATGCCGGGCCGTTTCAAGGATTACGTAGCCATGGCCAAGGTCAACCGCTATCGCTCGTTGCACACGACGGTGATCGGGCCGGAGGGAAGACCTCTGGAGATCCAGGTCAGAACACGCGAGATGCACGAGGAGGCGGAGCTCGGCATCGCCGCACACTGGCTCTATAAGCGCCAGCGCTCGGCCAAGGTCCAGGAAGAGGAGTGGCTCGCCTGGGTCAAGCAGCTCGTGGATACGCACGCGAGCCCGGAGGGCGCCGACTCTGGTGAGTTCATGCGTACCTTCCGCAGCGACCTTTTCGTCGACGAAGTGTACGTGTTCACGCCCAAGGGCGAGGTGAAGACGCTACCGGCCGGCTCGACGCCGATCGACTTCGCCTACGCGGTACACACCGACATCGGCCACCGAACCGTCGGTGCCAAGGTGAACGGTCGCATCGTGCCGCTCCACTTCAGGCTTTCGAACGGCGATTTCGTCGAGATCCTCACCTCGCGCTCGCCGCGCGGACCGTCGCGCGACTGGCTCTCGCTTGCCGTCTCCTCGCGTGCCCGCAACAAGATCCGTCACTGGCTGAGCTCGCAGACGCGCGGCGAGACCGAGCAGAAAGGCCGCGAATCACTCGAGCAAGCGCTCAAGGCGCAGAATCTTCCCTACCGTAAGCTCGCCGGTTCGTCGCTGATGGCGCAGGTGGTCCGCGAGGCGGGCTTCAAGAAAGCCGACGACTTCTACCTGGCTCTCGGCTCGGGCAAAGTCCCGGCGAGCCAGGTAGTCAACAAGGTCATCCAGCGGCTCAAGATCGACCAGGCCGTGCCCGAGCAGACGCTGCCGACCAGGAAACCGCGTACGAAAAGGGCGGTTGCCTCCGACAACCTCGGCATTCGTGTGCAGGGCGTCGACGACGCGAGTGTCCTATTGCGCCTCGCCAAGTGCTGCAACCCGGTGCCCGGCGACAAGATCGTCGGATACATCTCGATGGGCAAGGGAATCACCATCCACCGCGACGACTGCCCGAACGTGAAGACGCTCAGGCGCAATCCGGAGCGTTTCACGCGGGTCGATTGGGACGGCGGCACGACGCAGTGCTTCCGCGTCCAGATCGCCGTCTCGGCCTGGGATCGCCCGCGTCTGCTCGAGGACGTTGCCCGCACCTTCGCCGAGCACGGGGCCAACATCGTCTCCTACGGAGGTGCGGTCGAGGACCAGCTGGCCAAGAACTGGTACACGGCCGAACTCGGCGATGTCAAGGCGCTGAAGACGCTTCTCAACGCGCTCAGGAATGTAGACGCAGTCTTCGACGTGTACCGCATCACGCCGTCGTAGGTCGCTCGTCTAGAAACCCGTACGAAGTCGGTTCTTTTTCGGCTCGAGAGGACGGTACTCTGCAACCACCCCGCGGGCGGGTGGTTTGGAGGCGGGCGAAGAGAGAAGTGCCACGTTCTAGAGGACGGCACGGCTTTTCGCTATGAACGAATGATCGCCAGCACCTCGTCGCGTTTACGCTCCATCAGCCCGGATGAAAGCGCTTCGAGGTTGAGGCGGAGCAGCGGCTCGGTGTTCGAGGGGCGGACGTTGAAGTGCCAGTCTTCGGCGTCGATCGAGAGCCCGTCCAGGTGGGTCACCTTGCCCTGGGAAGCGAAGTGTTTCTCCAGCTCCTCGAGCTTCGCGGCGACGTCGGAGACGCGGGTGTTCAGCTCGCCGGTGATGAAGTAGTGCTCGCGAAAGGGGCGCAGAATCTCCGCTAGCGGCTTCCCCTGTCTCGAGACGTACTCCAGCATCAGTAGCGAAGGAATGATTCCCGAGTCGGCTCGCGAGAAGTCGCGGAAGTAGTAGTGGCCCGAGACCTCGCCGCCGAAGACGGCGCCCGTCTCGCGCATGCGGTGCTTGATGAAGGCGTGGCCGACGCGGTTGATCAGCGCCGTGCCGCCTGCTTCCTCGATTGTGTGCGGGACCGCCCAACTGGCGCGCACGTCGTAGATGATCTTGGCGCCCGGCTCCTTGGCCAGGAAGGTCTCGGCGAAGAGCGCCGTCACGAAGTCGCCGGGCACGAACTCGCCCGTCGCGTCGACGAAGAAGCAGCGATCGGCATCGCCGTCGAAGGCGATACCGAGGTCGGCCTTTTCCTGCTTGACCTTGGCGACGATGAACTCGCGGTTCTCGGGCAGAAGCGGATTGGGCTCGTGGTTGGGGAAGGTTCCGTCGGGCTCGAAGTAGCAGCGCACCGCGTCGATCTGAGGCAGTTTCTCCAGCACCGGCTCGAGCATGCGGCCACCCATCCCGTTGGCGGCGTCGACGACTACGCGAAGCGGTTTGACAGCGTGCGGGTCGATGAACGAAAGCACGCGCTCGACGAAGGCCGGCCAGATGTCTTGCTTGCTTACGCCGCCCTTGCGGGTGACCGCGCCGAACCCGGCTAGGGCACGGTTACGCACCTCGATCAGGCCCGAATCGCCTCCGACCGGTAAGGCGCCCTCGCGCACGATCTTGAAGCCCGTGTACTCCTTGGGGTTGTGCGAGGCGGTACAGGTGACGCCTCCGTCCAGCTCGAGCGAGCCGACCGCGAAGTAGAGCATCTCGGTTCCGACCAGCCCGATGTCGACTACGTCGGCACCCCCGTCGGTCGCCCCCTCGGTCAACGCCGCGACCATCTGAGGGCCCGAGACACGCATGTCGTGACCGACCGCGATCTTCTTGGGACCGAACTCCTCTACGTAGGCTCTCCCGATCGCGTAGGCGCCTTTTTCGTCGATCTCCGTCGGGTAGATCCCGCGCACGTCATAGGCCTTGAACACGCCGGGCTCGAGCATGACTTGGATGCTAGCTACAAGCGCCGCTCGTGCATGTGGTTCGTTCGAGGACGCTGGCGGTGCGGCAAAGCTGTCCGACGCTTTACCTAGGCTTGGCGCAGTGAGCAAGGCGCCGTCCAGGATCGAGTTACTCGAACTCGACATCGACACGAGGCTCTGCGATCTCTGGCGCGAGGCGCTAGAGATTCAGGATTGGAACCTGGAGGTCGTGGCGGCATTCATGCGTGCCGCCTACGGCAAAGGCTACTGCGACGCTCTGACCGAAGACGATCCCGGGCGGCTTTGCGCCGATCACGGCTACCGGGTACCCGACCGCCGCGCCGCGTAACGCCTGCTCGGGCGACTCGCGCTCGGCGCACGGAATACCTAATCTCATTCCGAAACGAATCTCAGGGCGTATCGAAACGCGAGCCGAGTAGAGGGAGTCCACCAAACGGCGCCGAAAAACCGCTTGATGGCTCGGCGCATCGCATTCGCCGTTCTCTGCGTGCTCCTGCTCGCTACCTCCGCTGCGGCGGGACCGAGTAAGAACAAGCTGGCGCGTCTGCAGCAGAAGGTCGCAAACGCCAACAAACGCGAGGGCGTTCTCACTTCGAGCATCGCTTCGATGAACGGACGTATCAACGCGCTTCGGCGTGGTGCGGCCGCTGCCGAGTCGAGACTGGCAGTCCTTCGGGTTGAGGTCGCCGCACACGAGCGGCACTTGGCCCTGGTCAGAGCGGTTTACGAGCGGCAGTCGCAACTACTCGAGCTTGCTCAGCGGCAGTACGACGGCGCCGAGCACCAGCTCGCTCAACGTTTGGTCAGCCTGTACGAGGACGAGCCGCCGGACGCCGTAGCCGTTCTGCTCTCCTCGCAGAGCCTTTCTCAGGCCATCGATCGCCTCGAGTACCTCGACAGCATCTCGGTTCAGGACAAGCGCCTGGCTGCCGATGCGTTCACGGCCAAGGCTCACTGGTCGGCGATTCGAACCCGAACCGGCCGGCTGATGACGCAGATCGGCATCGAGACACGAGCCGTAACCATACGGGCGTCACAGACGCTCGAGACGCACGAGCGTCTGAGCTCGACCCGCGAGCGGTTGGGAGAGGAGCAACAACGCGAGCGGCAGGCGCTGGCGAGCGTGCGCGAGTCGAGACAGAAGTGGCTGAGCGACATCGCGGCGCTCCAGGCCGGGAGTGCCGACATCGCAGCGCGGATCCGAAGCGCCGGGTCCCACTCCAATGCCACGCCGTCGAGCGCCGGTCTGATCTGGCCCGTGCAGGGAACCATCACTAGTCCCTTCGGCATGCGCTGGGGGCGTATGCACGAGGGCATCGACATCGGTGCTCCCATGGGCACGCCGATCTATGCCGCCGCCGCCGGAACCGTGATCTACGCGGCCTGGGAAGGCGGTTACGGAAACCTGACCGTGATCGATCACGGTAACGGTCTGGCGACCGCGTACGGGCACCAGTCGCAACAGGCGGTCTCGAATGGTCAGACGGTCAGCCGCGGCCAGCTGATCGGTTACGTCGGCTCGACCGGCCATTCGACCGGTCCGCACCTGCACTTCGAGGTGCGCGTCAACGGCACGCCGGTCAACCCCCTGTCCTATCTTTCATGACGTGGATGTCGGGCAGGTTGCGCAGCCGCTCGTCGACATCGAAGCCGTACCCGACGAAGAGCTGGTCGGGGATGGTGAAACCGACGTAACGAACGGGTAGATCGTCGACCAATCTACGGTAGGGACGGTCGAAAAGCGTGGTGATGGCGATCGACGCCGGAGCCCGTACCGCTAGCACGCGGGTCAGGTAATTGAGCGTCAGCCCGGTGTCGACGACATCCTCGACGATGATCAGATGTCGGCCGGCGATGTCGCAGTCGAGGTCCTTGAGCAGGCGTATTCGCTGATGCCCACCGCTTGCCGCCGAAGCGAAGCCTGCCAGCTCGACGAAGTCGACTGTGTGGGGGATGGAGAGAGCTCGCGAGAGATCAACGAGGAAGACCACGCTCGCCTTGAGCGGTGCGACGAGGATCGGCTCTTTCTGTCCATAGTCGCGTGCGATCTCAGCCCCGAGCTCGCGTACGCGAGCAGCGATCTCGTCTCGCCTCAGGTAGATATCGCCGATACCCGGATACTCGTGCTCTCTATCGCTCATGGCCTCCGTCCGCGTAGCTCCTAAATCCTCTCCGATTCTGGACCCGCGCTGAGGCGGTGAGTCATGGGAGGGGCCGATCTAGGAGGCCAGGTCGAGGCGGTAGCGCTCGGCCAGGCGCTGCACGTCGCGCCGGTAGAAGAGCTTGATCCTGACCTCCGGATAGCGCTCGCGCAGCTTGCGCAACTTGCGGTTCTTACGCGTCACCAAGGACTGCTTCATTACGGTGATCTCGAGATAGAGATCCTGTTCTGGTAGGTAGAAATCGGGCTTGAATGCCTCGCTTATGCGGCCCTCATCGTCACGCTCGAGCACGAAAGAGGTTGGCTCGTACTCCCACGGGATACGGTAGTAGTCGAGAATTCGGGCGCACTCGACTTCCGCTTGATTGGCGAAACGAGGCGGTACAGAGCCACGATATGCCTGGAAATCGACGCTTTCGGAGCCCATCTATGAGCAAGCGTAGCAGTGTGGTCGGACGCAACCGGGGGCGCTCCTTGCCGCTGTCGGTTAGAGGCAGGGGTTTCGCAAAACTCAGTCCGAGACATACACTTCGGCCATGCCCGGCCGGAGCGACGGTCGCGTTTTTCGGATCGCCCAGATCTCGGATCTTCACTGCGGCGGGCCGTACTTCGTGCCCAGTCTGCTCGAGCGTGCCATCTCCGAGGTCAACGACTTGGCGCCGGACGTCGTCGTCTGCTCCGGAGATCTGACGACATTCGGCTTCAAGGGCGAGTACGCGCAGGCCAAGGCCTACCTCGATCGCATCACCTGCCCTAACCTGGTCGTGATCCCCGGCAACCACGACGCCCGCAACGTCGGCTACATCCACTTCGAGCAGCTCTTCGGCGAGCGTAACTCCGTTCTCCACATCGGCCGGGTCAGCATCGTCGCCGTCGACTCCACCGTCCCCGATCTCGATTACGGCCAGATCGGGCGCGGCCGTTACCGCTGGATCGAGGAGCAGTTCGCCCAGCCGGCCAGCTTGCGCATCTTCGTGCTCCACCACCATCTGCTACCGGTGCCCGGCACCGGCCGCGAGCGCAACATCGTGCACGACGCCGGCGATGCGCTCGAGTGCCTGCAACGCGCCGGTGTCAATCTCGTTCTGACCGGCCACAAGCACGTTCCCTATGCCTGGAAGCTCGAGAACCTCTTCGTCGTCAACGCGGGGACGGTCTCCTCGCTGCGCCTGCGCGGCAACACGAGGCCCTGCTACAACGTGGTCGAGTTCAGCGGCACGAAGATCGAGGTCTACCGCAAGCACCCCTTCCACGGCACCGAGCGAATCATCGAGTTCGAGACCGATACGCTCGAGTTCCGCAAGTACACCGCCTCGATCGAGGGCGAGGTGACCACACGCCAATGAGAGCGCTGGCGCTGATCGACGGTGAGCACTATCCGCCAGTCGTCCGCGACGCTCTCCTTGCCTTGCCTTACGAGTTCGTCTGCTGCGTCAACGTAGGCGGCGGCGAGAAGCTTCAGGCCGGCGCCGAACAAGGCGAGAGCGTCTATGGAGCGCCCGTAGCAGGCTCGATCGAACAGGCGCTCGAGATTTACTCACCCGAGATCGTCGTCGATCTCTCCGACGAGCCCGTACTCGGCCCTCGTGAGCGCCTGGCGACCGCCAGTCGCGTGCTGGCGCTCGGGCTGCCCTACGCCGGCGCCGACTTCCGCCTCGATCCGCCGCCGCTCGAGCCGTTCGCCCTTCCCAGCCTGAGCGTGATCGGGACAGGCAAACGGGTTGGCAAGACGGCGCTTGCGATCCAGCTCGCGCGCGCCTGCGCGAAGCGCTTCGAGGTCGTGGTCGTGGCGATGGGGAGGGGCGGACCGCCCGAGCCGGAGCTGCGCGAGACGCCACCGAGCGTCGAGGAGCTGCTCGAGTTGGCGCGCTCGGGAAGGCACGCGGCCTCCGATTATCTCGAGGATGCGGCGCTCGGCGAGATCGTGAGCGTGGGAGCCCGACGCTGCGGCGGCGGGCTGGCCGGAGCGGTCGGCTACTCGAACGTGACCGAGGCGGCCGAGCTGGCGCTCGAGCGCAATCCGGATCTGGTCATCTTCGAGGGGAGCGGCGCTGCGCTGCCGCCGATAGCTACAGACCGCCGCGTGCTCGTGATGAGCGCTCACCAGGATGTGGAGCTGGCTTGCGGCTATCTGAACACCTACCGCATCCTCGTCTCCGATCTGGTCGTGCTCAGCTTCGCCGAACCTGGCGAGCGGCTCGATCGGCTGCGCGAGGCGCTCGCTTCGCTACGACCCGAGCTGCCGGTGATCGCGACCGCGATGCACCCGCGCCCGCTCGTTCCCGTGCAGGGGAGGAGAATCGCACTCTTCACCACCGCCCCGAAAGCGGCTCTGCCGTCGCTTGCCGCGCAGTTCGAGCGAGAGCACGGCGCCAAGGTCGTCCACGTCTCGGGTAGTCTCGCCCGTCGCGAGGAGCTGCGCAGCGAGCTCGAGCGGATCGACGCCGAGCTCTTCCTGGTCGAGCTGAAGGCCGCTGCCGTCGACGTCGTTATCGAGGAGGCTAGCGCCCGCGGCTGCGAGGTCGCGCTCGTCGACAACGAGCTGATCCCGCTTGCCGGCGAGGCAGATCTCGAACGGGCGCTCCTAGTGCTGGCGGAGCAGGCGAGAGTAAAGGAGCCGGTCGGGTGACACAGCATCGCCACAACCCTTTCCCGCTCGGCGACGAGAGTCTGCCCTACTCGAAAGGTCTGATGGCGCGCGCGCTGATCGCGGTCGGGGTCGGCGGGGTGCGCGCCTACGAGCTGGCGCGCCAGGTCGAGATCGATCTGGCCAAGCGGGACGAGCGCACCGTGGAGCTCGAGCGCCTGCACGAGCTGGCGGTCGAGATACTCGGACCGGTCGAGGGCCACGAGGCGGTCGAGCGTCTGCGCCGCTACCGCGACCTCGATCAGCTAGACATGCCGGTGATCCTGCTGATCGGCGGCGCCACCGGCACCGGCAAGACGACGATCGCTGCCGAGGCCTCGCACCGGCTCGGAATCACGCGTCTTTCCTCCACGGACTTCATCCGCCAGACGATGCGAGCCTTCTTCTCGGAAGAGTTCATGCCCACCATTCACTACTCCAGCTTCAAAGCCTGGGAAGCGCTGCCGGAGGCCGAGCGCGAGGAGGGCGACCCGCTAACGCGCGGTTTTCTCCAGCAGACCAAGAATGTGCTGGTGGGAGTGCGCGCCTCGATCGAACGGGCGCTAGAGGAGGGCTGGTCGATGGTGCTGGAGGGGGTCCACCTCGTGCCCGGGATGCTGCCGCTCGAGATCGAGGGCGCGCTCGTGGTTCAGTGTTTGCTCGTTGTCTACAACGAGGAGGTGCATGCCTCGAACTTCTTCGTTCGCGACCTTGCGACCGAAGGCGTTCGTCCGGTCGAGAAGTACCTCCAGAATCTGGGCGAGATCCGCCAGGTTCAGGACTTCCTGCTCAAGCGGGCTCGCAAGTCCGGCGTTCCGGTGATAGAGAATGAGAACGTCGATCGTACGGTCGGCGCCGTGATCGAGCTCGTGCTCGAGGGCGCCGAGCGTTTACAGAAAGTGAGATGACCACGCCCAAGACGCAGATCAAGAAGAAGAGCGTGCCGATCGCCTCGCCGACCGGCGCCATCTGCAGCTGCTCTCACTACGCGCGGGCGACTGAGGCGGCCGCGCTTGCCAGTGCGCGCTGGCTGGGTCGCGCCGATCGTGAAGGAGCCGAGGAAGCAGCCTTTGCGGCCATGCAGAACGCGCTGGGCGATCTACCGATCGACGGGCGAATAGTGGTTGGAGCGGCCGATGACGGACCGCTCGCGGCCGGACAGCAAATCGGCGCCGGTGGCACTCCTGTGGATCTGGCGCTCGATCCGCTCGAGGGGCGCGAGGTGGTTGCCCGTGGCGGCTCGGGTGCGATGTCGATGATCGCCGTCGGTGAGCCCGGAGCCTTTGTGACGCTGCCTGACATGTACATGCGGCGCATGGCGGTCGGGCCTCGTGTGCGTGGGCGGATCGATCTACGCAAGCCGGTCGGTGAGAACGTCGCTGCGATCGCCAAAGGGTTCGGGCGCAACCCCAACGACATCACCACGATCGTGCTCGACCGACCTCGCCACCACGACCTGATCGACGAGATTCGCCAGGCCGGAGCCCGTATCAAGTTGATTCCCGACGGCGACGTGACCGCGTCTATTTCGGCCGCGATTCGTGGCACCAACGATCACCTCGCGATCGGCATCGGCGGCACTCGTCAAGCCGTGCTGACTGCCGCTGCGCTGCGTTGCCTCGGCGGTGAGCTTCAAGCCCAGCTCTGGCCCGTCTCGAGGCGCGAGATCGAGCAGGCCAAGGCGACCGGGATCGACGACATCGAACGCATCTTCGCCACCGACGATCTGGCTCCGGGCGAGGTCATCTTCACGGCGACCGGCGTCTCCAACGGAGACCTGCTGCGAGGCGTTCGTTTCCTGGCCGACAGTGCGCGCACTCACACGCTCGTCATGTGCACGCGCTGCAACTGGGTGCGCTTCATCGACAGTGTCCACTTCTTCGCCCGTGAGCGGCGCGAAGAGGTCCGCCTCCTAGGAAGCGCCTGAACTCCAACCTTCTCCGAGCGGCGCCAACGAAATCCCGTGCCAGACTTCAGCCTGGCACGGGCGCTCAATTCGGTAGATAGACGCCGCCGCTAATTAGAACCCGCCGCCGAAGGCGAACAACGACGGTCCGCCTCCTAGGAAGCGCCTGAACTCCAACCTTCTCCGAGCGGCGCCAACGAAACCCCGTGCCAGACTGAAGTCCGGCAAACAACGCCGCCCTACGGCAGTACTTCATTCTGGTGACCGCTTCTTTCTTCCGAACTGCACCCCGGTGCCAGACTAAAGTCAGGCACCGGTAGACTGGAATAGTGCTGACCGTCGAGGACGTCACCGAGGCGCTGCGCCAGGTTTACGACCCCGAGCTAGGGCTCGATATCGTCGAGTTGGGACTCCTCTACGACGTACAGATCAGCGACGCTGCGGTGACGGTCGTCTACAGCCTGACTTCGATCGGCTGCCCGGCCGGCCCGCTGATCCAGGAGCAGATCCTGGAGGCGGTGCGGGAGCTTCCGGGCGCGGAGGAGGTCGAGCTGCAGCTGACCTGGGATCCGCCCTGGACGCCGGAGCGGCTGTCGGAAGACGCCAAGCTTCTGCTCGGCTTCGGCTACTGATCTTCGGGCTACGAGATCTTCAAATGAGGTGACCCGAGCGGGTAACAATGTCTCCGTGGATGCTGCTTCGCTCCGCAAGATAGCTCGAGAGCTGGGTCTGGACGCGATCGGCGCCGCTCCGGCCGAGCCCTACCGCCGCGCGGAGCGCGCGATCGCGGAACGTGGCGAGCGCGGTCTCTTCGCCGAGCTGCGTTTTACGATGTCGCGGCCGCAGCTCTCCTGCCATCCCGAGCGCCTGCTCGAAGGGGCACGCAGCGTTGTTTCGGCCGCGTTTGCGTATTCCGCGTCGGGAGCCGATCCCGGAGCGGGGGAGGGACGACTCGCCCGTCATGCCCGTCGCGATCACTACGCAGAGCTCCGGCTCAGGCTCGAAGCGCTCGGGTCGCGTCTCGGTGGCGCCCATCGTGTTTTCGTGGACTCGAGCGAGCATGTCGATCGTGAAGCTGCGGTACGGGCCGGAATCGGCTTCTTCGGCAAGAACACGCTCGTGATCGCGCCGCGCCTCGGTTCCTGGATCGTGCTCGGCACGCTTGTCAGCGAGCTGGAGATCGAGGCTACAGCACCGCTCGAACGGGACTGCGGTTCTTGCCGGCTCTGTCTTGAAGCCTGTCCAACCGCCGCGCTGGTGGAGCCGGGAGTGCTGGACGCCCGACGCTGCCTTTCCTACTGGACGCAGGCGCGGGCGACGATTCCCGAGCGGTTTCGTACCGCTCTGGGCGCGACCGTCTACGGCTGCGATATCTGCCAGGAGGTCTGCCCTTGGAACAGGGGCGCCGAGAAGCGGCAGACTGAGCCGATACCTGCCGACAGCGAGCCGCTCGTCTCGCTCGACTTCTGGCTGACAGCGAGTGACGAGGAGCTACTGGCGCGCTACCAGCGTCTCTACGTGCCTCGCCGAGATGCTCGCTATCTGCGCCGAAACGCGATCGTCGCGCTGGCGAGCACGGGCACGAGTGAGCACGAGCGGCTACTCGACAGCTACGCCGGGTCCGAAGACGGGCTGCTGGCGGAGCATGCCCGCTGGGCTCTCAGGAGCTTGCGCGTGCGCCTCGAGCGCGAGCGAGCACTCCTCTAGGAGTCGTCACCTAGAGCGGCGGCCAGCTCCCGTGCCCGCGCGGCCATCAGCCCGCGCAGGTCATCAGGCGCGAGCACTACAGCCTCGCCCAGGTTCGAGAGGATCTCTCCCACCAGCCACTCCGGGCTTCCCACCGCCGTCTCAGCGAGAGCGGCGCCGTCGCTGAGCTCGCGCGCGCCACCGCGCTCCAGCCGCCAGCGGGCGATCTGAGGCGAGTACCAGATGCGCGCCCTGCGGGCATCGCGCAGTCCTCGCGGCTCGAATCCCGGTCGTGGATCGAAGCGCTCGCCTGTGAGATTCGCGCGGCGCATACGGTCGAGTCGGAAGCTGCGCTCGCCACCCGTCGTGCGGTCCCAGGTGTGCACGTACCAAAAGGGCAGCTTGCGTTCGAGAGCGTAGGGCTCGGTGAGCCGTTTGGACGGCTGTTCGTCTCCCTCCTTCAGATACTCGAGCTCGATCAGCTCGCGCAGGCGGATGCCCTCGGCGAAGCGGGCGATCAGGTCCTCTTCGGCTTCCGAGACCTGTGGCTCGGGTGTCTGTTGTAGCTCGAACTGGCCGAAGGTTTCCTCTAGCTTGCGGCGTACGCGATCGAGCGGGGTGTGCGCATCGGCGGCGATCATCGGCCCAACGAACTCGAGCGCGAGCCGGATGGCGCGCGCCTCGAGCGGAGTCAGGCGAGGGGAGGCGCGGAAGGTATCGCCGAACAGCTCCTTGTCGATGCGCACCGACTCGCCGTCCAGCTCGGCGTAGACGGTGTAGCAACCGCCGCCGAAGTTGACGAGGTTGAGCAACGACAGATGCTCCTCGAGCTCGTCGAAGGGGATACGAAGGCGCTCGACGATCTCCCGGGCCGGGATCACCGCATCGCTGCGCTCTCCGCAGGCGGCGAGAAGGTGCGCGAGCAGGGCTTGGAGAAGCGCAAAACGCTCCGGGGCGACCGGTCCCGAGGGGTGGTCGGAGAGCTGCGATTTATCGCTCGCTTCGCTTTGCTCGGGCGCCGGCTCGGGTTGTGTGATGGTGTGGCGTTGCTCGACCAGGTCGAGTGCTCGTACCACCTCCTCGCGCAGCTCGAGCGGCTCGATCGGTACTGCCCGGCCGTCCTGGCGAAGAATCCAGGAGGCGAGCAGGCGGAGCGAGGAGTAATCGGTTGTGAAGAGCCCGTTCTCGACGCTGCCGGATGTCCCGTAGGCACGCTCGACCCACCAGGCGGTTTCTCTCGCGACCCTGATCTTCGCCTTGCCGAGCGAGGGACCGATCTGCCATGGGGGGTGACCGCGGTAATCGTCGATGTCGAAGTCGAGCGGGACGCGAAAGTCGCGCTCCTTGCGGGTCGCGAAGCGGATATCACTGCGGATGCGCGAGACGCGGAAAGTGCGAATGGCGTCGCGATCGAGATCGTGGCCGACCACATACCAAAGGCCGTTGTCGGAGAGGAGACCGTACGGGTTGACGACGCGCTCGGACAACTCGTTCCGCGATATCGACCAGTAGCTGAACTTGACCGTGCGTTGCTTGGAGATCGCCGCTTCGAGTTTGCCGAGGCGCCCGGGTGTCTCTGGTGAGTAGTCGGGGTCGAGCACCTCGACGCGGACGGCGGTGGCGGTCGGGGGCTCGTTGAAGCCGGGTCGTCCGAGGGCGAGGTTCTGAAGCGCGAGCCGGAGTGGCTCTGCGTACGCGAACTTGCCTTCGAGCAGGTAGAAAGAAGTCTGCAGCGCCGCCAGCTCGTCGTCGGTCAGCTCGAGCGGCGGCAAGAAGTACTGCTCGGAGCGCAACGTGTAGAGCTCCTCGCCGGTGAACTCGTCACGTTGCGAGCGCAACGGAACACCCAGTGAGGTCAGCTCGGAGCGATCGGCGTAGTAGCGCCGCGCAAAAGCCTCGTCCGACATCTCGGAGTAGCCCTCGACGTTGGATTTCACGTCCCGAGCCGTCACAGGACGGCGCTCGGCCATCAGGAAGGCGACCAGCGAGAGCTGTCGGATCAATTTGTCGGCGTCGTGCGACATCCCTCCGCGAGCTTACAGCTAGCGGGGACGGGAGCGGGGAGCTCGTTCGATCGACGCCTTCCTCGCGTTACCGGTCGCGAAAAACAACCAGGCGGAAAACGGGGTTGAGCCTGGGCTCAAGCGAAGTAACGAACTGTCAGGCCGCGACTTTGGCCCGCTCAAGATGTTGATGCGAAGGGCAGTAGTCGCGCTCTGGCAGCGGCGTGCGCTGGCAGGCCTTGCCTTTGCGGGTCGTCGCCTTGCAGCGCGCGATACCGCCGTCGAGAGCGCCGGCCTCGATCTGCTTCTGAATGAACTCACCGGCTGCGCTGACGCCCTTCTCGACCACCCAACCGACCTGAGCCTGGACCGTGATCGGGTAGTAGCGCCGGATGTCCTGGAAGAGAGCCCGGTCCGGCTTGGCGAAGTAGTGCGGATCGGTCGCCAGGCGCACCATTGTCTGCTCGCAGGCTACGAGTACCGAGCGTTTGAACTCGAGTTGCTGCTCGGGACCGGCGTAGGGGTCGATAAGGTCCTTGATCGAGCGATAGATCGCTCGCGAATACTGATACATGCAGCTCACAAGCTGCGTGCTTTGATCATCCATTGCGACTCGAATGTTCTCCTCTGATTCGGAGCGAGGCCCCACGCCAAGCGGCGAACTGGCCAAAGCCCGACTCGGCTTCCGCGGCGCGCACAGAAGTGTAGCCGCTTTTCCGGCAGATGACAAAAATCGCGGAGTGCGATCAGGAAGCCACGCGTTTTGGGTAGGGCGAGCTGAAGCCGGCTGAGCGTGCCGCGGAGAGCCGGGCGGCTGCTGCGCTCTGGCTCTTGAAAACGCCGCTGAAAACGACGTAGTAGCCGGGGTGGAGGCTGGAGTAGTCAGACGATCTCAGCACTCCGACATCGCCGAGTCCGGCATTCACAGCCTCGAGCGCCTTCTGGCGCGCGCTCGCCTTCCCGCTCGACACCGGCAGCGACGCGAGCACGACCGTGTAATAACCCGACGGCCCCGGCCAGGCGATCAGGCCTCGGGCGACGATCGGCGGCTTGATCGGCTTGGTCGTTGTCGAAGCTGTAGTTGTCGTCGTTCCCGAGCTTGTGCTCGTCCCGCCGGTCGTCGTCGTGGGCGTAGCGGTCGATTGGCGGACGCTGGGGCCGAGCTCTGTCAGAGTGTCGGTTCGAGTGCCTGGAGTGACCTCGATCGCGACCCCCGAGGCCAAGATCGCGACGGCGAGGGCGACCAGAACGGGCCAAACCCAGCCCCTCTCGGCGAAAGGAAGCGAGTGTCGCCAACTCTTGGCGAGACTAGTGACAGGGATCGGGGTCTCGAAGAGGCGAGTGCCACAGGCGAGGCAATACTCCTGGTCGGGTTCACAGACGGCTCCGCAGCGCGGGCAGAGGTTTCTCAAGCCCGGACGCGCATCATTGCCCGCGAGCTCCTCATCGTCTGAGCTCACTCGTCTCCCTCCCCCGGGGTGGTGGGCTCGCTCTCCTGCAAACTCGGCGGAGCGTGGCTGATCGTGTGCTCGCTCACAGCGTTAGAGTCGGCGGAATCGCCGATCGCCGCTCCGCAGTTGGCACAGAAACTGGCGCCTACGGCAAGCGGCTGCAGACAGCGTGCGCACAGCTCTCCCGTGGCGGCCAAATCGGTTGGTCGTCCGCAGTTCGCGCAGAAGTGGGCGCCGAAGAACAAGGGCGCACCACAACTGCAATGCGGGCCGGGCGTAATACGGCGTGATGTCGCGCGCTCGAGAATCGCTTCGAGCTCGTGGATTCGGTTCTCGATTCCCATTGTCTGGGCGCAGTGCTCGACGATCAGGTCCTCGCGGAACTGATCACGTCTGTACATCTCGAGCAGGAGACCGCCCAGATCTCGAATGCGCCGCTCGCGTTCGCGTTTGAGTATCCGGCGCTCGCGTCGAACGAGCGAGAGGTTAACGGAGGGCGGGCGCGGCAGCTTTACTTTCTCGGCCTTCTGCTTCGGGCCACCTCGGTCGTCGTGATCGAGCTCTTCTGGCGCGAGCTGCTCGGCCTCGGGCTCCTCCCCGCTGATCGGAGCAGGCGAAAGCTTGGCTTCCGGCGTGACCTCCGCAGATCGCTCGTCGTCAACGGCCTCGGAGGCCGGCTCCGGTTCCCCTTCCGCAGAGGAGCCGGCGTCGCCGGAGCGGCGGAGTCGGGTGAACAGCGATCGACGCTCCATCTAGCGGCGCGAGTCTAGCGCAGGGGACTCGCGGGCCGCATCGGTGGATGGAGGGAAACCCGTGCCGGCGCCGGTCTGAAAGCATGCTCACGCTCCGGCTCGGCGAACGGGCCAAGCGAGCGGGCCAGACGCGAGCAGAGCGGGCCAGGCCCTCCTTGCCCGGCCTTGCCGACAGTTGCAGGGTTGGCACGAACGCTCCGGCCCGGTGCGACCGGAGCGTTCAATCGTCGGAGTTCGGAAGAGAGCTGGTCGTCTCTACTTGAGCAGCGAGGTTCCGCTCGAGCGAAGGTCGTCACAGGCCTCGACGACGCGGGCGGCCATCGAGGCCTCGCCGGCCTTGCCCCAGGAGCGCGGGTCATAGACCTTCTTGACACCTACGTCGCCGTCCACTTTGAGCACGCCGTCGTAGTTCTTGAACATGTGGTCGGCGATCGCGCGGGTAAGCGCGTACTGAGTATCGGTGTCGACGTTCATCTTGACGACGCCGTAGTCGAGCGTCTCGCGGATCTCCTCCAGCGCCGAGCCCGAGCCGCCGTGGAAGACGAGCAGGAAGCGACCGGCCTCGCCGTATTTCTTTTCGACCGCCGCCTGGCCGTCACGCAGGATGGTCGGCTTGAGCACGACGTTGCCGGGCTTGTAGACGCCGTGCACGTTGCCGAAGGTGGCTGCGAACAGATAGCGGCCCTTCTCACCGGTGCCGAGCGCATCGGCGACGGCGACCATGTCCTCCGGGGTCGTGTATAGCTTCTCGCGCCCTACGCCCTCGTTGTTGACCCCGTCCTCCTCGCCGCCGACGACACCGGCCTCGATTTCGAGGATGATGTCGAGCTCGGCGCATTCGGCCAGAAGCTCCTTGGCGATACGCATGTTCTCGGCCAGCGGCAGTGGCGAGCCGTCGAACATGTGGCTCTGGAAGAGCGGTCCCTTGCCAGCGGCTACGCGCTCGCGCGAGGCGGCAAGCAGCGGGCGCAGGAACGTGTCGACTTTTTCGGGATGGCAATGATCGGTATGCAGGGCGATGTTGACCGGGCACTTCTCGGCGACCGTGTGCGCGAACTCGGCCAGCGCGATCGCGCCCATGACGCCATCCTTCACGGTTGCACCGGAGGCGAACTCGCCGCCGCCGGTCGAGACCTGCACGATGCCGTCGGACTTGGCCTCGGCGAATCCGCGCAGCGCCGCGTTCAGGCTCTCCGATGAGGAGACGTTGATCGCGGGATAGGCGAACTTTCCGGCCTTGGCGGCGTCGAGCATCTGAACGTATGTCTTGGGATCAGCGATGGGCATTGCTACCTCTCAATCGGGTCGGTCTCGGCGAAGTGAAAAGCTAGGAAGGTAAATACCGGAATCGGCCGCTCGCTGCGTCGGTTGAGTCGGCGGGCAAGCTCGGTAGAAACTACGCGCTGTCGCGGCGGTCGATCTGGTAGACGTTCGCCCTACGTGCGCCCAAGCCCTGCTCGATTCGCGCCAGGCGCTCGCTGACTCCCTGCCAGCCGCCGGCGATGAGATCCACCAGCAAGCCGAGATCCTCGACCCGGGCGAGGCGCTCGGCCTCGAAGGCTTGCTCGAGCTCCGCGAAACGGCGTATCAGCTGATTGCTCAGACCGCGCAGCTCGGCGAGCTGGCGAGCGACCGGGAGCGACTCGTTGTGTAACCCCTCGCGCACGGCCAGCCCGATCTGCTCGGGGAGCAGGCTCTCGAGCTCGGCGCCCATCTGCGCCAGCGCTTCCATCTGCACCCGCGCTTGCTCGAATGCCGCTTTCGTCTGCGCCGGATCGATGCGGCTCTGGCTTGCCTGCTCCAGCCGCTCGCGCGCTCGTGCCAGTGCATCCTCCACGAGTCTGAAGGCTAACGTTGGCGGCGGATGCTTCTGCGTGACCTCGACTACGAGCTCCCCGGCGAGCTGATCGCCCAGCGGCCACTCGAGCGCCGCGATGAGTCGAGGCTGCTCGTTTACGAGCGAGCGAGCGGCCAGATCCGCCATTGCCGCTTCCGCGATCTCCCCACCGAGCTGCACGGCGAGCTGGTCGTGGTCAACGACACGCGGGTCGTGCCGGCGCGCCTGAACTTGCGCAAGCCGACGGGCGGCCAGGTCGAGGTGCTCTTGCTCGAGCCACTCGGCGGCGGAGTGTGGGAAGCGCTAGCACGTCCCTCTCGGAAGCTCGCAGCCGGACAGCGGCTGGGTCCGGTCGAGTTGATCGAGTCGCTTGGAGAGGGGCGCTGGCGGATAGCGCTCGAGGGAGAGCCGGCGGGAGAGGCGCCGCTTCCGCCCTACATCCACGAGAAGCTGGAAGACCCCGAGCGCTACCAGACCGTGTTCGCCGAGCGCCTCGGCTCGGCGGCCGCGCCGACCGCCGGTCTGCACTTCACACCCGAGCTGCTCGAGAGTCTCGACGTCGTACGGATCACGCTTCATGTCGGGCTGGACACCTTCCGTCCCGTGGCGGTGGACGATCTCGCCGAGCACCGCTTGCACGGCGAGCGATACGAGGTGAGTCCGGAGAACCTGCGGCGGATCGAGCTGGCCGAGCGCGTGCTGGCGGTGGGGACGACGAGCGTGCGCGTGCTCGAGACGCTGGCCCGCGGCGCCCCTCTCGCCGGGCGCACCGACTTGTTCGTCTACCCACCCTTCGAGTTCAAGCGTGTGGATGCGCTGCTGACGAACTTCCACCTTCCGCGCTCGACCCTGCTCGCCCTGGTGATGGCCTTCGCCGGGGTGAAGGAGACGCGCGAGCTGTACCGCCTGGCGATTGCCGAGCGCTATCGGTTCTACAGCTTTGGGGACGCGATGCTGGTGCTCTGAGCGCCGGCGATCGACCGAGGACGAGTGGACTCGACTCCGTCGGCTCAGGTTCGGGCACTTCGCTAATCCACCCTCCTCCAATCCACCCTCCTCCAATCCACCCACCCGCGGGGTCGTGACACGGTAGCGAGATATCCGGCACAGAATGTGCCGGTTCTGCACCGATCGATCAACACTGCTCTGGCGGCGCTCGAAGCTCGAGAGTTCCAGTAAGCGGCATGGCGTGAGCGGCGTATCTTGCGACAGAACCGTCGCAGACACGTATCGCTCGGCCGGATAGCCTTCCCTCAGGGGTCGCGACGGGTTCCTTGGGGGTGTTTGAGCAGAGAATGGAGTGACGACGGTGCAACCGGCATTCGAGTTGTTGGCGACTGAAGGCGAGGCGCGGGCGGGCGTTCTCAGGGCGGCGCACGGCGAAGTACGGACGCCGGTCTTCATGCCGGTCGGCACCAAGGCGAGCGTCAAGAGCGTCGATCCTGACGAGCTGCGCAAGCTAGGGGCTGAGATCGTGCTCGGAAACGGCTATCACCTGCACTTCCGGCCGGGTGAGGATCTCGTTGCCGATCTGGGTGGATTGCACGAGTTCATGGGCTGGCCGGGGCCGATCTTGACCGACTCGGGCGGCTTTCAGGTCTTCTCGCTCCGCGACACGCTGCTTGCCGTGGACGAGGAAGGCGTCACCTTTCGCTCGGTCTACGACGGTGATGCGGCGCGCTTCACTCCCGAGCTCTCCGCCGAGATCCAGCGCAAGCTCGGTGCCGACATCGCCATGTGTCTGGACGTCTGCCCGCCGCCCGGGGCCGCACGCGCCGAGCTCGAGCGAGCGGTCGAGTTGACGACGATCTGGGCAGGGCGGCAAAGGCAGGCGCCGCGGGCCGACGGGCAGCTTCTGTTTGGAATCGCCCAAGGCGGAACGGACGAGAAGCTGAGGAGACGCTCGGCCGTGGAGCTGAGCGAGCTCGACTTCGACGGCTACGCGCTCGGGGGGCTGAGCGTGGGCGAGGAGCGTTCGGCGATGCTTGCGGCGACCGGCTTCTCAGCGCCCTTGCTTCCAGCCAGGAAGCCACGCTACTTCATGGGCATCGGCGACCCGCAGGGCGTACTCGAGGTTATCGGGTGCGGGATCGACATGTTCGACTGCGTGTTGCCGACGCGGACCGCCCGCACCGGTTCGGCGCTGACCTGGGAGGGACGGCTCAACCTCCGCAACGCTCGTTTCGCCCGCGACCAGCGGCCGCTCGAAGAGGATTGCGACTGCCCCGCGTGTGGACGCTTCACGCGCGCCTATCTGCGCCACCTGGTAAATCAGCAGGAGCTGCTCGGCCTTCGCCTGCTCAGCCTGCACAACCTGCGCTTTCTGATCAGGCTGGTCGGCGAGGCGCGGGCGGCGATCGAGCGTGGTAGCTTCGCGCGCTTCAGGCGGGAGGCGCTGGCACGTCTCGCCTCTGGATCGGTTTGAGGCGGACGTGCCCGCAAGGCGACGCGCGGGCGAGAGTCGGCGTCAGGGCGCTGCCAACGTGCACAATTTCAAACAGGTGCTCGGGCAGATCTGCCGGGCTCCCGAAGTAAAGTAGAGAGCGTGTCTTCCCAACATCCCGTTGCAGCCCCCGCCTTCATCGGCGCAGACGACGGCTCGAACCGCGATTCGTCAAGCTAAGCTGCACGTCGAATGTCATCGCGTCGAGCCCATATCACCCTGCTGCTGCTGATCGCGGCCACGCTGGCCGGGGTCTTCCTCGTCGCCTCTCCGGGCTCGCCGCTCTATAAGGCGCCGAAGCTCGGACTCGACCTCAAGGGCGGTTTGCAGGTGGTGCTCAAGGCGAAGCCGTTCGGCAATCGCCTGGTGACGTCGACGGACATGTCCCACTCGGTAAACATCATGCGCAACCGCGTCGATGCGCTCGGGGTTTCCGAGCCCGATATCCGCACCCAGGGCCACAACGAGATCGTCATCGACCTGCCCGGCGTCACCGACACGGCGAGGGCGATGAGCGTGATCAAGGCGAACGCCGTGCTGATGCTCTTCGACCTCGAAAGAAGGCTTGTCAACGGCGTGTCTGCGCTCAGCTTCGTGCCGCAACCGCGCAAGCTCTATCCGTTGCTCGAACTGGTCAACGCCCAGCTGAAGAAGGGTGTGGACACGCAGTACGCCGGCGGAGGCTACTACCTCTTTAGTAAGAACCACAATCTCGTCGTCGGCCCGGTCGCCACGCTCGCAGAGCTGAAAAGCGCGCTGCTGACCAAAGGCAGGCCGCGGCTGAAGAGCGACGAGCTGCTGGGAGTCCCCAGTTCGATGACGCTCGTTTCCTGCAGCGCGCCGACGACTACCTACTGCCCCGGTCCAGGCAAGAACGGGGGGTTCCCTCCCCAAAAGGGACAGAAGTGGTACTACCTCTTCAATCTGCCGCCCAATCTGACTGGCAAGGATCTGAATGCCGGCGGCATCCGCGCCGACTATCAGAGCGGCGGTCCGATCGTCGATCTCAGCTTCACCAACCACGGTAACCAGGTTTTCCACGACATCACCAGAACCGAATGGAACTACGGCCAGCAACTCGGCCCTCAGCACTTCGCGGTCGTGCTCGACGGGCAGCTGATCACCGCCCCGGAGATCAGTCCAACCGATAAGTCCCTTTCCGACGGAATCGACCCCGCGGCCACCGGGGCGATCATCGAGGGGATCGGCTCGATCAAAGAGGCCCAGAACATCGCCACCGTCCTCCAGACGGGCGCTCTGCCGGTGCGCTTCGTCCCGCTGGCGAGCACGCAGATCTCGGCCACCCTGGGCAAGGACTCGCTGCGCCAGGCGATGATCGCGGCGATCGTCGGGCTGGCGCTGGTGGTCGTGTTCCTGCTCGCTCTCTACCGCTTCCTGGGATTGGTCGCGGTCATCGGGCTCGGTATCTACGCGATCTTCCTCTACGGGGTCATCCTGTTCTTCAACGTCACCCTGTCTCTGCCCGGTTTCGCCGGCATGATCCTCACGATCGGCGTCGCGGCGGATGCCAACGTCGTCATCTTCGAGCGCATCAAGGAAGAGTCGCGCGCCGGCAAGTCGGTGAAGGCCGCCGTTGCCACGGGCTACGCGCGCGGCTTCCACACCATCCTCGACGCCAACGTCGTCACCTTCATCACGGCGGCCGTTCTCTTCCTGGTGGCTACGGCCGGGGTCAAGGGCTTCGCGCTGATGCTGATGCTCGGTACCGGCATCTCCCTCGTCACCGCTGTCGCGGGCACGCGCGCGATGCTGGGTCTGCTCTCGAACTTCCGCTGGTTCAACAACCCCAGCTTCATGGGCGCCCACGGCGCTCAGCGCGGCCGCTGGTTGCAGATCGACTTCATGCGCAAGCGCTATGTGTGGCTGGCGATCTCGGGGGTTGTGGTGCTGGTCAGTGCGGTTTCGCTCGGAGCCAGAGGCCTCAATCTCGGCATCGACTTCAGAGGCGGTACGCAGATCACCTTCAAAACGGCACAACCGACCCAGCTTTCGACCGTGCGCAGCATCGTCGGCAAGGTAACCGGCGAGAGCAGCGCTCCGATCGAGGGCACTGGGAAGACCGTCGGCGGCTCGGATAGCTACGAGGGCTTCCAGATCCGCCTGCGCTCGCCCAGTCAGAAGATCCAGAACAACCTCACACAACATCTCGAGAGCCAGGTGGGGGCGAGAATCTCCGGCAACGAGAACGTCTCGGGCAGCTTCAGCAGCCAGATCGCGCAGAGCGCGATCGAGGCGATCATCGTCTCCTTCCTTCTGATCATGGCCTACATCTCGATGCGCTTCGACTTCAAGTTCGCCGCGCCGGTGATCGTCGCCGTGCTGCACGACATCGTGATCACGGTCGGTGTCTATGCCCTGACGGCCCGGGAGGTGACGACCTCGACCGTGGCCGCGGTGCTAACCGTACTCGGCTACTCGATCTACGACACGATCATTATCTTCGACCGCATTCGCGAGAACGTGCCCTTGATGCGGCAGTCGACCTTTGCCCACATCGTCAACGTCTCGGTTTGGGAAACGATCCGCCGCTCCTTGGCCACGACGTTCATCACCTTGTTACCGGTCGGAGCGCTCTTCATCGCCGGCGGCGCCACGCTCAAGGACTTCGCCTTCGCTCTCCTGATCGGTATCACCTCGGGCGCCTACTCGTCGATCTTCGTGGCCGCGCCGCTGCTGACGATCTGGAAGGAACGGGAGCCCGAGTACGCGCGGCGGATGCAGGCCGGGACATACCAGCGCGGCGCGCGCGAGACATCGGTGGGCGCGGTCGCGCCGCAGCCGGCATTGGCGGTCGCCGAGCAGGCATCGAGCTACGCCAAGTACGGCAGCGAAGAGGCAGCGAAAAGGGAGCGGCGCCGCCAGCGACGGCGCTCGAGACCGCATGGCCGGCCACGCTAGCGATTCGCGCCCGCTCTTGAGCGAGCTGGCCATGGCGGCTGTCGGCGCGATCGCGCTGACCGCGGAGAGGATCGACGCCATGGCCGAGGCGATCGCTGCCCGGGGTGGGATCGCGACCAGCGAAGAGGCGCGCGTCTTCCTGCACGAGCAGGTCGAGCGCTGGCGCGATGAGGCGCTCCGCGCCGGCGGTCAGGCCAGCTCGTGGATGGGCTCGCTGGCACGCGAGCTCGGGTTGATCACGCGCGAAGAGGCAGACGAGCTGGAATTGCGAGTGGCCCAGCTCGAGCACCGCCTACAGCTCGTGGAGCGAAACTCCGAGTCGGTTTGAGCCCGGAATCCAGCTCGAGCGAGAGCTACGCTAGGAGGGTGACTCCGAAGCGGCTTCCGCGAATGCGAGTCGAGTCTCTGCTGGCGGCGGCAACTGCGCTGGTAGGAGTACTCACGCTCGTCTCGACCCTCACTCCCGATTTCGCCGACCGCGCGCGCGTGATCAGAAGCGTCCTGCCGCCCGAGTTCCCCGCGCTGGCACGTTTGCTCGCGCTCACCTTCGGCGTCTCGCTGCTTCTGCTCTCGCGTTCGCTTGCACGGGGCCGGCGGCGCGCCTGGACGCTGGCGCTGATCGCCGTCGTAGGTGTGGCGATTGCCCATCTTGCCAAGGGCCTCGACGTCGAAGAAGCAGTGATCAGCGGGCTGCTGGTGGTTGGGCTCTTGCGCTACCGTTCGCGCTTCGACTCGCCCGGCGATCCCGCCATGCGCCGGCCGGTCGCCGGCACCTTGCTCGCGATTGCCGGTATCGCCGCCATCGGCGTGGTACTCAATGACCGCGGCATGCCCAGTCGCGTCGGAGATCTGATCAGCATCGTCGCGGTGTTCTTCGGCCTGCGCGCACTCATGCTCTGGCTCGGCCCCTTCCCCGAGCACGTGCGCCAGTCGCTCGAGGAACGGCACCGGGCGCGCGAGCTAGTCGAAGGCTTCGGACGGGACAGTCTCGCTTTCTTCACGCTCAGACGGGACAAGAGCTACTACTTCTCGCCCAGCGGAGACGCCTTCCTCGCCTATCGTCTGGTCGGTAGTTCCGCATTGATCAGCGGCGATCCGGTCGGCAAGGAAAGCGAGTTCGCGGATCTGTTCGGCGATTTCGCCGGCCGGGCACGCGACCACGGCTGGCGCATTGCCGTCGTCGGGGCCGGTCACGGGTGGCTCGGTCTCTACCGTGAGCTGGGGTTGAGGAGAGCGATCAAGATCGGCGACGAGGCGGTCGTGCGGCCGGATACCTTCTCGACCGAGGGGCGTGCGGTCAGGAAGGTGCGGCAGTCGGCTCGGAAGGTAGCCGAGCGCGACGGTGTGTCGTTCCGTATCGAGCGAGCCTCGGAGATCGACGACGAGCTTCGCTTGCGACTCGGGGAGATATCGAACGCCTGGCTGGCCGGTCGCCGCGAGCGCGGTTTCTCGATGGCGATTGACGACCTGTTCGCGCCTGCGAGCGTGTTTGCGCTCGCTCTCGACTGCGGTGGCGAGCCGATTGCCTTTCTTCATCTCGTTCCCAGCCCAGCCGGCGGCGGTTACTCACTCTCGAGCCAGAGGCGCTTGCCGGGCTGTCCCGGCGGCGTCTCGGAGTTTCTGATTGTCGAAACGCTCGCCTGGGCGCGTGAGGCCGGGGTGCGCGAGTTCTCGCTCAATTTCTGCGTCTTCCGCGATCTTCTCGGCCGCGATGTCGAGGGACGTCTGTTTCACAGGCTGGCGCGCCGAGTACTGCTCGGGCTCGACTCGTTCTTCCAGATCGAACGGCTCAACTCGTTCAGCCGCAAGTTCCTGCCCGAGTGGCGGCCCCGCTATGTCTGCCTGGAGCGGCTGAGCGATCTGCCTGCGGTTGGGCTCGCCTACCTGCGTGCAGAGTCGCTGCTCGCGACGCCGCGACTACCGCGTCGCAAGCGGCCTTCTGTGCTCGACTGACGGCTCGGATCGAGGCGTGACTCGTTCGCGGCGTCCTTCCTGGCAAACTTCGGGCATGGTCTCGCGCTCCAGAACGAGTAATCTCGGTCGCCTTTCCGAGATCGCTCAGGTAGCGGTGCGCCACGGCTTCGGTTACCTGCTCGCCCGTCACCACATGAGCGACCTGATACCGGGACGCAGGCGAGTGCGGCTGGAGGAGGCGGTCGCCTCCGATCGCGGCCGCCGCTTGCGTTTGATGCTCGAGGAGCTCGGACCGACCTTCGTGAAGTTCGGGCAACTGCTCTCGATGCGTCCGGACATCTTGCCCCCGGATGTGATCGCTGAACTGCGCTCGCTCCAGGACGACGTACGGCCCTTTGCCTTCGCCGAAGTTCGACGGGTGATCGAGGAGGATCTCGGTCAGTCGCTCGAGCGGCTCTACCTGAGTTTCGAGGAAACGCCGATCGCGGCCGCCTCGATCGGACAGGTGCACCGGGCCGAGCTCCCCAACGGCCACGTTGTCGCGGTCAAGGTGCAGCGACCGGGCGCACCGGCGCAGATCGAGGCCGATCTGGCGCTCCTTTACCAACTGGCGCGCATTCTCAAGGAGCGTGTGCGGGCGCTCGACTTTGTGGACGTGCGAGCGATCGTGGACGAGTTCGCCCGCTCGATCAGGCGCGAGCTCGACTATCACCAGGAGGGACGAAACGCCGACCTCATCCGGCGCGAATTCGCCGCTGATGTGCACGTCCGCATTCCGCGCGTCTACTGGACTTACACGCGCCAGCGCGTGCTCACGCTCGAGTTTCTGGAAGGCAGGCAGCTCGCCGATCTCGGGGACGATCTTTCGCGCGAAGATCGGCGCAAGCTGGCGACGAGAGTTGCCAAGACCTGGATGGAGATGATCTTCAAGCACGGGATCTTCCACGGCGATCCGCACCCGGCCAACATCTTCCTAATCGACGGTGAGGACGAGATCGGACTGGTCGACTTCGGACTGGTCGGGCGCCTCTCCGACGACGACATGGTTCGGTTGACGCGCCTCTTCATCGATGCCGCTACCGAGAACGTCGATGCCATGCCGCAGCGCCTCTACGATCTAGGCGTCCGCTGCCCGCCTGCGCGCGAGCAGCAGTTCGCGCTCGAGCTACACGAGGGCTACTACCGCTATCACGGAGCGGGCCTGGCCGAGATCGACCCGATGCAGGTGATCCGAGAGGTCTTCTCGATGATCTACTCGCTCAACCTGCGGCTACCGACGCGCTTTTTGATTCTCGACAAGGCGCTGGCCACGCTGGCGGCGGTTGGAGTCGAGCTGACCCCCGACTTCAATGTCTTCGAAGTCGCCCGTCCTTACGCCCGCGATCTCGTGCGCGAGCGCTTCAGCCCCGAGCGGCTCATGCGGCGAGCACGGCGCGACGGTATCGAGCTCGCGCGGGTCGGGCGAGAGCTGCCGCAACTCGTGCACAGCGTGATCACCCAAACCCGCGAGGGGCGGCTCGAGATCGGCTTCGTGCACAAGGGCCTGGAGGAGGCGATCCACCAGATCTCGGTCGCCTTCAACCGGCTCGTGATCGCGTTCATCGTCATGGGCGGGCTGATCGGCTCGAGCCTGATCGGCATCTTCGCCCACAAGGGTCCGCACCTACTGGGCGTCAACGTGATCTCGGTCGGCGGCTTCTTGCTCTCAGGCGTACTAGGTGTCTGGCTGCTCTGGGGCGTGATCCGCTCCGGGCGGTTGTGAGAGCTCGTCTCGGGAGACCGCTTCGGCCTCGCGCTGTTCTCGCCAGCGATGCCGTTTGGCACTAAGTCGGCACGCTCCCGTCGCGTTATCACGAAACGTCCTTGTTACTTTGCGTCGACCCCGCGGGCGGTGGATCTGGAGGCGGGCGCAGAACGTTGTGCCGTCGAGCACCCGTGCCGCTGCCGTTATCGAAGCTGCTCCGACGCCCGGTTTTCTGCCTCGGCTGTTAGGGACGGCTGGGGAAAGCCTGGCACGAATCGGCTGCAAATAGGGCTAAAACGGACACTGTTTTCGCACTCGCCGGCCTGGTAGCTTCGTCTGCGTGAGCACTGCAGTCCTTCTCGCCGAGCCGGAGCCGCAAGTTCGCGGGCTGCTCGAGCGCCAGCTCTCGGGGGCGGGTTTCGCGGTGGTCGGCGCCGGGGCCGGTCACGAAGCCCTGAGCCTGGCCGAGCAGTCCGCCCCGGATCTTGTTTTGGTGGGGAATGAGCTGCCGGACGCCTCGGCGGCCGAGCTCTGCCGGCGCTTGCGCGAAGGTGAGCCGGGACGGCGCTGGAACCGCGAGGTGCCGGTGATCGTGCTGGGCGGAGCCGGAGCGGACGCGGTCGAGCGCGTCCAGGCCTTCGAGCGCGGCTGCGACGACTACCTGACGCAGCCCTTTCATCACGAGGAGCTGGTGGGGGTGTTTTCGCAAACCACGAAACTCTGATTTCGCAATAAGCAGGGATATTTCGGAGCGCGAAAGCGCAGAATACGGGCGAAATCTCCGAAATTAGGGGGCAACAGGACTGTCCCGTGTATCGAGGTCGTCAAACAACGCAAAGAAGGCAGGGGCTTATCCTCCCTGCCTTCTTCTGAGCTAGGAACCAGCCGAGTGAGTTAGGCGGCCGCGGCGAGTGCCACCGGCTCTTTCGCCCGCCGGCGCTGCTCAAGGGCGAGCGCCTGGATGAGAGCGAAAGTCATCGCCGTTTCGATCTGAGCCTGTGCGAGTTTCCGGAACCAGCGCTTGTTGCGAATAAGCGCGAAGCGGTTTGAGAGTGTTCCGTGGAGTCCCTCGTTGTGGCCGAAGCGCGCGTTGCCGTAGGCCTTGGAGTTCCGGTCGAAGAAGGTGAGCGGATTCCCGAAGGCCCAGTCTCGCTTCCCTAAAAGCTCATCGGGCGAGCAGCGTACGAAGTGATCGGTAAGTCGCCAATCCCCGGAGCGGACAGAAATCGACCCACACTTCGGGCACTTTCCTTCCGAGCGAGCGATGGCGTAACCGGAGCCATCGAGGTAAACCCGCTTCGCCACGCTCTTTCCGCAGCGACAACGAATCTCTCGATGATTGTTAGCCTGCCAGTTCGGATAGCCCTCGATAGGGTGCCAGCTTTCGCGGAGGGTTTCGGCACGCTTCTCGCTCTTCGTGGCGTGGCTCGCGAGGTGGATGTTCTCGAGGATGCCGTACTTTCGAAGCCATCCTCGCAGCTCGGGTTTGTGGAAAGCGCCGTCGGCTGAAAGCACACGAAGCTTCCCGCGCAGGTATGGAGCTGCCTCGCTCGCGAACTCCTTCTTGACGAGGTCGAGCGCCGTGTCCTTCTCGGAGGATTGGATAGGAACGAGTCTCCAGGCGATTGGGACACCGCTCGATGAGGAGATCATCAACAGGTTCCATCCATCGCCGCTCGGGTGCGTCGACCCGGGCTTCACACCCCGAAAACCTCCGTCGAGACAGGTGACCTTTCGGCGGTGTCCAGACACTCGCTGAAAGCGGGCTCCGTCGATTTCTTCGGCAGGTTCGAACTCCTCACCTCGTTCCTTACTCGTTCGCTCGGCGCGGTAGTGAGTGAGGACGTCCGACCCATCGAGGTTGAGAAGTAGCGCCTCTTCCTGAAGCTCAGGCGTTTTAAGATGTTCGATGCGTAGGCGGCGCTCGATCTCCATCCAAATCTCCGCGCGCTTTTCGTCTGAGAAGCGCTTCTTGTGTCGGGACATGGTCGCTCCCGAAGGGACGCCGTCGAGGTGACAAAGCGTCTTGTGAGCTTTCGGCGGCTGAGTCTTGGCCAGGCGCGGTTTGTCGAATCCGAGGATCTGCCGAGGGCGAGAGTCGTCGCCGGCCAAGGTCGCTCGCGTCTTCTTGTAGGTCGTATGCCCGCAGGCCCGACCAAAGAGGAGGACGAGTTCGAGTTCCTCTGATGCATAGGCGAACTTGACGCCGCGACTCGAACGTTCGGCGTCTATCTCCTTGCAGACCGGAACCATTACCTCACGCCAGGCGTCGGTATCGCGGACGAGAAGAGCTTGGTCGGCCTCGGAAAGGTCAGCAAGCTCCGGACGCTTCTTGGCCCAGGGGACGGCGCCCGACCGTGGCTTGGGAAGCTCCCCGCTCCAGCGGAGGCGACGGATTGGGCGGGGCTGTTTAGCCGACTTACCCATGCCGCCAAGCTGGCACGTGGAAGATTCGTCATGGAGTTCGCTCACCCCTAAAAGGTGTCGCAGGGTCCCTCATTTGAGGGACCTGGAGGTCCGAAAGGCCGCTCAATCACTCGGTTGAGGGGCGGCGAAAGCGCCCTGAAAAAGCGGCTTGGTGATCTCGCCTACGGATCAAGTTCTATTCGAACGCCGCCCCAACCGTACTGCCAGACAAATCGGTCGATCGAGCGGGTGGCTGCTCCGAGAATGTCGAGTACGTCTTTGACCTTTTCCTCATCAAGATCGATGACATAAGACCCGAAGGCGGCGGAGTTGGTCGCGGCGTAGGTCTCCCTAAGTTTTTCGGTACGTAGTTCTCCTCGCCGGTGAGTCAAGAAGTGGCGCAGATCACGGGTCTCCTTGACGCCCAGCGCTTCTATATCGACGCCGAGGTGGGAGAAGAAGTCGCTCAATACCCACCACTTCGGGGAGTTCTCTGGAATCTCGACAGGTTGTCCTTGGAAATGGAGCACCTCCTCGCGCGCCTTCTCAAGGTAGACCTCGAAGTTGGTAACGGCATCGCGGATAACTCCGGCTAGATGCATCCAGTCATAGTCGGGGCCAAGGAGCCCATCGACCCTTTCGGAGAACACGTCGATAGGCATGTCCCCTTCCGGATCGCCCGGCTCATGGAGCACCTCCTGCCACAACTGCTCATACATCGTCTCGGAGAAGCGGAGGCCGAGATGAAGAAACGCGCGCTGGTCGCGGTCAGTCAGGTACCAATCGTTGAACGCGCGGCTGACGGGTCCTTGCGCCTCATCCCAATCGCTCATCCTCATCCTCCTCTGCCACGCGCTAGGCGAGAGCTAACGGCCAATCGCGCTCCTACTTAGCTTGTCTCTCGTCGAGCCCGAGCTGCTTCTTCACGGCGGTAACCGCTTCAGGGCTGTTGAGGAAGGTAAGCGTGGCGGTGTTTTTCTTCATCGGCCTGAAAGCCTTACAGCGGCGGTCGAGGATAGCCATCGCATACTCCGAATACCTCATCGCCTGCCAGCGCCTGTAGGGGTACTTCAGGCACCAGATAACAATGTTCGTCTTCCCAGTCTTGCGCTTCATTGCTACTCCTCGCTCGATTATGGCCTTAGGCCTATGGGAGAGTTGCTGACGGACTCTCTAGCGACCTTCCCGGCTCCCTGGTGTCCAGCCGGGGTTGTGTCTAGAATGACACAGTTGTGCAACGGCCAGAACATAGCAAAGCCAGGCCCATTCTGATTGCCGCCTCGCTCGGGCGCCTTCGGGCGGTCTCGCGGCGGGCAGAGTGTCTGGCCGAGGGAGTTGAGAGGAGAGCTATCGCGCTCGTCTTCTGGGCGTTTGCGACTTTCGCTTTCAGCGTCTTTCGGATTGACCGGGTCGCTATCGGGGTGGCTGCAATCGCGACCGCCATTTCGCTCTATGCCCTTTCGGTTGGGTTTGTCGTGTCTTTCTACCGGGACACTCTCGGCTTGGCTCTTCACTCGAAACGCGCTCAAGCGGCGGCCGGGATGTTGGCTCTCGCAGCGGGGACCGGGTCACTGGCTACCTCGACCTACTGTGGCGATCATTCTTGGGTCCACGCAGTCGCCGTCGTGTCTACGCTTCTTCTTGGGGTTGCGGTCTATTGGCGTCGCCACCGTATTGCCGCGCAAGTGCGCGCTCGCCTCTTCGCTCGCTTTGAAACCGGATATGCGCGCGTAGCGCGCGTGGTACAATCGTGCCGTACGCGATACAGGAGGACTGCTATGTCAGGCAACAAGCCCGCAGTCGTGACCGGGCCTCATCCCGGCGGCGGATGGCAGAACAAGGTCGAGGGGAACGAGCGAGCCTCGAACGTATCCCAGACCAAAGCCGAGGCCCAGGCCAAAGGTCGGGAGATGGCGCAGGAGCGCCACACCGAGCACAAGATCCAAGACCGGCACGGGCAGATCACCGAGCGCAACTCCTACGGCCACGACCCGCGCTCGAGGAAGGGGTAGGGATGAAGGGGGAGCTGAAAGCGATAGGGACTCTGGTCGGGTTCTGCGTCGCGGTTTACTCGGTGATTCAAGGCTTTCCGCAGGCAAAGCAAGCCTGGAGGCGACTCACGCGGTAGGGAAGGGGAGACGCTTGGGGATTCATATCTGTCGTATCAGCCAACGGGGGGCCGACGAGCGCGGAGAGTGGGTTAGCGTCGCCAACGACGGCGAGATTGGCGTTGCGCTGACGGGCCTCGAAATAACGGATTTCACGAGGACGCAGCAGCACGTCCACGTCTACTCATTTCCTTCGGCGACGAACAATGGTTCTCTCATGCTTATGCCAGGTGAGACCGCCTACGTGTTCAGCGGGCCGGGCAGCAACGTGAGGCTCCCCGACGGAGATCTTCTCCTTTTCGCCGGAAGGCTTGCCCCGGTTTGGAACAACACGGGCGATGTCGCGTACCTAAGGAAGTCAGACGGCGAGATCGTCGATTGGCTAACCGTTGGGGCTCCAGCACGGCATCCCAACGGCCATCGAAGAATCCGTTGAGCAGTGGGGAGGGGCCTCTTCTTTGTACGTTGCTTGGCTCTGACCGAAGCAATCTCTAGTGTCACCATTCGATGAGACTTCTCTGGTTTAGCCTCCATGGATATCGCCGCTTTGAAGAGCGGGCGGACATCAACCTCGACGGGCGCCTTCTTGCCATCGTCGGTCCAAACGAAGCAGGCAAGAGTTCAGTACTCCAAGCTTTGACACATCTGAACCACGAGGAGCCCTTCGGCCGAGGGGAGCTAACCCGTCGTGAGCAGATCCCAGACGACCAGGAGGTCATTCGCGCTCGCTTCCTCCTCGAGCCGGCCGACGTTGAAGCGATCACCCATCTGCACGGCGGCGGACAAGCTCGTTGGTTCCTTCTCACGAAGTATCCAGATGGCGAACTCGCGACCTCGATTGAGCCGGCCTTAACTCGCGATCTCAGACCGCGAGAACAAGCTGTCACAGAGGCAGAAAAACTTGCGCGGAAACTCGAGCGGATTAAAAAAGGGCAAGAGCCTGTTCCAGATGATGAGGAGCACTTGACGAGCCAGGTCCTGTGGGATCTGGCCGAGGCGCTCAAGTCGACTGAGGAGAGTCTTGACAAGACCACCCGGGACCAGCTGTCCACGGTCATCACGCAGTTACGTGAATGGAGCGGAGATTCGAGCGCCAGTTGGGACAAAGCGATCGCTGTGTTCGGAACACTTTCGTCTGAGGAGTCATCGCATCCAGACGACGATGCTTGCGCACTTCTCCTGAGACGGCGGCCGTCGTTCCTCTCGTTCGGATCCGCCGAACGTGAACTGGCAAGCGCTTACGATCTCTCAAGCGATCTCGTCGCACTTCCTCCAACGTCTGCTTTGAGGAACCTTGCGGCTCTCGCTGAGCTGGACCTCGATCGAGTCAGGGACGCAGTCGCGAATGAGGATCCAGGGCTAGTAGACGATCTAGTCGATGTTGCGAATCAGACCCTTGCGGCCAAATTCCGCGTTTCGTGGCGCCAATCAGAGATCGCTGTCCGGTTCAAGCTCGACGAGATGACGCTCAGGATCTTGATTCGAACGCCAAACGAGGCCTCGTCGGCAATCGATGAACGTAGCGATGGAATGCGAGCGTTTATCGCGCTGATGGCGTATACCGCCGTGAAAGCAGGGGCAACGCCGCCGATCCTGCTTATTGACGAAGCTGAGACTCACCTGCACTGCCAGGCCCAGGCTGATCTCGTTCAGGTGCTGACCGAACAGACCGCCGCCAGCCAGATCATCTACACAACGCACTCGCCGGCCTGCCTTCCTGAGGACCTTGGGACATCGGTTCGTATCGTTATTCCGCTTGAAGGTCGCGATCGAAGCACCGTGCAGAACAGTTTCTGGACGGATGAGCCGGGGTTCTCGCCGCTTCTTCAAGCGATGGGGTATGCCGCGAGTGCCCTCGCGTTCACGCCAACACGGTTCGCCGTATTCGCAGAAGGGCCGACAGAACTAATACTGCTGCCGGTGCTCCTTCGAGAAGCGGCCGAGAGACGTGCCCTTGACTTTCAAGTTGCCCCTGGTCTTGCGCTTGTCAACCGCGCGATCGCGTCGAGACTCGAGCTAGAGGCCGCGAGGGTGAAGTATGTCGTTGACTCAGACCAGGGTGGGCGAGACATCCGAAGGGTGCTTGTGCAAGCTGGCGTCAACGAGAAGGACATCTTCACACTCAGCGACGGCGCAGACGACGGGCTCACCATTGAGGACTTTATTGATCTTGAGACTTACCGCCTTGCTGTCAATGAAGAACTCCGCCGCTCTCATGGCGCTGGCCACGAAATAGCTAGAGGGCTAATCCCTGAAGAGCGTGGTCGGGTGGCGTTTCTGGAGGGGTGGTCGGCCGAGCAGGGGATATCAGCGCCAAACAAGGTCAAGGTTGCCGAACGAATCGTTGAGCTGAGGAATGAACGATCTCTCGTTTCCCGGAAGAGACGCGGAGCGTTGAAGAAGTTGTACGGCTCCCTACGCGACTCGCTGGGAATCGAAACGTGAGCTAGGCGTTTGCTCTCTTTCTATACATCCCGCGCAGGCCTGCCCGATTGATACGCGCTCTGACAAAAGGCACAGATACCTCATAACGAGACGCCAGAGATTGCTCGCTCTGCCCTTGCTTTGCCAAGTCGAAAAGTTGCGAGTAGGGCAGGATCATTGCCGCTCCGACCGCGTAAGCCTCGCTCTCGACGTCTGTGTTGTAGGTCCGAAGCCCGGTAACTGGATCGAGCTTGCTTGGAGGATGCCCCAACACGATGTGGGCGAGTTCCTCTCCGAGGGTCGCCTTTTGCCGAGTTCGCGAGTGGGTCGGGTTCAGGACAATGAGTACACCCTTATCGCCGATCATCGTGCCCGCCGACCAATGCGCCTTCCCGTCTTCTAGAGCCTGGCGACGCTGCTCTTCGGGCAAGCCGGCGAAGAACTCGGCCCCGTAGACGACGATCCCGACGCCGGCTGCTACCTGCCAGGGATCGATGGCGGCGTTGCCGGGAACTCCGAAACACACCTTCGCAGCCAGGGCGCAGCATTCAATGCGAGCGGCCTCGCCTCCAACGAAAGGAAGGAACGGCCGGCCGCTCTCTACCTTCTTGAGTGCGTCCGCATACTGGGCGTAGAGCTTCACGAGTTTCCTGTTGTCATCTCCTTATAGGCGGTCTCGAAAATCTTCGCCAGCGTCGTCGCTGTCTTTGGATCGATGTTTTTATCGGCGCGGAGCAGCACTTCCACTTGCCTTGGAACTGTCTTGGGGGCGGCGGGACGTGAATGAAAGACGGCGCTCCGATCGATTCCAAGCCAGTCAATGAGCTTATTCAGAGTGGCAAGATCCGGCGCCGCGCCACGCTCGACACGTGAAAGCGTCGACGGACTCACTCCGATCTCTTCGGCGACATCGCGAAGGGAAAGCCCTCGCTGCTTCCGCGTTAAGCGCAGACGCTGGTTGACCAGCTCATAGTTAGTGTCGCGTTTGGACACTCGATACCTCCCGAATCGGTGAACAGCGTTGGGTTCGATTTCATAGTTCGTTCGCCTGCATACGCTGTATCACGGATGGTACGCCTATCGCCTGACTGCAACAGGGCGTACGATCAAGCGACCTCGCCGTGTCCTAGACTCCAGGCGAGCGAAGGAGGGTTGCATAGCGGTGGATGACACGAGGGTTTCGGCCACTCTCCGGTCGGTGACCGAAGCTAAAAACGGGCAGGCCGACGCTACGCAGCGGCAGGATCGGCGTGTGTCTCGCCTAACGTTGCCCCAGCTCGAACGCCACCTCTTCGCTGCCGCGGACATCTTGCGCGGGAAGATGGATGCCTCCGAGTTCAAGGAGTACATCTTCGGGATGCTCTTCCTGAAGAGGGCCTCGGACGTGTTCGAGGCCCAGCGTCGGAGGGTGGTCGAAGAAGCGCTCGCGAGGGGCAAGTCGCAGGCCGAGGCGGAGACGCGGGCCGAGTCGCCGCGGTTCTACGACACCTTCTTTGTGCCCGCGGCGGCTCGTTGGGAGCACATCCAGAAAGATCTCCACCAGGACGTCGGGACGGGCCTAAACAAGGCACTGGCGGCGCTCGAGGACGAAAACCCAGCGCTCGACGGCGTTCTCCAGCACATCAACTTCAACCGGAAAATCGGCAAGACTAAACTTTCTGATCAGAAGCTTCGCGACCTCATCAAGCACTTCTCAAAGCACCGCCTGCTCGACGAGGACTTCGAGTTCCCTGACCTTCTTGGCGCAGCCTACGAGTTCCTGATCGGCGAGTTCGCCGACTCAGCCGGCAAGAAGGGCGGCGAGTTCTACACGCCTCGTGATGTCGTTCGGCTGATGGTCAGGCTTATTAAGCCGGAGGAAGGGATGCGCGTCTACGACCCCTGTGTGGGCTCAGGCGGGATGCTCATCCAATCGAAGCAGTACGTCGAGGAGCACGGCGGAAACCCTCGGAACCTTCGTCTCTACGGCCAGGACGAGAACGGCGGTGTCTGGGCAATCGCCAAGATGAACATGCTCCTGCACGGTATTCCCGACGCCGATCTTCAGAACGAGGACACCCTCGGGAAGCCGCAACATCGCGAGAGCGGCGAGCTGATGCGGTTTGACCGTGTCATCACCAATCCGCCCTTCAGCCAGAACTACACGCGTGACGGAATGGATTTCCCCGAGCGCTTCCGCTACGGGTTCGCGCCGGAGACCGGCAAGAAGGCCGACCTGATGTTCGCCCAGCACATGCTCTCTGTGCTGCGTCCGCGGGGAATGGTCGCGACCGTCATGCCCCACGGCGTGCTATTCCGCGGTGGTGCCGAGAGCGAGATCCGCAAGGGCATCATCGAAGACGACCGTCTAGAGGCTGTCATCAGCCTCGCGCCGAATCTCTTCTACGGAACCGGCATTCCCGCGTGCATCCTCGTGATGCGAGCTAAGGAAGCTAAGCCGGAGGCGCGTAAGGGCAAGGTTATCTTCATCAACGCCGACCGAGAGTTCGAGGCTGGCCGAGCCCAGAACTACCTCCGTCCGGAACACATCGAGAAAATCGTCTCAACTTTCGAGGCGTTTGAGGACGTGCCAGGCTACGCGACGGTCGTTACTCGCGATGAACTGGGCAGCAACGACTACAACCTGAACATCCGCCGCTATGCCGACAACGCACCGCCTCCCGAGCCTCAGGATGTTCGCGCTCACCTACGGGGCGGAGTGCCGAGAGCAGAGGTGGAAGCGCAGATGGAGCTGTTCGCCGCCCATGGTTTCGATCCTAAACGCGTGCTCATCGACGGGGACGAACACTACCTCGACTTCTCGCCCGAGCTTAACGAGAAAGCCGATATCAGGCGGCGCGTCGAAGAAGACGAAGGCGTAAAAGCCCGCGAGAGAGAACTATTCTCAGCGTTCGATGCGTGGTGGGCTGCACACCAAGCACGGATAACTCGCTTACCCGTGAGTGTCGACCTGATGGACGTTCGCGCCGAGTTGTTGACGTCGTTTGTCGAAGCGCTAACCCCGATCGGCTTGCTCGATCGCTTTAAGGTCGCGGGGGCGATAGCGCGTTGGTGGAGTGAGGCTCAGTTCGATCTGAAGACACTCATCGCGCGGGATTTCCAAGGCGTGATCGATGGTTGGATCACAACGATCACGTCCTCGCTCGATAGCGAGAAAGTGCGAAACCATTCCCTCGACCACAAGCTTATTCGGCGACTTCTCCCGGAGTTCCTTGAAGCGATCGTGGATGCCGAAGCGAAGGTCGTTGAGATAAACATGGCTATTAAAGCGGGGCAATTGCCAGAAGAAGATGAATCATCAGTAGGGGAAGTCCTCTCCGAAACCGAACTGAAGGCTTTGAGGAAGGAGTTCGCGGAAGCCAAGAAGGAACTAAGGACGCTTACGACTAGTTTTATCGATCGACTTCATCAAGCGCGTGCTGACCTTCTTGACGAACAGGCGCAGGAAGTAGTCATAAAGGTGCTAAGAATCGATCTTCAGCAAGAGTTAGCCAGATACGTCTCTGGGCACCGAGAAGAGATCACCCGAATAGCCGAGACATGGTGGGGGAAGTATCGCGTCACTCTTCGGAACATAGAGAAGGAGCAAGACCTAGCTCAGACACAACTTAACAGACAACTGGAGCAACTGGGCTATGACTAAGGTTGCACGTGATGGAGACTGCTGGGAACGAGCGACTCTCGGCTCGTTATGCACTCGACTTACCGACGGGTCACACTTCAGCCCGTCGCCGCAGACGTATGGCCAGCCTATCGCAAACGTAAAGGATATAGGAGATGGCTACGTCGATCTCGACTCCTGCACGAAAATTACAGACGAAGCTTTCGCACAACTAGAAACGGCCGATTCTTTAATTAGCACTGGCGACGTCTTGTTATCTAAAGATGGGACAATTGGCAGGGTTGTCGTCTATGAGCAGAGCGAGACGATAGGCGCGCTCTCGTCGATTTGTATCATGCGCCCTGGAGGAAGAATAGATCGGCGATTCCTAGGGCACGCACTACAGTCGGCAGATTTCACACGGCAAATCGATAATGCGGTTTCAGGGAGCGCTCTTCGTCGTCTTATACTCCGAAGCATCACAGCTCTCGAAGTCTCGGTTCCGCCGCTTCTTGAGCAACGGCATATCGCTGAGATACTCGACACCGCGAATGAGGCTATTTATAAGACCGAACGCGTAATAGCGAAGCTCCGGGAGATGAAGCGCGGGCTACTGCGCGATCTGCTGACCAGAGGCGTCGACGAGAACGGCGATCTGCGCGACCCCGAGCTGAACCCGGAGCAGTTCAAAGACTCGCCGTTGGGGCTGCTTCCTAGTTTGTGGGACGTGCGCACTATCGAGAGGTTGCTCGCGGACGTTAATCCCGCGATGCGAAGTGGCCCATTTGGCAGCGCGCTCTTAAAGAGTGAGCTTGCGAGTGAAGGTGTCCCGCTGCTCGGGATCGACAATGTTCAAGTCGAGCAGTTCGTGGCCGAGTACATTAGGTTTGTGCGGCCCGAAAAGGCCGTCGAGCTATCGCGATATCTGGTACGTCCCCGAGACGTGATGATCACAATCATGGGGACGGTCGGACGGTGTTGTGTCGTTCCGAACGATGTTGGGGAAGCGCTTTCATCCAAACATGTCTGGACGCTTACCTTTGACGAGGCGCTCTACTCGCCGTTCCTCGCGTGCTTGCAGTTCAACTATGCCCCATGGGTGCTTTCACACTTCGCGCGTGATGCGCAGGGCGGCATCATGTCGGCCATCCGCTCCGAGACTCTGCGAGCAACGATGCTCCCAGTGCCACCTCGCTATGAGCAAGACGCCATTGAGGCGGTTTTAAGGGAGGCCCAGAAGCGGCTCGAGAGCGAGAGCCTCACGCTTGAGAAGCTCAAGTTAGTAAAGAAGGGCCTTATGGACGACCTCCTAACCGGCCGCGTGAGGGTTCCCGTCTCAGAGGAGGTTGCTGCGTGAGCAGCAGTCCTGAGCTGGACCATGTTGAGCGACCACTCGTGGCCCAGTTGGTTTCGATGGGCTGGCAGCACATCGAGGGCGACATCGACATTCCGTACCTGACCGAGCGCGAGAGTTTCCGGGACGTTCTGCTGCTCAACCGCCTGTGTGACGCGATCAAGCGCATCAATGTCGACGACGCCGGCGAGCCTTGGCTCGATGACAGCCGCGTCGCGCAGGGAGTCGATGAACTCCAGCGCCTCGGCGCCCATAAGCTCATGGAGTCGAACCGTATTGCGACCGAACTCCTACTCAGCGGTACGGGTGTCGAGGGCGTGCCTGAAATCGATGGAGGCCGTGAGCAGACGCTCCGCTACATCGATTTCGAGCATCCTGAGCGCAACGACTTCCTCGTCATCAACCAGTTTCGCGTCGACCGGCCAGGCGGTCGCGGTTTCATCACTCCGGACATCGTCCTCTTCGTAAATGGGATTCCGCTCGTTGTCATCGAGTGCAAGAGCCCAGCCGCAACCAATCCGATGGCGGAGGGCATAACCCAACTCCTCCGCTACTCAAACCAACGCGATTGGCTCGAAGAAGAGGAGGACGAGGGAGTTGAGAAGCTTTTCCACTACAACCAGCTTCTCGTCTCAACGTTCTTCTACCAGGCGCGAGTCTCCGGTATCGGAGCCAGCTTTGAGCATTTCTTAGAGTGGAAGGACACGAGCCCTTGGCCGGCGGCGGAAGTCGCGAAGGGGCTGGGCGTTGAGCGACTCCAAAGCCAGCAACAACTCGTCGCTGGAATGCTGCGCCCGGAGACGCTGCTGGACATCGTTCGTAACTTCATCCTCTTCGGTGACTCCGATTCGAAGACGACCAAAGTCGTTCCTCGCTATCAGCAATATCGCGCAGTTGAGCAGGCGATTGCGCGCCTTCAGCACGGCCAGCCCCGACGCGGGCCCGGCGATCGCGACCAGCGCGGAGGAGTCATCTGGCATACGCAAGGCTCGGGCAAGAGCCTGACGATGGTCTTTCTCGTACGCAAGATGAGGACGCTCCCGACGTTGCGTCGCTTCAAGGTCGTTATGATCACCGACCGCAGAGACCTCGAGCGCCAACTCTCTCTGACCGCGAAGCTCACCGGTGAGACGCTGCGCAAAGCGAGAAGCACGAACAAACTCAAGGGCATTCTGAGCGAGGACGGGCCAGACCTAGTCTTCGCCACCATCCAGAAGTACCGCCAAAGCGACGATGACCCCGAAGTCGCAGCCGGCGAACTGTTCCCGGTCTTAAACGAGGACGAGGAAATCGTCGTCCTGGTCGACGAGGCGCATCGCAGCCAGTCAAACACGCTTCACGCCAATCTGGAGCGGGCGCTACCGAACGCCGCGAAGATCGGCTTCACCGGGACGCCAATCATGATCGGCGAGAAGAAGAAGACTCGCGAGATCTTCGGTGAGTTCATCGACACCTACACCATCAAGCAGTCAGAAAAGGACGGAGCCACTGTCCCGATCCTCTACGAAGGTCGAACGGCGGAGGGAGTTGTCTCCGATAGCGCCGCGCTCGACGAGCGGTTTGAAGACATGTTCAGCGAGCGCACTCCCGAAGAACTCGCGCTCATCAAGGCGAAGTACGCAACCTCGGGCGACGTTCTCGAAGCTCCGAAGCTAATCGCGGCAAAGGCCGTCGACATGCTTCGCCACTACATCGATGTCGTCTTACCGAACGGCTTCAAGGCCCAAGTCGTGGCGAATAGCCGTCGCGCGGCAATCCGCTACCGCGAGCAGTTTGAAATCGCGCGAGACAATCTTGTGCGTCAGCTTGAAGCTCTCGACCCGAAGCTCCTCTTCCTACCATCTGAAGAAGTAGAGGGGCTCGAGGAAGAGCAGCAGTTCCAGATTCGCGCTCGCGCCTTTCTGCCGGTCATACGCGAACTTGAGTTCGCGACGGTGATCTCTAAGAAGCACAACCAACCCACAAGCTGGAACGAATGGAGCGAAAAGGCAAAGTCGGAAGGACGTATCGAGCGTTTCAAGAAGCCACTGGAGGAAGACAAACTCGCTTTCCTGTGCGTCAAGAGCATGCTCCTGACCGGGTTTGATGCACCTGTCGAGCAGGTGCTCTACCTAGACCGCTCAATGCGCGGGCACGAGCTATTACAGGCAATAGCGCGAGTCAACAGAACCAGACTCGGCAAGGCCTGCGGGTTCGTCGTCGACTACTTCGGGGTGGCGCGTCATCTACGAGACGCCTTGGCTGTCTACGCCGAAGAGGACGTACAAGGCGCGCTGACGAGTATTCGAGACGAACTCCCGAAGCTAGACGATCGGCACCAGCGCGCCATCAATGTCTTTGTAGACCGCGGAGTCGCGATCGAAGACACCGACGCCTGTGTCGAGCTTCTGCGCGACCTGCGCATCCGTGCCGACTTCATCGCCAAGTTCAAGCAGTTCGTCGAGAGCCTCGACATCGTCTTGCCGCGACCCGAGGCCCTGCCCTACACGCGCGACGCCAAGCGGCTCGGGTTCATCAACAAGTCCGCGGCCAACCTCTATCGCGACTCACAGCTCAACCTAGTCGGCGCCGGAGAAAAAGTCCGCCGGTTGATAGACGAGTTCGTAATAGCTCAGGGCGTCGATCCGATGATCCCGCCGATTTCGATACTCGACGCGAAGTTCGAAGAGGCCGTAGATGCGCACATCTCGCCTCGGGCCAAGGCCTCCGAGATGGAACACGCAGCCCGCCATCACATCCGCGTGCACTTCGATGAAGACCCGGTCTACTACGAAAGCCTGAGCGAGCGCCTCGAGGGCATCTTGTCGGGGTTGCAAGACCGCTGGGACGAGCTGGTCGAAGCGCTCAAGAAGTTCACTGAAGAGGTTAAAGAGGGGCGCCGAGGCGACGAGACCGGGCTGGATCCAAAGACCGAGCTGCCGTTCCTAGACGTCCTTGTCAAAGAGGCCTCCGAGGGACGACCGGTCTCGAAAGAACAACTCGGGCGCTACGCCGAGCTGACGGTCGGGCTCGTGGAGCATCTGCGCCAAGAAGTGAGACTTGTCGACTTCTGGAGGAACGCGCATGCCCAGAACGTCCTCCGCAAGTGGATAGCCGTCGACTTCCTCGATGCCAACGACCTCGTGCCCTTCGACCGCCAGGAGGCGGTCGCTGACCGGCTTGTCGAGTTGGCAAAAGCGCTACATGTGAGGCTGGAAGCGTGAGCGATTCGCTGACCGTCGATGATTTGACCTTCGCGCTACGACGTAGCCGTCGTAGAAAGACGCTTGGCATCACAATCGAACGTGACGGCGAGCTGGTACTCGCAGCGCCGGCGGATGCGTCGCTCGACGAAATCGAACGTGCCGTGCGTCAGAAGGGGCTCTGGATCTACCGCAAGCTCGCCGAGCGCGAGTTTCTTGTTGGGCCGACCCTCGTGAAGGAATACGTCTCTGGAGAGACTTTTCACTACCTCGGGCGTAGCTACCGCCTGCGGCTTGTCGACGGAGGAGCTTCAAGCCAGCCTCTGCAGCTTCGACACGGCTGGTTCGAGCTTCGGCGAGACGAACGAGAGCGCGGCGAGAATCATTTCTTCGATTGGTACGTTGAGCATGGCCAGCCGTGGCTGACTCATAGAGCAGCTCTTTATGCGTCTCGCGTCGGGGTAACGCCCGAGCCGGCGAAGGTGCAGGATCTCGGCTATCGCTGGGGCTCCTGCGGGAGCGCGGCGATTAACTTCCACTGGCGAACAATGCAGCTACCGCCGCGGATAATCGACTACATCATCGTTCACGAACTGGTGCACGTCATAGAGCCCCGCCACGACCGAGCGTTCTGGCGCCGTGTCGAGCGTGCGATGCCCGACTTCGCCGAGCGAAAGCGCTGGCTTGCTGAGCGCGGCGGGACGTTCTAGGAATCTCGCAGCAGTGCTGCGAGCGAACGCTCGTCAGCGTTATAGCTCTAGCTCGACCGCGTGGCTTGGCGTGACGCACGGCGCTCGTCTTTCTCTTTCACAACGGGTGGGAACGCGTGCGCGGGTCCATGATAGCTGCATATCGCTTTCTTTCAGGAGTCGCTATCGAAAGGCCGCTTACGTTCAACGAGTTTCGGGCGAGACTCAAAGAGTCCGTGGAGTCGATGAGCGCGACTCTCACTGACCCTCGTGCAAAGTGGCCGGGCATTCTCTTCCTTGAGGTTCCGCGTGAGGGTCTCGTCGTCGAGATGGTGAAGCCAGTCGACGAGCTAGACGACGCGAGGATTCGCGACCTTGGCGCTCGAGTTCTCCCGATGGCCATTCGTCGTAGCAAGGCCGACAGGTTCTGTTGGCTCATGCCGTCCCAACGCCACGACACCGAGCCGCCCACCGAGTGTCTTGTTCTCGTCTTGGCCGAGGCCGGCCATAGGGAAGCAATGATCGTCGATGTCATTCGTGGCGACGGGCCGCCTCGGCTTGGCGAATGGAGATATCCGACCGCCAAGCCAGTCGGTCTGTTCGCCGATCCGCTTTGCTCCGCGCTTCTTGCGAAGAGGCCAACCTGGGGCCGCGCGGCCAATCGTCGGCGCCAGCGTAGGGGAGAGGAGCGGCGGGTGATACGTCCCCCGGAGATTCGCCAACCAAAGCGCCGGCGTCTTCGGCCTCTCTGTCCCGGCTGCGGAGCGAGGGTAGGTGAACGCCATAGCGAGGGTTGTGACGTAGAGCGCTGCTCGGTTTGTTTCGGGCAACGTATTCAGTGCGATTGCAAAGGCCACGACCCTTGGACTTCAGCTTGGGCTGGAGAGTGGCCGGGAGCGGCGGAATGCCGGGCGCTCGGCTGGTGGGCAGTGAAAGTGCCCAATTTAGGTTGGAGGCCCTGTCCTCCGGATACGCCTGGCGCCGTTGAAGACATCAATCGCTTAGCCGTCTATCGCGAGACCGGGCTCGACTGCCTCTATAACGAATGCGAAGACTGAGCCGGAGTGAGCACGGGGCGACGAAGCAGCTCTTTGGTGATGCTTCGCGTCTCGCGTCCTAACGCAGCTCAAGACGGCCGTGTACCGGCTCAAGTCGCATCTCGCCGATGCGGCCTTCTAGGACGAAGTTCGATACGAAGATGTGATCTGGGGCTAATCCGCGCTCCTCCCGAAGCTGATTTACGACAACTGTCGGCCAGTGTTCTGATGCCCCCGGGGGTATCTGGGCCGCTTCGAAATAGTCTTGGACCTTCTCAAACAGCTCAACGCCGGAAACCTCGTCCAAGTCGAACGCGCTGATGGCGATGACGAGATTGAAATCGTCGCTCTCTTCTTGCCGTATCACTTTCGGGTCAACGTGGATATCAACCGGAGCCTCTGGCGGGAACTCGTCAAGGATGTCCTCGAGTAGGGAGGCAATCTCTTCCGCAAGCCCTTGAGCTAGGGCTAACTTCTTCTTGGTCGCGACGCGATTCCAGGTCCGCGCTCTGATGAGTACGACGACGGAGACGGAGGGGATTCGCTTCGTTGGGCCCAAGGCCGAGTCGAGATCGACCCAGTGGTATTCATCGTCTTGCTCGCCAGGCTTCAGCCAGATGTAATCGCGGACATGGTTTCGAGGCCGGCGGCTGCGAACGACGACCAGCTGAATGGGGTCGGCGTTCGGGAAGTCGACTTCCACAATCGGGTACACGCCCTCAACCCAGACCGCGCTGACCTTTCCATACTCCTTACCCGTGAAATCTTCTTTAGTACGTCCGACCGCAAGCCCTTTGAGGTGCTCGTGCTCGGCCAGGAGCGCCGCTTTGCTCTTCCGTCCAGCCACGCCCGATAAATCGGCAGGCGTAAACGTGAACTAAACGGCCGCGGACGGACTCGGTCGGGCTTGTTCCTGGGCTAGGAGGCTCTTCTAAAGTGAGTTTCCGCGCTGCCCGTCGCACGGTCTGGGCAATGGCCTTCGTACCGGCGAGGGCGGCTCTCCGCCTGTTGGTCTCGCTTCTTTGAACATGGCTTGGCAAGGTAGGGCCTATTCGCTGCGCCATGGAGCGCTACTGCGGGCTCGCAGCGAGATCCGGCCAGCTCGACGCCGACCAGGGTGGCTCTATCAGAACGATGCTAAGGAGCGGCTCGAGCATCGGCTCGTCTTCGATAACCGTGCACATCGCCTCTTCGGCCGCAGCCTGGGTAGCGAAGACGTCGACCGCGAAGTCAGAGTCCGAGGACACGAGCGCGTAGAGGTTCACCTGGCGATTTAAGCCGACTCGCGCCACGTTGTCGAGATGGCCATGCTACGAAGGCTTGACGTAGAGCCACGGCCCGAGATTAATCTCCCATCGCCGCCTTAGAGGATAAGGATCGGCCGACGTCGCCTGGCTGCGGGCATATCCTGTGCCCATGAATCAAGGTGAGCAACCACTTGGCCCCCGTCGGCTCGACTTTTCGGCGCTAAGCGACGACGACTTCGAGGAACTCGCATACCTCGTTGTTCTGCTCGATCACGAAGATGCGATCAGGCTGCGAGCACCAGACTTGGGTGCGGATTCTGCATTGCCGCTCTCTGACCGGACCTATGCTCGCTGCTGGCAAGCAAAACGGTTTACTGGGTCAATCTCGTGGCCGCAATGTAAGGAGTCATTGGATCGAGCGGTCGATCACTACAAGATGCCGCACTATACGTTCATCTTCGCAAAGAACCTCACAGGCAATCAGGAGAGGCTCTTCAGGCAGCATCTCGTCGGCCGCCATACGGGGGTGAGGGTGGATTGGTGGGGCACATCGCGGATCATTTCTGCGCTCTTTGAATCCGATCAAGGTCAGCGCATCGTGAAACACTTCTATGGCGACGCGGCTCAAGATATGCGGGCACTTATACGCGCCGTGCGGGCTGGCGGTGAACTCGCGACGGGAGCTGACGCCTTGGCTCGCCTAGGCGCTGTAGCGGAATACCTTGGCGAGAGCGACCCCTTCTTCGCCTATACGACTTCTACGCGGCCAAGCGAATTGCTTATTCAGATACCTACCACGCCCGGCGCAGTCATGGCCCTTGAGGCTGTCACACCCGACAGCACAATCAGGATCGAAGCGTTACCAAGGAACCGGGCTGCGCTTGAAAGGCTTCCTCAGGGAACGTTTTCTTTCGAGGACACTCCGGAAGGGCAAGATCAGCTCGCGGCTTTCAACCGAGTACTCGTATCAGGCGGCGAGGCGACTCTCGATGCAGTACGTCTCGAGTTCAGCCAATTGCCTTCGGTCTTCGAGGCGCTCGCGCCGCCTTCGGAAGGTCTCGAGGTCACTGTTCGCGGCGAGAAGAGGCTCCCAGCTCCATGGAACTCGCGAATTCAGGTGTCGAGTGATCGGGGACAAGCGTCTATCGATATCCACCTAGCACCCACGAGTCCTACCGAGGACTGGGACGGTGCACTCGTTGGGACCGTCGGCTGCCTCACGATGACGGTTCTGTTCCGCGCGCGTCAGCGAGGTGGCGAGATCCAGGTGACCTTGAACTACCAGGGAACTCGCACGGGCCTGCGTGGTCAAGCCGACGCGCTCGCTGTAATAGATGCTATCCACGGAGTCGGAACTCTTACGATAGAAGACCGCGACGGCCACCGACCGCCGGTGGTCTTTAACCTCGCGCAACGACCGATCGAAGAGTTTTTAGTCCGGCGAAGACGGCTTGTGGAAGACTTACTGCTGATTGGAGATTGGACTCAGCGCACGGTCGAGCTTCCCGAAGAAGTTTCCTCACGCGATCTTCGTGGAATCGCAGAGGCGGCTCAGATCATCAGAAGCGGCGAGAGCCGGATGGCGTTCAGCAGCTCCGAGATAGCGGTTGATCCCGAGCAACGAGCGGCGCTAGGCGAGGGTGACTTCCAGCTCCGAATGGGGATGGAATTCGCGCTGGCTCTGAGTCCCTTAGGCGAGGTGTGGCCACTTGGATACTTGTCAGGAGAGGTCAACGCGAAGGTTGTTGAGGAGACACCACTTCAAGAGGACGGTCGCGAACTCGTTGCTATACGGCTAGAGCCAGCGTCCGAGGAGGCGCGACACCCCATCTTCAGACTATCCAGAGAGAAGCCAGAGCCTTCCAAATCGTAGATCAATCAAGGCACCTGGGTTATCTGTTCTCTTGTTCTGACTAACCCGAGCGTAAACGTTCGCCCCCATCGCGAGGCCATGACGGGGCAGATTTGTGCGATAGGTCAGTCGTGGTCCCAACTTCGGCCATCGACATCATCGCCGTTGCCTTCGTCGCCCTCTCGCCAGAGGAGCAGGAGAAGGCGTTCGCGCGCATTAGCGACGCGCGTCTGAAGCGGATTGCCGGTGAGGAGGGGGAGACGGCACGCCACATCCGCTCACTCCTTCGGGTCGCTGAGCACGTCGACGGCGACCTCACCCCTGATACCTACAAGGCTGCTCGGCGCGAGCTGGTTGCCGCCGGCGAGGACATCCTCGACCTAAATGCCGTCATTCGTTACTTCGGAACATGGAGGACGGCGAAGGAGGCGGTTGGGCTCTCGGAGACGACCACGCCTCTGAAGATCGAGGCCCGCTTCCGCTCGAGGCTCATCGGCAAGGTCAATACGTACCGCGAGGAGGCTATGCATGACGCCCTCGAAAAGGCTGCCGAGGTTCTAGGACACCCGCCCTTAGTCGTTGAGTACGACCACTGGCGATATCGCGAGATCGAACTTGCGAAAACACGTGGAGAAGACTTGTGGATCCCAAGCGATAGCGTCTTCAGGCGTCGCTATGGAAGCTGGGAGAAGGCGCTTGAGCACTTTGGCTACGACGAGGATGCGCGCCTTAAGCGCTTCGAGCCGGGGCGGGAGCGGTCGCTGAAGGCGATAGAGCCGCATCGGTACCGGTCGCCTGAGAAGTGAAGCCGTTATCCGTCGCCTCTGGGTGAAAACTGCCGCTTACGCGTGAGGCAAAACCGCGGCATAGTAGTGGCGACATGGAGGGCGCTTACCTCATTGAAGGCCGCTTCTATGGGTATCGCGAGAACCCGCGTCGAACGGACTCACCGCTTCTGAAGGTCAAGCTCCTGGCCAAAGTCGGGCGTCGCGGCCACGTCAAAGTGCGCTACGAGGACGGGCCACATCCGGGCCTCGAGGAGTACGTCAGTACGCGCCAGATAGTCGTTCCGTGGAGAGACCGTAGAGCCTTTCTTCGCGACGAAGAGCGATTTGAGCGCCTCCACGAGCATGCCAAGGGTGTGCGAGGTGGCGCCATCGTTGAGGCCGTAGGCAGAATCCTCGAATCAAGCGGCGAGCCAAGCGCTGGCGCTGAGGTCGGTGGGCTCTCGATGCCCCTCGACGCGGCCGAAAACATCGCGATGCGAACTGGCCTTGAAGGGCCACCCGAGAAACTCCACCCGCTCGGCTTCGTCGATCGCCAAGGCGACGTTCATCTTCCTCTTGAGGGCGCCGAGCAACTTGCTCGCGCCTTTGCGGCAGCTGAACCTCAGACCGTCCTGATGTACATCGAGGACTTCGAGGAGCAGTACCGAGCGAAAGGTTATGCCCAGGGCGAGCGCTACTACCATGACCTCCTGCGCCGGTATCAACCGGGCTTCGCGCTAGCGCGTCAGTGGGCGGGCTTCGAGCGCGAGGTTGAGGAACTTCAGAAAGAGATCGGGCGTCCCCGCTCGCTTGTCTCGATGGCCGCGTACGACCTAGAAGCGGCTGGGGCGGATAACAAGGCTCGTAGGTTACGGCGCGCCCTCGACGGTCGCTGAGCACGTGCGGAAGGACCTCACCGCGGTTATCCGCAGCGGCCCTTCACGACGAAGAGCCGCTACGGGGCTGGGCCGCAAATAGCGCGACCGTTTACGGACTACCTGCGGTGTCGGTCTGTGTAGTGGTAGGTGTACGGAGGGCGCTTGCGCCGCTTGACGTACGGGGTCTCTGAAGAAGCCGCCGAAATGGCCGCATCCCAGAGAGCGGAGAGGTTGGGTTCTCGCTTTTTCTCGGTCATGGCGTGATAGGTAGCGCACGGTGGAGGCGCCATGGTCTCAGACGATAAAGCTGACCGCGTCGTGCCGAAGCGGGTACGCGGTGGCGCGAGGGTGGGTGGCGTTGCGAGCGAGGGCAGATTGCTCGTATTTCGGAGTCTCGCAAAGCTGAGCGGGTACAAAACAGGGTACAGAACTGGGTATAATAATGAGTATATAAATGGGCACACAACTGGGTATATTGTGCTATAGTCCACAGTATGGACACAGCCATTGAGGTTAAAGAAGTTCGCCTTCGTCCTCCTTACGAGGCACTGCGGCATTTGACGAAGCAGATTCCAAGTGATCGGGCGATCGGTCGCATGCTCGGCGCCGGCAACCACGCCATCGCTGACTGGCGCAACGAGACGCGCCGAATGAGGAAGAAGCAAGCAACACTTGTGGCCTATCTGGACGCCGTTGTCGAGATGCTGACTTCGATAGGTATCGATTCTCGTGACCTCGAATATGTCCTGGCGCAGCCCTGGGACGTCCTTGACTCGAAGTCGCCAACCGACGTTCTCAAGGAGGGAGAGCTTCAGCCCGTTTTGAAGGCGGTGCCCGAGATGTTCGGCGAGCTGACAAAGGAGCACGAAATGACCGACTGGAAGGAAGCGGCACACCGAGAGCTTAGGGAGTCCGTCGCGGCGGCCCTCGCCCAGCGGCCCCTCCATGAGTCTTTCGTCTTCCTCCATCGTATGCCAGCGGAAGAGGTGCAATCGTTTGCCGAAAAAGCACGGTTTATGCTTGCCAGTGGCATTGGAGAGAGCGAGTGGGAGGACTTCCTCGACGATCAGTTCGACGAAGCCGCAGCAAAATCGCCACTCCGACCGCGCCCGGCTGTCGCTGAACCCGACTACGACAGCCAGCTGGGGTTTAGCCCTGAGGATATCCTGATCATCCCTGATGGAGGTATGGCGTCTCTGCGTTTCGCGGCGGAGCGCTGATGTACCTGAAGCCGGCGACCAACGCGGGAATCCGCTTCGGCGACATCTTGCAGGCCGAGTGGCTCTTTGATGCCTGGCTCGAGAGTGACGCAGTGCGTATCGGCCCGTTTTTTGCCAAAGGCGGGAACACCGGCTATGGCGCCCACGTCGCTCGCGATATTGAGGAGGAGTTCGCCTTGGCTCATTCGAGAATTCCGAAGGCGATGCTCGTTGTCAACGACGACTGTTATCTCGAGACCGTCTTGGTTCGGCACAAGCACGGTCGTGTGCACCTCGCACCCATCTTTGACTTTACCGAAGCCTCTGAAGACCCCGAAGCCCCGGAAGTCCCCGAAGAGCGCGACGAGTCCCTCGCGATCGTCGCTTTTTCGCGTTTTCCGATGCCAATGCAAGGTAATTTCACTGGTGGCATCGCCGAGTTGAGATACGCGACGGGCGTGAGCGTCAAGAACGCCCGCATGGCCAAGGAGCTAAAAAGGGCTCGCATTCTTCGGCTCGACCACGCCCTCGTCACGCACCTCGAAGCACGATGGGGAGCGCACTCTTCTCGTCGGGGGCCGGTGGTAGCCGCCAACGCCGCTGAAAAGCTGGCAGCGCTGCTTGGAAGCGTAAACACCTCAACGAGCGACACAGTGAAACTCGTGTTGTCAACTACTTGGTCAGTCGAGGGTGCCATACCGGACTTGATCGACGAGGCCGAGGAGGCGGCGCGTAATGGCAAGCCCGTCGATCCCGACATCCTTCTTCAGAAGATCGAAATTCGACTTCAGAAACTCGCCGAGGCTGCCGCGGACGCGCAGCGCGCAACCGCCGTTTCACGCGCTCTCCTCGCGCACTAATACATCACGCTAGCCAAACGCTCGTTCTATTAGGCGGATTCTCTCGTCGCCGAACTCCGTCAAGCGGCGCCGCGCCGTCGGCGAACGCCCGCGCGAGAGTAAGATCAGCTGCGTGTTTGGCGGATTATCAGGTTAAGGACGTCGCCGATGAACGCCGGTATCGGAGGAAACCCCGAATCATCTGGCTCATAGCGCTCGTGGTATGGGAGTCGGGGTCTCGCGAGTGGCGTATCGAGCGATACCTCCGCGATGTCATCACCCTTGCAGTACGGACATCTCCGGGGCATCCCACCTACTTCCCCGCAGCAAACAGAGCGGCAACGACCGCAGCGCCACTTTGAGAAGTCGTGGTAGCCGGCGTTTCGCGCGAGGAGGCGCTGGCAGTCGACTACCGCAGGCGACGTCAGATCGTAGGACGCCCAATCCATAAGGCCAGGCTCGTCGTATGTCTCATCGGTGAGCGCTCCTCCGATCAGCACCCCGGTCTCGTCGAGCGCGAGTAAAAGGAAGTTCTCCTCGCTCCAACTAAGCGGAATGGCCACACCGACCTGAGACGCCCCGGTTATATCGATCCAACAAAGGAAGACGTTCTCGAATAGCTCCTTCGGACTCATATCGTCCTCTGGCGTCCAGGCAAGGACGAACGGTCGCTTGAGGCGGGGCCCACTGGCGAAGAGGAAGGCAGGCGGGAGTTGCCGTGAAGCAGCGAGCACGACCTGGATGTGACACCAGCTGTGAAATGCACGCAGCGACATTGGAGAGCCCGGCTTTGGATTAGCTCGGTGCTTACCCATCGCCACGTCCTTGCCGCGGCGGCGAGTCTTGGGTGGGAGGAGCGGCTCTTGATATGAGGCGATCTTTCATCCCACTCCGTCCCCGCGGACGATGACGAAGTTACTCTCGACTATCTCTCTGGCGCGCTTCTGAAGCTTCTCGAAGTCAAAGGGCGCCGCTCCGCGAAATTCGAGACTGGTTGCGGCGTGATTGAGCGAACAGATCTCGGCGTTCTCGATCGTCTCCGAGTCGAGGTCGACAGCGAAGACGATGCGGAGGTCGTAAACGACGAGGGCGCGTAGCGGCATACGTTGATAGCTAGCGCGCGACCGGGGGGCCATGGTGTAGTAGTTCTGCGTCGGGCAGCGACGAGCACCATGCCGCCGTGAACGACGCAAGGCGCTGTTGATTCCGTCCTGCGGCTGTGCGTTGATACGGTGGACACAAAAGGCGGTGGGCGTGGCGAGGGGTGTTGAAGCCCTAGCCGAGCCAGCTCTTCTCGTTTGGGCTCGGAAGAAGGCCGGATACGACATTGAGACGGCGGCAAAGAAGGCCGGTGGGATCTCCGCTGAGAGGCTGGCGGCATGGGAGTGCGGCGAGTCACGGCCCACGATCCCGCAGCTGCGCGAAGTCGCACGCGTCTATCGCCGTCCAATTGCTGTTTTCTACCTGCCGAGACCGCCTCGCGACAGACCGCTCATCGACGACCTTCGACGTTGTCGGCGAGATCGACCCCTCCGGCCGTCTCCGGGTCTTCTAGAGGAAGTTGATCTCGCTTTCGATCGGCGAGAGATTGCTCTTGAACTTCTCGAGGACGAGGGCGAGGCGGCGCAACGCTTCAACCTCCGCGTGAGTCTCGACGAGAATCCTGAGGTGGTCGCTGGCCGTGTTCGCGCCTTCCTCGGCGTGAGCCTCTCGACGCAGTTCGAGTGGTCGAGTCACGACGCGTTCAACGGCTGGCGCCACGCCGCTGAGTCGAAAGGATCGCTTGTCTTACAGATGAACGAGGTTGATCCCGATGAGGCTCGCGGATTCTCGATCGCCACGACAGTGCTTCCCGTAGTCGTTGCAAACATCCACGACCCCGCCGCCGCGCGTTCGTTCACGCTCATCCATGAACTCACCCATGCGGCTCTCGCACACGGCGGCGTTTGCGATCTCAACAGCCGTCGCCGCATCGAGGTCTTCTGTAACCACATCGCAGGGGCAGTGCTGATCCCGGCCAGGGCGCTGCTTGAAGACGGGGTCACGGAGGCGCACGGGTCTGCGCTTGCGTGGCGTGACGACGAGATTGAAGCTCTCGCGAGGCGCTTTGCTGTCAGTCGAGAGGCGCTGCTTCGCCGACTCCTGATCCTGAAACGAACAAGCGACTCCTTCTACCGAAGGAAGCGACAGGAGTATGAAAGCGAATGGGAGCGAAAGCGGGCCCGCAAGCGCCGCCCCGGGTTCGCCCCGCCCGACGTCATAGCGCTTGCACGCAGCGGGCACTACTTCACGAGCCTCGTGCTCGCGAGTCACGCGCACGGTCGGATCACGTCGAGCGACGTGTCGGACTACCTCGGCGTCCGAATGAAGCTCGTCCCGAAGATCGAACGTCGACTCGTTACATTGTCAGCGGCCTAGCTAGACCGATGCGCTACAGCATCGATTCAAGCTCGCTCATCAGAGGATGGCGGGAGGTCTACCCCTTTGAGCATTTCTCGTCCCTTTGGACTCGCGACCTACCAGGCCTCATCGAGAAGGGCGTGCTACGAGCGAGTGAAGAGATCCGGATCGAACTAAGCCGACAGGATGACGAGCTTCTCGCGTGGGCCGAAGAGTACCCCGACCTTTTCGTCCCGATTGACGAGGCAACACAGTTCGAAGTGAAAGACATTCTGGCGGCACATAGTTCGCTCGTTGAGCGAGCGGGAGCGAGACGCTCAGGTGGCGATGCCTTCGTGATCGCGCTCGCTCGCCTCAATGGGTGTGCCGTCGTGACGGAAGAGGCGAGTAAGCCGACGCAGCCCCGGATCCCCGACGTATGCGAGGCACTCGGCGTCCCTTGCGTCCGTTTCGTCACCTTAATTCGTGAGGAAAACTTCCAGTATTGAGGATGACGCGAGAGCAGATCCGGCTTGAGTGTGCGCTGTACCGAGCCAAGCAAGTGCGCTTCTGCAACGCCTCAGCCTCGGTGAGTTACAGCGAAGAGGGACGCCCGCGCGCATTCGCTCTACTTCTGCGTCCTCTTCCTGACCGGCGGAGGCACCGGCGTCTCGCCTCGCTCCTCCACCACGCGAATTCGCGGCGAAACCGGCGTTTCGCCGTAGTTTCTGATTGGCTTCGGCTCGATCGGCGTTTCACCCTTTGAACCGGACTTTGCCATCGTTTCTCTCACCTCCTTCAAACGTTGAGTGTGACGAACAACGCTAGACAGAAGCCTCCGGCCACGAGCAAACCGCCGGAGCCATAATTGAACCAGCGCGTGAGCTTCGTCGATCGAGTAGCGCTCACCTTCTCATATTCCTCTGCGTCGATCAGCCCAATGCGTCTGATCGACTCGATCTGACTCGAGACGAACGAGAAGAGTACTGAAGCGATCGAAGCGGCCAGGAACGCCCAAGCCAGAATCAGGGGCAGACGCTCCTGGACGTGTCTGTCCGCCGATTCCAGAGCCGTTGCGAGCGTGACCGTCAAGCCGAGGCCGGCAGCGGCGAGTTTGAGCACCGCCTGATCGTACGCCTGTTGTTGGCGTAGGACGCTCTGGGCGAGTTCGTCTCGAAACTTCTCGTACTGTTCGACGGTCTTGCTCGAGTAGCGCGACCCCTTGCTCATTCGAGGAGCGTATCGCCCCTGTCAGACAGTCGATCGAGAGACCGTCGTCAAGGCAGAGCACCGTTGGTGACAGCGAGCTTTCGAAACGCCTTAAGCAAGCGAACTACGCGAGCGGGCGCAGCGCAGGCGCCGAGCGTCCCTGCGGCCGAAAGACGACCACCGCGCTCGGAAACGGCGCCGGCGCCTTTCCGCGACCGAACTTCAGCCGCCCACGCACGAGGCGGATCTCGTCCGCTTGCATCGCCCAGTCGTGCCACCAAGCAGTATCGGTTCGAGCCGGAACAAGGCAGACAACGGTCGCTCCTTCAAGAGAGCTGAGATAGGCCTTCTTCATCCAGTCGCCGATGGTGCGGCCGTAGGGCGGGTTCATAAAGCAGCAGCCGCGCCACTCTTGGGCGAGCCCGTCGTCTTCGACGGTGAAGTAGCGCGGGCACTTCGCGTTCTCTTCGGAGGAGCAGACATCGACCTCGAAGTGGAACTCGCGGTCGAGGAGGTCGAAGAAGTCCTGCGGGGTGGCCCAGTTATCCGTGTCGCTCGAGTAGCCGGCGCCACCTGCTCCCCAGAGTGTTGACTTGCTGTTGATGTGAGTCGCGTTCGTATCCATACGCGACTGGTGGGGTCCGAAAGGCCGCTTTCGTGGGCCTCGTCGAAAACTGGCTCGTCAACCACTCGTTCGGGTGAGATAAGCGCGCGAGCGACTCAGTGACGGACGCGCACAGACGGACGCCTGCGCGCGGTCTTCCTCGTCAGCCTTCTGTTAGCCGACCGGGAGCACCAGCGCCGAGATCTGTCCAGGGAGATGGTCGGGCAGCTCTCTTGAAGACCCAGGATGACATCGAGGATCTCGCCAGCAATCGTCGGATCCGGATAGCGCTCTGCGTAGTCGTACTCTTCGTCGTGGGGAGGGAGGGGAGGCTCCAGCGGTGTTTCGAGAGGAACGGGCTCAACCTCCTCGCAACCGCAGTAGTCGCAAGGCGCCATATCCGAGTCGACCTCCCCGCAACAGACACTCTCGCAGTTCTGGCAGCGCCATTTCGCGAGGTTGCGATAGCCGGCATTTTGCGCGAGGACGCGCTGCCAGTCTTGGACGGAAAAGACCTCGGTGGTCTCGGGAGTCCACTCGCGGAATTCGAGACGGTCTCGCACTATCTCTACATACGCCGATTCGGCAAAGGCCCCGGTTTCGTCGGCGGTGACGAGGAGGACGCCCGGCTCTTCAGCGGGGATGATAACCGACATTCCGACCTGAGAGGCCGCGGTCGACTTAATCCAGCCAGGGATAACTGTCTCCAGGACGTGCCGGGCGCTATCGGGATGACCCTCGAGCTTCCAGGCGTGAGCGGAGGTCTCATCGGGGTCGGGGCCGTTCTGGAAGAGAAACTCGGGCGTCTGGCCGAGAAAGGCAGCCAGCGCGAGTTGAACACGGCACCAGGCGTGAAATGCAAAGAGCGAAACGGGTGAGCCAGGCTCAGTTAGTTTCAGACCACTCAAAAGGAACTCCTTGCGGCGAAAGTACTACACATCTGAGGCGCGCACCTCGTTTCTATAAGGAAGCGCTCAGCCTTTGCCGTTCCAGTGGATGGTGATGGGATCGCCCTCGACTATCTGTTTCGCGCGCTCGTGAATCTCTTCCCAGTCGTCAGAGGCAGTCGGTTCGATCGCGAGGCCCGTCGTGTAGTGGGTGAGAGAGCGGATTGAGACGGACTCAATAGTTCCCTTGTCGAGATCGAGGGTGAAGACGAGCCGGGCGTTGTAGATGGCGTTTACTCGCATACGCTGATTGCTAGCGCGTGGCGAGGCGGCCATGGAGTGGAGAAACGCCGCCGACGATCTTCTTGAGCGGATGTTCTCTCTACCAGAGTGCCTTAACGAGCCGCCAGACGAGGCTGCTCCGCGCGGAGGCGCTCACCGTAGGGGGCGTCCGCGAGGCCGAACCAGCGGGCGCGCGCATCGGAATGGCCGGCGGCGCGGGGACGTTGACGACTACGCCGTCTTGGAGGAGTTGGCGCAACGCGCGTGAGACCTGGGATGCGTCGCAAGCGAACTTCTCCGCCAGCTCGCGTGATCGCAACGGCTCGGTTTTGAGCAGCTCGAGGATGCGGTCGCGTATCACTCTCGCTCCCGCAGTGGCTTCCGGCTGGGGGTGACCTCATCGGGGGGATGTCCGGCGCGAGGGGAAAATGAGACCCGATCGTGTACCCCACGCCCGAATGTCTCGTCGAGAGATCCACGTAGTTCCGATGCGCTATCGGTGGCAGCTTAGCGAGAGCGAAGAGCTGCGACGCAGCCCTTCGCTCCGTTACCTGTGTAACCACAATGTGCCACCTAATGGCTCGTCACAAATAAACGGTCGACGCCGAGTGCTACTCCTGGTGGCGAAGACGCTCTCGGCCGCTCCGAACGAGCCGCGTCGCCGACCGTATCAGTTGCGGAGCCGCGCTTTCCGATGACACTTGCGGCAGACTCCGCTGCACCTGCTGCGGCTCGGCAACTCGCACGTCTGAGTCAGCTCTGATGTGCGAAACGGCCGCCTGTATCGATCGGAGCAGTTCGGGCAGCTTAATGTCAGCGAACGGCTCCGGATACCGCGCCGCCGCCGCAGCCACTACCTCTCGCCCTAGCTCGGTCAGGACGAGCCGCTCAGGCTTCTCCTGCTCGATCAATCCGTACTCGAGGGCGGCCAGGCGCGTGCCACGAGGCATCCCGGCCAGCGCCAGCGAGACGATATCGGGCGGCGCACCATGGAGCGCGGCGAAACACTGGCCGTCGCCCACGATCTCGAGTAGCTGCTCGGGTGCAATGGTCTGTCTGTAAGAGGTCGCGGTTATGTGATCACTTCCTTCTACTAAGAGTACGAGCGAGCGCCTCCTTTTGTTCGGGTACGCGGCGCGGGGGCGCCCCTCAAGTCCGTTCGAGCGCGCTCAGGATCTCCCTCAGCTGGGCGAGACGAGCGCTAACGGTACTCGGGGCGATGCCGAGCTTGGCTGCGACAGCTCTGACCGTTGGCGTCCCCCCGAAATCGGCCAAATCGAGCCATGCGCGCACGACGGCGTTTAGATCGTGACGGCCCTCGAGTCGGTTGTGCCGCAGTAGCAGGGCGATCTGTTCTTCGCTGCTCAGGGCCGCTAGCGCTTCCGTCGCTACATCGGCGTCCTCTTCCTCGGGCTCGAGATCAGCCGTCGGCACTTCGTGGCGGGCTCGGCCGCGTACGAAGTCGAGCGCTCGCCAGCGAGCGAGCCGGATCAGATAGCCGGCCGGGCTTCTCTCCTTATCGACGCGCCCAGCGCGGACGGCTTCGAGGAACTCGACCAGAGAAAGCTGAATCGTCTCCGCCAGGTCGTCATGGTTAAGATCTATGACCGTAGCTAGCAAGTAGCGACTGAGACCGTTGACCACCACCTGCATTTCGCGGCTCTCGAACGTCCCTTCGTTCTTGAGGAGTGCAGCGACCGCGGCCCCAAACTCGCCGCTGTCGGATCTGGCGTTCACCGTCGGATCTCCGGTGGCCCGAACTTGTAATCGCGGATCCATTTGACGCCGGAACTGCGGAGGAAAGAGCGTGAGTCAATCTTCTTGTTAGCCGCCGCACCGGGGTCGGCCAGCAGTTGGATCGACTCCTGCAGAGAAACGCCTAGAACCTTCTTTATGGCATCGTGAAGGTTGACGTCCTGCGCTGGCCCGAGTCGGTAGAGATCGGAGACGTACTGCGCCAGCTGCGGATCTGGAAGTTGCCCAAGCCGTCCCTTCGCGGAGCGATCAACGCCCCAGTCGACGATGCCGAGTATCCAGCTACCGACGGCCCCGATCACCGAAACCGCGTCGCCGGTCCCTTCCGGCTTCGGTATGCGGTCGAAGCGCACGCGCGCAATCGCCTCGCCGACCCCACCCCAGAGAGCGCCACGAGCGAAGACGTTATCTGGACGCCAGCCGAGGCGACGCGATATCAACCAGCCGACGATACCCGCAGCCGCGTTGGCCAGTAGGTAGCCGGCGAGGCCGACGATGGCTGCACTCCGATTCCAGATCAAGGCATGGGCGTAGGTGCCAAACGGGATCAAGAGAGCAGCGGTCGCCGCAGCGACGAGGCAGGCGATGACGACGGCGAGGATCATCGGAAAGCGACCCGCGCCAAAGCGGCACTCACCCGCTCACCGCACCTTGCGTGGACCGACACGTGCAGCTGCGCCTGCCTCGAGTTGGCACTCGAGGCAGGCCACCTTCTCTTCGACTTGCGCGAGCTTCTCATAAGGCGCTCAACGCCATATATTAATCAACGCGTTTTCGTTTCGTTCACTCACCGTGTGTGATAAGTCGCTGATAATCCAAGACTGGTAAAAGCAAAATCAGTTAGTGGTGTATCGCGTAGGGGAGATGTCTGATCGCGCTAACCGAGGCAATCTCACACTTCTGCGGCGCCCGTCAGCGAATCGCCGGATTGTACGATTCTGAGACTGTTCAGTGTTTTATCATCATTCCAATACGTGAAGTGGTATTTAACCCTATCAGAGAGCTTATCGAGAGCACGGTAATCTCTGTCACGCTCGAACGCTGAGACGATCGTCCTTAACTCAATTCCAATCTCTTCAAATAAACGCGCCTCCACATCGAACATACCCGTCGCCGACCACCGGCCATCTCTTCCGTCGGATCCGATAACGGCTCGCTCCACGATCGCTCGTTCGCGACGGCTCAGCCGGCCATGTATCTCAGCTCGTTTGCTTTGATAGGCGCGCTTCTGTTTGTCGTTGATATGGCGAATAAGCCGATGAAGACCGATTGAGTTGATGATTTTAGCGGTAATCCACGGATCTACCGACGTTCGCCGTGAACTGTCAAGGTATTCGGCAAGAAAGTAAGGAGGACCATGCCTACCATCTAGCGCGTTTCGGTTGATAGGCGCTCGCATAGCCGCGAGATTTAGGAAAGCAACGTCGTAGATCGCTTTCTCGGCTAATAGATGGAGTTTATCCGTGACCTCTACGTGATATATTTCTGGATCTCGAGGCTGCGGGAAAAGATGACCATGTAGGTTCACGAGTCCGAACTCCGCGAATTCTTCGAGAAAAAGATAAACGATTGATCTCGGATAGCCAAAGAGAACCTCGTTGATATTCGCGATTTCCGTAGCTAACAAAGAACCGGCGAAACGCTCGTCACCTAGCTGGTTAATGTGGTCTGCGATAATGAGTTGCGCACAACGCAGCCCGGCAACAAGAGCATCCGGGTGAGGTATATGAGTCTCAATAGGACCATCAGCCAAGTGCGGGAAAGTAAAAAACGTTGGTAAGAACTTAGAATCGAACGGTTGATAATCCGCGGGAGCATGAGCCCATTCGCCGTTATCGAGCTGAAGATAACGGTAATACCTAGGCGGGTATCTCTTTCCGCCTTTAAGAAGTTGCTCAAGGAATTTGTAACTACGTTCGCTACCTTTTCCGATCACGTGATCAAGGTAATCATCCTGAATCATCTGCATCTGCGCGCGGCGGTTGTGACCTAGTGCCATTAGTAGACCCGGGTAGTATTCATCGTTAGGATCGCCGAAAAGACGCCGGTGATAATCACGAATGTGTAGCGGCCAATCTGAAACATTCCAACCCCACTGCCTAGCGAGACGAGTCACCTCGGTTTCGATTACGGTTAGTCGTTTATCGATGATATCGTCAAGATTGACGTGAGAGATGGCAAAACTCCTAGCGGGCGCAGAACGGTAGATTTCGGAGAACGATGAGTGAGAATTACGAAGAGTCTCAGTACGAGAAGCAACAACAAGAGCATAACCGTTCGTGTCACGGCTCTCGGCGATAAGTTCGGCGTTCGTCGACAAGTCGTCGAACTTCTCTTTTGCGCCTCTAGTAATATCGAGAAGATCAAGACCATCGAGCACGACAATGAAAGAATAACCTTCAGTTCGTGCGAAGTTCATAACTTCAGCACCGAGAATAGGAGGGACGAGATCTTCGGACAGAGGAAGCTCGTCCTTTGCGCTTCGTAAAACACGGGCCAACTGGACGATACTATCGAAGTAGCGATCGTAAAGTCGTGGCGCCTCAGTGTAGTTATCAGCGATAAAATCCTTAAGATGAGAAATGAAATCGAGACGTAGAGGTATAGTAGAATTCGGGTAGCGAGTTGCTTGGCTTACGTCATAATAACGAAGTAAGACTTTAGAAGCCTGTGCGTAAATCCAATTGCGCAAGTTGTTATAAGGCAGAAAATCGTCAACGAGATTAACTCGGACCCAAACAACCTTAGCGTCGTCTAGGCGACTTGCAAATCGGCCGAGAAGGTAGTTAAGGAAGATAGTCTTTCCTACGCCGCGATCACCGTGAAGGACGAACATGCCAGGGGACTGAGCTGCGGCGGCGGCAGCGTCAGGAGCGAAGGTTTCTGCCGCGTGAGACCTAGCATCGTGAGCCGCCGTAATGAGACGCTCGATAAATAGCCTAGCGGCGCTAGAGTTGTTAACGACGCCTTCACGAATATCGGTAGACCAGACGTAAGAAGCGACCAAAGCATCGTTGGAGCCCGGTTTGTTCGGATTGACGGTGAGGTGGCCCAAACGCCGATAGACGAAGGAGTCTCTATCGTCGGTGAGTAAAGCACTCGACGCCCCATCGTCGCGCGTTTGGACCTTTACCGCGTCGCTGTAAACGCCCGATTCGAGCGCGGAGAGAAAACGATCAGCTGGACTTGAGAGTACACGCCCAACAAGAGAGGTGATAGTAGAGTCAGGAGGGCTCACAGTTCGTTCTCGATGAAGCTTAACGCGGAACGCCAAACAGAAGCAATGGAGTGAGGCCCTTCTAGGGCGTACTTTTCGAGCTTACGACGTGCGAGATCGTGGAGGGGGTAGATAGGAGCGGGAGTGACAATATAACCAGCCATTAATCCGTTACCGGAGACGGTTATCCCATAATCTCTATTCGGTTTTAGAAGACAACCGACTGTTTCGCGAGCGGGTAGGACAACAAATGGAGCTTCAATCATCGCTTCGCCTCGCACTGCGCGAATTACTGGCGCTCCGACGAGAAGATCGTCTTGCCGAATGACGTCGCCGAAAGTGATACATCCTCGAAGGGGAAAATCAAGCTCGACGAACTTGTTCATGAGAAACGCTACGTCTTCTATGCAACATTGAAGCGTAGGTCCGCGATCCGCAGGGGTTGCGACTTCGTAGATAAGAAAGATACTGTCAGAAATGAAGTTTAGGAAAGCGCGCGACACGGATCGGTTAAAGCGCTCGCGAAGAAGCCTATGCCCTTCTTTCAGAGCCCTACTTACCTTTTCGGGTCCGTTATCGTCGAGAGAAGCGCTAAAGCCGAAGATATCGCAGTAGACAACCCACGCGGTAAACGAAGGTATTACGTCTTCCGGCATGGCTCGGGATCATAAACGAAACTAGAACAAATGGCAAGAGACTAGCCTGAGCCAAGCTTGAGAAAGACGATAGGAAGTAAGTCGTGTGAACGGATGTACTAGCCGTCTGCTCGCGGCCTCCGTCCGCGCCGAGCGTGCTTACGCCCCTTCTCGCCGAGCTTCTCGCCTTCGACGTCGGTCACGTCTAGGACGATCGAGCCTTTGCGCGCGTCGGCGAACTTGATGGTAACGGTTGCTCCCTTACCCTCGGGGATTTCCTCGCCCGAGAGATCGCTAACGAATACTGATTTGCGAGACATTCATTTCTCCAGTCCTGAATCGTGGGTTAGATAGAAACGTAGGTGACCGATGACTGCCATGGAGCTAGTGCAGGTGTTAGGCATCGTAATTCGTGTGGCGGCTGTCCCACCGAGCTGGATTTGAATGTCGTACGTCCGCGGTCGATAGGCTGCGCGCATGGGCAGCGAGAGTAAGACTCCGAATGAGGCGACTGCGAGTAATGTCCACTACCGCTTCCGTGCGGCCTGCGATGCCGATGCCTTCTCGCAGTTCCGACTAATCGACCCGTCGCGGCTATCGCGCGAGGCGCGAGAGCGTGGGATTAAGTGCTCGCCTTTCGACTCGACCCTCTTCGAGCAGCTGGAGCGCTTTGACCACGAGGGCGCATTCTGCCCAATCCTGTTCGAGAAACTCGACGAGGACGGTAATTACGTACCCGTCTTCCGCGACGAGGTTGTTTTCGTCCCGTGGAAGGAGTACGTGGTCGATGACGGCGGAACCGTCAAGCCACGACCGTTCTACTCGCCATGGCAGCTCCTTTACTTCAATGAGGCCCTCGAGATGCGGGACGTGAGCGTGTCGGTCGATCGGCTGCTCAACGACGAGCAACGCAAGGACATCAGCGACTTCCACCGTAACCTCTACTCAGCTCAGCTCGAGAACTGGCGCAAGCTCGACCAGGCCTGGCGCGACATCCTCCTTGTCCTCATCCGTCTGTCTTCCAATTACGGACCCTGGGTCAAAGGCAGCTTGATGAAGAGCACAGTCACGCTCGTTTTAAGCCCGGAGACAGGTGAGCACGTTGACCCACGCGAACTCGAGCCTCCGTTCGACCCAGAGGGAATCCTGGCTGATCTTGGTGTCGGCGCCGACGTAATCAAGGAGATGCATCAGCGTCTAGCCGTCCACGGCACTCGCGACGATCCGCTCGAGCGCTGGCACATGCTCGTTCGCATGGCGCCCGCGAGTGAGCGAGCGAAGCTTCGGGGGGTCGCACGTCGAGCGCAGGATGCGTACGACGGCGCCGAGATGTTGCGCAACTTCTACTACGACCTAACGGGTGAGCTGCTCCTGAATCCGGATGAGATCTTCGATATCTCTGACAAGTCGTGGAAACAAAGGCTGTTCGGCAGATGGCCGCTCCGCTCCTTCACTCGTGCCGACCTCGCAGTTGAACTAAGGCGCCACGATCTACATCCACATCAGGTGCATATCGTCGTCGAGGGCGACACTGAGGAAATCGTCTGCCGGCGAATTCTCGAGGCGGCAACGGGGCGCCCGATGAACGAGTTCGGTATCTCGATGCATCGACTTCAAGGTGTAGATAGCGCGCAGCTGCAGCGAGAGATGCTACGCGCGCTGAAGGCGTTCCCGCGATACGTGGTGCTGATCGCCGATCGTGAAGGGACGATCGGGCAGGAGGTCGCGCGGCTTCAAGAGGAGGGCACCATCTCTGCCGAGTCGACATTGCTTTGGCCGACGAGCTTCGAGGAAGCGACCTTCTCTGACGACGAACTCATTACCATGATCGCCGCTATCGGCGCTGAGTCAGGAGCGACACTGACGCTTGATGCGAAAACGCTCCGCCTCCTTTACGAGGAGCATCGCGAGCGGGCCGGCAAGGAGGCGCGAGGGCTGGCGACCTTCGCACTTGGGAAAGCCGCCCAGCCAGGCTACGGCAGTGTGCGCGTTAGTAAGACTCAGCTCGCCGAGCGAATAGCCGAGTATCTGCTCGAAGATATACGGGCACGTGGGGCAGATGTCGTCGGAGAGCAAAGGCCGATCGTGAAGATGCTCGCGTCAATCCTTCGGGTGACGTAGCTGACAACGACCGCCCGGTTATACGAGGAAGTAGCGGCAGGAGTTGGCATGCGTTACTTCACGCGCGCGCGTAAGAGACCGATAACCCAAAGGTGCCGTCACCCTCGAACTCGCGCTCGCACGATCTAGAGGTCGTTATGGCCTACTTCGACGTGCTCGCTCCCGACGAGCAGCTTGAGGCCTACCGCGAGATCCGAGATCGCGTCGCCGCAGCGCCTAAGCCCCCAGCAGCGACCAAAGCGGCCGAGCGCGCTAACACCCGACTCGAGGCGCTCGACGCATTCCGCCGGGTCTCGGAGCACCTCGGCCTCGAGGAAGGAAAAGCGCCGACACCGAAGCAGTTCGACGACGGGTGCAAGGCGCTGGGGCTTTCGTGGAATCGCTCGAAAGTGGTTCGCACTTTCAAGAGCTGGCGGAGGGGGCGCGACACCTTCCTCGGCAGGCCGGTAAGCCTCTCACCGGAGGAGCGGCGGAGGCGAAGGCGCACCGCTGATGGGAAGCGCGAGGGGTTGGTCTCGGGCGTGAAGCTGTTCTTGGATTCAAATCCAAAGGCCACGACTATGGCCGCCTACGACGACTGGCGCGAGTCCTACAACGAGACCTTGCCCAGAGGACGCCTGCCTGTTACCAAGGCAACCCATATCGTGGCAGATCTCGATCGCTCCTGGAAGCACATCATCGCCGTAGCTCGTGGGGGAAAAACGCTCGAGGAAGGTGAGAATCTCAAAGAGCTACAAAAGAAGCGCGGTAAGTCGTACTGCCGTGGGCCGTACGAGTTCTACGCACTGGGCGATCTCATAGATGTTCTTCGGAAATCCCGAAAAGAAGTGATCCGGCTCGCCAATCGGAGGAGCTTTCCGAGGGCTGTCATCCAGCTGCCATACGGGCGATTGTGGCTCAAGGACGAGGTGGATCAGTACAAGCTCGGCAAGTTCAGCCCTAACGAAGGCATGAAAGAGAGCGCTCTCAGGAACCGCTACTTGACCCGGGAAGAGGTCATGGAGAGGGAGAAGCTCACCGATTGGCAGATCAGACACGGGACTGCAGATCGAGAGCTGCTTGAGCCCGAGGTGTATTTAGGGAGGGTCAGCCTTTGGCTTGTTGAGACGGTTGAAGCTTGGGAGGAGCGTAATCGCTTGTCAGGCGGGGCGAAGAGGAGAGCGACTTAGCAAGGATGCCTGTTCGCTCAGAAAAGCCCTGCATATCGAAAGATACGTCCGGAAATAACACGCGAAACTTTCGAAACTGCCCGGAAATACTCTTTTGGGGTATCGCGAAACGCGAGTGATAGAGCCAAAAACGTATGCGCAAACGGTGCCTGGTAGCCCGTATCCGAGCGGTACTACGCCGTACATCACCCGACCCGCACGAGCACCTCGTCGCCGGTGAGATCGAGCTCGATCGCCAGACCCGTAGGGTCACCGTGCTAGGCGAGCGCGTGTTTCTCGCCGCCAAGGAGTTCGAGCTGTTGGCCAAGCTCGCCTCGGCACCGCAGCGCGTCTTCAGTAAAGAGCAGCTGCTACGCGAAGTCTGGAACTTTCGCTCGCTCGGTCGCACACGCACGGTCGACTCTCACGCCTCGCGCTTGCGCCGGAAGCTCGCGCGCCCGGGCGCCGGTCCCTTCGTGATCAACGAGTGGGGCGTGGGCTACCGGCTGCTGGACGGTTAAAGACTGAAGCGGGCTACGCCTCGGTTTTCGTTGCGCGTCATGCCAACCGAATTGCACGCCCAAGCCAGGCTAAAGTCTGGCACAGGATCAATGGAGTGGCGCGCCCTCAAGCTCGAGCAGCCAGCGTTTGTTGCTCAGCCCCGAGCCGAGCCCGCCGTAACCGCGCAGCGAGCCGTCGGCGCCGATCACGCGGTGGCAGGGGATGACGATCATAAACGGGTTATTACGCATCACGTTGCCCACGGCGCGGGCGGCGCCCGGGTAGCCGGCCATGTCCGCCAGCTGGCCGTAACTGACGACGGTGCCGTAGGGAACGCGGGCCAGTTCATCGAGCACGCGGCGCTCGAACTCACCTGCTTCGAAGTCGAGTGGGAGGTCGAACTCGCGCCGGCTGCAGGCGAAGTATTCCTCGAGCTGGCTCACGGCCTCGGCCAGGATGCTGCCTGGCGACGGCCCGACTCCCTGCGCCTCGCCACTGGCCGGAGCGAGGTCGATGTGCGTCAGCCCGCGCTCCGAGGCTTCGATCACGAGCGGGCCGAGCGGCGTGTCCAAGAGGGCGCGCTCGCCTGACTCGTGCCTTGCCTCACGACTCTTGCTTGTACTTCTGACCTCGGCCTGAGTAGCCATCGTCCCCCTCCCTGTTCGACAAGAGTGACTCTAGCGAGAGAGCTCGCCCTGAGGGCGCCGGACCCAATGGTGGTGGCGGGTGTCCCAGTGCCAGGCGGAATCGTCGAGCTCGAGCGGCAGTTGCTCCCAGCCGGAGCGAGCTCGTTGCAGCGTCTCCTCCCAGCCACGCAGGCCGCTCAGGGCATCCGCTCTCTCGACGTTGCAGGCTCCGACGGCGACAGCGGAGGTGAGCGCCTCCTCGGCGCTGAGATCGCGAAGGAGAGCCGCTAAGAGCCCGGCGATGGTCGCGTCGCCGGCCCCGGTGGTACCGGCCACCTTGACCCGAAAGCAGGGTGCCCAGCACTCCAGATCGGCCCAGGAGTCGGGATCGGAGGGATGCGCCCGGCCCAGCGCTCCGATGCGCTCACGTGTGCCCGTTATCAGGTAGAGGCCACGCTCTCCGAGCTTTATCGCCGCGACACCTACTCCGAGCGCGATCAACTCCTCGCCCAGCTCGTGCAGGAGAGCGGGCGTGACCTGGCTCGCAACCGATTCTCGCGCCGAAAGCTCCTCGAAGAGCTCACGCCTCATCATGAACAGGAGCTCTTCGGCGCTGGGTGCAAAGACGTCGACGAAGGGCAGCACGGCACTCAGGATCTGGCGCCAACTCGCACGGCCGCTATCCGAGACCGGGTCGGGATAGCTCAGGTCGAGCGAGGTCGTGATCCCGCTCGTTCGAACTCGCTCGAACAGCTCGACCAGCTCCCGTCCGCCGTCCCGGTACATACGCCGCATGAGCGGTGGATAACCGAAGTGGAAGAGCGCCGCCTCGTCCAGCTCGTCGAAGTCGACATCGTCAAGGCCGAAAGTGCTCGCCGCTCCGGGGTGGTGCAGGAAGAGGCGATCGACCCCCGGCGGACTGACGATCACGGAATAGGGCGTCGAGGTAGAAGCATCGACCTTGATGCCGGTCGCCAGCCCTGCCCCGTAGGAATCCACGATCTCTCGAACGACGCGACCGAAGGAATCGGCTCCGACCTTGCCGACTAGTCGAGTGGGAATACCGAGGATGTGCAGGGCAAGACCGGCGTTCGACACCGGCCCCCCGGTCGAGAGCTCGGCGGCTCCGACCTCGATCAGCCGGCCGGGGCGAAAAGACTCGTAGAAGGATCCCTCCGGCAGCGCATCGAGATCGGGAATCACATCCAGGCAGATATGACCGGCAACGACCGCGCCTCTGGGCTCGCTCACGCTGTTCATATTCGAACGTGAGACGGCCGTTATGCAAGGCCGCCTAGGTAGGTGTCGACTTGCTACGCCTTTAGCGGGATGAGCAGACGAGGAGCGAGGTAGACCTCGAGCAGCGCGGCGCAGACAAGGAGTGGCACGGCGAGCGCAAGTGTTCGGACGAGCAGGCGCCCGGGTTCTCGAGCCGGTACGAAGATGCAGCTAGTCGCAGCTACGAGCGGAAGCAGGAGGGCGCCGAATTCGAGCGTGCCGTGCGGGAGCATCGCCAATAGGGCCCAGTGCGAGAGGAGACGGTCGTCGAGCATCTGCACCTGGCGCGAGAAGACCCAGAAGAGCGTGCCCAGCAGACAGATAGCAACAAGCGGATAGAGAACGCGTGCCGCGATATTCACGTTCGGGTGATCCCAGGTGTCGTGAATACCCCAGCTCCAGAGGCGCGCGATCGGCCAGGCGAGCATCGCGATAGCCATCAGCCAGGCCAAGTTGGTGCCTGCAATCACGAGAACGTCACTGAGATGGTGCTGGCGGGAGAGTAGAACCGAGGAAGTGCCGTTGTCGGGAGTGGGATTTAGCTTCAGGACGGCGGCGGCGAATACCGCCAGTTGCATGGCCAGGGAGCCGGCGAGCGCTCCGCCTGCGATCCATGCGTTACGTCTATCGAGGCGTTTCAGGGTCAACGTCGTCATTCGCGTGCTCCGGCTTTCTCCTTCTCGGCGGCCCGCTCGAGCAGCTTGAGCCCGGAAATGGGAGACTCCCGTAGTGCGCCTCGCTGTCGTCGGACATGTCGAGTGGATCGATTTCTTGCGAGTCGAGCGCGTACCGGCGCAGGGCGAGATAGTGCATGCGAGCCGGGGCTGGGGAGACGCGGCTGGCGGCGGCGCGGTGGCGGCCGTGCAGCTCGCCAACCTGGCCGGCGAGGCGATCCTCTTCACGACCTTTGGTCGCGACGACCGCGGCCGCCTCGCTCGCGAGCGCCTGGAGTCTAAGAACGTTCGGGTCTTCGCGCGCGAGATCGAGTTGCCGCAACGCTATGGCGTCACCTTCGTCGATGACGACGGCGAGCGGACGATCACGGTCGTAGGGGAGAGACTGACGCTACATGGCGAGGACGAGGAGCTGCCCTGGAGTGAGCTCGATGGAGCCGATGCCGTCTACTTCGTCAGCGGCGATGCGACGACCGTACGCCGGGCGCGCCGGGCGCGCGTTCTCGTCGCCGCCTCTCGCTCGCTGGGAGTTCTACAGAAGGCCGGTGTCGAGCTCGATGCGATTGTCGGCAGCGCCTACGACGCCGGCGAGCGCTATCAAGACGGCGATCTCGATCCGCCGCCGCGTCTCGTCGTTCGTACGGAGGGGGCGCTAGGCGGGACGCTCGAGCCCGGCGGTCGCTACCAAGCGGTCGAGCCCCCGGGACGGGTGGCAGACAGCTATGGCTGCGGCGACTGCTTCGCGGCCGGTCTAACTTACGGACTGGCCGTCGGAATGCCGGTCGAAGCGGCTGTCCAGCTAGGCGCGCGCTGCGGCGCGACCGTTCTCACGGGTAGCGGTCCGTACGAGCGTCAGCTGCGATTGGCCGGGTAATCCAGTTCGGCCGGCTACAGACCGGAGTTCACTTTCCGAGGCGGAGTTCGCGCACACTCGACGAAATACGTCAGTAGCGGTTCGCAGGTAGAGCGGACGGCTGATCGACCTTTGTGGTTAATAAAGGTTGCAAAGTGGGGAATCGTGGATTAAAGTGGGTTCACGTGGACCACGCAAAGAGTCGATCCCATGCTTTCTGGCGAGTACGAGCACACTCTTGACGAGAAGAACCGGCTGACGCTTCCAGCTCGGTTCAAGCCTCGCTTCGCCGAGGGTCTCGTCCTCACTCGTGGCATGGACAACTGCCTCAGCGTCTTCACCGGCGAAGAGTTCTCGCGGCTGGTCGAATCCCGGCTTTCGAGGCTCGATCCGCTCTCGCGCGAGGGCCGGTTGATGCACCGCTTCTACTTCTCGGGCGCTGTCGAGGTCGTGCCCGACAAGCAGGGAAGAGTGATGGTGCCGCAGACGTTGATTCAGAGCGCGGGCTTGACGCGTGAGGTCATCGTGGTCGGCGTCCTCGATCATCTCGAGATCTGGGATCGCTCGGCCTGGCGGGAGTACATGAAACAAGTCGAGGGGAGTGTCGAGGATGCTGCCGAACGCCTTGCAGCCCAGCACGACTGACCACGTTCCCGTCCTCGCCGATGAGGTGCGGGAGTTGCTCGCCGTTCGCCCGGGGGAGACGGCGCTGGATGCAACCTTCGGTGCTGGCGGTCACGCGCGCCTGCTCGCAGCCGACCTACGCGGAGAGGGCAAGCTGATAGCCATCGACCGCGACCCCTGCGTGCGCCCCTACTTCGAGAGCTTCCGGCGCCAGGCCGGTGTACAGGCGCGCTTCCTGCACGGAGACTTTGCCGACGTGCTCGAGCGTCTGGCCGACAACGGCGTCAAGGCCGACGCCGTTCTCTTCGACCTCGGTGTATCGAGCATGCAGATCGATCGTCCCGAGCGCGGTTTCTCCTACGCCGTCGATGCGCCGCTCGACATGCGCATGGATCCGTCCGAGGAGTACTCGGCGCGCGATCTGGTCAACGAGGCCAGCGCCAAGGAACTCGAGCGGATATTCCACCGCTTCGGTGAGGAGCGTTATGCCAAGTCGATCGCACGGGCGATTGTCGAGCGAAGACGAAAACGGGAGATCGTTCGCACCTCCGAGTTGGTCGAGACGATCAGGGCGGCGATCCCCGCTCCGGCGCGCTTCGGCGACGGCCATCCGGCCAGGCGCGTCTTCCAGGCGCTGCGGATAGCGGTCAACGACGAGTTGCAGTCGCTGGCCGACGCTTTGCCCTTCGCATTCGAGCTGCTACGGCCCGGCGGTCGTCTCGCGGTGATCAGCTTCCATTCGCTCGAGGACAGAATCGTCAAGCGCTTTCTCCGTATGAAGGAACATGGCTGCATCTGTCCCCCGGACTTCCCGATCTGCAACTGCGGACGCGAGGCCGAGCTACGCCTGCTGGCGCGAAAAGCCATCCGCCCCGGGCCGCGCGAGCTGGCTCTCAATCCCCGTGCTGCCTCGGCACGCCTACGGGCGGCGGTGAAACTTTGAGCGCCGTACCGGCACGGGTTGCCACACGACCGGCAGTGAGTCCATATCCGCGGCCGCAGCCGGCACGCACGGCAGAGCGGAGTAAGCGGAGAGCACGGCGCGGCGTTCGTGGAGGAGTGGTCTGGATCTTCGCCTTCGCCGCTCTACTTGCGGGTGTGGTTGCGATCAACGTTGCGGTTTTACGCCAGAACATGGCACTGGAAAACCTCGCAAAGAGAAGCGCCGAGTTGCGAGCACATACTCTCGAGTTGCGCTCCCAGCTCTCTCAGGCAGCGTCGCCGTCGTACGTAGAGCGTCTCGCTCAGGCGAGATTGGGGCTGGTCCAGGTAGCGCCTGACCAGACAACCTACATCCGGCTCAGCACCGGCGGGAAGTGAGCCAGAGGGCCGCGAATCGCCGTATCCGCCTGCTCGGGGTCATGCTCGCGCTGGCACTGGCTGGGGCGCTCGCGAGGGCAGCATGGATTCAGGTGGTAGAAGCCGGCTCGCTGGCGCGCCGAGCCGACGCCCAACAGACCGAGCAGATCACCATCTCGGCCAGCCGAGGGGCGATACTCGATCGCAACAACGTCGAACTGGCGACGAACAACCAGGCGGTAACGGTCTTCGCCGATCCCAAGCTGGTGCAGAAACTCGGCTCACCGGCAACGGAATCGAGACAGGCGGCTCAGATCCTCGGATTGGACAGCTCGCAGGAGACGAGCCTTCTCGCCGCCCTTTCCACGCGCTCGAGCGGTTTCGCCTACGTCGCCAGGCAGGCTCCCGCCGACAAGGCCGAGAAACTCGAGCGCCTCAAACTGAAGGGCTTCGGATACTACAGCGACCCCAAGCGGGTTTACCCGCAAGGTTCGCTGGCTGCGCAGGTAATCGGCTATGCCGGAATCGACAACCGCGGACTGACGGGGTTGGAGCTGACCTACGACGGCGTTCTGAGAGGACGCAGCGGACACGAGACCGTGGTCAGAGATCCGAGCGGGCGCATCATCAACGTGCAGAACGCGACCAACGCACAGCCCGGCGCCGATCTGACGCTGACGATCGACAACGTCATTCAGCTCGATCTTCAGTGCGTGCTGAGGGCGACGCTGATCAAGCAGCGGGCGCTCTCGGTGTCGGCGGTCGTGCTCGACGCTCATTCAGGAGACGTGCTCGCGATGGCGACGGCGCCTATCTTCGATGCGAACCTCGTTCCGCAGACGCCACCGCAGTTCCAGCGCAACCGCTCGATCACCGACGCCTACGAGCCCGGCTCGACCTTCAAGCTCGTGACGATCGCGGGGGCGCTGTCAGATCATCTAGTCACTCCCGAGACGGCCTTTACTCTTCCCTACTCGATCGACGTGGCCGGTACGCCGATCCACGACTCGCATCCGCGCGGAACCAAGCGGATGACGGTCTCCGAGATCCTCACGCTTTCCTCCAACGTCGGCGCGTTCACTATCTCGCAGCGACTTGGCAAGGAGCGTCTCGCCCGCTGGATAAGGCGCTTCGGTTTCGGCAAGATGACCGGTATCGATTTTCCCGGCGAGAGCCCCGGTGACGTGCTCCCGGTAAGCAAGTGGTACGGGTCGGCGGTCGGTACGATCCCGATCGGCCAGGGAATCGCCGTCACGCCTATTCAGCTGGCCGCCGCCTATGCGGCGATCGCCAACGGCGGCGTTTGGGTGCAGCCACACCTGGTCGAGAGAATCGGCGATAAGTCGGCTCCCGCTCCGAAGCGACGCCGCGTAGTCTCGCCCTATGTGGCAAGCGAGCTGATGAAGATGCTGCGCGACGTCGTCGACGAAGGGACGGGGACCAAGGCCGAGATCAGCGGCTACTCGGTCGCCGGTAAGACAGGAACTGCCAATAAACCTGATCCCAAGACCGGCCATTATTCGAACCGCTACGTCGCCTCCTTCGTCGGCATCGTGCCGGCCTCCGATCCGCGGCTGGTGATACTGGTCACGGTCGACGAGCCGAAAACCTCGATCTGGGGCGGGGTGGTTGCCGCGCCGGCCTTCCAGGAGATTGCGCTCGACTGCCTGCGCTACCTCGAGATTCCGCCCGACCGCCCGAGCTAGTCGCCTGCGCTGCGACTACGAGCTGTTCGACCGGCGCCTGGCCGAGTTGCGGCGGGCTTCTACCTGTTCTCAGAACGACCGATCCTCGCAACGGAAGGTTGTATACGCGCCGGGGCCGGATCGAAACGAGCTATTGGAGCGTTGGTAGACTCGCCCAGCGATGGACTTGGAGCGTTTGATCGCGGCGCTCGACCCGGTCGAAGTCGAGCGGCGCGCTCCGGTTGAAGTGCTCGATCTCGCCTACGACGCCGCCGCCGTGAGTGAGGGCTCGCTCTTTTTCTGTGTCCGCGGAATGCGCGCCGACGGTCACGATTTCGCCGCTGCCGCGCTCGAGCGGGGCGCCGTCGCCCTGGTCGTCGAAGAGCCGCTCAAGCTCGAAGTACCGCAGCTCGTAGTCGAATCGGCGCGCGCAGCGATGGCGCCCGTCGCCGACGTCTTCTTCGGGCAGCCGACTCGCGAGCTCACGCTCGTCGGTGTGACCGGCACCAACGGCAAGACGACGACCTGCTATCTCGTCTACGAGATTCTCGCTGCCGCGGGCAAGCGACCCGGGCTTCTGGGAACCGTCGAGAGCCGGATCGGCGGTGAAATCCGGAAGATGGCCAGGACGACGCCGGAGGCAATCGACCTGCAGCGCATCTTTCGCGAGATGCTCGGCGCCGGCGACCGAAGCTGTGTCATGGAGGCTTCCTCGCACGCGATCGAGTTGCACCGGCTCGACTGCGTTCGCTTCTCGGCGCTGGCCTTCACCAACCTGAGCCAGGATCACCTCGACTTCCACCAGACGATGGAGCGCTACTTCACGGCCAAGCGGAAGCTCTTCCTCACGGGCGCCGAGACGCCGGCCGCGATCAATATCGACGACGCGTGGGGTCGCCGTCTGGCCGCCGATCTGCGCGCGCTCGGCCAGGAGCAAGTGCTCACCTTCGGGCGCGCCGCGGATGCCGACCTGCGCGCCGACGAGATCGAGCTGACACCCGAGGGGACGAGGATCAGAGCCGGCGAGCTCGAGCTGAGCAGTCCGCTACGCGGTGCTTTCAACGCCGAGAATCTGCTCGCCGCGGTTGCCCTCTCGCGTCTTCTGGGAGTGGGCGATGAAGCCATCGCGAGCGGAGTCGCCGCTCTGAAGGGAGTGCCCGGCCGCTTCGAGAGCATCGATCGCGGCCAGCCGTTCGCGGTCGTCGTCGACTACGCCCATACGCCGGATGCGCTCGCGCGCGTGCTCCGGGCTGCGCGTGAGCTCGCCCACGAGCGGCTGATCTGCGTCTTCGGCTGCGGCGGCGATCGCGATCGCGAGAAGCGGCCGCTGATGGGAGAGATCGCCGCCGATCTCAGCGACCTGGCGATCGTCACCTCCGACAACCCCCGCAGCGAGGAGCCGCGGGCGATCATCGACGAGATACTGAGTGGAATCGGAGCGGGGGAGATAGAAGTGGAGCCCGACCGGCGCAAGGCGATCGGTACCGCCCTCGAGCAGGCGCGTGCCGGGGACGTGGTCGTGATCGCCGGCAAGGGACACGAGCAGGGCCAAGAGATAGCCGGCCGGGTGTTTCCCTTCGACGATCGCGAAGTCGCCGTGCAGCTGCTCGAGGAGCTGGGGAAGAAGCGATGATCCCGATCTCGCTCGAGCAGGTCGCCGGGCTCTGCGAGGGAGCGCTGACGATTGCCTCCGGCGCCACGGAGATCTCGGGCGTGGTTATCGACTCCCGCCGTGTCGAGCCGGGCGACCTTTTCGTCGTGGTTGGGCGCGGGGCGGAGTTCACCGACCAGGCGCTCGAAAGTGGGGCGGCCGCAGTGCTCGTTCCGGGCGATGCCGAATTCGCGCTGTCGGCGCTTGCCGGCGTTGTCCGAGAGCGCTCGAGTGCGCGCGTGGTGGCCATAACCGGCTCGACCGGCAAGACGTCGACGAAGGATATTCTGGCCTCGCTCTGCTCTCCACAGGCCAAAGTCGTCGCTGCGGAGGCCAGCTTCAACAACGAGCTCGGCATTCCGCTCACGCTTTGCCGCATCGAGAGCGATACGGAGATCGCGCTCGTCGAGATAGGCATGCGCGGACTCGGTCAGATCGGAGACGCCTGCCGCTTCGTTCGCCCGCACATCGGCCTGATCACAAGTGTCGGGCCGGTGCATCTCGAGCTACTGGGGACGGTCGAGCGGGTCGCGCAGGCCAAGGCCGAGGTTCTGAGCGGCTTAGAGCGAAACGGAGTCGGAATCATCCCCGCGGACGAGCCGCTGCTCGAGCCCTTCCTCCCCGACGAAGTCGAGATACGCCGTTTCGGAGCGGGTGGATCGTCCTCGCTGGTCTCCTTTGAGCCGGGCGAAGAGGTCTCCCGAGCCGTCTTCGAGATCGAGGGCGAGCGGATCGATCTCGAGCTTCCTCTGAACGCCCGGCACCAGGCGCTGAACGCGCTCGCTGCTCTGGTCGCCTACCGTGAGCTCGATTTACCGCTGGATCGCGCGCAGGAAGGTGCGCGGACGATTAGGCTCTCACGCTGGCGAGGGGAAGAGACGACACTGACCGGCGGAGGACTGCTGATCAACGACGCTTACAACGCGAACCCGACCTCACTGGCTGCGGCGCTCGAGCATCAAGAGCAGGTGGCGGCCGGGCGGCGGCGCGTTGCCGTGCTGGGGACGATGGCCGAGCTCGGCTCCGAGAGCGATCGCTACCACCGAGAAATCGGGCGCCACGCAGCCGAGCTGGGTGTCGATGCCGTTCTCGCTGTCGGCGAGCCGGCGCGAGCCTACCTCGAGGAGATCGGCGGCGCGATGCGGTGCGAATGGGCGCCCGACGCCGATGGCGCAGTCGTCGTGGCGAAAGAGATGGTTCGGCCGGGCGACTGCGTGCTCGTCAAGGGCTCGCGCGTCGTTGGACTGGAGCGTGTCGCCGAAGCGCTTGCGGGGCTGTCAGCCGGATGAACCTAGGGCTCGTCAGCGCGTTTCTCGGCTTACACCTGCAGCTTCCCAATCCGATGGTGCGGGTGATCGTGGCCGGGATAGCTTCGCTCGGCATCTCGATCTTCGCCGGTCCGCGCTTCATTACCTTTCTGCGCCGTCACGATGTCGGCCAGCACATCCGTGAGGAGGGACCCGCCGGGCATGTGGTCAAACAGGGCACCCCGGTGATGGGCGGCGTGCTCTTCCTGGTGGCAGCGGTCATCCCCTTCCTCGTCCTGAGCGAATACACGACTCAGGCGTTGATGGTGCTCTTCGTCATGCTCGCCTGTGCCTGCATCGGCTTCGTCGACGACCTGATCAAGCTTCGCCACCGCCGCTCGCTCGGGCTCGCGGGACGCTGGAAGATGGTGCTGCTGGTCATGATCACTGTCGGCGCCGGCTACCTCGCGTACCGCGTCGGTCAGCCCACCTGGATCGCCATTCCCTTCAGCAACTATCACCTGCAGCTCGGCGCGGCCTGGTACGTACTGCTCTTCTTCGTAATCGCCGGTGCGGCCAACGGCGTAAATCTGACCGACGGTCTCGACGGTCTCGCCGCCGGCACCGGCATAATCGCCACTTTCACATTCATGGCCATCGCGGTCATCGCCTACGTGCGCACGACGCCGACAATCGGGCCGGCGGCCGGAAACACCAGTCTGCGTGAGCCTTTCCTCGTCGATCTGGCGATCCTGGCAGCGGCGCTGATCGGGGGACTGATCGGCTTCCTCTGGTACAACACCTTCCCGGCCGAGGTGTTCATGGGCGACACGGGCTCGATGGGGATCGGAGGCGCCCTGGCCGGCTTCGCGATCATGACCAAGACGGAGCTCCTCCTGCTCCTGATCGCCGGCATCTTTCTGATCGAAGCGCTCTCGGTGATGATTCAGGTCTTCAGCTACCGCTTCCTGAAACGGCGCGTGTTCTTGATGGCGCCGATACACCACCACTTCGAGATGAAAGCCTGGTCGGAGACGAAGATCATGGTCCGCTTCTGGATCCTCTGCGGCATTCTCTGTGCCTGTGCCTTCGCGCTCTACTACCGCAACTACATCGGCTTCCGCTTTACGTGAGTGAGCTGCCTAATCGCGTTCTCGTGCTCGGGCTCGCTCGCTCGGGCCGGGCGGCGGCACTGGCACTTGCTCGTCGGGGCGTGAGCGTCGTCGCCGTCGACCGCTCGACCGAGGTCGGCACGGGCGAGCTGGCCGCGGCCGGTATCGAGATTCGGCTTGGAGTGGAGAGCGGGCGGCTGCTCGAAGGCGTCGGCTTGCTGATCAAGAGCCCGGGCGTGCCGGCCGAGACAGCACTGGTCACGGCGGCTCGAGGCCGCAGAATCCCCGTTTGGAGCGAGGTCGAGCTGGCCTCGAGGCTTTTCCAGAATCCACTTCTCGGCGTCACCGGCACGAACGGCAAGACCACGACGACTGAGCTACTCGGCGCCGTCTTTCGCGCCGCCGGTCGCAAGGTAGAGGTTGCCGGCAACGTCGGGCGCGCGCTCTGCGATCTGGACGGCGCGCTCGCTCCCGAGGCTTGGATCGTCTGCGAGCTCTCCAGCTTCCAGCTCGAGGACATCGAGCGGCTGCGGCTTCGCGTGGCCGTCCTCCTCAACATCGAGCCCGACCACCTCGATCGTCACGGCTCGCTCGAGGCCTACCGGGACGCGAAGCTGCGCATCTTCGAGAACCAGCTAGCCGAGGACGTGGCCGTGTTGCCGCGCGGGTTCGGGGCGGTTCCCGGCCAGGGGCGCCGGCTCGAGTTCGACGCGCAGGATCCTCTACCGGCCGAGCCGTTGATCCCCGGTGCGCATAACCGGGAGAACGCCGCCGCCGCGACTCAGGCCGCGCGGGCTGCCGGTGTCGGCGAAGAGGCGATCGCCGAGGCGCTGCGGACCTTCCCCGGTGTCGCGCATCGGCTCGAGTCTGTCGGCGAAGTGGCGGGCGTGCGCTACGTGAACGACTCCAAGGCCACCAACACCGCTGCCGCTCGGCGGGCGGTCGCCGCCTATCCCCAGCCACTGCATATCATCCTCGGCGGGCGCGGCAAGGGCGAGTCGTTCGACTCCTTCGCCGAAGAGCTGCGAGGTCATGCTGCCTGCGCCTATTTGATAGGTGAGACGGCGGCAGAGATCGCCGCTTCGCTCGAGCGGGCGGAGGTTCGCTTCGAGCAGTGCGGGACCCTCGAGCGGGCGGTTTCGCTGGCAGCCCGGACTGCGCGGGGCGGGGAGATCGTGCTGCTGTCACCGGCCTGTGCCAGCTTCGATCAGTTCGACAACTTCGAGCAGCGCGGCGACGAGTTCCGGCGCCTCGTCGCCGAGCTAGGGCACTCGGGATGAGCCGCGCGCCAGTGTGGCTAACCGTAATGAGGGGCGCGAGCAGGCCGTATTCCCACAGCGGTGTCGGCGCTGCGAAACTCCGCCCGTGGAAGACGCTCTCTCGACCCTGTTGCCATGACAGCGGTCGTTTCCGTCAGCGACCTGCAGAAGCGATACGGGGAAACGGCCGCCGTAGCCGGGCTCTCCTTCGAGGTCGAGCAGGGTGAGATATTCGGCCTGATCGGTCCCAACGGCTCGGGCAAGACGACGACGGTCGAGTGCGTTCAGGGCCTGCGTGAACGCGACGGCGGCGAGGTCAGCGTGCTCGGCCTCGATCCGGCCACGGCGCGCCCGGCGCTCGGTCCGCGCATCGGCTGCTAGCTCCAGGAGGCGGCGCTGCCCGACCGGATCAGGGTCTGGGAAGCGCTCGACCTCTTTGCCGCGCTGGCACCGCGCGCGCTCGACTGGAGGGAGTTGCTCACGCAATGGGGCCTCGAGAGCAAGCGCGACTCGAGCTTCGCCAGCCTCTCGGGAGGCCAGCGTCAGCGCCTTTTCGTCGCGCTCGCGTTCGTCAACCAGCCCGAGATCGTCTTTCTGGACGAGATGACGACCGGGCTCGACCCGAGCGCCCGGCACGAGACCTGGCGCCTGATCGAGGCGATCCGCGAGCAGGGCACCACGGTCGTTCTCGTGACCCATTTCATGGACGAGGCCGAGAGGCTCTGTGACCGCATCGGCGTCATGCTCGGCGGCCGCTTCGTGGCGCTGGACACGCCGTCAGGGCTGGCTCGCTCCTGGGGCGGTGACACGCGGGTCTCCTTCAGTTGCGATGAGCCGGATCTCGACTGGTTGCAGAAGATAGACGGCGTCGACACGGTGCAGCGCGACGGCAGGAAGGTGGAGCTGCGCGGCATGGATCACGCCATCTTGCACGTAGCGGCGGCGCTGGTCGGGCGCGGCATCCTGCCCGACGACCTGCGGGTCGAGCAGCCGTCGCTGGAGGACGCCTTCCTCGCGCTGACCGGGAACGGGGCCGAGCGGTGAGAGTCGCGCGCAAGCTGGCCTGGGTCGAGGCGAAGCTGCTCGCGCGGGAGCCGCTGACGCTCGTCTTCTCTTTCTGCTTCCCGCTCGTGACGCTGTTCGTGCTCGCGGACGTGTTCGGCAACAGTGTCGCGGGCCGGACCAAGCCCACTTTCCGCAACGTAGGCGCCATCGACTACTACGTACCCGCCTATGTCGCTCTCGTCATCGCGGCGATCGGCCTCGTCTCGCTGCCCGTGCACCTCGCGAGCTACCGGGAGCGCGGCGTACTGCGCCGGCTGCGCGCCTCCGAGCTCAAGCCACGAAGCCTGCTTGGCGCTCACGTGATCGTCGGCCTCGCGCTGGCCGCGGTCACCTCCCTGGTGATGGGCGCCGTGGCCTTCGCCGTCTACCGAAACGAGCTGCCGGTCTCCTGGCCTGGCGTGATTGCCGCCTTCGCGCTCGTCAGCGTGACCTTCACCGCCATCGGCGTTTTACTCGGGCCGCTCTTGCCGAACGCCCGCTCGGCGCAGGTCGCCGGCATGATCCTCTTCTTCTCGATGATGATGATCTGCGGCGCCGGGCCGCCGCCCGAGGTGATCAGCGGGCCGATGCGGGTGATCGCCGACGTGCTTCCCCTCACCTACGGCATCCGTCTGATCCAGGATCCCTGGCTCGGTTTCGACTGGAGCCTTGGGGCGGTCGTCGGCACTTCCGCCTTCCTGGCCGCCGCCACCGCCGCTCTGCTCCTGCTCCCGCGCCGGGCGCGGTAGGAAGCGCGCCTGCGCGGTCGAACCGTCCAAGAGTGACGAGAAGCCGGCTCGAACAATCGGCCGCGGTCCGTAGCGGGGACGCTCGGCGTGCGCAGCACGCGGCCGGAGCGAGGGCCCTGAGAGGGGTGGAGGTCGCGCCGCGACCTTCGCGTAGAACCGCGCAGCGAAACCAGGCGCCGGCCAGGTTGGCGGCTGTCCCGGCCCGTGCTCCCGGTTCTCGTCCCGCGTCGTACCGGGCGACGAAGACGCGACTTGAATACCAGATTCTGACGCTGGCGACGCTGGCGCTTGTGGCCTTTGGACTGGTGATGGTGTTCAGCGCCACCTCGGCGACGGCGACGCTCGGCGGCGGTAGCGCGAGCGCGTACCTCGTGCGCCAGTCGATCTACGCCGTGGCGGGCGTCGTGGCGATGGTTGCTCTCTCGCGCTTCAACTACCGGCATCTGCGTCCGTTGGCGCCGACCCTGCTCGTTGCCTCGCTCGGACTCTGCCTGGCCGTGCTCGCTGTCGGACCGACGATAAAGGGGGCGCAACGTTGGTTCGTCTTGGGACCTCTCAGCGTGCAGCCGTCCGAACTGGTCAAGCTGGCGCTCGCGCTCTGGATTCCCGCACGGCTCGCGCGCCGTCCGCGGCCGCAAACGCTGGGCGAGCTGGCGAAGCCGGTCGGCTTCATGGTCGGCGTCGCCTGTGGCCTGATCGCCGTCCAGCCCGACCTCGGCACCGTTATCTCGATCACGGTCATGGTCGTCGCGGCCTTGATCGTCGCCGGTGTGCCATTCGGGATTCTCTTCAAGGCTTCGGCCCTGGTCTGCACGCTGGCGCTGGTGGCCACGCTCTACCAGCCCTACCAGCGTGCTCGGCTTACCGGCTTCATGCAAGGGGGCAGCTACCAGAGCGTGCAGTCGCTGATCGGCCTCGGCTCGGGGGGAGTGTTCGGGCGCGGCCTGGGTCAGGGCGTGCAGAAGATCCACTACCTCCCCGAGGCGCACACCGACATGATCGCCTCGGTGGTCGGAGAGGAGCTCGGCTTGGTCGGGATCGTGTTTCTCATCTGTTGCTTCGCGGCTTTCACCTGGGCGGGGTTGAGAATCGCGCTCGCTTGCCGCGATCCCTTCGGCAAGGTCGTCGCTGCCTCGCTCACGGCGATGATCTGTGGCCAGGCCGCGATCAATCTGGCGGCGGTCTTCGGGCTGGCTCCGCTGACCGGTATCACGCTTCCCTTCGTCTCCTACGGGGGCTCCAGTCTGGTTGTCTCCCTCATGGCTGTCGGCATCCTCCTTAACATCGCGGTGAACCATGGCAAGGAAGGGCACTCTGAGATGTCTGATCGCAGCCGGCGGAACCGCCGGTCATCTCCTGCCCGCGCTCGCCGTCGCTGAGGCGCTCGAGCGGCGCGGTGTCGAGGTCAGCTTTGCCGGCTCGCCCGATCGCATCGAGGCCGAGCTGGTGTCCGAGGCAGGTTTCGCTTTCGATGCTTTCCGCATCTCTGGTTTCTCCCGACGGCCGGGACTCGAGCTGGCGCGCGCCCTCGCCCGAGCGACCGCGGCACCGTTTGCCTGTCTGAGGATCCTGCGCCGGCGCCGTCCGGACGTTGTCCTCGGCGGTGGCGGCTATGTCGCCGGGCCGATGGTACTGGCGGCCTGGCTGGCCCGGATTCCGGCGGCACTCAGCGAGGCGGACGCTCATTTCGGTCTGGCGAATCGCCTGGCCGCACCGTTCGCGCGCCGGGTGTTCCTGTCTTTTCCGATCCCGGGCCGCCAACGAGGTAAGTACCGAGTCACGGGCCGGCCGCTACCCGAGCGCTCACGCTTGCCCGAGCGCTCGCGGGCACGGGAGGGCTTCGGTCTGCCGGCGAAGGAGCCGGTGCTGCTCGTCTTCGGCGGCAGCCAGGGTGCGCGCGCACTGAACGAGCTCGTGGTCGAGCACTTCGGCGAGAGCGGGCCGGCGATCCTGCACCTCGCCGGGGAGCGCGACTACTCCTCGCTGGTCGGTCGGGTGAAGCGGGCGGACTACGTCCTCGTGGGTTTCACGAACGAGTTCGGAGCGGCTCTGGCGGCCTGCGATCTCGGGCTCGCGCGGGCCGGCGGCTCGATCTGGGAGCTGGCCGCGGCGGGCAAACCGGCGCTGCTGGTTCCCTATCCCTATGCGACCGCCGACCACCAGGCGAAGAACGCGCGCTACTTCGCGGACGGCGGCGGCGCGATCGTTGTGGCGGAGAGCGAGCTCGAGCACGTGCCCGGGCTTGTTCTCGAGCTGCTGAGCGATCGGAGCCGGCTCGACGAGATGGGCGCGGCGATGCTGCGCCTCGCCCGTCCGAACGCCGCCGAGGAGATCGCCGACGAGCTGATCTCACTCGCGCAGAGGCGTGGGGAGCAAACGAATGAGTAGAGCCCCGGAAGCCGCGCCGCTACTGGGGCGCCGGATCTGGCTGGCCGGGATCGGAGGCGCCGGCATGAGCGCCTACGCTGTGGTCGCCAAGGCGTGGGGAGCGGACGTGTCGGGCTGGGACAAGACGGAGACGCCCTACCTGGCGAACGTGCGCGCCGTCGGTATCGCGGTGGAGATCGCGCCTAAGCCGACCCTGCCCGGGCCGGAGCTGGAGCGCTACGTCTCGACCGCCTTCGCCAGCAGAATCGACGGTCGTCCGCGCGCCGACCTGCTCGCCGAGCTCGTCTCGCTCCGCGACTCGATCGTCGTCACCGGCGCGCACGGTAAGACGACCACCAGCGGCATGATCGCCTTCTGCCTCGACCGGCTCGGGCTCGATCCGGCCTTCATCGTCGGCGGCGAGATTCCTCAGCTCGGCGGCAACGCCCGCGCCGGCTCTGGCTGGCTGGTTGTGGAAGGGGACGAGTCCGATCGCTCCGTCGCAGCCCTACGGCCCGAGATAGCGGTGCTACTGAACGTCGATCTCGACCATCACAGCACCTATGCCTCCCGGGCCGAGGTCGAGCAGCTGTTCGAGGACTGGCTGATCAAAGTGCCGAAGGTCGTTCGCGCCGAGCAGCTGGAGCCGGTCGAGCTGCCGCTGGCGCTCGCCGGCGAGCACAACCGCTCTAACGCCGCCGCTGCGCTGGCCGCACTCGAGCTCGCGGGGGTGGAGCGCGCCGTGGCCGAGCGGGCGATCGTCGAGTACCGCGGCGCCGGAAGGCGCTTCGAGGCGCGCGGCGAGGCCGCCGGAGTGCGTGTCTTCGACGATTACGCTCATCATCCGGCCGAGATCGCGGCCACGCTCAGCGCGGCCCGGGACGAAGCGGGGGAGGGGCGCCTGGCTGTTTTCTTTCAGCCGCACCTCTACTCGCGCACTCGTCACCTGGCGCGCGAGTTCGCCGTGGCGCTCGCTGCGGCCGATGCGGTCTGTATCAGCGAGATCTACGCCGCCCGCGAGGAGCCCGTCGCCGGGGTCGGCGGTAAGCTGATCGTGGACGAGCTGAGCGAGATTCGGCCGGGAATGCCGCTCGCGTGGACGCCCACCCTGGAGGACGGAGTCCGCTATCTGGCGAGCTGGGTCAGAGCCGGCGACCTCGTATTCACGATCGGCGCCGGCGACGTCGAGAGGGCCGGGCCGCTGCTTCTGGAGGCGCTCGCATGAAGATCGAGGAGGGCGTCGAGCTCGCTCTGTTCACGACTTTCGGAAGCGGCGGACCGGCGCGCGGCTTTGTACGGGCACGATCGGAAGACGCCGTCTTGCAGGCGCTCGCTTGGGCGGCCGAGCGCAACCTGCCGGTGCTTCCGCTCGGTTTCGGCTCCAACCTGCTAGTCGCCGACGAGGGAGTCGAGATGCTGGCGCTCAGGCTCGAGGGTGAGCTGGCCTCGGTAGAGGTCGCGGGCGAGGGCCTGCTCGTCGCCGGTGGTGGAGCCGCGGATGCACTTTGCGCCCACGTGGCGCGGGCGGCGGGACTGGCCGGCCTGGAGTTTGCGGCGGCCATCCCGGGCACGGTTGGCGGTGGAGTCTGCATGAACGCGGGCGCCTGGGGGAGCGATTTCGGCGCCGTGCTGGCGCGGGCGCTGGTCGTCGACAGCCGAGGCTCTCGCTGGCTCGAGCCGGGGGCGCTCGGGCTTCGCTACCGAGGCTCCGAGCTCGAGCCCGGAAAGGTTGTCGTGCGGGCGGAATTCCGACTCACGCCGAGCTCCGCACAGGAGATCGAGCGGGGAGTTCTCGCCAACAAGGCGCAGCGCAAGTCCGGGCAGCCGGTCGGGATCCGCAGCTTTGGAAGCGTCTTCAAGAACCCCGAGCACGAGCTCGGCGCCGGGCAGATGATCGATGCCTGCGGCCTCAAGGGGAAGCAGATCGGCGGCGCCAGGATCTCGCCCGAGCATGGCAACTTCATCGAGAACTCAGGTGGCGCCACAACGGCCGACGCGCTCGCCCTGATGAGCGAGGCGCGCCGTCTCGTGCACGAGCGCTTCGGCGTCGTGCTGGAGCCGGAGGTGCGGTTGGTAGGGGGTATTTCGCTTCCGGCTCTCTCGGCTGGCGTTTGAGTGGGCGAGTAGGAGCGCCGGTGAGCGCCGCGAAGTAGGCGCCGTGGCCAATGCAGCAGCTCGCGCTGGTACGGCGCGCGTCGTCGTGCCCATGAAACGTCGCCGTAAACGGTGGTCGACCATGCAGACGCTCGTGCCGACGGGGAAGACGATTGCGCTTCTCTTTGGCGCGCTCGCGGTGTCGCTGGGGCTCTATGTCATCGCGCGCGAAAGCTCGCTCTTTGCGATTCACAAGATCGAGATCGTCGGCGCCCCGCCGGCGCTCTCTCGACAGATCGGCGCGGCCACCAAGCGGTTTCGCGGCCGTAGTCTGGTCGGTCTCGACGAAGCGGCCATCGAGCGTGCGGTTCTGGCCATTCCCGAGGTGCGATCCTTACGGATCGATCGCGCTTTTCCGAACACGTTACGCGTCTTCATTCAGCGGGAGCTTCCCGTCGCGGTCCTCAGGCGAGGGCAGAACGCCTGGCTGGTGGCGGCAAGCGGCAAGGTCGTACGCAGCTTCGCGCTCGGCCGTGGCTCCGGCCTTCCGCGCATCTGGGCGCCCAGCTCGGTCGCGGTCGTGGAGGGCGAGCCGATCAGAGACGCGGAAATCTCGAAGGCTGTCGAGTTGCTCGCGTCGTTCGGGCGCGCGGAACGCGGATTACGACTGGCCAACGTGATCTCTTCGGGCAGCAATCTGACTCTGGTTACCGGCTCGGGCATCGAGCTGCGCTTCGGCGACGCCTCCCAGGCGGCCTTGAAACTGGCGATCGTGAAGAAGATCTTGCCCACTCTGAGTCCTTCTCCCTATGGATCGATCGCCTATCTCGACGTGAGCGTCCCGAGCCGGCCGGTGAGCGGGACCACCGTGGAATCGAAGCTTCGGCGGTAGAGTTGGCCCTTCCGAGTAGTCGGAATGCCGAATTGACAGTCATGGAAAGGGCGCGTACGCTGCCTGTCCAGAGCGGCTCGGTCAGTGGCCGAAATCCATTCTGAGCGGGGCTATCCCAGATGAAAGACCAATCGAGCAGCTACCTTGCAGTGATCAAAGTCGTCGGCGTCGGCGGCGGCGGCTCGAACGCGGTCAACCGCATGGTCGATGCCGCGATCGGTGGAGTCGAGTTTATCGCCGTGAACACCGACGCCCAGGCGCTGCTCATGTGCGACGCCGACGTGAAGATCCACATCGGTGCCAAGGCAACCCGCGGACTCGGGGCCGGCGCGAAACCCGAGGTTGGCAAGGCGGCCGCCGAGGAGAGCCGCGACGAGCTGAAAGAGGCGCTCAAGGGCGCCGACATGGTTTTCGTCACGGCCGGCGAGGGTGGTGGAACCGGCACCGGCGCGGCTCCGATCGTGGCCGAGATTGCGCTCGAGCTGAAGGCACTGACGGTGGGAGTGGTCACGAAGCCGTTCAGCTTCGAAGGCCGTCTGCGCGCCGAGCAGGCGCTGCGCGGAATCGACGAGATCCGCGACCGGGTCGATACGTTGATCGTGGTCGAGAACGACCGCCTACTCGATGTCGTCGAGAAGAAAACGACCGTCGTCGACGCGTTCCGGATGGTGGACGACATTCTCCGCCAGGGCGTACAGGGCATCACCGATCTGATCACGAATCCGGGGCTGGTCAATCTCGACTTCGCCGACGTGCGCACCATCATGCGCGACGCCGGTACGGCGGTGATGGGTATCGGCCTCGGCTCGGGGCCAAACCGCGCCACCGAAGCCGCGCAGCAGGCCGTCTCCTCGCCGCTCCTCGACGCCTCGATCGAGGGGGCGACCGGAATCCTGCTCAACATCTCCGGCGGCCCGGACATCGGGCTGTTCGAGGTGAACGAGGCGGCGGAGCTGGTGACCCACGCGGCCGACCAGAACGCGAACGTGATCTTCGGCGCGGTGATCGACGAGGGGCTGGCTAACGACGTCCGCGTCACCGTGATCGCGACCGGCTTCGGCGCCGGCGGCGAGCACCGGCGCTGGCGTGCGGCGAGGAAGGGCGGCGACCGCCCGCGGGAGAGCTCGTCCGAGCCATTTGAAGTACCCGACGAAGTGCTCGAGATCCCCTCGTTCCTCCGCGAGGACTAGCTCTGGGCCGTTATCAGGCTGCGCGCTACGGCGGCCTCGGTCGCGCCCGTCCTATCCGGTGCTAACGCTCCCTGCGTTCTTGCATCGACCAGACAAGCCCGATCACGCCGCTCGACCGGCTGGACGGATAGCATCGTCCGGGCATGGCCGAACTGAAGCGAACACCTTTCTACGAACGACATCTGGCCCGCGGCGCCCGCATGGTTCCCTTCGCCGGCTACGAGCTGCCGCTTCTCTACGAGAGCGTCATCAGCGAGCACAAAGCGGTGCGATCGGACAGCGGCGTCTTCGACGTCTCGCACATGGGCGTGCTCGAGATCGAAGGAGCGGCTGCGCACGAGTCGCTGCAGCGGCTGCTCTCGAACGATCTCGATCGCATCGGTAGTGGCGAGGCCCAGTACGAGCTTATGACCAACGAGCAGGGCGGGATCGTCGATGATCTGATCGCCTACTGTCGCGGTGAGTCGAGCTACCTGCTGGTCGTGAACGCGGCGAATCGCGAGACAGACGTAGCCTGGCTGCGCGAGCGCCTGCTCGAAGGCGTCGAGCTGCGAGATGTCTCAGAGCAGCGCGCGGTGATCGCGGTTCAGGGTCCGCGGGCGCTCGAGCGGCTCGGGCTCGAACCGGCTCCCTCCTTTAGCTTCGCCGAGATCGAGCTCTTCGGCGTTCCCTGCGCCTGCGCGCGCACCGGTTACACGGGCGAGAGCGGTTGTGAGCTGATCTGCGGCGCCGAGAACGCGGTCAAGCTCTGGGACGCCGTTCTCGCCGCCGGTGTCGTGCCCTGCGGCCTGGGCGCCCGCGATACGCTCCGGCTCGAGGCCTGCCTGCCGCTGCACGGTCAGGACATCACCCCCGAGACCGACCCGATCGCGGCCGGATTGGGTTGGGCCTGCGCGCTCGAGAAGGAGTTCACGGGTGTCGAGCGGCTGCGCGAGATCGCGGCCGAGGGCGCGCCGATGCGCTTGACCGCCTTCAAGATGGACGACCCGGGCATACCTCGGCAGGGCATGCCGATCGTTCCCGACGGCCGCGTCACCTCGGGGACGCACTCTCCCATGCTCGACAAGGGAATCGGCATGGGATACGTCCCGGCCCGGAGGACCGAGCCTGGCTCCATGCTCACCATCGACATTCGCGGCCGCCCGCTCTGGGCAAAGGTTGTGGCGAAACCGATCTACACAAGTTCCAAGCAAGGCACAGACAGACAAGGAGAGTGGTGAGACATGGCCGCCGTAGAGAGCTATCCGGCCGATCTGAAGTACAACCGAGAGCACGACTGGGTTCGCATCGACGGAAGCGAGGCCGTATTCGGGATCACCTGGAAGGCGCAGGACATGCTTGGTGAGATCGTCTTCTTCCAGGCGCCCGAGATAGGCGCCGTTGTTACCAAGGACGGCTCATATGGCGAGGTCGAGTCGGTCAAGGCGGTTTCCGACCTGGTTGCGCCGCTCTCGGGCAAGGTCGTCGCGGTCAACGAGAAGATGCAGGCCGAGCCCGAGACGGTCAACGCCGACCCCTACGGCGAGGGCTGGCTCGTTCGCGTTCAGCTCTCCGATCCGAGCGAGGCCGGGTCGCTACTCGACGCCGGGTCGTACGAACAGTTCCTTGCCGAGGAGTAGCGCAGAGTGAGAACCGGTTACCTGGCACTGACCGAGGCCGACAGAGAGGTGATGTTGAGCGCGATCGGCGTCTCCAGCGCCGCGCAGCTCTTCGCCGATATCCCGGAGCAGCTGCACCTGAAGCGCGAGCTGGCGTTGCCGGCGCCCGCCTCGGAGCTCGAGATCGAGCGCGAGCTGACCGCGCTGGCCGAGCGTAACGTCCATACCGGGCGCGAGCTCTCCTTCCTCGGCGCCGGCGTCTACGACCACTACGTGCCGGCGATCGTAGAGGCGGTCGTGTCGCGGCCGGAGTTCCTGACCGCCTACACGCCCTACCAGCCGGAGCTGAGTCAGGGAATTCTGCAAGCCATCTTCGAGTACCAGACGGTGATCTGCGAGCTGACCGGGATGGAGGTGGCGAACGCCTCCGGCTACGACGGCGCCACGGTCGCCGCCGACGCCTGCTTCATGGCCGCTCACGCAACCGGTCGTAAAAAGGTCGCGATCGCCGAGACCGTTAATCCGCAAGTACGCCAAGTGGTGAAGACCTATGCGCCCGGCTTTGGTTTGGAGATCGTCGAGGTTACGCATACGGGCGGGGTGACCGACCCCGAGCGCTTCGGCGCCGAGGCTGGGGATGCGGCCGCCGCGATCTTCCAGCAGCCGAACTTCTTCGGCTGCCTGGAGCCGGCGCCCGATCTCGCCCGGGCTGCTTGCGAGGCGGGCGCGCTGGCGGTCGCGCACGTCGATCCGCTCTCGCTCGGCGTGCTCGAAGCGCCGGGGAACTACGGCTGCCAGATCGCGATCGGCGAGGGCCAGGCGGCCGGCAACCGACTCTCCTTCGGTGGCCCGCATTTCGGTTTTTTAGCGGCGAAAAAGGATCTCATCCGGCGCATGCCGGGCCGCATCGCCGGCCAGACGGTCGATCGCAAGGGGCGCCGCGGTTTCGTCCTCACCTTTCAGACCCGGGAGCAGCACATCCGGCGCGAGAAGGCGACCTCGAACATCACCACCAACCAATCGCTCTGCGCGCTGGCCGGGCTCGTCTACCTCTCCTGGCTAGGTCCGCAGGGTCTGCGCCGGCTGGGGGAGACCTGCCTGGGTCTGGCCGAGCTGGCCAAGTTAAAACTCGCTCTGCCGCTTGCTTTCGAGGCTCCGGTTTTCAAGGAGTTCGCGGTGAGAGTCGGGCGCTCCAGCGAAGAGGTAGTGCGCGAGGCGAAGAAGCTGGGGGTCAATCCGGGTCACCCGCTCGGGCGCGATTTCCCCGAGCTGCAAGACGTGCTTCTGATCGCCGTGACCGAGAAGCGCTCGCCCGCTGACGTCGAGCGCTTGGCCGACGTGCTCGCGGAGGTGCTCCAATGAGCGGCTGGTCAGAGCAGAAGCTGATCTTCGAGAAGTCGCAGGCCGGTCGCTGCGCCTGCTCGCTGCCCGAATACGAGCTACCGCAGGCTAAGGCGCCGGACGCCCTAGCCCGCGCCGAGGCACCGCGCCTGCCCGAGCTGGCCGAGCCCGACCTCGCCCGCCACTTCTCGGCGCTCGCCGACAGGAACTTCGGAGTGGACTCCGGCTTCTACCCGCTTGGTTCCTGCACGATGAAGTACAACCCGCGCCTCAACGAGCGCCTGGCCGCCCTTCCGGGCTTCGCCGACCTGCACCCGCACCAGCTTCCCGAGGACGCGCAGGGAGCGCTCGAGCTTTGCTTCCGCTTAGAGGCGGCGCTGGCGGAGATCGCCGGTCTCGATTCCGTCTCGCTTCAACCGGCGGCGGGCTCGCAAGGCGAGCTGACCGGGCTGATGCTGGTGCGCGCCTACTTCCAGGATCGGGGCGAGCTGGAGAGGCGGCGCAAGGTGGTCGTCCCCGACACGGCGCACGGCACAAACCCGGCCAGCGTCACCATGTCGGGCTTCGAGCTACAGCCCGTAAAGACCGACGAGCGCGGCAACCTCGATCTCGAGGATCTGCGCCGGCTGGTCGGGCCCGACACCGCGGCGCTGATGCTGACCAACCCCTCGACGCTCGGCCTCTTCGAGGAGAACATCGTCGAAGTGGCGCGCAGCTTCCACGAGGCCGGGGCGCTGCTCTACTACGACGGCGCCAACCTGAACGCCGTCTGCGGGATCTCGCGCCCGGGCGACATGGGCTTCGACATCGTCCACTTCAATCTGCACAAGACCTTCTCGACTCCGCATGGCGGCGGCGGTCCGGGCGCCGGTCCCGTGGCGGTGCGCCGGGCGCTAGAGCCCTTCCTGCCCGTCCCCGCGGTCGTGCGCCACGAGGACGGAACCTTCGCGCTCGAGAGTGAGCGGCCGAAGTCGATCGGGAGGGTGCGCGGCTTCCTCGGTCCCTTCGGCGTCTTCGTCAAGGCCTACGCCTTCATCCGCGTCTACGGCCCGGCGCTCAGAGAGATGTCCGAGACAGCGGTGCTGAACGCGAACTACCTGCTCGCGCGCCTGAAAGACGTTTACGAGCTCCGCTACGACCGCCTCTGCATGCACGAGTTCGTGCTCTCGGCCTGCAAACTCAAGCGCGAGCACGGTATTTCGGCGCTCGATGTGGCCAAGCGGCTGATGGACTTCGGCATCCACCCGCCGACGATCTACTTCCCGCTGGTCGTGCCCGAGGCGCTGATGATCGAGCCGACCGAGACCGAGTCGCTGGAGACTCTGGATGCCTTTGTCGAGGCAATGCGCCAGATCGCCGCGGAGGCGGCCGAGAACCCCGAGCTGTTGCACGACGCGCCGCACGGCCGCCCGGTCGAGCGCCTCGACGAAGCCGGCGCCGTCAAGCGCGCGGTCGTCCGCTACGAGTTCGGGGAGGGCGAGACCGGCTAGCTTGTGGGCCTGAGAGAAGTAGAGACGGTGATCGGTGTTGGACGAATGCCGTCGCCGGGATTAAGAAGCGCTCCGTGGAGAATGGAGCCCGGTGGCGGAACTTGGCTGACGACTCGATAGCTATCGAAGAGATGGGGACGACCGCTCGCGGGAAGTGCCGGTAAGCGCCGGATGTACCAGTACAGGCGATTTGCCTCGGCCCAGCGTTCGACAGCGGCTGGAGAACGACCTGTGAAATCGGGCACTCTCGCTGAAGCGAGGGCGTCGCGGTCGCTCGGACTGCCGGACGGGCCAGAAATAACCTCGGTAATCGTGACAACGCTGCCCGGTCTCACCACGGAGCCCGGACCGGGTTTGAAACGGAGCGGGATTGCATACCTAAGCGGGTTGATCGTGAACGGCGAACGAATGGCGACTCTGAGACCGGCCTTGTGGAGGAGGTCGTAGGCATGGATTACGTCGGTCTGGGCGACGGTTCGTGGCACGGTCACCGTCTTCGCCGCGCTCTTACCTCCACAGCTCGAAGCCGCTAGCGCGACGACCACGAGGGGTGCGAGTAGTGGATACGTTGATCGTCTCATCGCTTCCTACATGACAGTACGTCACCGGCTCGTCTTCGGTAACGCGCCGGTGAATATCGGAGTCGAATCGCGAGCGAAGAAACAGGGCTTCCCGAGCGCACGAAGAACACGGTCTTGAGTCCGGACGCCCGGGGGGCGATACTCGGCTTACGTAGCGATCAAAAGTGGGGGGTGTTTTCGTGGCTTCCGATCCAAGCATGAAGACCTGTCCGGAGTGCGCCGAGGAGATCAAGCTCGAAGCCAGGGTCTGCCGCTACTGCGGGACGACCTTCGCGCTCGCGAGTGTCGGTTACTGCATTCGCTGCCATAAGGTGACCGCGACCAGCGAGCTTGGCGTCTGCGCCGTCTGCGGGTCGCGTCTGATCGACGTGCATATCGAGAGTCGGGAGAGCAGCGGACCGACGGTGGGCTCTCTGGAGAAGAAGCCGGGGGTCGTCATCGCTCCTACGGCGACGCCAACAGTGGCCGTCATGCCCGCCGCTTCCTCAATCGCGGAAGCGCCGGCCGCGGTCGAGCCCACTTCGACCGAGCCGGCGCCCGAGCCCAAGCCCGAGATCGCGCCGGCCGAGCCCGCGCCCGAGACCGTCTCAACCGAGCCTGAGCCAGAGCCGGAGTCGATCGAGCCTGAATTGACGGTCGCTCCCGCATGGTTACCGGCCGCCCCTCCCAAGCCCGATCTTCCGTCCGCGCCGCCGCCTCCGCCGGGGATTGCTTGGACCAAGTCCGCTCCGCCGGCGACGGAGCCGGCCACTACGCCGCCGGCGCCGGAAAAACCGGCTCCAGAGCCCGGCCAGCCGCCGGCCGGCCAGAGCTCCGATGTCGTGGTCGAGCGACTGGCCGCCTTTGGGAGGCGAGAGACACCCGCTCAGCCGTATCTGCCTGCTCCGCCGCCGGCCGGATCCCCCGTAACTCCGCCACCTGGTCCGTTCGTCACGGCGCCAACCCATCCACCGGTCGCACCGAGTACGGGGAATCAGGAGGCGGCCGCCGTTGAGGCCGCGCCGCACGAGCACGTCGAGGCGAGTCCCGTACCGGTGAGAGAGGAGCCGGCGCCGGCGAAACCGGCCGAGGCGGTTGACGCGACCGGACGGCGCCTGGGCATCGTGCCGTCGCTCGCGCAACGAGCGGCCTATCCGTTCTACCTGCTGTCAGTGATCGCCGTCCTGGCGATGTGGCTGATCGACTACTACTGGCACCACAATCTGGAAGGAACCAGCAGGCTGGGATCGCAGACGCTGTCGAACTTCATCGTCGCCACTTACGACGGGGGCATGACCCTGGTCAGCTGGCAGATCGGTCTCATCGCCGTCATCTGCGGGCTGCTCATACCAACGCGGTTGCTGCCGAAGGGCTGGTTCCGCGAGCGGGGAGTGGCGAAGGAGTTTGCCAAGGAGCTGAACGCGGAGCTCGGCGTGGACGCGATCTTCAAGCAGAGATGGTTCGTCCAGAAGCTGATGCTTGCCTTCATTCTCTGGGCGATCGCGATCGCCGACCTGGTTGCCACTCTGGTGAGGCACACCAGCTTCGTGCTGAAAACCGGCGGTTACGTGACGATCGGGGCGCTATTACTCGGATTCGCCTGCTCGGGTGTGCTCGTGGCGAAGCGCAAGCCGGTCGTCGAGATCGACGAGGTTGGGCGGATTATGCACCGAGCTTGAACGGGAGATCGATTGTCTGGGAACGGGCGCCTGACGGCGCCCGTTTTCGTAGGGGTCGAGGATCTAGCTAACGTCGCGGCGCCTGAGCAGCACCAGAGCGGCGACCGTGGCAAGCGACACCCAGCCACCGAGGGTGAACGCCCCGCCGACGTGGCTGAGCAAGTCAGGGTTGTGCCCGCCGGTGCGTATGATCGCTCCCGTAGCCTGGTCCGGGAGGAAGCGCCCGGCGTGTGAGTTGATCGCGTGCGTACGCAGGATGGCGATGATCAGATTCTCGACGATGATCAGCCAAGCGAAGCAGGCTACGACGGCGCCGATCTGGTTTCGGATCACTAGTCCGAGCCCGCTCCCGAGCGCGCCCCAGAGCGCCGCGGCGATCAGCGTCCAGCCGATGAACCTGGCGGCAGGTCCCCCCTGAAGCGCGAAGTCGATTCCTTTAACCGGTAGCACGATCAAGAGCTCCACGACCACGAGAGCTTCCGCCAGCCCGACGAGCACGACAGCGAAGAAACCCCCCGCGAGGGCCTTCGCGATCACCACCGAAATACGTGAGGGCGTGGCAAGAAGCGTCGGCGTGATCGTGCCGTGGCGGAACTCGCCGGTCGAGATGACCAATCCCATGATCAGGGCGATGAACACGGCGAGCGAGCCGATCCCGAGCATGTCGAGCTGGTCGTGCGCGCTGGAGATGGCCTGCTTGTGGCTGGTGGCAATCTGGGCGATGACGATCAGCGTGATCAGCGCGAAGAGCGCGGTCAACAACCAGAAAAACGTGCGCGTGGTGCGGATCTTCAGCCACTCGGAGGAAAGCGCGGCGATCACTGTGGTTCCCCGGAGGTGAGCTCGAAGAAGACGTCTTCGAGTTGGGCTGCGAGCGGAGTCAGCTCGTGCAGGACGAGAGAGTTCTTGGCGGCGAGCTCTCCCACCTGGGCGCAGCTGGCGCCGGTGACGAGAAGCGCCTTACCGTCCGTGCTGACTGAATAGCCGGCCTCGCTGAGCTTCTTCTCGAGCCGCTTGGACTGCGGGGTTAGGACTCGGACGCGCTCTTCCACGCCGCGCTTGAGCTCCTCCATGCTGCCGTGCGCGACGAGCTTGCCCTTGTTGATGATCACGACCTCGTCCACGGTCTGCTCGATCTCGGCTAGCACGTGGCTGGAAATGAGCACGGAGCGGCCCTCGGCGGCGAGCGAGCGTAAGAAGTCGCGCAGCCAGCGGATTCCCTCGGGGTCGAGGCCGTTCGCCGGTTCGTCGAGGATCAGTACGGAGGGATCGCCGAGCAGCGCCGCGGCGAGCGCGAGGCGCTGGCGCATCCCAAGCGAGTAGCCGCCGACGCGCTTACGCGCGACGCTCGCCAACCCGACTTTGTCGAGTACGTCGTCGATTCGCTTTGCCGATACGCCGCCCGCTCGTGCCAGCACACGCAGGTGATCGCGAGCCTTGCGGCCCGGGTGAAATCCCGACGCTTCGAGCACGGCGCCGACCTGGCAGAAGGGGTGGTCGAGCGCCGCGTATTTCTTGCCGTCGATAGTCGCGCGACCGGAGTTGGTATGCACGAGCCCGAGCAGAATGCGAAGCGTGGTGGTCTTACCGGCGCCGTTCGGTCCCAGGAAGCCGACCACTCGTCCGGGCTCGACCATAAAGGTGAGCCCATCCACGGCAAGCGTCTTGCGGTAACTCTTTCGGAGATCCTCGACCGCGATCACGGAACGTACTCTCTCATACGACCCGTGCCGCGTGAGCTGGGGTCGGCCTGTTTCTTCAGGTGCGGCCAGCCGCACCGGCGGTCCCGGCCAGCTGCCCGCAGGCAGCGTTGATCTCGCGCCCGCGCGCCACTCGCACGGTCGCTTCGAGCCCCGCTCTGGCAAGCGTGTCGCGGAAGGAATCAACGGCGGTCCGGCTCGAGCCGCGGAAGGCGCCGGTCTCGTTGTAGGGGATCAGATTGAGCTTGAAGACTTTCGGGTTGAGCAGACGTCCGAGCGCGCGAGCCTGCTCGGGACGGTCGTTGACGCCGCTCAACATCAGGTACTCGACCAGCACCTTGCGCCGGCGCGCCGCGTAGAAGCGCTTGCAAGCCGCGATCACCTCGGCGATCGGGAAACGGGCGGTGACCGGCATCAGGGTGCGCCGCAGCTCGTCGTCGGGCGCATGCAGCGAGAGCGCCAGTCTGACCGCTAGCCCTTCGCCGGCGAGCCGGTCAATGCCCGGCACCCAGCCCGAGGTCGAGATCGCCGTGTGGCGGGCGCCGATGCCGAGGTCAGGAAGGGTGTGCAGTGCTGTTAGAACGGCCTCGATGTTCATCAAGGGTTCGCCCATGCCCATCAACGCGGCATTGCTCAGGCCCCTGGCGGGCGACTCCTCCCGGCCGGCGGAGCCGGCCTCCGGAGCCGCCTGATGCCGCTGACGGCCCGGTTCTCTCCGGGCCTGTGCATCTTGCACTGTTCCCTCCGGCCCCGAACCGGCAGCGACGTCCCAGGAACCTGAGTGGCTCCCTTCCGTCGAATTGACGACTCGTGTGAAGAACAGTGCCTGCTCGACGATCTCCCAGGCGCTCAGATTGCGCCGGAAGCCCATCTGGCCGCTGGCGCAGAACGCGCACTGGAGCGGACAGCCCGACTGGGTCGAGACGCAGACCGAGCGGCGCCCGTCGCGGTAGCGCATCAGCACCGACTCGACGGGGTGGCCGTCGTGGGTGCGGAAGAGTGCCTTGACCGTGCCGTCGCGCGCCTCGAGCCGGCGCTCGAGCTCAAGTGTGGAGAATGGCACGCGCTCGGCGAGCCGGGTGCGCAGATTCCTCGGCAGCGCGGTCATCTCCTCGTAGGACGCGGCGCCGACGCAGGCGCGCTCCCACACCTGGCGGGCGCGGTAGGCGGGCTGGCCGAGCTCGGCGAGCGCTTGTTCGAGAAGGTCGCGATCCATCCGGAACAACGGTAGCCGTAGCGCTCGCCTGTGGGGACGGGCGCTACCGGCTATCCGTTCCTATTCGTACTGGAGCGCTTCCAGCACGTTCAGCCTGGCGGCGCGCCGAGCTGGAAGCAGCGCTGCGATGATGCCGATGATCACGGCGGCGATCCCGCACAGGATCAGCTGACCGACGGGAAGCGAGAAGCTGACGTAGGGCATTCGGTGAACGAGCAGGATGCCGAAGACCAGGCCCAGCGCTATCCCGAGCGCCCCGCCGATCATGGCGGTGATCACGCTCTCGTGGCGGATCATGCGGCGTGTCTGCCGCTGCGTGATGCCGATCGCCCTCAACATCCCCAGCTCCCGGGTTCGCTCGTAGACGGTCAGCACGAGCATCACGACGATGCCCACGAAGCTGATCAGAATCGAGAAGGCGAGCAGCACGTAGAACACCATCAGGATCGGGTTGAGCTGGGCGATCTGGCTGTTCACGAACTGCTGGCGAGTCTGCGCCTGGGCATTGGGGAAGCCGGCCAACGCCTTGTCGAGAGCTTTTGAATTCGCCGCCGTCCCCCCGCCGCGCATCTTCAACAGCGTGTACATGTTCGACGGGCTCTGGAAGTTGGCGTCGAAGGTCTGGGCCGAGAAGGTCACCGCGCCGAAGGGCGAGCCGCCCGTCGGCGGTTTGAAGATGCCGTCGACGGTCAGGTTGAGCGGGACGCCGCTCGGAGGCACCACCTTGATCGGCGAGCCGAGCTTCAGGTGATGCGATGAAGCGAAGCGGTCGGCGACGATCGCTCCGCTGGCTCCGAGTGAGTCGAGCACACTCTGAGAGCCTTGCTTCCACTTGAGCCGGAAGACCTGGCTCGGTTGCCCGTCGAGCGCGCTCACCATGGCGCTCTTCCTGTAAACCAGGGCGAAGCCGGCGCGGGCGCTCGAGATGGCCTCGACGCCCGGGACCTTCGCGACGGCATCGGAGGCGGCTATCGGGACGCCGCTGGCCGAGCTCTGGTTCACGGCTGTGACGGCGTAGTCGCCCGTGAAGATTGCGTCGACGGCGCCTTTGAAGGAGCCGATCAGGCTTGCCGAGAGCACGGCGACCAGAGTCACCAGGGCCAGTCCGATCATCAGCGCGGCGGCCGAGGAGGCGGTTCTCTCGGGATTCCGGCCCGAGTTGGCGAGGGCCAGGGTGTTCATAGTGCGATCGGGCGTGACGCCTGGGAACTCAGGCCTGCGGCCGAAGACGAGCTTGACGAGCCAGATGAAGAACGTGATCGGCCAGACAACGACGGAGAGGAGCACGACGGCCGCCATCCCGAGCGGACTGACCGCACGGGCGATCGGCTTGATCACGCGCGCGGCGACGAGAGCCACTCCGATAAAGATGAGGACGGCACCGGCGCCGAGCGTGCCGAGGATCTGCCCGGTGCTCATTCCGTGCCCGAAGAGCCCCTGGAGGAGCAGGAGAAATCCGAGCGCCGCGAGGGCGAGCGATCCAGCTGTGCGGAAGCGGTGGAAGCGCGACGGCGGTAGCACGGCGCCCTCTCGGACCGCAGCGATCGGCGGGACGCGGGTCGCACGCAGAGCCGGCCGGATACTGGCGATCAAGGTGACGACGATCCCGACGCCAAGCGCAACCCAGACAGTGCGCGGCTCGATGACAAACGCGTTCGGCAGCTCGAGCCCGAGATGCTTGAACAGCTTCATCAGGCCCTCTGCCAGACCGAAGCCGAGGAAAAGGCCAGTTATCGAGGCGATCGCCCCGACGATCAACGCCTCCATGACGATCGAGAGGAGAACCTGGATGCGCGACCCCCCAAGCGTCCTCAAGGTGGCGAACTCGCGCGTGCGCTGGGCCACCGTGATCGAGAGCGTGTTGATGATCACGAAGATGCCGACGAAGAGCGCGATGCCGGCGAAGGCGAGCAGGAAGTACTGGATGGCGGAGATCGAGCGCGAGGTATCCGCCGACTGCTGCGAGGCCTCCTGGCTGCCCGTCCTCACCATGACGCTCGCGGGCAGCACGGGGCGAAGCGACTTGACCAGCTGCTCGGGTGAGAAACCGGGTTTGGCGACCACCGAGATGTAGTCGAGCTTCCCTTGCTCGTTCAGCAACTGCTGCGCGGTCTTGAGGTCGAAGCCCGCCAGCGTCGCGCCGAGGATCGCGTTCGACTTACCGAACTTGATGATGCCGGAGAGGCGCATCTTGCGAACCGGGCCGCTGGGGGCGAGGATGCCGATCCTGTCGCCGACCTTGTAGCCGCTCTTCTTGGCGGTGCCCTGGTCGATTACGACCTCGCCCGCGTTCGGCCAGGTGCCCGAGACGAGCGTCACGGTTCTCAGCTCCGGTACCGAGTTGTCGACGCTGACGCCGATGTTGGGGGCGCCGCCGTTGGCGATCACCTTTCCGTTCTTGCCGACGACAGACACGCTCGAGGTTGCGGAGGTCGTGACGCCACCCACCGCCGCCTTCACGCCGGGGACGGCCTTGACTTTCGCCAGCAACGACTCCGGAAAGCTCGGTGTGATGCCAACACCGCTCATCTGGTTCTTCACCACCGACTTGCCTGTGATGTAGGCGTCGGTGCCCTTGTAGATCTGCTGGTAGAGACTGCTGAACGAGCTGTTGATCGTGTCGGTGAGGACGTAAGTGCCGCTGATCATGGCGACGCCGAGCACGATCGCGATCGCGGTCAGGCTGGAACGCAGCTTGCGGGTCAGAAGTCCGCGCAGGGTGATACGGATCATCTGACTATTGCCTCCCGATCTCCTGGATCGCCTTCTGGATCTCCTCGGGGGTGGTTTCGGGGAGCTCCCTGACGATCTCGCCGTCGCCAAGGAAGAGGACGCGATCGGCGATCTTGGCCACACGCGCATCGTGCGTGACCATGACGATCGTCTGGCCCAGCGTCTCGACCGAGTCGTGCAGCAGATCGAGAATCTCGCCGCCCGTCTTGGAGTCGAGGTTGCCGGTCGGCTCGTCCGCAAAGAGCACGGTCGGGCGTGAGATCAGCGCCCGGGCGACCGCGACGCGCTGCTGCTGGCCGCCGGAAAGCTGAGCCGGGCGGTGTGTTAAACGCTTCGAGATGTGCACCTTGGTAACGACCTCGTTGAACCAGTCGGGGTCGACCTTCTCGCCGGCGATCTCCAGCGGCAGCACGATGTTCTCGCGCGCCGTCAGCATCGGTAGTAGGTTGAAGAACTGGAAGATGAAGCCGACGTGCTGGCGCCGCAGCTTGGTCAGGGCCGTGTCGTCGAGCGTGGTGATCTCGGTGCCCTCAATCTCGACCGAGCCGGAGGTTGGCTTGTCGAGGCCGGCCAAGATGTGCATGAGCGTGGACTTACCGGAGCCGGACGGGCCCATGACGGCCGTCAGGCGCTTGGCCGGCACGTCGATCGAGACGCCGCGGAGCGCGTTCACCGCGCTGTCGCCCTCGCCGTAGCAGCGTGTTAGATCCGTTGCGTGCACGGCGATGCCGCTGTGCCCCGTATTGCTGTGGTCGAGCTGCTTCGAAACCTCAGTGCTCATGCGTTCCTCCTCGATGCGTTCCGGCGCCGTGGTCGGCTCGGCGCCGGAACGATAGTAGCCATATCTCTATCAGTGCTTGTTCTCGGTTCGGTTACGGGGGTTCGCGGATCGCGGGCCAGCTTGCGGCTTGACGCAACGTGAAGGTCAAGTGGCATAGGGCTATAACGATGGCTACCGCCTGTGATCCGAAGCGTCCTCTACTCGTATTGCAGGGCCTCCAGCACGTTCAGGCGCGAGGCACGGCGGGCCGGCAGGATCGCGGCCAGCATCCCGGCAATGATCGCCGCGGCGATGAAGATGCCGAGCGAGCTGAGCGGGAGTGAGAAGACGATGTCGTAGCGGCTGAGCGCGGTCGTTGCAAGGGCCGCCAGGAAGACACCGGTGGAGATACCGAGCGCCGCCCCGATCAGCGAGATGTTGATGCTCTCGTAGCGGATCATCCTGCGTGTCTGGCGCCGCGTCAGCCCGATTGCCCGCAACATGCCGAGCTCACGTGTCCGCTCGAACACCGCCAGCGCCAGCGTGTTGATGATGCCGAAGATGGCGACCACAACCGCCAGTCCGAGTAGGACGTAGAACATCGCGAGCAGTGTGTTCATGCCCGAGCTCTGAGCGGCGATCGCCTTCTTCTCGGTCATCAGGCTGACGCCGGGGAAGGCCTTGAGCGCTTTCCCGAGTCTCGCGGCGAGCGCGTCTGTCTGCCCGCCAGTCGTGCGCAGGTAGGTGATCAGCGTCGTCTTCGGGTTGCGATAGGCGGCGTCGAAGCTTGCCTGCGAGACCGTGATGTCGCCGAGTAGCGAGATCAGCTCGGGCTGCTTGTTCACTGCGACGACGTGCAGCTGGAGCTTGCGCCCGTCTGGCATCTCGATCGGGAGCGGGCTGCCCGGCTCGAGTCGGTGTTTCTTGGCGAACGAATCGGTCACGATCGCCCCGTTTCTACCGAGCTGTGCGAGCGAAGCGTTCGACCCTTTTTGCCAGTCGAAGCGGTAGACGGAGCCGGCGAGCTTCGGATCGAAGCCCGTGATACCCGCTTCCTTTCCGTAGGCGATCACGGTGTCGGCGCGCAGCGCGACGGATTTCTCGACGCCGGGCAGGTGTGAGAGCGTGCTCGCCACGGCGTTCGAGTAGGTGCTGTAGCCATCGTTGGCCATCACGACGTAGTCGGCCGAGGCCTGTTTCTTGATTGCCACCTCGGTCGAACGGGCCAGACCGCTTGCCAGCACCGAGACGAAGGTCACGAGCGCCAGCCCGATCATCAGAGCCGCCGCGGTCGAAGCGGTGCGGGCGGGCACCCGCACGGCATTCCGTCGCGCCAACCTGCCGGGGAACCGTCCGATCAGCGAGCCGGGCGCGCCGGCCAGAGCGGCCAGCGGGCGCACGAAGTAGGCCGATAGCAGCGCCACCGCAATGAAGAGCAACGCGCAACCGGCGGCCAGAACGAGCAAGCGCTGGCTCGTCTGGGCGAAGGAGGCAAACAGCCCCACTCCCAGCAGCAGCATGGCAGCCGCCAGCAAGACCGCCGAGACGATCGGGCGCAGGTGAGCCAGCCGCCCGCGTGGCAGCGTCGCACCCTCGCGTACCGCGGCGATCGGCGGCACCCGGGTCGCCCGCAGAGCCGGGCCGAGCGAGGCCAGCAGGGTCACGAGCAGACCCGTGATGATGCTGATCACGAAGGTGTGCGGTGCGTAGACGGTCGCCGTCCTCGGGACGTCGATGCCGATCGCGCCCATCAAGGCCGAGAGCAGCTTCGCGAGTCCGATCCCCAGTCCGATCCCGACCAGTGAGGCCAGTGCCCCGATCGCCAAGCCCTCGACGACGACGCCGGCCAGGATTTGGCGCCGGCTGGCTCCGATCGTGCGCAGCGTCGCCATCTCGCGCGTGCGCTGGGCGACCGTGATCGAGAGCGTGTTGAAGATCACGAAGGCGCCGACGAAGAGCGCGATACCAGCGAAGGTGAGCAGCGCGTACCGGATGATCCTGGCGAATGCGGCCCACTCGGACTGGTCCTTCTTGGTCTGCTCGGCGGCGGTGAGAGCCTGCGCGTGTGGTGGCAGAAGCGGCTTTATCTGTGCTACCACCTGCGCCGGAGTCACGCCGTCTGCGGCCTGAACGTCGATCCCGGTCAGCCTGCCGCTCATTCCGAACAGCCTCTGCGCCGTGGGCAGGTCGAACACGGCCATCGTGGCGCCTCCGAGCGAATCGCTCGATCCCCACTGCAGCAGCCCCGAGATACGGAACCGCTCGAGCGGCCCCGAGCCCTCGACGCGGATCGTGTCGCCGACGCCGACGTGGGCCTTCTTCGCGCTGGCGACGTCGATAGCGACCTCGCCCGGGCCTTTCGCCCAGCTGCCGTCGACGATCTGGAACGCGTCCTTGCGGTTGAAGGTAGCGGGGTCGCGGCCGAAGCCGAGCGACGGCGGGCCGGACGGACCGACGGGGTTTCCCCGCTCGTTGATCAGCGTCGCCGATTCCGTCTCGACGACGCCCCAGGCGCGCGCGACGTCGGGCAGCGCGTCGATGCGCCCGAGCAGTGAGGCGGGGACGGTCGGCCGGTCCGAGGTGGAGCCGCCCGAGACGAGCGACTTGCCCGAGACGACGGCCGAGGTGTTCGCGTTGGCCTGCGCCATCAGCGTGTTGAACGACTTGTTGATGGTGTCGGTGAGGATGTAGGTGCCGGCGACCATAGCGATGCCGAGCACGACCGCCAGAGCGGTCAGGAAGGTGCGCAACTTGCGCGAGAGCAGTCCGCGTAGGGCTATCCGGGTCATGCGTCCCTCACCTTCCGATCTCGGCGATCGCTCGGTGAACCTCGTCCTGCGTCGTGTCGGAGAGCTCCTTGACGATCAGCCCGTCGGCGAGGAAGAGAACATGATCGGCGACCGTTGCCACGCGCGCATCGTGTGTGACCATGACGATCGTCTGGCCGAGCGTCTCGACCGAGTCGTGCAGCAGCTCGAGGATCTCGCCACCGGTCTTGGAGTCGAGGTTGCCGGTCGGCTCGTCGGCGAAGAGCACGGTTGGCCGGGTAATGAGCGACCGCGCGACCGCGACGCGCTGCTGCTGGCCGCCTGAGAGCTCGGCCGGCCGGTGCGTGAGGCGATTCGTCAGTCCGACCTTCTCGACCAGCTCCTCGAGCCAATCCTCGTTCACCTTCTTGCCGGCGATCTCGAGCGGAAGCACGATGTTCTCGCGCGCCGTCAACATCGGCAGCAGATTGAAGAACTGGAAGATGAAACCGACGTGGCGGCGGCGCAACTTGGTAAGAGCTGTGTCGTCGAGAGTCGTGATCTCGGTGCCGCTGATCTGCACCGTGCCCGAGCTGGGTCTGTCAAGCCCGGCGAGGATGTGCATGAGCGTCGACTTGCCCGAACCGGATGGCCCCATGACGGCCGTCAGCCGTCCATCCTCGATCTCGAGCGAGACACCGCGCAGGGCGTCGACGGCAGTATCGCCGACTCCGTAGCGCCGCGAGATTCCCTTCGCCCGCACGACTGCGCGCGCGGCGGCGCTTTCCGAACGAGCTGCTGTCTCGGCGAACACCGTCGCCGGCTCGGCCGTATCCTGGAGCTGCATCGCTCTCACTCTCCTTGCATTCGATTGGCTTGGCCGAAGCCTCGCCTCTACGAGCTGTCGAGGTAATGGGGCGGGCTCGTGTCTGATGGTTCGGGCAGCCGCACTCGGGCGGTTCGGTCAAGTCGCGTCGAAACGCTATGCCTGAGCACCGAGACTGGAGCTAGGCGCGCCCGACCAGAAAGAAGCTCGTCGCGATCGCGACGTAGCCGACGAGGAGCACTACTCCGAGCGGGCGGCTTGTTCGATCGCGGGCAAGCACCGTTCCTGCAAGCAGCGCCGCCGCCGCGAAAGCGAGAATCTCGACCGGGCGGAAGGAGAGCGCAAGCGGTTTGATCAACCAGGACGCCAGCGAGACCGCCGGGATCAGGAAGACAGCCACCTGAGCGCTTGAAGAGAGAGCGATCTCCGAGGCCAGCTTGACGTGACCGCGGCTGGCGACGACCACGGCGCCTCCGTGCTCGGCCGCGTTCCCGACGATGGCGACGATGACCGCGGCGACGAACAGCTCCGAGAGGTGGGCGTGGGTGGCGAAGGTGTCGATCGTGTGCACCACGATCTCGGCGACGAGGGCGGTGACGGCCGTGGCGGCGGCGAGCGTGACGAGCGAGAGCGGAAGCGACCAGGCGTGAATCTCACTCGGCAGGTCGGAGACGTGGATCAGGCGATGGCGGCGCAGAGCGCGCCAGGTGAGCGCGAGATAGCAGGCCAGAAGCGCGATCGAGACGGGGATGCTCGAGAGCGCCGTCGCTTGCCGCGATGTCCCGCCCGACCAGGCGACGGTCGCCGGGATAACGAAGAGCAGAGTCGAAAGCCCGACCAGCCCCAGCCAGGTGAAAGACGAGACGCGGTCGACCTTGCTGCGCTTGCCGACCACGAGCGAGGCGCCGAGTACCAGTAGCAGGTTCCCTACTACGCTGCCGGTGAGTGATCCACGCACGACTCCCCCGAGTCCGTCGGCCACCGCAAACAACGCGATTATCAACTCGGGTGAGTTGCCGAAGGTGGCGTTCAGAAAGCCGCCGATCCCCGGGCCGGTGTGTGCGGCCAGATGCTCGGTCGCCTCGCCGATCAACCAGGCCAGCGGAATCAGTGAGACTGCAGCGAGCGCGAAAAGATCGGTTTTCGAGAGAGCCGAGCTGGCGGCGAGAGCGATCGTCAGCGGCCCCAGCAGCAGCCCCGGCCAGAGAATGCGGCGGATCACAGGGGCACACTACAGGGAGGAACGTGAGCGCGAATCGCTCGTTTGCACCAGATCTTCTTGTGGGCCGGCAAGAGGAAGATTGCGGCGCACGCGCTGTCTGTGATTCGTCGAGAGGTCGGCACATTCTTGTAGCTATTTGGCTGATACCGTGCTCCGCCCCGTGGGAGGGTGGGGGAGGTGGGAGGATTAGCGAGTTGCCCGGCAGCGCGAGAAGTACAGATCGCAACCAGAAGAAGGATCTCCTTTCCGCTCGGCGTTCTAGGCCGCGAGAGCGTCAGGCTCGAAACTGAGCAGCGGAGTAATTTCTTCGGCCGGAAGCGGCCTGGAGAAGTAAAAGCCCTGACCTAGCTCGCAGCCGAGATCACGCATTCGATCGAGTTGTTCGCGTTCCTCGATTCCCTCGGCGAGCGTTTGCAGCCCGAAGGCGTCGCCGAGATGCACGATCGCATTTGCGACCCGGTACGCGTCGCTCTCGCAGGTGAGAACGCCGTCCACGAATGGCTTCGCGATCTTGATGATGTCCGCCGGGATTTGGCGCAGGTACTGGAGCGACGAGTAGCCGGTGCCGAAATCGTCGATCGCGAGTCGAATGCCGAGTCGCTTCAGCGCCAAGAGCGTCTGAAGGGCCAGGTCGAGGTCCTTCATCAGAGCGGTCTCGGTGATCTCGAGCACGATTCCGGCCGGGTCTATACCGGTTTTCTCGATAGCAAGCGCGACCGTATCGACGAGCTCGGGCGAGCTGAGCTGCCGGCCCGAGAGATTGACGGTGACCGCCAAGGACGTAAAGGAAGCCATCTGATTCCAGATTGCCGCTTGCCGCAGCGCCTCGTCCAGCACCCACTTCCCGATCGGCACGATCAGGCCGGTTTCCTCGGCGAGCGGGATGAACGCGTCCGGTTGCACGAGTCCTCGCTCCGGATGGCGCCAGCGAATGAGAGCTTCGACGCCCCACAAGCCGCCGCTGCTCAGGTCGACGATCGGCTGGTAGTTGAGCAGGAAATGGCCTTCGGCCAGTGCGCGCTCCAGTTGGCCTTTCAGCACGATACGCTCGTAGACGGCAGTGTGCATTCCCGGCTCGAAGAGTTGGACGGACCCGCTCCCGAGCTGTCTTGCCCGCGAGAGTGCGATCTCGGCGTCTCGCATCAGCGTCTCGGCATCTCGTTCGCCCGCCGCGATTGCGACACCCGCGGTTACGTCGGTCGTCGTCTCGTGCTCATCGGATAGGTGAAATGAGAGGCGCAATGCTTTGACCAAGCGCTGGGCGACCGCCACCGGCGGCTCGACCGTGTCGTCTTCGACCAGAACCGCGAAGTTGTCTCCCGTCCGAGCGCAGATATCGTCTTGCCTGAGCAGCTTTCGCAAACGCTCGGCGACCGCACGCAGGAGCTCTTCACCCGTCGCTCGGCCGACACACTCGTTGACGAGCCTCAGATCCTCGACACCGAGCAGGACGATCGAAGTCGGCGTTCGCCCGCTTACAGAGAGCGTCTCTCCGAGCCGTTCAAGGAAGTACGATCGGTTGCCGAGGCCCGTCACCGGATCGTAGAGCGAGCGTCGCTCAAGCTCGCTCGTCAGCTCCGCCTCATGCTGCTCGAGCTCGGCTCCACGGGTTTCGTGACCACGTACGAGCATCGCCATACGGGCGATTACGAGCAGGACGAGCAGTGCGCTCGAGCTGGCGACGATCGGGATCTCGAGGCTGGCTCCGCGCGCATACTGAACAGCCAGCATCGCCGGTGCTGCAACCGAGGCAGCGGCGAGTAGCGAGAGCCTCAGCGGCGTCAGTCTTGGTAAGCGCACGGACGCCGGTAACGAGAGTGTCTTCATCGACGGGTGCAGCGCCGCCGCTCCGAGCAGCACGTAGCTTGCGAGCCAGCCGATATCGATGATGCCGCCGCTCGTATAGCTGCCCGCCTGAAGAACCAGGAGGTAGGCCGAGTCGGCGATGAGCAGCAACGCTACACCAGCGCCGAGTAGCCAGTACGCGGGCGGCCTCCTGCTCCAGCCCATCGAGAGGCGAAGTGCGGTAGTCAGCAGCAGTACATCGCCCAGTGGATAGGCCAGCGAGATCAGTCTCCCCGTCGAAGTCAGCGTCTGATCGTGGGCGATGGGGCTCATGACGAAGAGCCAGGAAGCGAGCGCGAGGCTGACCGTGAGAGCCGCCGCATCGATGACCACAGTCATGTCCTTGCGGGGAGAGCGAGCGCGCATCAGGAGCGTGAGTCCTGCCCAGAGAAGCGGGTAGCCGCTCAGATAGCAGACATCTGCGACCGAGGGAAACGGGCTGGCGTGATCGACGTACTCCTGATAGGCGAACAAGAAGTCGCCGAGTACGAAGGCGAACTGGCCCGCGAGGAGCAGGATCCAAGCGCTCGCCGGGCGCGGACGGTGCATATAGACACCGAGCGCCATCATCAGAACGGCGCTGATACCGATCAGCTCGGTGGCCAGCCAGTCACGACCGGCGCCGGCGGGAATCAGCGGATAGACCGCGATCGCAACTGTCCCTAGGGCTAGGTAGATACGCCAGAAAGACCGCTTTCGATTCTGCACGCCGACGCTCCGGTGGAGGGAGGACGACCTGGTAATCGGCCTTTTACGGTCCCGGCGAAGCGCACCCAGGTTGCTCCGTTTCGGGGATCTTGATGCCCCCGCTGGCTGTCGCTGCCTCGGATCTGTCTAGCGAGCTCCAAAAGGGACGGCTCGCGATCGCGCTTCGAAAAACAACTGAAGATAAAACAGAGTGCGGACCAGGCGACGAAGCGCCTCGTTCCGCCAGCCTCGCGGCGGTCGCAAGCGAGCTTCCATTCGCGCTGAGACGCCGATTTGACTAGCTCACAAAAGGGTTTCTGTCAAGGCTTGCGGAGCAAGCACGGCATGCGCAAAATCGGTGTATGTCCAACCACCTCCGTGAGGCTGTTGGCCTGCCTCTGAGGCCGCAGGAGGAAACGGAATGCCGCCGCTGCGAAGTGCACTGCGACAAGGTCGTCTACCCCGGCGCCTGCATCGGTCGTTCCTGTCCGTTTCTCTATGCCTACGAGGCCTTCGAGCACACCTACGTCGGCTGCATGCAGAAGATCTACGCGGTCGAGATCGATCTCGATCTGTTGCTGCTAGCCGAGCAGGGGAGCGGTTTCGGCGCCGTCAAGGCAAAGCAGGAGCCGCTGCCGATGTGTCGGGCCGAGGTGGACTCCTGCTATGCGCACCGCCGTGACGAGCTCGGTTGTCGCAACCCGGAGTTCAACGAGCTGCCGGTAGGCCAGCCGACGTTTCGCGTCGTCGCTCGCGTTCGCCAGTCCTGACCCTTTGCTTGCACGCGGCGATAGTCGACGGTATATCGTTGCCGCATGACCGCTGACGGACGGCTCGAAAGGTACGCCAAGCTGGCCGTCGAAGTCGGCGCCAATCTCCAGCCGGGGCAGCTGCTTCTCGTTCAGGCCCACCCCGAGCAGGCCGATCTGGCGCGCGCGATTGCCGCTTGCGCTTACCGCGCCGGGGCTCGTTTCGTTGACGTCAACTACGGCGACCAGCGCGTGCGCCGAGCGCAGATCGAGAACGGTCCCGAGGAGACGCTTTCCTGGTCGCAACCATGGCTAGTAGACCGCCTCAAGTACGCGGCCGCCGAGAAAGCCGCCAAGATCAACTTCTCGGGTGATCCCGAGCCGGGCCTGCTGGCCGATCTCGACCCCCGTCGGGTCGCCGAGGCAAGGCAGCGCGAGCTGCTCGAGGCGTCGCTCCAACAACACGTCGAAGAGCGCGTCGCGTGGACTCTGATCGGAGCTCCGACGGTAGTCTGGGCCAAGGCGGTTTTCGGTGAGCCCGACCTCGAGCGGCTCTGGCGGGCGATCGAGCACACTGTCCGCCTGGACGAGCCCGATCCGGTGGTGGCCTGGCGAGAGCACATCGCCAGACTCTCGACGCGGGCGCAGATACTCAACTGGCGCCGCTTCGACTCGATTCACTTCCGCGGTCCGGGCACCGATCTCAGCGTGGGGCTGCTGCCCGACTCCTACTGGCATGCGGCTGAGGGGGAGACCGTCTTCGGCCAGAAGTACGTCCCCAACCTTCCCACCGAGGAAGTCTTCGCGACTCCCGATCGCCTTCGCGCCGAGGGCGTCGTGCGCTCGACGCGTCCGCTATCGCTCGACGGCACGATCGCCCGCGATCTCGAGTTGCGCTTCGAGGCCGGGCGTATCGTCGGCGTCTCGGCCTCGAGTGGCGCCGAGGCCGTCGAGGCCCAGACGCGGCTGGACGAGAACGCCTGCCGTCTCGGCGAGGTCTCGATCGTCGATCGCACGTCGCGTGTCGGCGACCTCGACACGATCTTCCTGAACACGCTCTACGACGAAAACGCAACCTGCCACATCGCCTACGGCCGCGGTTTTCCGGGTGGCATCGAGGGCGGGCTCGGGCTCGAGCCCGAGGAGCTTTTACGCCGCGGTGTCAACTGGTCGGAGGTGCACACCGACCTGATGGTCGGCGGACCCGAGGTCGACGTCGACGGGATCACGAAGAACGGCGAAGCTGTCCCGATCCTGCGCGAGAACACCTGGGTGCTCGAGTAAGACTCGGCATGAAGTTGGCACCAGATCGTGCTTCTCTCGGCTAGACGAGACGGTAGTTTGAGACGACCCCACGGGCGGGTGGTTTGGTGGCGGGCGCGCTACGGTGTGCCCTCTCAGCGCGAGATGGCCGGTTATCGGGGCGCGGTTCGAGCTGCGCTATGTTCTCGCCACAGTGAGCCGACGAGCCTTCGTACGGGTGGCGGGTAAATGAGCCACGGCGTCTTCGGCGAGCGAGCGACGCGGCCGACGGAGATCGAGGTCGAGACGGCGCTCGGCGGAGCGGCACCGCTCTGGACGGAGCTCGTTTCCTTTGTCGAGGGCTCATTCCCCGTGCGCAGCGACTGGAAGTTCTACGGCAAGAACTACGGCTGGGCTCTCGCGTTCAAGAAGTCTGGCAAGGCGCTCGTCTCGCTCTACCCGGGCGCAGGATCGTTCAGGGCACAACTGATTCTGAGAGACGATCAGATCGCCCGGGTGCCCGACACGCTGATGATCCTCGAGCTACGCGCGGCGATTGACGGCGCCAATCCCTACGCCGAGGGGCGCTGGATCTTTCTGGCGGTCGTGTCGGAGCGGGAGCTCGAAGTCGTGAAGCGGCTGATCGAGATTAGAGCCGGCTGAGCCAAGAAACGCGCTTGCTCGTAAGAGTGGCTGTTTTCACGGCACTTCCATTTTCGCCCGCCACCAAACCACCCGCCCGCGGGGTGGTTACAAGGTACTGGCCCGAAAGGGTGAGAAACGCGCGCTGTCGTGCCAATTTAGTACCGAAAAGAAACAGCGGCGAATCGGAGCTCTTAGGTGACCACCGATCGGTAGATCTCGAGGTGGCTCGTCGCCGCCGCGTCCCAGCTGAGCGCCTCGCGTGCGGCCAGGGCGCCTTCGTGAGCACGGGCGAGCGCCCCAGGATCATCGAGGAGCGTGCGAACCGCTTCGGTCATCGCCCCGACGTCGCCGGGCGGAACCGCGGCGCCGGCGCCGAAGCGGCGCACCGGCTCGGCCAGGCCGCCGACGTCATAGACGACTGCCGGTACGCCGGCTCCGAGTGCGCGCAGAAGGGCGCCCGACTGGTCGAGCTCCGGCCGGTAGGGAAACAGCGCCACCGTCGTCTCGCCGAGCGCTCGATCGACCTCGTCGTCGTTGAGCCAGCCGAGCCGAAACTCGGCCAGGTTACCGGCCTTCTCGCGGTAGGGCTCGACCGGCTCCATTGCATCGCCCGCTACGAGCAGGCGCGCGTTTCCGAGTCTCTTGGTCACTTCGATCGCGTCGGTGAGGCCTTTGTAAGGGCGGATCATTCCCAGGCTCAGCAGGGTGCGCCCGTCGTCCGAGCGAAGCGGGTCACTCCGGAAGACGGGGTGAGGCACTACATGAAGACGTTCTGCCGGGACGCCGAGCTCGAGCAACGTCTCGCGGCCTCGATCCGAGTGCACGACAACGGCGTCGAAGCGACACATGAGCTTCAGCCAGAGCTCGCGCTTGCCGGCCGTGCGCCTCGGCAGAAGGTCGTGCGCGGTGAAGACGAGAGGAGCCTTAGGCAGCAAGAAGCGGTCGAGCTCGGGAAGGGCGAGCCACTGAAAATGGAAGACATCCGCGCGACGCCGGTGCAGGCGGGCCATCCCGAGCGGGTGCTCGCAGACCTTGAGCGGGAGGCGCAGGCGCGAGCGCTTGAAGAGGCGCGACGAGAGCGGATAGAAGAGCTCGCTGCGCTGGTAACCAACGGGTTCCGGCACCGGCCCGAAGCGGAAGCGGGAGCTCACCAGCTCGACCGCGGCGCCGGCGCGGGCGAGTGCGGACGCAAGCTCGTGGTCGTAGGGAGGCGTGAAGGCGGGGGGGTCGGCGATGATTACGCGCACGCCGGGAAGCCTAGAGCGCCGAACAGAGTGATGACCCGTCGACCGGGTGCGATCTGGACTTCTCGGAGTCACAGGCGCCTCGCTAATCTACCCGCCACCCCAGAGCACAAAGCGGAATGAAGACCCGCCGACTGGGTGTGATCGGTGAGTGCGAGGCTAGGACGCAGCGCCTCGTTCGTAGCCGGCGGCTACGGGCGAGGCCGAGGACAACGCATCGTGCTTGCCGAGCGCGGCCAGGCGGTGGAGTGCTTCGTTTCGCTTGGCGCTCTTTCAAACCCACCCACGGGGCGTAGCACGGTATCGAGAAAAGATTCTCGGGTTTGTGACGACTTCACGCCAATTCAGAACGTTGACTCGCGTTTGCGGTCGGGACGCGATCGCGTCGCGCTGTTCGCTGCATGCGACGCAACGCGATGGCGGATCACTCTCGTAAACTCGCGAGGTGAGCCTGCTCGTCCGCTCCTGGAACCTCTACCACGGCATGACTTCGCCGAAAGGCCAGCGCAGCCACCTCGAAGAGGCGGTGAACCTGATCTCGTCCGACCGCCCGGACGTCGTCTGCCTGCAGGAAGTTCCGCTCTGGGGCTGCCGCGAGCTGGAGATCTGGAGCGGCATGACGGCGATCTGGTACAGCTCTCGTCGCGTCTGGTTCCCGCCTCTACTTGGGGGCCGGATCACCCTGCTCAATCAGGGGTTCTTTCGCTCGGCTTTCTCCGGGCAGGCGAACGCGATCCTGCTCCGCCCCCGCCTCGACCTGCTCGCGGAGGGCTGGACGAAGATCAGTCGCGGTTGGCGCGAGCGCCGCATCTGCCAGGCCGTGCGCCTCGAGGGGATGGTGATCGCCAACCTGCACGCCTCCGGCGTCGCCGGGCACCCGGAGATCGGCGCCGCCGAGGTACTGCGCGCGCTCGCCTTCGTCGAGTCGCTTGCTCAGCCGGACGACGTGCTCGTCCTCGCCGGCGATTTCAACCTGCGCCCGAACCAGCTACCCGAGCTGCCGAGCTTCTCGGCGCCCGGCCCACGTATCGATCACATCCTCGTCCGCGGTGCCGAGGCGACCCGTCTACACGTCTGGGCCCAGGCCGGGCACACGACGGGAGCGGGCGTCCTCTCCGACCACGCGCCGGTCGAGCTTATGGTCGAGTAGGAGCGGCTATCGTCTCTCGAATGGATTTCGCGCAGGCACGCGCCCAGTTCCCGGTTTTGGAGCGCCTCGCCTATCTGAACGCCGGCACCTTCGGGCCGCTTGCCCGCGCCACCGTCGAGGCGATGGGGGAAAGGCAGCGGCGTGATCTCGAACTCGGCCGCTCGGGACCACAGTTCTTCGACGAGATCAGCGCGCTCCGCGACGAGGTTCGGGCGCGGATCGCGACGCTGGTCGGCGCCGAGCCGGCTCAGGTCGCCCTCACCTGCTCGACCACCGACGGCTGCAACATCGTCCTCGCCGGTCTCGGTCTCTCGCCGCGAGACGAGGTCGTGACGACTAGCGACGAGCACTTCGGGTTGCTCGGGCCCCTTCACGCGTCGGGCGCTCGCATCGTCGTGGCGGCGCCCGAGCCGGAGGCGATCCTGGCGGCGGTCACTCCGCAGACGAAGTTGCTCGCGCTATCGCAGGTGCTCTGGACAGACGGGCGTGTTCTCCCGGTCGCCGAGATGAGGGAGAGGAGCGGGTTGACCGTGCTCGTCGACGGCGCCCAGTCAGTCGGCGCGATTCCTGTCGCTGCCGCCGGAGTGGATTTCCTCACCGTCTCGGCGCAGAAGTGGCTCTGCGGGCCCGACACGGTCGGCGCCCTCGTCATACGCGAGCCCGAAAAGCTCCGCGTCGCCCAGCCGACCTACTTCGCCCAGAAGAGCTTCGATCCGGACGGAAGCTTCGAGCCTCGTCCCGGCGCCGCGCGGTTCGACTCGCAGTGGATCGCGCCGGCCTCGTTCGCCGGTCTCCTCGCCTCTCTCGACGGACGGCCAGAGTGGGCGTTCGCGCGCGCTGCGGAGATGAGCGAGCTCTGCCGCTCGGCACTGGCGGAGCGCTTCGAGGTCGTCTCGGCGCTGGCTCAGGGAACGCTCGTCAGCTGGAGGGCCGGAGGCGATCCTCGTGCGACGGTAGAGCGCCTCTACAAACGCGGAATCGTCGTCCGTGACATCCCCGGACGGAACCTGATCCGCGCCTCCTGCGGCTGGTGGACGAGCGAGGAAGACATAGCTCGATTGCTCGCTGCGCTCACTCCGTGAGCAGCCGTTCCACTTCGGTTCGTGTCGGCGTCTCGGAAAGGAAGCCGAGCTCGCGTTTCTCGAGCAGCTCTTCGGCGATCCGGGCGGTGAGGGCGAACCCGGCCCTCTGAGCCTGCGGGCCGATACTCAGCCGGCGTACGCCGAGGCGCTCGAGTTCCGCTAGCGGCGGCAACTCCGGATAGGCGAAGACGTTGAGTGGACCATCCAGCGCCTCTACTAGACGTCCGATCGTTTCTCCGTCCATAACGCCGAGGACGAACAGGCAGTCGGCTCCGGCTGCGCGGTAGGCGTTTGAACGGCGCACCGCCTCCGCGAATAGATCGTCCGGCTCGCCGACCTGGCGTGAGTAGACATCGGTGCGAGCGTTGATGAAGAGGGGAACGCCCGCCCGCTCCCCGAGCTCGCGAATCGCGCGGATTCGCTCGGCCTGTCGTTCCAGCGAGAGGAGAGGCTCTTCGCCTCGGTGACAGGCGTCCTCGAGATTGAGTCCGACCGCGCCGGCGGAGATGACCTCGGCTGCCGTCTCGGCCGCCGCCTCGGCGCTGGTCCCGTAGCCCGCCTCGACGTCGGCGCTGACCGGCACTTCGACGGCACGCACGATCCGGCTTACCATCTCCAGCATTTGCTCGCGTGGAGCGACCTCCCCGTCGGGGTAGCCGAGCACGGCGGCGATGCCGGAGCTGGTCGTGCCCAGAGCTCGACAAGAAGGAGAGCGGGCGAAGATGCGGGCGCTGGCGACGTCCCAGGCGTTCGGAAGCACGAGCAGACCCGGTCCTGCGTGAAGCGCGCGGAAGCTTTCGGCCTTAGCCCGTTGAACGGATCGATCCATCCGGAGTTCCTAGCTAGGTCCCGCGGCGGTTCGAAGCCCGAGTTCCGCGGCGATCGGCTTGAGCGCGGCGATCACGAAGGCGATGTGCTCGTCGAGGTCGACGCCCAGTTCCAGAGCACCCTCGTAGACCTCGCCGCGGTTGACGCCGGCGGCGAAGGAGGGCTGCTTGAGCTTCTTGCGCACAGACCTCGGCTCGAGCGTGTCGATGCCGTCAGGGCGAACCAGCCCGCAGGCGTGAACGAAGCCGGCCAGCTCGTCGCAGGCGAAGATCGTCTTCTGCAGCAGCGTCTCGCGCGGGACGCCGGTGTGGCTGGCATGCGACAGGATCGCCTGCACGATCTCCTCGGAGTAGCCCTGCTCGCGCAGGATCGGGGCTCCCGCCTGGGGATGCTCCTCGAGGGTCGGGTGGATCTCGTAGTCGAAGTCGTGCAGGAGCGCGGCGACGCCCCAGAGCTCCTCGTCTTCGCCGAACTTGAGTGCGTAGGCGCGCACCGCCGCCTCGACCGCGAGCGCATGGCGTCGAAGCGCCTCGCTCTTGGTGTACTCGGTCAGCGTCGCCCAGGCTTGCTCGCGTGTGGCCGCCATCGAAGGCAGCATAACGCTCCCTGCCGCTTGGCTCGTCGAGTCCGAACCCGTCCGAAGCCGATGTGCTGACAGAGGCAAGACGGAGCGAGGGTCGATTTCAGCCCGTTACTCCGGCTGCTCGGGTCGCTACGATAGCCGCGCCCGCTTTGAGTAGCGGGCCGAGATCATGACCGATGCCGCAGTCGCCGAAGCCCTACATCGCGAGTCCTTCGTAATCGAGGGCGGGCAGCCGCTTTCGGGAACCGTTCGGGCCGCTGGAAACAAGAACGCCGCGCTGCCGATCCTGGCGGCCTCGCTACTCAGCGCCGAGCCGGTCGTGCTGCAGAACGTACCCCGCATCCTCGACGTCGAAGCGATGGTGGAGCTGATCGCGCACGTTGGCGCCAGAGCCGAATGGATCGGGCCGAACGAGGTGCGCATCGAGGCCGCAGAGATAACCCACACCGACCTCAATCCCAGGCTCTGCCGCCGTCTCCGCGCCTCCTTCCTGCTCGCCGGGCCCCTTCTCGCCCGTGCCGGTACGGTCAAGATCCCGCCTCCGGGCGGCGACGTAATCGGCAGGCGCCGCCTCGACACGCACGTCAAGGCCTTTGCCGATCTCGGTGTCGAGATCGAGGCCGAGCACGACTACGCGATGAGCGTCGACAGGCTGCGCGGTCAGCCGCTCTTCCTCGACGAGCCGAGCGTGATGGGAACCGAGAACGTGATCATGGCCGCTGTTCTGGCTGAGGGGGAGACCGTCGTCGGTAACGCCGCCGGCGAACCTCACGTACAGGATCTCTGCCGTTTTCTGGTCTCGCTCGGAGCCGAGATCGAGGGTATCGGCTCGAATCTGCTGCGCATCCAAGGAGTGTCCGAGCTGAAAGGCGGCGAGCACCGCATCTCGCCGGACCACATCGAGATCGCGAGTTTCATCGGCCTGGGAGCGGTCACGCGCGGCGAGCTGACAATCGAGGGCTGCAGCGGCGACGATTTGCGCCCGATCCTGCCACACCTGGAGAGGCTGGGCGTGCGCGTGCAAGTCAGCGACTGCACCGTTCAGGTTCCCGATGACCAGGAGCTGTTGATCCAGGACGATTTGGGTGGAGCAATTCCGAAGATCGAGGACGGGCCCTGGCCGCAGTTCCCGGCCGACCTGACCTCGATCGCGGTCGTTATTGCCACCCAGGCTCGAGGCACTGTTCTGATCTTCGAGAAGATGTTCGAGAGCAGGCTCTTCTTCGTCGACAAGCTGGTCGGGATGGGGGCGCGGATCATCCTCTGCGATCCGCACCGGGCAGTCGTAACAGGGCCGGCGCCGCTCGTGGGCGATCGCATGGAGAGCCCCGATATCCGCGCGGGCATGGCGATGCTGATCGCGAGCCTCTGTGCAGAAGGCGTCTCGACGATCGGGAACATCGGCCAGATCGACCGCGGCTACGAGCGAATCGACGAACGTCTGAGCTCACTGGGAGCGTCAATCGAGCGCATCTCCAGCTAGAGCCGGAGCGATACGAGACCGCGCCGGAGCGCTTCCTATTGCTTCCAGTTCTACGTTAGTGTCCCCGTATATGGCCGCCAACGAGAGCGCCGCGAGCAAGAGCACCGTCCGGCTGACGATGGCCGGCGGCGAAGCCCACGTCGAGACCGGCGTACCCGTTCTCGACCGGCTTCTGGAGCAAGTCGCGCGCTACGGCGGCTTCGAGCTCACGCTCGGCGTGGCGCCGGGAAGTGCCGACGCGCAGGTGACCGCCTCCGGGCAGGCTTTCGGGAGCGCTCTCTCCGACCTCTTGCGGGTCGAGAGCGCCCGGGGACACGGCAGCGCTCACGTCCCCTCGGCCGAGGCCCTCGCTCACGTCGCTTTGGATCTGAGCGACGATCCCTGCCTGGTCTCGAACTTCGACCTCTCGGCGGCGCACGTCGGTGGTCTCGCCGGGGATCTCGCCGACCGCTTCCTGCGTGAGCTCGCGCAGGCCGCCGGGATCACGCTCCACGTTCGCCTGGTCGAAGGCCGCGACACCCAGCACGTGCTCGACGCCGTTTTCAAGGCGCTCGGGGTAGCGCTGGAGGCCGCCTGCCGGGTGAGAGGGGAGAGAGTTTGAAGGAGAAGAGGGTCGTTCGCACCGAGTTGGCTCCGGCGCCCTTCCAGGGCGCTCCTTACAGTCAGGCTATCTCTGCGGGTGGGCTCGTTTTCGTCTCGGGCCAGCTCGGTCTCGGGCCGGGCGAGACCGCTCTCGAGCGCAAGGGCATCGAGGAGCAAACCCGCCAGGCGCTCGAGAACCTGAAGGCGATTCTCGAAGCGGCTGGAAGCGGACTCGAGCACCTGCTCAAGACGACCGTGTTCCTATCCGATCTGGCCGATTTCGCGGCCATGAACGCCGTCTACTCGGAGTTTGTCGGTGAGCTGCCGCCGGCGCGTGCGACCGTGCAGGTGGCGGCGCTTCCCTCTGGCGCGCTGATCGAGATCGACGCCGTCGCCCTGGCCGAGTAAAGGGCGCAGTCGGGTGTGAGCGAGGCCGAGTCGCACACCCCGGACGAGGACGAGCGCTGGCTGACGCGAAGCGTCGCCGCGATCGGCGGTGCCAGCTTCTTCGCCGACCTTGGTTACGAGCTGCCGACATCGCTCCTGCCGAGCTTCCTGACCTCGACTCTGGGCGCGCCGGCCGCGGCACTCGGTTTGATCGAAGGCGTTGCCGACGGGCTTGGTGGCGTCTCGCGGCTTGCCGGCGGCGCCATCGCCGACGATCCAGCGCGGCGAAGGAAGACTGCGGTCGGCGGCTATGCGGCGACGGCCGTTCTTGGTGGCCTTGTCGGTTTGGCGACGGCTGTCTGGCAGGTCGGAGTGCTGCGCGTCACCGCCTGGGTCGCGCGCGGCCTGCGCGCTCCCTCGAGGAGTGCGCTTCTAACCGAAGCGGCGAGCGAGGGCACGTACGGGCGCGCCTTCGGCTACGAGCGGGCGATGGACAACCTGGGCGCGATTGGCGGGCCGCTACTGGCGATCGGGCTCGTGGCTGTCGTCGGCGTTGGCACGGCGATCTTGCTCAGCATCGTTCCCGGGCTGCTAGCGGCGCTGGCGATCGTGATCGGCATTCGCTCGATTCCGAGAGCAAGCCGAGGCGAGCGCCGGCCGCTGCGTTTACGCGTGCGTCCGGTCCTGCACGGTCGTCTGGGACGGCTTTTCTTGGCCGTCTCGGCCTTCGAGCTCGGCAATGCTGCAGCGACGCTATTTATTCTTCGCGCCACCGACCTGCTCGAGCCCGGCCACGGGAATCACCGCGCAGTCGAGATCGCGCTTGGGCTCTATGCCGGCTACAACCTGGCCGCTGTCGTGGCCAGTTTCCTCGGCGGGCGTCTTGGCGATCGCCGCGGTATGATGCTCGTGTTCGGGCTGGGAGCGGCCGCCTTCGCCGTCGGCTACGCGGGTCTGGCGGCGACCGGCTCCTCCATCATCCTGATCGCCGTCTTCTTCGCTTTTGCCGGAATCGGGATCGGCTTTGCCGAGACTGCCGAGGGCGCCGCGGTCGCCGGGCTTGCGCCCGGCGAGCTGGTCGGCTCGGCTTTCGGACTACTGGCTGCCGTCCAGAGCTTCGGAAACTTCGCCGCCAGCGCCGTCGCGGGCGGTCTCTGGACGCTTGTCTCGCCGCGCGCGGCGTTCGCCTATCTCGCCGCCTGGATGCTGCTTTCGCTAGCAGCTCTCGTCTTCGTGCGCTCAAACCAAGGGAAGGTAGCTGATCTTGGTCAATGAAGCCCTCTAAGCGAGCCTCCGCGTCTCAGCCTTCTCTAGATGTACGTTTGGCGAAGCAGTCCGACCGCGAGTTCTTCGTTGCGCTCAGGAACGCCACGCTCAAGCGGTACGTGGAGGAGATATGGGGCTGGGACGAGGCCGAGCAACGGGCGCGCTCCGATCTCGCGTTCGAGAGGCTGCCGATCGAGATAGTGGAGGAGAACGGGCTGCCGGTCGGCTCTCTTGCCATCGTCCACGAAGACGACTACGACGTACTCGAGTTCGTCGCCGTTCTGCCTGAAGCCCAGGGTCAGGGCATCGGGTCGGCACTGATCGCGGCGGTTCAGGAGGAGGCAGCACAGCGCGGCGCCGTTCTTAGGCTCAGCGTGCTCGTAAATAACCCTGCCCGGGCTCTCTACGAACGCCTCGGTTTTCGGGTTACCGGCATCGAAGATCCGCGCGTTTTCATGGTTTGGCCGTGAGCGCTGGGGTGCAATAGATCCCGCCTGCTCGTTGTCCCGTCACAATGGAGCCATGCGCGCCGAGACGATCATCGCCACTCACAGCAGCACCGACTTCGATGCGCTCGCCTCGATGCTGGCGGCGCGCCGCCTCTACCCGGGCTCGGCCGCGGTGCTGCAGCCAATGCTGGCGCGCAACGTGCGCGAGTTCGCCCGTCTCTACGCCGACGAGCTGGAACTGGTCGAAGCGGCGGCGATCGATCAGACACAGGTGCGCCGCCTGGTAGTGGTCGAGACCGTGGACGCCTCGCGCCTGGGCGAGCTCGAGCCGCTGGCGCTCGATCCGGCCGTCGAAAAGATCGTCTTCGACCACCACGAGCGCGACCAGCCCGAGTGGGTGAAGGAGGAGAATCTCTACCTCGCCGAGAGCGGCGCGCTGACGACAACGCTGGTTGGCATCGTCGCCGAGCGAGAGCTGGCCGTGAGCCCGCTCGAGGCGACCGTCTTCGCGCTCGGCATCCACGAGGACACGGGCTCGCTCACGTTCGCCTCGACCACTCAGCGCGACGCCGAGGCGGTCGCCTGGTGCCTGCGCCACGGCGCGCGCCTCGACGAGCTCGGACACTTCCTGCGTCCCACGCTCGGCGATGAGGAGCGCGAGCTACTGGCCGAGCTACTCGCTTCGATCCAACCGCTGCAAGCGGCGGGTGTCGAGCTTCTGATCGCCAGCTCGAGTTGGCCCCGCTACCTCGAAGACGTGGCGTTGCTCGCTCACAAGCTGGTCGACCTGACCGACTGCGACGCGCTCGCCTGTCTGGTGGAGATGGAAGGTCGTGTCCTTGGCGTCTTTCGAAGTCGCGTGCCCGAGCTCGATGCCGCCAAGCTGGCGGCTTCGCTCGGCGGAGGTGGTCATCGTGGCGCGGCTTCGGCTTCGGCTCGCATCTCGCTCGAGCAGGCGCGGGTAAAGGTCGAGGCAGGGTTGGGCGCGGCGCTCGAGCAACTACGCCGGGCAAGTGAGGTGATGTCGAGCCCGGCCCGTTTCGTCGAACCGGAGACGACCGTCGCCGAGGCGATGGCCGCCTGCCAGCGCTACCGTCAGTCGGGCATTCTCGTGCTCGAAGACGGGCACCTGCGTGGCGCCGTCAACCGTGAGGATCTCGACAAGGCGCTCGGGCACGGTCTCGACCAGGCGCCGGTGAAGGCGATCATGGCGCTCGAGGTCGCGGTCTGTGACCAGGCGACCACGCTTCCCGAGCTACGCAGGATGCTGGTCGACTCGGCGGCGGGTCGGATCGCCGTGGTCGAGGACGGAGGGGTTGTCGGGGTCGTGACGCGAGGCGATTTGCTCGCCGCTTTCGGCCTGCAGGAAGCGCCGGAAAAAACCGCTGAGTTCGGGCTCGAGCTCGAGTTGGAGCGACTAAAGTCACTAACTCCGCTGCGCGAGGCGATCGCGGCGATCGGCGGTGCCTACGAGGGCATCTACCTGGTCGGAGGCTCGGTGCGCGACGTCCTGCTCGGAGCCGAGGTATTCGATATCGACATTGCCGTCGAGGGTGACGCGATCGGTTTGGCCCGCGAGCTGGCGCGACTACTTCAGGGTCGCGTACGCGCGCACGAGAAATTCGGAACAGCTGTCGTCATCTACGGCGACGAGGCACGGGTCGACGTCGTCACGACGCGAACCGAGTTTTACGACGCACCGGCCGCTCTGCCATCGGTCGAGCACGCCACGATTCGCGAAGACCTCTTTCGCCGTGACTTCACCGTCAATGCCATGGCGGTATCGCTCAAGGCGGACGACTTCGGGCGCCTCGTCGATCCCTTCGGCGGGCGCCGTGACATCGTCGATCGGCGCCTGCGCGTTCTTCACAACCTTTCCTTCGTCGACGACCCGACGCGCATCTTCCGCGCTGTCCGCTACGAGAGCCGGCTCGGCTTCCACATGGACGAGCACGCCGTCGCGCTCGCGCACAGCTGCGTCGAGATGGGTCTCTTCGACGACCTTTCTTCGGCTCGTCTGCGCGATGAGCTGATCGAAATCCTCGACGAGCCCGATGCGCCGCGCTCGATCCTGCGCCTGGCCGAGATCGGGGTGGCCGCCGCCGTGCACCCGCGTCTCGCCGCCGACGAGGAGGCGGTCGCGCTGGTGGAGCGCGTATATCCGCTTCGTGACCGCTATGCACCGGAGGTGCCGCACTGGCGGCTCGGGCTGGCCGTGCTGGCCCGGCGGCTGCCGACCTACGAGGTCTACTCCTGGCTCGGGCGACTGCGCCTGCGCCGCCGCGATGTCGAGCGGATCGTCGCCTCGGTCGCCTACGCGCCGCGCCTGGTCGAGCGCCTGCAGCGGGAGGCGAGCCCGGCCGAGATCGTCTCGCTCGTCAAGCCGGTCGGGCCGGATGCGGCGCTGATTGCGCTTGCGCTGCAGGAGTTGCCGGCGCTCGAGCAGTATTTCGAGCGCTTGCGGGGGATCGAGCTGGAGGTAAACGGCGGCGATCTTATGGAGCTGGGACTGGCACAGTCTCCACGGGTGGGGGAGATCCTGGGCGAGTTACGCAGACGCAAGCTGAACGGCGAGCTCGCCGGGCGTGAAACGGAGCTCGAGGCGGCCAGAGGGTTGATCGCCGAGAGCAACTGAGGATGGCGCGCGAGATTTTCTGCTGGCAAGCGCCCGGCCCCTATCGGGTCGCTTTCTCGACCCGTCTCGGCGGCGTCAGCGAGGGACCTTTCGCCTCGCTCAACCTCGGCAAGGGAACCGGCGACGAGCTCAAGCGGGTGCTCGAGAACCGCAAGCGACTCTGCGCCGAGCTGGAGATCGATCCTGCCCGCTCGACAATGGCTCGGCAACAGCACGGCGCCGTGGCCCAGCGTGCGGAAGCCAAAGACCTGCTCTCGCAGAAACCGGGCTTCCCGGAATGCGACGCGCTCTGGAGCGAGGAACCGGGGCAAGGAATGCTGCTCGTGACGGCCGATTGCCTTCCGCTGGCGATCGCACGTGTAGACAGGGAGCGACCGGCGCTGGCGCTCGTGCATGCCGGCTGGCGCGGAATGCTCGCGGGCGTGCTCGAATCGGCCCTGCGCGGACTCGGTCGCGGCCGAACCGCGGCCGTGCTCGGTCCGGCGATCGGCCCCTGTTGCTTTGAGGTGAGCGAGGACGTGGCCGCGAGCTTTCGGCGCCGCTTCGGGCGTGAAGTCGTCAACGGTAGAAAGGTAGATCTCTGGCTCGCGGCGGAGAACGCGCTCGAAGACGCGGGCTGTGAGAGTGTTGAGCGAGTTGATATCTGCACCTCTTGCCATCCGGAGTTGTTCTTCTCCTACCGGCGAGACATGGGCCACACAGGGCGCCAGGGAGTGATCGGTGCGATCGCCTGACGAGATCCGCGAGCGCTACGCGGAGATCTGCACGCAGGTCGGCGTGGGCGTGACCGTCGTGGCGGCGACAAAGTACGTCTCGCTCGAGGAGATGGGCGCGCTGGTTGAGGCCGGAATAGAGGTGGTGGGGGAGAATCGTGTCCAGGACCTGGCCGCCAAACACGACCGCTATGGATCGCATTTCCGCTGGCACTTCATCGGTCATCTGCAGAGTCGTAAGGCCCCGCTGGTAAGCGAGCTCTGCGAGCTCTGTCATTCACTCGCCAGTGAGTCGGCCATCGCGCGCCTGAAGATCCCTGCGCTGGTCGAGGTCAATCTCGCCGCCGAAGATACGAAGTCCGGCATAGCCCCGGAAGAACTGGAAGGGTTTCTCGGGCTTTGCGCCGCGGCCGGAGTCGAAGTTCGCGGCCTGACGACGATGCCGCCGCTGGCCGAGGATCGGGAACGCTCGCGGCCCTACTTTCGCCGCCTACGCGAGCTGGCCGAGCGCTTCGGACTCGCCGAGCTCTCGATGGGCACGAGCCAGGACTTCGAGGTCGCCGCCGAGGAGGGCGCCACTTACGTTCGCGTCGGCGGCGTGCTCTGGCGCTAGATCTTTCGTGCGAAATCGCGTTCGAGAAAGATGCGTTGAACTAGCGCCATCAATGCGTAGGCCAGGAAGGAACCGCCGAAAAAGGCGAACAGGGTGGTCCATGTTCTTCCAGTTGCCAGGTAGACGATTCCGATCGCGACGATCGTCAGCGCCGAGACGAAAAAGGCGGCGGCGTGGCTGCGCCGCGGCGACGCCGGTTGAGGATCGCTCTCCCAGTCGATCCGGTGTAGCAGCGGCGGTTGCGCGAGGGCAAGGCGGTTGCAGGCGTGCACGATCAGCCCCGCGCCTAAACCCGCGGCGGCGACCAGAGCGGTCGATAGTCGCGGGCGAAGAGCGATTCCGACGCCGAGCAGAATGAGGGCGCAGTAGCCGCCGAGCAAGAACTCAGTGCGCGTGCAGTTGAGAGCCCTCTCCCAGCGTGCGCGCCGCTCGATCACAGCGGCGAGTGTACAAAGAGCGGGTAGAAAGCGACGAATTCCGTCTCTACGACCTTCTCAGAGGCGGGCCGACCGGCTGCGAAAACAAGTTCTAGGAGTCGGCTCGGGCGGTTCTGTGGTAGGGGCAGTAGCTCGAGTCGATCATGGCCGCGCGCTTGCAGCGTTTACCGTAAATCGTCTCGCCTTCGCAGCGCCTAGCTTCGTTCAACGCAAGCAGCCTGTTCGCGTCCGCTCGCGATCGCGGCGGGTAGTCATAGCGGCGGAAGAGTCGGTAGAGAGCAACGGTAGCCGAGTGGACGTTCGAGTAACCCCACTGCCGGTACCCGCGTCGCGCCAGCTCCGGGATACTGAGCCGCGCTTGCTCGTGTAAGAGGTGAGCAGCCTTGAGCTGCTCCGACGAAAGCAGCGAGTGCGTCGGTCCCAGACGAAGCTTCCAGCGCTCGGAGGAGTTCTGCCGCTTTTCATGGCCTGGCGCGAGCGGTCGCGTGAGTACGTTCTCTTCACGATCGTCTCCGGCTAGCGCGCTGACAGATTCTCTCCCCCCAATCACGTTCTCGGTCTCCTCGTCGCGCAGCTAGGTGCGGCGGTCGATCTCCTCACCGCCGCGGCAAAGCGGACACTCCCGAGGTGCGTGCAGACCAAAGCGCAGTCGAGAGTCGGACGACTCGAGTAGGCAGTTCCAATTATCTTCTTCGTACACGTGGCGGCCCAGCGGTTTATTGACAGCGGTGAACTTTCTCACAAGGTTGCGGTGGAGTCAACTTTCCTAAGGAGAGGCGTTCATCCGGTGATGTCAACCGCAGCCCGGGCTACAATCGAGCCGATATGGGGTTCGCGGACGTCTGGAACCGGACGCTCGTCTATTTCGGCATAGCCGAAGAAGAGGATTGGGACGAGGACGGTTATGTGACCGAAGAGGCCGAGCGCACCTATAGCGAGCGGCCGAATGTCAGACGGCTAACACCGAGGAGGCGCGAGGCCGAGCTGGATGAATGGAGCGAGCCTGAGGGCCCGTCGCGGCAGCGCGGCATGAAGCTACGTCCCGCCGCTCGCCTGCGCGGGGTCGAGCCGGCGGCGGAAATCCCGGCCAGCGACAGCACCTCGCCGGCGCGCGTACATCTCGTCATTCCGCGTAGCTTCAACGACGCTCAACAGATCGCTGACCACTTCAAGCAAGGGATTCCGGTGATCCTCAATCTGCAGGGCGTCGATACCGAGCTCTCAAAACGGCTGGTGGACTTCGCCAGCGGCCTGACCTACGCGCTCGATGGTGGCATGCAGCGAGTCGCCGACAAGGTCTTTTTGCTTACGCCCCAACACATGGAGGTCTCGGCGGAAGAGCGTGCGCGGATGATCGAGCGCGGTTTCTTCAACCAGGCCTGAGCGCGATCGGCTGAGCGCGAGTAGTCGCAGAAGACCGCGTAGGAACCGAAACGAGCGGATCGAATTAACCGGCATGGGCACTGAGGCCAGCTTGGCGATGCTCTGCTCGGTCATCGCGAAGGTGATGGCGTTCGTGAACGTCAGTGTGATCGTCTACTCGCTGATCATCTTCCTCTACATCCTCAGCTCCTGGATACCGCTGCCCTACAACCGCAACGTGAATAGGTTGCGGCGCTTTCTCTTCGATGTCTGTGACCCGTACCTGCGCCTGTTCCGGCGCCTGCTACCGCCATTCGGGGCGTTTGATCTATCACCCATCCTGGCCGTGGTGACATTGGCCGCGGTCGGCTACGCGATCAACGCGATCCTCGCCCAGTTCGGATAAGGGGGCAACAACCATGGCTTTGACGCCAGTAGAGATAAGGCATATTCGCCTCCGCAAAGCGCTTTTCGGCTACCAAGTCGGTCAGACCGACGAGCTTCTCGCGGATGTGGTGACGAGCTTCGAGGATGTCTGGCGCGACCGTGCCGATCTCGCCGACAAGATCGAGCAGGTCGAAGCCGAGCTCGTGCGCTATCGCGAGCTGGAGCAGCTCTTGCGCACGACGTTGATCTCAGCCGAGCGAGCTTCGCAGCAGATGACCGATCAGACGCGTCGCGAAAGCGATGCGGTGCTGGAGGAGGCTCGTGCCGAGGCGCGCGAGATTGTACGCGGAGCAACGGCGGAGCGCGAACGGCTGAACGCCGAGATCAACCAGATCCGGGCCCAACTGAGCGCGGTATTGGCGACCATCGGCGGCGAGCTCCTGGCGCCCGAGATCGCGCAGGCCGAGCCGACGGTGGTGGCGGCAGCTGAGCAGTCTGCCGTTCCGCCGGATTCACCCCAAACCGCGCCGCCCGCAGAGTCCCAAGCGGACGTTCGTTCCGAGTGGGGCAGCGCTCCCCGCGCTTGGCCGGATCCCAACGTGCAACCGCCGACGCCGCGCCCCCAGGGCTGGCCCGGAGAGCAGACGGGCGGGCAGGTCATGGCCGGAGTCGCGCCCATGAATGGTCTGCGCTCTCCAGCTCCGCGCTAGCGGAGTGCTCGGTCCTAGCGGTAGCACGGGGACTACGGAGACGAACGGACGGGTGTCATCGAACGATGGCGCCCCGTCCGGCGCTCGTGACGAGGCCGGAGCGACTCGATTTGCGAACGAAGCCACGGGGTTGCCCTAAGATCACGCCGTGGATCTCGACCTGGTCTTTCTCGGAACCGCGGGCTCGATGCCGACCGCGAGGCGCTCCCCGATCGCGCTTCTCGTTCGTCGCGGCGGCGAGCGGCTGCTCTTCGACTGCGGCGAAGGAACTCAGCGCCAGTTCCTGCGCTCAACCCTCGGGCTCGTCGATCTGAGCGAGGTCTTTCTGACTCACTATCACGCCGACCATTACCTTGGTTTGCCGGGAATGCTCAAGACCTTCTCGTTGAGAGGGCGCGAGCTACCAATCAGCGTTTATGGACCGCCTGGCCTGAACGACCTCTTCGCGAGTCTGCGTAAGATCTTCGGCCGTCTCACCTTCTCGGTCGAGCTGAGGGAGCTCGAGCCGGGCGAGACGCTCGAACGAGGCGACTACTCGCTCACCACCTTCCCGGTCGAGCACGGCGCCTCGTCCGTCGGCTACGCGCTGATCGAGTCGCCGCGGCCCGGGCGCTTCGACGTCGAGACGGCCGATGCGCTGGGCGTGCCGCCCGGCCCCGAACGAGGAGCCCTCCAGCGCGGAGAGCCGGTTGCGATCGCGGGCGGGAGCGTCGTTCGGCCGGAGCAGGTGCTCGGACCTCCGCGTACGGGTCGCAAGCTGGTCATATCAGGCGATACGGCTCCTGCTCGGGCCGTGGTCGAGGCGGCAGGAGGCGCCGATCTACTGATCCATGAAGCGACCTTCTGCGCCGAGGAGAGCGAGCGCGCCGAGGAGACGCGTCACTCGACGGCGGCCGAGGCGGCTCAGATCGCGCTTGCCGCTGCTGTCAAGATGCTCGCGCTCACCCACGTCTCGACCCGTTACTTCGGGCCGGAGGTACTGCGCGAGGCGCGCGAGCTGTTCGTGAACACGGTGGTGCCGAAGGACTTCGATATCATCGAGTTGCCTTTCCAAGAGCGGGGTGAGCCTCGTTTGATCAAGGCCGGGGCAGTTCCCGGCGAGGGCGACGGAAGCGGGCAGCAAGCGGCCGTTCCCGAGGCTGAGAGCGAGGAGAAAGCGCAATGACGAGAATGGTGCAAGTCGCGATGGCCGCCGACGCCACCGAGGCGGAGGAGATCGAGTCGATGTTGCGCGACGCCGGCATCGAGTGCGCGCTCGAGCGTGCGGTCGAGCACGACGCCTCCGAGCACGACGACGCCCCGCAGAAGATCCTCGTGCCCGAGAGCAAGATGGAAGACGCGCTCGAGGCGATCGAGGCCATGAGCGAGCCCGACGACCTGATCGCCGACGCCTAGCCAGGCGATGTCAGTTGTGGATCAAGCGCCGGCCGGTCGAGGTGGCCCGACTCGGCAGGTAGCCTGAAGCTCCGTGGTAACCGATCGCCAGGCACGAGTCTCGCTCACGATCATCTTCGCCGGCACGGGCTTCTTCTTCGGCAGTTGGGCGGCGCGGATTCCGGCCGTCAAGAGCGAGTTCCACCTCTCGCCTGCTCGGCTCGGGCTGATACTCGCCTGCATGACGGTCGGCTCGGTGACGTCGACGCCCATCGCCGGGTTCGTGAGCGCGCGCTTCGGCAGCCGCTCGTTGCTACGACTCTCGGCGCCGGTCTCGGCGCTCACCTGCGCCTTTATCGCGCTCGCTCCATCGGCTCCGCTGCTGGGCGCGGCGCTCTTCCTGATGGGCGCCGCCAGCGGTCTCGTCCAGGTGAGCATGAACGCCCAGGCGATCGCGCTTGAGGGCCGCTACCGGCGCACGATCCTCTCCACGATGCATGGCGGCTTCTCGATCGGGATGATGGCCGGGGCGCTGATAGCGGCGTTGGTGACGCACTTCGGCGTCACATATCGCACCCATCTGCTGGTCGTGGCCGCCTGCCTCTTCGCGCTCGGGCTCGGGATCGGCTTCTTCCTGATTCAGACGGAGTGGACAGCGCGGGCGCACCGTCGCCGCATGCACCTCTCGCTTCCGCTGGCGGTGATCATCGCGGTCGCCTTCTTCGAGTTCTTCTGCGAGGGAACGGCTTCCTCCTGGAGCAGCGTCTACATGCACGACTCGATCGGCGCCTCGAGCGCGCTCGCGGCTCTCACCGTCGGTCTCTACTCGCTGACGATAACGGCCGGGCGCCTCTGGGGCGACCGCCTCGTGCTGAGGATGGGGGTGGGCGGGCTCGTGCGTAGCGGAGGATTGATCGCGGTTTGCGGGATCGGCCTGGCGCTGGCCTTTCAGAAGCCGTTCGTCGTGCTGATCGGTTTCGCCCTCTTCGGCCTCGGGCTTTCCTGCCAGGCTCCTACGCTCTTCCGCGCCGCCGGCCAGTTACCACTCCCCGAGGGGCAGGGGCTCGCCGCGCTCCTGGCGGCGGCCTGGCCGGCCTTCCTTCTCGTCGCGCCGGGAATCGGCGGGCTCGCGAGTATCACCTCGTTGCGGGCGGCGCTTCTGGTCACGGTCGGCGCGGCGGTTGCGATGGTCTCGCTCTCAAGCGGACTGGGGCGTTTCGCGCCCTCTCCTCTGGCCGCCGCGGCGCCAGAGCAATCGCGTTGACTGTCGTTCGCCCCGGTTAGGCGCTACTCTTTCGCAGGCAGACCTTTAACTCGGTCCAGAGAGGCCGGAAAGGAGAAGTGATGATCCACCCAGCCGGAACCAGGCCCGCGACTCGGTGCCTACTCTGAATCCGTCCGGCAGCGCGGCGGGAAAGACCGTTCTCGACGCCGACTCGATCGAGCGGACTCTCACACGCATCGCGCACGAGCTGATCGAGCAGGCCGACGACCTCGAGCGCCTCGCTCTCGTAGGCATTCACTGCCGTGGCGTCCCGATCGCCGAGCGCCTGCGCCGGCTGATCGCCGAGCGCACCGGTCACACGCCCGCGCTCGGAGTGATCGACATCACCTTTTACCGAGACGACGTACAGGTACGCGGCGGCGAGGCGCCGCTTCATCCCCAGCCGCTCGTGCGGGCCACGTCGCTCGACTTCCCGCTGGAGGGGAAGACCTGCGTCCTCGTCGACGATGTTCTCTACACCGGCCGCACCATTCGGGCGGCGATCGAGGCGCTCTTCGACTACGGCCGGCCAGAGCGCGTGCAACTGGCGGTACTGATCGATCGCGGTCATCGCGAGCTTCCGATTCGTCCCGACTACGTCGGCAAGAACCTGCCCACCTCGCGCAAGGAGCGGATCCAGGTGAAGCTGGTCGAGGTGGACGGTGAGGATGCCGTGCTGCTCATCCCTGCACCCGAGGAGGGAGCTTAGTTTCCATGGCTGAGATTCGCGTGCTCGACGAGGAGACGCGCGCTTCCACGGCGCCGCCGAAGAGGCACCTGATCTCGATCGACGATCTCGATCACGAGATTCTCGAGCGCCTGCTGGCAACGGCGCGAAATTTCGCCCGCTCGCTGGAGCGTGAGATGAAGAAGCTGCCGACCCTGCGCGGGCGAACGGTCGTGAACGTCTTTTACGAGTCCTCGACACGCACGGCCTCCAGCTTCGAGCTGGCAGCCAAGAGACTATCGGCCGACGTGATGACCATCCGCGCCGTCGGTTCCTCGGTCGACAAGGGCGAATCGCTCAAGGACACCGCGCGCACGCTGGCGGCCTATCAACCGGATGTGATCGTCATCCGTCACGCGCAGATAGGGGCGCCGAGATTAGTCGCCGAGGCCACCGTCGCGCACATCGTCAACGCCGGTGACGGCAAGCACCAGCACCCGACTCAGGCACTCCTCGATCTCTACACGATGCAGGAGGCGTTGGGGCATCTGGCCGGGCTGCAGGTGGCGATCGTCGGTGACATCCTCCACTCACGGGTCGCGCGCTCGCTCGTGCAGGCGCTGAACATGGCCGATGCTCGCGCGCTCTGCATCGGGCCGCCGGCGCTGATTCCACGCGGCTTCGAGCAGCTCGGCTGCGAGGTCTCGAGCGACATCGCCGGGATCGAGACGGCCGACGTCGTCTATGTGCTGAGGATGCAGCAGGAGCGTATGGCCTACGGCGAGAATTTCGTGCCCAGTCTGCGCGAGTACTCGGCCCGCTGGGGAATAACGCCCGCGCGGTTGCGGCCGGGACAGTTCGTGATGCACCCCGGGCCGATCAACCGCGGCGTGGAGATCGACGCGCGCGTGGCCGACTCGCCGAGTTCTTTGATAGCTACTCAGGTCCGCTCCGGTCTCGTCGTGCGCATGGCCGTTCTCTACGACCTGCTCACCCAGGGGCCGGTCTCGCTCGCTCAGCCTCCGGACATGAACGAGGTGGCCTGATGACCCTATTCGCCAAGGCCCAGCCTGCGGGCACGCTCGTGATACGCGGCGCTCGCGTGCTCGACCCGGGGCAGGGCGTCGATGCGGTCCTCGACGTGAAGGTCGAGAAGGGCGTCATAAGCGACCTCGCTGAGGGAAACGGGAAGGCGAGCGGCGCCAAGGTTGTCGCAGCGGAGGGGCTGGTGCTGGCGCCGGCCTTCGTCGACCCGCACGTGCACCTGCGCACGCCCGGCCGCGAGGACGAGGAGACGATCGCCTCCGGCAGTGCCGCCGCCGCCGCGGGTGGTTACTGCGCGATCCTGGCGATGGCGAACACCGAGCCGGCGGTCGACTGCTCGGCGGTGCTCGGTGCGCTGATCGAGCTGGCGCAAGAACAGGCAGTCGTACCGACCGGGTTCATGGCCGCGATCTCGCGCGGTCTCGCTGGTGAGGAGTTGACCGAGATGGGAGAGCTGGCCCTGACCGGAGCCGCCGCCTTCAGCGACGACGGTAAGCCCGTCGGCTCGGCCGCCCTGATGCGCCGGGCGCTCCAATACGTCTCGTCGACCGGTCGCAAGCTGGCGCTGCACTGTGAGGAGCCGACGCTTTCCCGGCGCGGGCAGATGCATGAAGGAGTCGTCTCGGCAGAGCTCGGCCTGGCCGGTTATCCGTCGGTGGCAGAGAGCGTCGCGGTCGGGCGAGATCTGGCGCTGGCGAGCTACGAGCAGCAGCCGATACACCTGATGCATCTATCGGTGCGCGAGTCGGTCGAGCTTCTCCGCCGTGCCCAGGCAGACGGTGTGCGGGTGAGCGCCGAGGTGACGCCGCACCACCTCTGCCTGACCGACGAGGCGGTGCGCACGCTCGATACGAACCTGAAGATGAACCCGCCGCTCGGCTCGGAGGAAGACAGGGAGGTCCTGATCGCGGCGCTCGCGGACGGCACGATCTCGTGCATCGCCAGTGACCATGCCCCACACGCTCGCCAGGAGAAGGACGTCCCGTTCGAAGCGGCGCCGTTTGGAGTGATCGGCCTCGAGACGTCCTTCGCGGCTCTCTACACGAACCTGGTAGAGCCGGGGCTGATCTCGCTCGCGACGTTACTCGAGCGGATGTCGGCGGGGCCGGCCAAGGCCTTCGACCTGCCCGTGCCGCGTATCGCCAGCGGCGAGCGCGCCAACCTGGTGCTGCTCGATCTGAGTTCGGCCTGGAAGGTGCAGGAAAGCCGCTTCCGCTCGCTCTCTACCAACTCATGGCTGCTCGGGCAGATGCTCAAGGGCGAGGTTGTGCTTACGCTTGCCGCCGGAAGTGTCGTCTTCGGGTTAGAGAGGATAGGCGCGTGAGGGAGCTGGCGACTGGGGGCTACGTCGTGCTGGAGGACGGAACCGTTTTCCGCGGCGAGTCGGTGGCCGCGGACGGGACGGCCTTCGGCGAGGCGGTGTTCGCCACCGCCATGACCGGCTACCAGGAGATTCTCACCGATCCCAGCTACGCCGAGCAGCTGATCTGCTTCACGGCGCCGATGATCGGAAACTACGGCGTCGCTGTCGGGCGCTCCGAGTCGCCGCGCCCGCATGCCCGCGCGGTGATCATGCGCGAGGCGCGCGGACCGGCCTGGACCGACTGGCTGAGCGATAACGGCATCGTTGCCCTGACCGGGATCGACACCCGCTCGCTGGTGCTTCATCTGCGCGACCGGGGCGCGATGAGAGCGGCGGTCGTTGCGGGAGCCGGCGCTCCCGAGGAGACGCTTGTGACAGTCCTCGAACAGCCTTCGATGGCCGGCCGGGCGCTGGCGGCCGAGGTCTCGACCCGCGAGCCGTACGTGTACGCAGACGCCGGAGCAGTCTCGGTGGCCGTGATCGATTACGGCAGCAAGCGCTCGATTCTGCGCCGGCTAGCGAGCGCGGGCGCCCAGGTGACCGTCGTTCCTCACGACACCGATGCCGATACTCTCGCCGCTTTCGACGGTGTCTTGCTCTCCAACGGTCCCGGCGATTCCGAGCCGCTCGAGGACGAAGTCGAGACGATTCGGCAGCTCCTCGGCCGTGTCTCGGTTTTCGGAATCTGCCTCGGTCACCAGCTGCTCGGCCTGGCGACCGGTCACAAGACCTACAAGCTGCCCTTCGGACATCGCGGCGCCAACCACCCGGTGCTGCACCGCCCGAGCGGGCGCGTGCTGGTCACCAGTCAGAACCACGGCTTCGCCGTCGCCCCCTCCGACGACAAGGAGGCGACTCACATCTCGCTCTACGACGGCACGGTGGAGGGGCTGGCCTATCCCGACCTCGATGCGCACTCGGTGCAGTTCCATCCCGAGGCGAGCCCCGGTCCGCATGACGCCCGGCCGTTGATCGAGGACTGGGTGGCCGATCTCGCGCGGAATTCGCGTCGCCGAAAGGGAGGCGGGCGTGCCTAAGCGGACCGACCTGAAATCGATCTGCGTGATCGGCTCCGGTCCGATCGTGATCGGCCAGGCTTGCGAGTTCGACTACTCGGGCTGTCAGGCGCTCAAGGTGCTTCGCGAGGAGGGCTTCCGTACGATCGTCGTCAACTCCAACCCCGCGACGATCATGACCGATCCGGGCTTTGCCGATCGCACCTACCTGGAGCCGCTCGACATGGAGGGAGTGACCTCGGTGCTCGAGCGCGAACGGCCGGATGCCGTGCTGCCGACGCTCGGTGGCCAGACCGCGCTGAACCTGGCCACGAAGCTGGCCGAGGCCGGTGTGCTGGACGAGCTCGGGGTTGAGCTGATCGGTGCGCCGGTCGACGTCATTCGCCGCGCCGAGGATCGTGAGCTCTTCCGCGACGCCGTGCAGAGCGTCGGCTTGCGTGTGCCCGAATCGCGCATCGTCACGCAGCTCGCCAACCTCACCGGTGTGAGCCTGCCCGCGGTCGTTCGTCCCGCCTTTACGCTCGGTGGCCACGGCGGCGGTTTTGTCTCGACTCGCGCGCAGCTCGAGCGCCAGGTTGCCCTGGGTCTTTTCGAGAGTCCGATCGGTCAGGTGCTGGTGGAGGAGTCGGTACAGGGCTGGGACGAGTTCGAGTTGGAGGTGATCCGCGACCGCCTCGACAACGTGGTCATCGTCTGCTCGATCGAGAATCTCGATCCGATGGGCGTCCACACGGGCGACTCGGTCACCGTGGCGCCGCAGATGACACTGAGCGACGAGGCGTATCAGGAGTTGCGCGACGCCTCGATAGCGATCATCCGGGCGGTCGGAGTGGAGACCGGCGGCTCGAACATCCAGTTCGCGCGCGAGCGTGACACCGGCGAGCTGCGTGTCATCGAGATGAACCCGCGCGTCTCGCGCTCCTCTGCGCTCGCCTCGAAGGCGACCGGCTATCCGATCGCCAAGGTGGCCGCGAAGCTGGCGGTGGGATACACGCTCGACGAGATACCCAACGACTTGACGCGAACGACGCCCGCCTCCTTCGAGCCGACGCTCGACTACGTGGTCGTCAAGTTCCCGCGCTTCGCCTTCGAGAAGTTCCCCGGTGCCGATACGGCGCTGGGCACGCAGATGAAATCGGTCGGCGAGGCGATGGGAATCGGGCGCACCTTCAACGAGGCCTTCCTGAAGGCGCGCCGCTCGCGCGAGCTCGATGCCGGTGTCAATGCGCCCTGGCTGGAGCTGGAAGACCTTCCGGATGGAGTTCATCCCTGGTTCCGGGCCGAGATCGAGCGGATCCGTGTCGCGCTCGCCCGCACGCGCTCGCTCGATGCTCTCGACGCCGATGAGCTGTTACGTCTGAAGCGGCTCGGGCTCTCCGACGGCGAGCTCGCGGCGGCCTGTGGCTGTGAAGAGGCGGAGTTCCGCGCCAGGCGGCACGAGCTGGGGCTCGAGCATGTCTACCGTCGCGTCGACTCGTGCGCCGGCGAGGTCGAAGCGGCTTCGAACTACTACTTCTCGACCTGGGGCGAGGCGGACGAGGCCGCGCCGGATCCCGCTCGTGAGAAGCAGAGCGTCGTCATTCTCGGCTCGGGCCCAAACCGGATCGGGCAGGGAATCGAGTTCGACTACTGCTGCGTGCACGCCGCCCAAAGCTTCCGCTCGCTCGGCTACGAGGCGGTGATGGTCAACTGCAACCCCGAGACAGTCTCGACCGACTACGACACCTCCGACCGACTCTACTTCGAGCCGCTGACCGTAGAGGACGTGCTGGCGATCTGCGAGCGAGAGCGTCCGGCCGGAGTCGTGATCCAGTTCGGGGGCCAGACGCCGCTCAAGTTGGCGCGAGCGATCGAAGAAGCGGGCTTCCGGATCATGGGCACTCCCTTCGAGGCGATCGATCTGGCCGAGGACAGGGAGCGATTCGGCGAGCTTCTGGAAAGGCTTGCGATTCGCTGTCCGGAGTGGGGAATGGCGGCCACCTCGGAGGAGGCGATCGAGATTGCCGATCGGATCGGCTACCCGGTGCTGGTGCGGCCCTCCTATGTGCTCGGCGGCCGGGCCATGCGCATCTGCTACCGGCCTGCCGATGTGCGAGCCGCGCTCGTCGCCGCCCATCGGCGTGTGCTGATCGACCGCTTCCTGGAGAACGCGGTCGAAATCGACGTGGACGCTCTCTCGGACGGGGATACGACCTACATCGGGGCGGTCATGCAGCATGTCGAGGAGGCGGGCGTGCACTCCGGCGACTCTTCCTGCGTGCTGCCGGCGCCGTCGCTGACTCCCTCAGTCGCCGGGGAGATCACGGAGACCGTGCGCCGTCTTGGGCCGGCGCTCGGTGTGGTGGGGTTGCTCAACGTTCAGCTGGCGGTCGTGGGTGAGGAGGTGTTCGTGCTCGAGGTCAACCCGCGTGCCTCGCGCACCGTCCCCTTTGCCAGCAAGGCGACGGGAGTGAACCTGGTAGCGGCGGCGTGTCGGCTGGCCGCCGGCGTCAAGCTCGCCGAGCTTGGACTGCCGCCGGAGCGGCCACCGCGCCAGTACAGCGTCAAGGCGGCCGTGCTGCCCTTCTCGCGCTTCCCCGGTGCCGATTCGGTGCTGGGACCAGAGATGCGCTCGACCGGCGAGGTGATGGCGACCGCCGAGGATCTCCCGACCGCTCTCGCCAAGGCCGAGCGCGCCGCCGGGCGCGAGCTACCGACCAGCGGCCGGGCCTTCTTCTCCGTTCGCGACGCCGATAAGTCCGCCGCCATCCCGGTCGCCGCAGCGCTGGCCGGGCTCGGTTTCGAGCTGGTAGCGACGAGGGGGACGAGCAGGGCCTTCGGCCGGGCGGGCATAGAGGTCGAGGAAGTGCTGAAGGTGTCCGAGGCGGAGGGCAAGGAAGGAACCACGGTCGTCGATTTGATTCGCCGTGGCCGTTGCGTACTCGTCGTCAACACGCCGCAGGGCTCCGGCGCGCGAACGGACGGCTATCTGATCCGTGAAGCAGCTCAGGTAGCGCGCGTTCCCTGCATCACCACCATCTCCGGAGCGCTGGCGGCGGTGCAGGCGATCGCGAACGCTCGCCGCAGCGAGTCCTGCTCTCTGCAGGAGAGAATCGCCGCGAGCGGCGGCTCGCCGGCCGGGACCGGCAACGCCGAGGGAGAAAGCTTCTAGGTGGCGTCGCCTCGCAAGGAGAGCCGGCGGGTGGTCGGGAGCGAACGAGTCGGTGTCTATACGCTGCTCCGGCTCGAGCGCGGCGGTCTCGAGGCGGGGCTGCCGGGGCAGTTCTTCATGTTCGAGGTTCCGGGCCATATCGTGCCCCGGCCTTTCTCGATCTGCCTGGCCCCTAGGGGCGAGCTCGGTTTTCTGATCGATCCGGTCGGGCCGGCGACGCGAGCGCTTTGCGAGCTGGAGCGCGGCCAGGAGATGGCGCTTTTCGGACCGCTCGGAAACGGCTTTCGCACCGACGTCAAACGACCCTTGCTCGTGGGCGGTGGCATCGGCGTCGCGCCTCTTCCCTACGCGGCGGAAGTGATGGGTAATCCGCCCACGATTCTCGGCTTTCGTACGCGTCGTCACGCCGAGGCGGCGAAACTCCTTCCCAAGGCCGAGGTCTGTATCGAGCCGACACTGGTGAGCGAGCTCATACCGGCGCGACCCATGGACGTGCTCGCCTGTGGACCAGAGCCGCTACTCCACGCGGTGCATGCGCTTGTACCCGATGCCCAGCTCGCCTGGGAGGCGCCGATGGCCTGCGGCTTCGGAGCCTGCTACGGCTGCGTGGTCGAGTTCGAGGGCAAGCCGGTACGGCTCTGTGTCGAAGGCCCTGTCTTGAACGGCCGCGGTCCTGTGCTGCCGGTCTTGAACGGCGACGAGAAGAAGGGAGTGGCGTGATTCTCAACGCTTCCGGTTGCCTGGACGCGCTGACCGCTCCGGCCGTTGCACGCGAGCTGGATGCCTATGTAGCCAAGACGGTCACGCCCGAGCCCCGAGCCGGTAATCCGCAACCGCGCCTGGCCGAGAGCGACTTCGGCCTGCTCAACTCGATCGGCCTGCAGAACCCCGGTGTCGAGCGGTTCTGCAGCGACGTACTCCCGCGCCTGGAGGGACTGGGTATTCCTCTCTGGATCTCTGTCGGCGGCTCCGAGGCGGCGGAGTACGCCATGGTCTGCGAGCGGATCGGCGAGCGTGAGTCGGTGCAGGCGCTGGAGCTTAATCTCTCCTGTCCCAACGTTGATCCGGCCGCCGAGGAAGCGGCTGAGATAGTGGCGGCTGCTCGTGCCGCCACGAAAGCGCCAATCTACGCCAAGCTCTCGCCGCTTCTTCCCGATATGGCCGGAGTAGCACAAGCGGTGATCGAAGCTGGAGCGAGCGGTCTTTCGCTCGTCAACTCACTTCGCGGTCTCGAGCTCGATGACTGGACTCTCGAGCCGTTGCTGGGGCGAGCGGTTGGCGGCTACTCCGGTGCCGCGCTCAGGCCGGTCGCTCTCGCGGCGGTCTTCCTGTGTTACGAGGCGACTGCGGGGAAGGTGCCGATCGTAGGGATGGGCGGGGTCGAAAGTGGCAAGCACGCGCTCGATCTGATTGCCGCCGGCGCCTCGGCGGTAGCGCTGGGATCGGTTCTCTTCCGCGACCCGGAGGCGCCGTCGCGCGTGCGGGCGGAGCTTGCCAAGGAGCTGACGGCGCGTGGTTTCGAACGCCCAGAAGAGGCTCGCGGAGCCGCGCACAGACCGAAAAGCGGCTAGCGTAACCGTGGCGGCGCCGCGCCAGGTAAAAAAACGCCTGTAAAACACGCCGAATCTTGATTCTTGACCGGCGCCCGGTAATTGTTAGTATGGCCGCCCATGGTGCTTTCGAAGGGGCAAGCTCAAGCGCCTGCTCGCTCGCTGGATCAGCGGATGGAGGCGCTCCAGCGAGCGAACGACATTCGCGTACGACGAGCGAGGTTGAAGCGCGAGCTCAAAGAAGGCGGCGCCAAGATCGAAGAGATCCTGCGCCAGCCTCCGGACTTCGTCGAGACGGCGAAGGTTTTCGACATCCTCATGGCCGTGCCGAAGTTCGGCCGGGTCAAGGCTGCGCGGCTCCTGAACCAGTGCCGCATCAGCCAGTCAAAAACGGTCGGCGGGCTCTCCGATCGTCAGCGTGGCGAGCTGATCGCTCTGTTCGACCGCGACTGAAGTACGCCCGACGCGGCCGCGCTCCTTGTCGGCGCGACATCCCTAGGCAGCGCTTGCTCGCGTCGAAGCGAGTAGGTTTCCGGGCGTGGGCTCCGCTTCGCTCATAGTCGTCACCGGTCCTTCGGGAGCGGGCAAGGGGACGCTCATCGCCGAGCTCCTACGTCGTATGCCGCAACTCGAGCACACGGTCTCGGCGACCACGCGCGAGCGGCGCCCCGGCGAGCGGGACGGGCGTGAGTACTGGTTCTTGAGCCCCCAGGAGTTCGAGCGCCGCGTGCAAGCGGGCGAGTTCCTCGAGCACGTCGACTACGTCTCGGGGAAGCGCTACGGAACTCTCCGCAGCGAGCTGGAGCGGATCTCGCGAGCGGGCCGCGTCTGCGTGCTCGAGCTCGAGACCGAAGGAGCGTTGAAGGTGAAACGCACCGTACCCCGCGCGTACACGATCTTCATCAGCGCGCCGGTAGCCGAGCTCGATCGGCGCCTGACCGAGCGAGCCACCGAGACCTCGAGCGAGATCGGCGAACGCCTCGAACTGGCGCACCACCAGCTCGCGCAGGAGCGTAGTTTCGATTGCGTGGTCGAGAACGACGAGATCGACCACGCCGCGGGCGAGCTCGAGCGCGTCGTCCGGCAGGCTCTTGCGCACACAGCTACGATGGACACGTGATCAATCCACGCGTCGATACCCTGCTCGAGAACGTCGACTCGCGCTATGCGCTCGTGATCGTCGCCGCCAAGCGGGCCCGCCAGATCAACAACTACCACCACATGCTCGGCGAGGGCTCCTTCGACGAGGCGCCGCCGCCGATGATCGAGTCGCGCTCCAAGAACTACCTGACGATGTCTCTGGAAGAAATCGCCCAGAACAAGCTCGTCTACGAATACCGGCAGCGCTAGCCGAGTCAAAGTACTTTCGAGGAGTGGGCGCCGCCGGATTTTTCGCTGGCAGAATCAATCCGTGGCGCGCGATCTCCTTCCGCAGCACGAGCGCTTGATTGCGCGTGTGCGCGAGCGTTTTTCCGCCGATCCGGAGGTGCTTGCCCTGATCGTCGGGGGCTCCGTTGCGCACGGGCTCGCGACTCCTGACTCGGATCTCGATGTGATGCTCGTCCTCTCGGACGCGGAGGCGGCGGCACGCGTAGAGCAGGGTTAGTTGACGATCTACGACGAAACGCTGGCCGATTACGAGGGCGGTTACCTCGACGGCAAGGTGATCGCGCTGTCTTTCATCGACGAGGTTGCCGAGCACGGAAGCGAGCCCGCACGCTGGGCTTTCGAGGATGCCATCGTCGTCTTCTCGAGTCGAACGGTTGGAGGCTCGGATCGCTGCAGCGGCGACTTATCCCGAGCAAGAGCGCGAAGAGAAGCTGCGCGACTTCGTCGGCCACGTCATGCTGATGGAGTGGTTCATGGGTGAGGCGGAGAAGCGCCGCGACCGCTATCTGTCCGCATTCGCCGCCTCGCGCCTGGCTCTCTACGCGGGCCGGACGGTGCTGGCCCAGAACCGCCTGCTCTACCCGTACCACAAGTGGTTCCTGCACCAGCTTGAGCGCGCTCCCTCGAAGCCTGACTGCTTGCTGGCGCAGATCGACGCCGTGCTCGCAACACCGAGCGTAGAGGCAGCCGCAGCGCTTGCCTCGAATGTCATGTCCTTCGCGGCTTTCGATCTGACGATGCAGGAGGCGGTCGTGCGCTTCATGCGCCGCTCGGAATGGAACTGGCGCGACGGTCGGCCGCCGCTCGAAGACGCCTGACACCCGTCCGAAAACCCGCCCAGGGAGTGTATAACTCGTTCCACTTTGGTCACGAGCGCCCCTTGACGCCAACCGGTGCCTGACACCGTTTTGGGCGGAACGGGGAGTTCGCGCCGAAATGCTCCTGCTCGGAGCGGGGTTTCTCGTGGCAAGTCAATTCGGGCGCGTGGCTCTTTGGACATGTGCTTTTTGTGGATCGAAAGCTCTACTCTCGTCACCAACGCCCCTTGACACCAAACGGTGTCAGGCACCGAGGGGTGTCAAGCGAAGTGCGTGTCAAAACAATGATTCCTTACGGCACGGCGCGGTTGAGGAAGCGCAGGATCGCCGGCCCGAGCCGGGAATGCGCCTCGGTGAGGAGCGCGTTGCGGCAGAATCCAGAGCGATGGCGAAAGTTCTTGTCGGAGTTTCGGGAGGTATCGCGGCTTACAAGGCCTGCGAGCTGGTGCGCTTGTTCGTCAAGGATGGGCACGAAGTCGTGCCGCTTCTGACTCCGGCCACGGAGAAGTTCGTCACTGCTCAGACCCTGAACGCGCTGGCGCGGCGAAGCGGCGAACGCGGCCCCTATCCACACCTCGAGCGCGGCGATCTCTATGTGATTGCACCGGCCACCGCCAACACCATCGCCAAGCTGGCGGGAGGAATGGCCGACAACCTGGTCACCGAGAGCGCGCTCGCGCACGCCGGTCCGCTCGTCGTGGCGCCGGCCATGAACGCTCGCATGTGGCGCAGCCCGGCCACTCGCGAGAACGTGCGCATCCTCCGCGAGCGCGGCGTCGAGATCGTCGGGCCCGAGGAAGGCGAGCTGGGTGAGGGCGGCTCGGGTGTGGGGAGGATGAGCGAGCCCGAAGCGATTTTCGAGCGCTGCCGCCAGATTCTCGTCGGCGCCGGCTCGCTGGCGGGGGTGGGAGTGCTGGTGAGCGCCGGTGGTACGCGCGAGCCGCTCGACTCGGTTCGATTTCTCGGTAACCGCTCCTCCGGTCGTATGGGCGTGGCACTGGCGGCCGAGGCGGCACGGCGCGGGGCGAAGGTGACGCTTGTCGCGGCCAACCTGGCCGTACCGGCTCCGGCGCGCGTGGAGGTCATCGAGGTGAAGACCGCGGCGGAGCTGGCGGAGGCGGTGTTCGCGCGCGAGGCCGACGTCGTTCTGATGACGGCGGCGGTCGCCGACTACCGGCCCGCTGCGCCGGAGCGGAGCAAGCGCCACAAGGACGAGAGCGCCTGGACGGTGGAGCTCGAGCCGACGACCGACGTTCTACTCGAGCTCGCTGCGCGCAAGCGCGAGGGCCAGCTCCTGATCGGCTTCGCCGCCGACGAGGGCGATCCGGGCCTCGAGCGGGCGCGCGAGAAACTGGCGGCGAAAAAGGTCGACCTGATCGTCTTCAACGACATATCGAGGGCCGATATCGGCTTCGACGCGGAGCAGAACGAAGCCGTTCTCATCTCGGGCTCGGGCGAGCGAAAGCTGGTCAAGGCGCCCAAGTCCGAGATCGCGAGCGCGATTCTCGACGAGGTCGAGCGGCTGCGCGGATAGAACGGGTGCTCGTCTCTAGCCGGCGAGCCTGAACGAATTGGTGATCGTCGTACAGCCGCGTTCGATCTCCGTGGCGCTCGAGCTTTGCGCCTCATGCTGGCAGTTGAAGAAGTACTCGGTACGGCCGTTCCAGATCAGGATCATCCAGCTTTTGAGTTTCTCTCCACTATTCCCGCGTAGAGTGGTCTGGAAGCGGTAGCCGGGCATACCACCCGCCGACGTGAGGGTCGGCCCGCTGAGCACGGTACCGCCCGTGGACGTAACCAAGTTGCAGAGCTCAGCCGCGATTGGCTGCGCGTATCTGGCCACGTTCGCACCCGTGACGGTGACGTTCGTTGCGTACGCCGTGACCGCGACGAGATCCGAGCCCGAGCGCGGGGCGAAGCCCGCCGTCCAGATCTCGTTACCGGCCTTGGTCTGAGTTGTCAGGCGGGCCAAGCGGCTCCAACCTTTCGGGATCTTGAAGGAGACTCCGTGGTCGTGATAGGTGCCGCCCGTCTTCTTGTGGCCGATCGAGACCGATACGGAGCAGCCTGCGCTGCAGCCTGTCGCGATCGTCACCAGGAAGATCGCGGTTGCGGCGGCGACGGTCAGCACCAACTTTCTAACGACCGGCTCAAGCGGCATGCCGGGAGATGATACGAAATCTGTTCAGCTCGCCTTGAACGATTCGATGACCATCTTGCAGCCGCGCTCTATCTCCTTCGCGGAGCTGCCGCCGGTCTGATGCTGGCAGTTGAGGTAGTACTCGGTCGTCCCATTCCAGACCAGCAGGATCCGGCTTTCACTGCTGAAGCCGTGAATCGTTTTCGCGCTGATGCGGTACTCGTAACCGGGTAGTCCACCCATCGACACCTGCGTCGGGCCGGCGAGTACCGAGCCGCCCGCCTGACTCGCGACGTTCTCGACCGAAGCGGTGACGTTTTTCGCGTAAGTCGAAAGAGTCTTCTCCGTGATCGCCACAGGCGTCTGGTATTGGCTGACAAAGAGGACATCTGCTTTGGACGACGACGGTGGCTGAAACGTCTCGGTCCAGGTACCGCCTGCATTTTGGGCACTCTCGCCCGCGAGCGTCACCTGCTTCCAGCTCCGCGGATAGTGAAAAGAAACCCCGTGGCCACTAAAGGTGTGGTTGCCCTTTGCCGTCGATGTGCCACAGCCCGCGAGCAGGCCGACCGAAACGACGACGAAAGCGAGTGCCAGAACTGCGAGATAGGAGATTCTTCGCATACGCGACGGTAAGTTACTCGCCCGAGCCGCCGCCGGCCAGATGAACAGTTCCCGGCCTGGCCCGGGCTGCAACCTCTACGCTAGATCTCGACGGGAGATTCCCGACTACTCGCTGCAGATGTCGCGAACGTACGAGCTCTTTCAGAAAGGAAAGCGGCAACTCGCCGACGGCATGCCGGCCCAGGCGATGGTGTCGCTCGAGAAGGCGAAGCGCAGGGAGCCGCGTAAGGCCTCGATCCGCGAGGCGCTCGGCATCGCCTACTTCCGGCTCGGTCGCTTCGAGGAAGCCGAGGTCGAGTTCCGCGCCATGGTCGATATCACTCCCACCGACCCCTACGGCTACTACGGGCTTGGCCGCTCGCTCGCGCGACTGGGTCGAAGCAAGGAGGCATCGGGGCAGCTGAAACTGGCGCGGATGCTCTCGCCGGCCGAAACGAGCGCGGCCCCGTCCGCGAACGGGTCCGTCTAGTGACCGTCTCCGACGACGCGCCTGACCTCGTCGAGCGACGTCTCGCCGGATAAAACGACTCGGCAGCCGTCGTCGTGTAGCGTCACCATGCCGGCCCGGACTGCCTCGTCGTGGATGTCCTCGGTGCTGCTACCGATCAGCTTGCGTATCTCGCTGGTCATAGGCAGCACTTCGTAGATTGCCGTGCGACCGAGATAGCCGGTCTCTTTGCAGCGTCTGCAACCGCCGGGGTGGTAGATCGTCGCGCTTGCTCCGGCCGCGATTCCGAGCTCGGCGCATTCCGCCGCGCTTGCGGTCGACTCGCGCCGGCACTCCGTGCAGAGCTTGCGCACGAGTCGCTGCGAAACGGCGCAGTTGATCGTGTTCGCGAGCATGAACGCCGGTACGCCCATGTCCTGGAGTCGAGCGAAAGCGCCGGCGGCCGACTGCGTGTGCAGAGTGGTGAGGACCAGGTGACCGGTGAGAGCGGCCTGAACGGCAATCTCAGCCGTCTCTCCATCGCGGATCTCTCCGACCAGGAGCACGTCGGGATCGGAGCGAAGCATGGTGCGCAAGCCACGAGCGAAGGTGAGGCCTCGCTTGAGGTTGGTCTGCACCTGAGAGACGCCGGCGATCTCGTACTCGATCGGATCCTCGATCGTCGTGATGATGCGCTCACTGGTGTTCAGGTACTCGAGTGCCGCGTAGAGCGTCGTCGTCTTGCCTACGCCGGTGGGCCCGCAGGCGATGACGCAGCCGAAGGGCTGGTCGATCGCGTGCAGGAAGGTGGCGTAGGCCCGCTCGCTCATGCCCAGATCCGGGAGTGAGACGGGGGCCGATGAACGCTGGAGTATGCGGACGGTGACCTTTTCACCGTGCGAAGTCGGCAGGATGGCGATGCGCAGGTCGATCGAATTCGCTCCCAGCCTGACGGCGCAGCGTCCGTCCTGTGGCAGCCCGCGCTCGGCGATGTCGAGTTGCCCCATTACTTTGAGCCGGCTGGTCACGGCCTGTTGCATCGCCTTCGGTATCGAGGCCAGATCGCGTACGACTCCGTCAACACGAACGCGCGCGATCATCTGCCGTTCCTGGGGCTCGAAATGGGCGTCGGAGGCCCGGTCCTCGATTGCCTGAGTGAGTATCTGGTTGATCAGGCTCACGACCGGCGAGGCGTCGCCGGCAATATCCCTCAGCTCGAACTCCGGCTCGATCTGCTCCGGCTCTGTCGGCTCGTCGACGATGTGCAAGGTCGGACGCTGGGCGTAGACCTGATCGATCGCCCGGTCGAGGTCGCTCGCGTTGGCGAGGCAGAACTTGAGGTTGATTCCGAGCGCGAGCTTGACGTCGTCGAGGGCGACGATATCGGTGGGATCGCCGATCGCCACCAGTACGGAATTCTTGGTCAGGTACTTCACAGGTAATGCGCGAAAGCGCCGTACGAAGCGCTCCGACAGGAGCTTGGTCACTTCGGGCTCGATCGGCGTCTCCAGGATCTCGACGAACTCGAGGCTGTACTGCTCGGCGAGGACGCGAGCGAGGTCAGACGTGGTTACCCAGCCGTGTGCGACGAGGATGTCGCCGATCCGCGCACCGCTGCGCTCCTTCTCGGCCAGTGCCTGCTCGAGCTGCTCGACGGTGATGACGCCGTGACGAGCCAGGAGCGTTCCCAGTGCCTGCCCATGGTTCGGAGTCGTATCGGTCATATCTGCCACATCGGGATCAAGGCCGCATTGAAACACTGCTCGAGCTGCGACTCAAGCCTCAGAGTATCGTGGCAGAGAGAATCCGGAGCGTGGACTACTGCGTCGAGCCGTTCCCGACCACGCGGCGAACCTCTTCGAGCGAGGTCACGCCGGCGAGCACGAGCCGGTAACCGTCTTCCCGGATTCCGATCATGCCGCCGCGAACCGCTGCCTCGTGGATCTCCTCGGTGCTCTGGCCGATCAGCTTGCGAATCTCGGCCGTCACTGGCAGCACCTCGTAGACTCCCGTACGACCGTGGTAGCCGGTGTCTGAGCAAGAGCGGCAGCCGACGGGATGGTGGAGCACGGCCGGCGTCTCGGGGCTGAGGCTCAACTCGGCCCGTTCCGCATCGGTCGGCTCGGCGGCGGCCCGGCAGGAGGGGCAGAGCACACGCACCAGGCGCTGCGAAACGACGCAGTTGATGGCGTTGGCGAGCATGAACGGCTCGAGCCCCATGTCCTGCAGGCGAGCGAAGGAACCTGCCGCCGTCTGTGCGTGCACGGTCGAGAGCACGAGGTGGCCGGTCATCGCCGCCTGAACGGCAATCTGTGCCGTCTCGCCGTCACGGATCTCTCCGACCAGGAGCACGTCGGGATCGGCGCGAAGAATGGTGCGAAGTCCGCGCGCGAAGTCGAGACCGCGCTTGGGGTTGATCTGGATCTGTGAGATGCCGTTGAGCTCGTACTCGACCGGATCCTCGATCGTCGTGATCACGCGCTCGCTCGAGTTGAGCCGATCGAGCGCGGCGTATAGCGTCGTCGTCTTGCCTGCGCCGGTCGGGCCGCAGGCGATGACGCAGCCGAACGGCTGGTCGACGGCGTGGACGAAACTCGCGTAGGCCTGCTCGCTCATGCCCAGATCGGGCAGTGAGACGTGGGTCGAGGAGCGCTGGAGAATGCGTACGACGACCTTCTCGCCGTGCGTGGTCGGGAGTACCGCGACGCGCAGGTCGACCGGGTCTCCGGCCAACTTCACGACCGCGCGGCCGTCCTGCGGCAAACTGCGATCGGCGATGTCGAGCTGCGCCATCACCTTGAGCCGGCTGATCACAGCCTGCTGCATCGTCTTAGGTACGCTGGCCAGCTCTCTCGTCACTCCGTCCACGCGAACGCGCACGATCATCTGCTTTTCCTGGGGCTCGAAATGTATGTCCGACGCCCTGTCTTCGATGGCCTGTGCGATCACCTGGTTGGCCAGACTGACTGCCGGGGACGAGTCGCTGACCTCTGCCGAGAGATCCAGGCGCTGCTCGTCCTCCTCGCCGTCCGCCTCTGTCGACTCGTCAATGACTCGCAGCGTCGGGCGCTGAGAGTAGATCTGATCGATCGTACGCTCGAGGTCGAAGGAGTCGGCCAGACAGAACTCGAGGTTGACACCGAGCGCGAGCTTTATCGAGTCGAGGCCGAGGATGTCGGTCGGGTCGCTGATTGCGACCAGCACCAGGTTCTTCGAGAGGTAGCGAATCGGTAGCGCCCGGTAGCGGCGCACGATCGGCTCGGACAGAAGCTTCGACACCTCGGGCTCGATCTCGGTTTGAAGGATGTCTATGAACTCGAGGTTCCACTGCTCCGCAAGTGCGCGCGCAAGATCGGCGGTCGTGGCCCAGCCGTGCTCCACGAGGATGTCACCGACTCGGCGACCGGTCTGGTCTTTCTCGGCCAGAGCTGCTGTCAGTTGCTCGCTCGTGACCACGTTCTCGCGAATCAAAAGCGATCCGACCTGCATCCAGGGAAGGCGTGAGGCTTCCATAATCCGGTTGTCGTCTTCTTGGGAGGCCTTATGAGAGCTGTAGTGCAACGGGTATCCCGGGCACGCGTTTTCGGTGACGGGGAGTTGCTGGGCGAGGTGAACGGAGGCGTCTGCGTGCTCCTCGGCGTTGCTCGTAGCGACGACGAACGGATCGCCGAGGCGTTGGCCAGCAAACTGGCGCGGCTGCGCATCTTCCCCGACGACGAGGGTCGCTTCTCGCACAGCCTCTTGGATGTCGGCGGGGCGGCGCTCGTGATCAGCCAGTTCACGCTGATCGCCGATACCAAAGGCCACAAGGGAACTCGACCCGACTTCTCGCAGGCAGCGCCGGCGAATCAGGCGGAACCGCTTTACGATCGGTTCTGCGAATCGCTCCGGGATCTCGGCATTCGCGTCGAGACCGGCCGCTTCGGCGCGCTCATGCAGGTCGAGCTCGTCAACGACGGGCCCGTCACGATCGTTTTCGACCTTTAGACGAAACGGAGCGCCAGCTTCGGCGCTCCGTTTGACCCTTCTCCCGTCAGAGGAGGTGTCGCCTAGACGGTAGCGCGCCGACAACCTCGGCGCGGCCGTCCGTCCGGACGTCGCGGCAGGAAGGGGAACTCCCGGGCAATAGGACACCGGCCGGCAAGGGGATCGCTCCGACTGTCGCCCTGAAGGGAATGGGAAGGACGCGAGCGCGGGCGCCTGCCGCGGCACAAGCCGAACGGGGCGGCGCAAGGGCGAGGCGGACGCCGGGGATATTCAAGGAAGAGAAGAGCTTTCAACTTCCTGCTGCTGCCGGGCCTCTCCTAGCCGGGGAGTTAGCGGCTGCACCAATACTGTCCGAGGAGGTTTGCAACATGTCCAGTATGCTCGGAAATACAGAGACCTTTGCTCGACGCGCCGCTCAACTCGCGGAGCGAGCGATGGGACCGGCGCCGGAGTCGTGGCGGCCCGACAAGCCGGAGTTCCGACATCCCAACCCAATCGTAGGAGTCCTCCTGCGCGTCGTAGACGGTCCCGACCGTGGCTATGGCCCTATTCGGATCGCCGAGCTGCGCGACGTCGATGGACGCGACTGGAGCGTCTGGCTACTCGGCCGCGTCCTCCAGGAGGAGTTCGAGAGGCAGTCGCCGGCGCCCGGCGAGCTCGTCGCGATCTACTTCAACGGACTCCACCAGGGAGCGGACGCCTCATACCGGTCTTACCGGCTCGTCGTTGACCGCCAGGAGCGGGCGGAAAGGCTCATTGAGAGCCCCGCTAAGGCTCAAGAAGGCGTCCCCTGCGAACAGTGTGGCGGCTTCGGGCAGAACCACGCGGAGGAGTGCATACCGTTTTGAGCGAGCTCGCGCGGTCGTTCGAGGCCGCGGCCGCGGCGATGGAGGTCGATAAGAGCCGGCAGCGGCTCGAGCTGATCTTCGAGGACGGCCACCTGCGCCAGTGGTGGTCGCACGCCGAGAAGCGATCGCCGGCGGAGCTCCGGAACTATGACGAGGCCTTCGCCCGCTTACTCGAGCGCCGCTGATCGCATGAAGGCGAGATCGGACCGGATCGTCGTCGCGGAGACCTCGAGCGCGGGCGCGATCTTCGCCACTTTCCAGCCGGCAAGGCGGAGCTGCTCGGCGCACTGGCGCCGGGTAAAAACGGCGCTCTCGCTTCGACTCAAATCTAGGTTCACCTGGACGGGGCCCATAGCGAGGATCGCTTCGATCTTGAGCGCGAGAAGTTCCTCCTCGGCCGTGACCGGGCCGTCCGCGTGGAACTCTTGCACGGCCTTCTCGAACTGTCGGCCGATCTCGCGCCGTTCCGCATCGCTCGTGGCCGCGACGTACCACGATTGGATCTGCGCGAGCTCCGGCCACGGAAGAGCCCGTCCGCTAAGTAGGGGATGATGTCGACGTGACCGAAAGCTCCTCTGGCGCACGTGCTCGACGAGGCTTTTCGCCGCTGGCATGGTTCGCCTATCGTGGTTGGCCGGTTGGCCGCGCCGGCCAACGCGGGGGGCGGCTTAGTGAGGGGTGTGACCGGTCGCGCCGCCGGATTTGACCCCCCCTTGGGGTCGAGAGCAGCTCGACGAGCTTCACAAGTTGAAGCATTGACGCGCTGAGAGGCTCTCTAAGCTCGGCAGCTCGAGCAGGTCCCCGTAGGTTCGGCAATCAGGCGAGCGGGGCCGGAACCGCTCGCCTGACGCTGGCGTGGAGCACCTGTTAGGAGAGGTCGACGTCGTCGCTCTGCGCGCGACGTCGACCTCTCGACTGATCGATTATCGGCGTGGAACTTGTCGACGGATTTTCCTTGGCCGATCGACGTCGACCGGATTTGATCGACTCGACGAATCCCTGCGATATAAGCGCCTCCGATTCGGCCGGCTCGAGTTCGACCTCGTCGCCGGCGGCGTGGCTTTCGCCATCGATTATTAGGACCCGGTTCGGCCTGACTCGGACGCTCGTCATGCGCGAACTCCGGTGACGACGTTGAAGGCCTTCGGATGCGCCAACTGCACATCCGCACGGAGATAGACGAGCAAGCCATATTGCAAATTGTCAATGAACCTTTCATTGAGGACTCGCACGTTGAACCTCATGTCCGTCCTCACGCCTACCAGGACGTCGCTCCAGCGACCGACGTAGACCTCGCTGCAGTCGCTCTTCTCGCCGACCGTGAGATCCGTCGGGATCTGATTCGTGGTGAGGCGACTGATCCCGTCGAGTGACGAGGGCGGCTCGATGTATGCCCCCAACGAGGTTTTGAGTTTGTCGATCGTCTGTTGCGTCCTTGAGGCCCACAAGATCGAGCTCGGCTCGATGTTGTAACCCCTCACAACGCTCACGGCGTCGACGATCGTGTCCCAGCTCGCGAGAGTCGCTCCGCTTCCGGTTCCGAGCGCCGTCAGGGTGACGTCCGCCTGGTTGAGAATCCCCCTCGGCTCCGGATCGGAACCCGTACCGCGCAGGCAGACACGATCGAGTTCGAGCGAGAGGGCGGTCGAGATTTCGCGCTCGATCGTGGCGCTCGCCTCGGCCGAGAGATCTTCGAACAGCTCCGCGGAGATCTTGACTATGACCGGAAGCGTCTTCGCCTGGAACGTGATTCGCTCGAATTCCATGTCGCTCGAGCTGACCGGATCGCCCTCGCTATGCCAGCTGACGGGCGTTGTTCCGCCGGACAACCGAGCCGCGTACAGTTGCTCGGTGGTCATCGGCACGGTTGTTGCGCCGGCCTGCATGACCCTCATCTGGTTTCGGACGCGATCGATCACGTTCGAGGCGAGCTCGGGCCCCAACAGATAGCCGCCGCCGCCGAGAGCGGCGCCACTCAGGGCCCGCTGCTCGGCCTCGGCGTCCTTCCAATTGCCGGTTACCGCCCCTCGCACCATCGCGCCGAACGAGAGCCGCTCGGGCTCGTCGAAGCCGCCGGGGCGGATATGACCGTTCTCCCGGAGCCAACTCCGAACCGAATCTCCGGGCTTGAGAAGATCGCTCTTCTCGCTCGGGTTTTCGGCGCGCCCGTTGTGCTGCGTCATCCGGCCGTTCGGGGCTGGGATTTGCGCCCGGATTTCCTCGATGCGGTTCTTGATCGTCGCGACCTCCGCCGCCTCTCGCCGCGATAAATCGCGGCTCTCTAGGCGGGCCTTATCGTTCAGGTCGCGGACGCGGCGGAAGCCGTCCATTAGCTCGCCGCTGAGTTTCAAAAAGGTTTCAGTGTCCATGTTTTCTTTCAGGGTCGATTGTTGGTCTTGCCAACGGGCTCGCCTGGCGGAATCGGGACGGGCGGAAAACGGTCACGCGGCGTCAAACACGCTTTGGCTTCACGTCTAGCTTCGGCGCTGCCTATCGGCCTTCGACGTGGGAAAAGACCGCGGCGGGCAGGCCTCGAGATCTACCCGCCGCGGCGCCGGATCCTTTTTCCGGAAGGCCGGCATTAACCGCGGCTATCGGAGCCAAGACCGATAGGCGCAGTCGTGAGCGCACAAGATTTCGAGACCATGCAGCGGCAGTACCTCGCCGGCGAGCCGCTGGCCGTAATCGCTGAGCGCAGCGGAATGACAATTCCAACTCTCGTGTACCGCCTCGCCCGCGCCGGAGTTCCCCGCCGAACCGTCCTCCGACGGCAGGCTGCCTTAGCCGAGTTGTCCGCCCTGGCCGCCGCCGGGATGACGAGGTGCGAGTTAGCGGAACGCTTCGAAGTCACTCGCGAGACGATTCGCGAATGGGCGCGGATCGCCGGCGTCACGATCCCCCGACAAAAGAAGCCGCGCGCGCCAATCGACCCCTCGATCGCCCGCCGCTACTTGGAAGGCGAATCGCTCGCCGCACTCGCGGAGGAGCTCGCGATTAAGAAGCGCACTTTGAGTAAGCGCCTGCACGCCGGCGGCGTGCCTTCGCGGTACCCGTTACCGCGGCCTGTTTGCCCGGCTTGCGGCAAGAGAGTCTCGTCGCGGAAAACTAGGCTTTGCCGGGATTGCTCGAGGCGCTACCCGCCACCGAAACCGCGCGTATGCGAGCTCGAGGGCTGCGGCCGGATCTTCGTACCTCAGGCCTCGAAGGTCGCGCGCGGTGCCGGGCGGTTTTGCAGCTATGCCCATTGGAACCTCTGGCGCACCGGGCGACCGCAGAGCGAGTGGGCGGCGAGTCTACCTCGAGGTCGACTCCGAAGATAGCGTAGTGGCGCACATCACTTGAGCTTTCGTAGGCACGCCACACGCTCATCGATGCTTGGGTGCGTAGCCGTGGTGTGACTGCAAACCTCTCGTCGCGCGGCACCCCACCGCGCCGCGAATCGCAGTGCCCGGATCATCGCCGGTATCCCAACCACGGATGCGGCGAAGGCGTCGGCTGCAAACTCTCGCTCGTGACTCGAAAGCTGATAGCTCTGATCGAGTGACACCTTTGCATGGCCGAGCTCATGCGCGGCAATCGCACGCAGGTAGCGCGGCGCGAAAGTCGCATCGTCGAGCATCGTCGGACGAAGCGAGATCTCGATTAGGTCAACCGTGGCGCTGATGCGCGCGTTATCGTCGAGCGATGCGATCCGGACATCGTTTGCGAGTTCTCGACCGCGGGCGACTCTCGTTGCCCATTCAGTGAGCTGGCGATGCCGACGCTGGCCGAGAGGCGAGAGCGGATCGTCACCCCAGGTCTGCTCGTTGTCAGTCATGCCTCAGTTGCGTCGCCTGCAAGGATCGCACGAACTTGCCACCGCTTAAGGCCGACACGGTTCGCGATCGCGGTCTGACTCAGACGGCTGTCCACGCTGGCCCCTCGAGCGCGGCCATGAGGCGCATCATCAGCGCCACCTGCTCGGCGCCAACCTGCTGCACCGTCTCCCGCGCGATCCGGAGACGCTCCTCATCAGGTAGTTCGGACACGACCGAACTCTAACGCGGACGGGTGATGTCCGGGGCGGCCCCTATCGTCGCGTACATGGAGACCGCCAGCGGATTGGCGCCGGCGGCTCAGTTGAGTCTAGGCGCCGCCTCGGATAGCCTCGATGATCGCATCGTGCGGCTCGGCCACGAGGGCCAGTCAGCCTACGCGATCGCACGGGAGACCGGCCTCTCCGAATGGACCATCAGGCGCGTGCTCCACGAGAACGACGTACCCACGCGAGCCGCCGCCTGCTCGCCGAAGAGCCGCGCTCTATCGGCGCAGCGAAGCGCCAAGGCGATCGCGCTCAAGCGGGACGACCCCGCCATGTCGGCCAAGGCAATCGGAGACCTCGTGGGCGTCTGCGAAAGCCAAGCCCTTAACTACCTTCACGGCGACGACATCGCCACTCCCCGGCCCGCACCGCCGGCGAGTGGCCGCGCTGCAGCCAATGAGGCCACTCGGGCGGTGATCCGAGAGCGCGATCGCTACGCCCGAGAGCACGGACTCTGGACCCGGCAGCAGACTACGGAGTTTCTCGTCCTACGGCGGCCGAGCGTCGTCTACCTTGAGCGCGAGGGCCTGCTCGAACCGTCCATGAGGTTGAGGATCGGCACGCGCACCTTCTCGCTCTATGACCCCCGCGACGTTAGGCTCTTTGCGCGCGTTCGCCATCAGAGCACTGATCACCGCGTGCTACTCCACCGGAGCCCTGAATCTGTCAGGCGGTGGGCCAAGGGGAGGGGCTACGGCCGTAAGAAGGCCGATGAGCTCGCCGCGCGGGCCGTGGAACGGGCGGATAAGGAAAAGCGCCTTCGCTCAGGGATCACGACCGCCGACGAACGCTATATCCGCTGGCGTCGACTGTACGACGAGTGCCGACGCGAGTACCCGGACGATTCCCTTGCGGCGCACTGTCGAGCCATATTCGAGGCCGATTGGCCGGCTCACCCGGAGGACTGGCCGCGCGACAAGTATCCGGCGAACCGTAGGTGGCCCGAACTCCCCGACGCAGGTTTCGCTCGCGTGGCGGCCATGCGGATCAGAAACTCCCTGCAAAACGCGTAAATAAACTCCTCCTAGGGAGTTTCTTGCAGAAGGCCGGCAGTGAACCGGCAATCTTCGCAGCGTGTCAGCTGCGACGACAGCGACTCAGGCTGAGATCGAGGGCGCGGTCGCGCGGCTGCACTCGAAGGACGCGGAGACGTATGCGATCGTTGAGCGGCTCGGACGTCGGATGTCTCGCGAGACCTTCCTGCGGACGGTCGAGAAGTTCGAACGCCGGCGCGCTCGGGGCGGGATCGAAGACGACGCCGCCTATCTCGTCGGCGTGCTCAAGATCCGAGCTCGCGAGGAAGATCGCCAGCGCGCCGCGGCCGTCACCGTCGCAGACGCCGCGGCGCCGGCGATCGGGATCGAGAAGATCAAGCGCGAGGAGCCGGAGCGTTACTTGCGGACGATGCTTCCGAGGCTGCCCGAGCTCGATGTCAGCTCTTACCTGCTTCGGTATGTCAACGATCCGGGCGAACGGTGCCGGTTGCTTCGCTTGGCCGAAGACCTAGGAGCCGCGGCGTGATCCCGGCGGGAGTCCTCGAGCATGGCGAGCGAGCCTTCATCGACGTCCTACGCCGCCGCTACCCGGAGGCTCTCTTCGATGTACGCGACCTTACCGAGCGCAAGCGTTCCGTCCGCCCAGTAGATCCGGACGTGATGGACGAGGTCACTACTGGCGCCGCGAGAGACCTCGATCCGATCGAGGAAGCTGGCGAGCACGTTGCGCCTCTCGGCAACGTCGAAGCGGCCCCAGAGTTCGATCAAGCTACCGCCGGAAGGAATCGCGACGACGCGTGAGGAGAGATCCCGCACGTTCTCGCGCGCCGCGTCGACGCGGGCCTGCCGGGAACTCACGCCCCGCTGGAATAGGACGGGGTCGAGAGCGCTCGCCATCTCGACGAACGCGTACAGCTCGCGCTCGGCTTCCCGCTCTTTGTCTTGCGCGCGCTCGAGTTCGCGCCCGGCCGCCAGGACGTCGACCATACGGGGAGCGCTCTCGAGCGCCTTCTCGAACCACGCGGCTACGAAATCATCGAGGAGGTCCACGTGCACGTAAGCTCGCTCGCCGCATTGAACGCTCGCCGCGTCCTTGCAGTAGTACGCGGAGACGTGCGAGCCGTCGACGCGGGACCGGGAAACGTGCTTGAGCGTGTGCCCGCACCCACGGCAGCGGGCGAGACCGATCAGGAGTCGATCGCGCGTCGTCTCTCCGGGCGGGATCGGCTGTTTCGTGCGAGCGCGGTTAGCCGCTTCGAAGAGCTCCCGCGTCACGATCGGAAGGTGAGCGTGCTCGTTTCGATGCTCGCCGCAGCGAGCTATTCCGAGGTAGACCTCGTTGCTGGTGACGCTCCGTACTGTCGTGTGAGACCAGCCGTACTGGCGGCCGATCTGAGCGAAGGACTCGCCGGCGGCGCGGCGCCGGAAGGCGTCCAGGACCATCGGCGCGTCGGCGTTCGGCTCGAGCCCTTTACCCTTGCCGCGCTTGCGATAACCGATCGGAGCTCGACCGTTCGGAACGCCGCGAGAGATCGCGTTTCGCTGCGCCGCCGCCCAATCATCGGCGCGGCGCTTCCGCTCCCACTGAGCGACGCTCGCGAGCACGTTTGCCACCAGCTCGCCATTCGCTCGATCGAGGTCGAGCGCGAGATCGATCGCGACGAGGTTGAAGCCGTGCGATCTCGCGTCGGCGAGAAGAGAATCGAGCCCGGCAACGGAACGAGTCAGCCTGTCGAGTTTGGCCGCGACGATCCCACCGGTGAGTCCCGCCCGACAACGCTCCAGCGCGCTCTTGAAGCCCGGGCGCTCGAGCGTGCCGCCGGACTCGTCGAGATCTTCGTACCACTCAAGGATCGTCGTGCCGGTCGAGATCGCCCAGGCCTCGATCGCGGCGCGCTGCTCGTCCGGCGAGATGAACGAATCGCCCTTCCTGCCGCCGACTCGGCTGACCCGGACGTAACCGTCTGCCGTTCTCATGGCGGAGCAATTCTCCGGTTGACGTCGGACGGACAGCGGATACCAGGAAGGGTAACCGGCCCAGTTTCAGCGAGGCCGCTCAAGCCGATCTGGCCGAGCCTCTCTACGAGCGCTTCTGTGCTGCGCTGCGCGAGCACGGAGTGCGCGTCGAGACCGGTCGGTTCGGCGCTCTCATGCAAGTCGAGCTGGTCAACGATGGGCCGGTTACGATCGTTCTCGACCTGTGAAAGCGGGGAAGACCTGAGGCGGCTAGCCCGGGACCCGCCTCGCCTGCCGGGATGCACCTTGCTATCCTGGAATTCACCACATTTCACCAGTAGGCGAAATGGGCGCTCCGGGCGCCCGTTTCCATGAGAGGCCGGAATGACGAGCGTCCGCGAAAGAGAGAGAGAGCTCACGAGCGAGGTTTCGAGCCTCGTCGGACGCGCTCTTCCCGACGTCGAGGTGCTGGCCGTGGAGTTCGTCTCGCCGACGCGTTTTTGCGTCTTCGTCGATCATCCGGGCGGAGTCGATCACGAGCTTTGCCGGCGCGTCACCGACCTCTTGCGAGGCTACCTCGACCGCTACACCGTGGACGTTTCCTCGCCTGGTCTGTCACGGCCGTTGCGTAAACCGGTCCACTTCCGAAGTGCTCTCGGACGTCGCGTCGCGCTGCGTACGGAAACCGCGGTGGGCGGTCGTAATCGCTTTCGCGGCCGCGTCGTCGCCGCCGAGGAGAAAACGGTACGAGTGGCTGTCGAGGCCGATGAATTCGAAATCCCCTACGACGATCTCGTACGGGGCAATCTGATCGATGAGGGGTAGGAGCCAATGAGCCAGGAGATCATCGACGCCGTCCGCGAGATCGAGCGCGAGAAGGGGATCGAGAACGGCGCGCTCGTCGCTGCGCTCGAGGATGCGCTGCTCGCGGCGTACAAGAAGACACCCGGTTCCGCCCGTCACGCGACCGTCGAGCTCGACGACAACGGCGACTTCCGCGTCTACGGGATCGAGATACCGAGCAAGCTCGAGGAGAAGCTGCTCGACGAGGCTCGGGAGCGAAAGCTGCAGGAGCTGGAGGAGCTCGAGGTGGAGACCGGCGAGCGCTCGCACCTGCTGATCAGCGACGAAGACCTCGATCTCGACTGGTCGCAAGTGCCTTCCGGGAAGATCAAGCGCACCGACGTCACGCCCGAAAACTTCGGTCGCATCGCCGCTCAGACCGCCAAACAGGTGATCCTGCAACGGATCCGTGAGGCCGAGCGCGAGATGATGTACGACGAGTACGTCGACCGCGTCACCGAAGTCGTGACCGGCATCATCCAACAGGCCGGCGATCGCAACAACGTGCTCGTCGATCTGGGCAAGGTCGAGGCTCTTCTGCCGCGCTCCGAGCAGGTCGACGGTGAGCGCTACGAGCAGGGAAGCCGGATCAAGGCGGTCATCACCGAGGTCAGGTCGAGCACCAAGGGACCGCAGGTCATCCTTTCGCGCCGCGACCCCGAGCTGATCAAGACCCTGTTCGAGCTGGAAGTTCCGGAGATCGCCGACGGCCTGGTCGAGATAAGAGGCGTCGCCCGCGAGCCGGGCTATCGCTCGAAGATCGCGGTTGTGTCGCACACCCAGGGCGTCGATCCTGTCGGCGCCTGCGTCGGACCGCGCGGCTCACGCGTGCGCATGGTGGTATCGGAACTGCGCGGCGAGAAGATCGACATCATTCCCTGGAACGCCGAGCCGGCCCGCTTCATTGCCAAGGCGCTTGCACCGGCCCGCGTTCGCGAGGTCTTCGTCGACGACGAGACACGCGAGGCGACGGTCGTCGTTCCGGACGATCAACTGGCGCTGGCGATCGGTAAAGAGGGTCTGAACGCCCGTCTGGCCGCCCGCTTAACGGGCTGGAAGGTGGATATCGTCTCCGACAGCGAGTTCGCGCAGCAAGAGGCCGACGCCGCCTTCGCCGGCGGCGAGGAGGAGTATGTAGGGCGCTGCTCCGCCATCCTCGCCAACGGCAAGCGCTGCCCGAACGCCTCTCTTCCGAACTCGCGTTACTGCGGCGTGCCCGCGCACCAGGAACTGGCAACGCTGGCGCCTGAGGAGGCTGCCGGGATCTCGGTCGAGGAGAGCGAAGAGACCGAGACCACCGAAAACTCCGAGAGTGAGCAGGAGCGACCGCTCGAAGTCGAGGCTGAGGCCGCCGAGAGCTCCGAGAGCGACGAAGGCGAATCGCCCGTCGCCGAGGCTGAAGCCGAGCAAGCGGTGCCGGAGAGCGGTGAGGAGGACGGCGCGAAGGCCAGCTGATGGCCGTCGCGATCCGGACCTGCGCGGGTTGTGGGCGAAAAGCGCCGAAAAAGGATCTGCTGCGCTTTACCGTCGCCACCGGGAGGCTGAGTGCTGGCCCGAAATCCCAGGGTCGCGGTGCTTACACCTGCCGGCGGCTCTCCTGCTTCGAGCGCGCACTGACTACACGAGCCTTCAACCGGACTCTGCGGACCTCCGTCCGTGTCGATACCGCGCTGCGAGATCTCTACACTGACGCCGATGGCTAATTCCGGCTCCTCTCGACCCAACCGACCGATCCGTCCCCGCCAGGGTGCGGTCGGCGGTCGCCGCAAACGCCGTGTCATCATCGACAACCAGGCCGCACGCCCCGGCGGTGGCAGACCCGGAGGGCCGGGAGCCCGCGAGCCGCGCGCCGACGCACGGCCGCGCGACAAGGCGCCGGTTACGCCGACGGGCCCGGTCACAGTTCCCTCCGGTGTCAGCGTCAGGGATCTCTCTCAGGCGCTGGGCATCCCGGTCGCACAGATCATCAAGATCTTGATGGGACTGGGGGAGATGGTCACCATCACTCAGTCGCTCACCGACGAGGCGGTGGAGCTGGTCGGCTCCGAGCTCGATCCTCCGCGCGAGATCACGATCAAGCACGCGGCCGAGGACGAAGAGGAGACCGACCTGGAGGGAGCCGAGGATGCGCCGGAAGACCTCGAGCCGCGGCCGCCGGTGGTCACCATCATGGGTCACGTCGACCACGGCAAGACGACTCTCCTCGACGCCGTTCGCAAGACATCGGTAGCGGCCAGCGAGGTGGGCGGCATCACGCAGCACATCGGCGCTTATCAGGTCGAGCACGGCTCACGCCGGATCACCTTTGTCGACACGCCCGGCCACGAGGCCTTCACCGCCATGCGCGCCCGCGGCGCCAAGGTCACCGACATCGCCGTACTCGTCGTGGCGGCCGACGACGGAGTCATGCCGCAGACGAAGGAATCGATAGCTCATGCCCGCGCTGCCGACGTGCCGATCGTGGTCGCCGTGAACAAGATCGACCTGCCCGACGCCAATCCAGACCGCGTCAAGGCGGATCTCGCCGCCGAAGGTCTACAACCCGAGGAATGGGGTGGCACGACCCAGTTCTCCGAGGTTTCGGCCAAGCAGAAACTCGGTCTCGACGATCTGCTCGAGAAGGTCCTCCTGGTCGCGGATCTCGAACTCGAGCTGAAGTCGAATCCGAACGCCGAGGCTTCGGGCCCGATCATCGAGTCACGCTTGGATATCGGCCGCGGTCCGGCCGCGACGATGCTCGTTCAGCGCGGCACGCTCAGGGTCGGCGATGCGGTCGTCGCCGGCGATGCCTGGGGCAAGGTGCGGGCGCTCTACGATTTCCGCGGCAGTCGTGTGAAGGAGGCTCGTCCGGGCGACCCGGTCGAGATTCTCGGCTTCGACAAGCCGCCGGCGGGGGGTGAGCGCTGCCACGTCGTCGTGAACGAGCGCCAGGCCCGCTCGCTCGCGCAGCAGCGCGGCCTGCGCCTGCGCTCCGAACAGGTGGCGCAGCGCTCGCGGCGCCGGGTCTCGCTCGAGACCCTCTTCAGCGAGCTGCGTGAGGGTGAGATCAAAGACCTGAACCTGATCCTCAAGGGAGACGTCGTTGGTTCGGTGGAAGCGGCGGTCAGTGAGTTGCAGAAGATCCAGCACGCCGAGGTGCGCGTCAACGTCATCCATTCGGGCGCGGGCGCCATCACCGAGGGCGACGTGATGCTCGCCTCGGCCTCGAACGCCTTGATCGTCGGCTTCAACGTGCGGCCGAACTCCGAGGCCCGTGCCGCCGCCGATCGCCAGGGCGTAGACATCCGTACCTACCGGGTCATCTACCAGTTGACCGAGGACATCGAGAAGGCGCTGGTCGGCATGCTCGCGGCGGTGACCACCGAGCAGACGCTGGGCGAGGCCGAGGTCAGGGCAACGTTCCGGGTCTCGCGTTTGGGAACAATCGCCGGCTGCTACGTCCAGAACGGCGTCATCCGCCGGAACGCTCGCGTACGCGTGGTGCGCGACGGCTCCGTCATCTACGAGACGACCATCTCGCAGCTGAAGCGTTTCAAGGACGATGCGCGCGAGGTGGCCGAGGGGTTCGAATGCGGCATCCTGCTCGAGAACTTCAACGACGTCAAAGAAGGCGACATTCTCGAGGCCTACGAGCTGAAAGAGATAGAGCGCACCAGTCTCGACGAGGCGCTACCGCCGACCGCCGGAGAGCCCGGCGAGTAGCGGACGCTCGCAGCTCGGGTGTCCGCGCGCCGGTTCGCGCGCTTGAATAGCGGAGATGGGTAAAGGCTACGTCGGCATCCTCGCGGCCGAGCTCCACTTTCCCGAGGCGGGCTCGCTCAAGGACAAGCGCCAGTACCTGCGCTCGGCCAAGGCGCAGCTGCAGAACCGCTTCGGCGCCTCGGTCGCCGAGGTCGACTTTCACGATGTCTGGCAGCGCTCGCGGCTCGTGATCGCCCTTGCTGCCTACGAGGCGAGCTCCCTCGAACAGTTGATGGACGGCGCCGAGCGCTACCTGCGCGGGCAGCAGTACGAGCTCGTGGCGCTGGATCGGCGCGTGGTCACTCCGAGCGACGAGTGAAACCTCCGCTCGGACGGGTGACCCCGGCTTTTCGGTACCTGCGGCGGAGAACGGACAGCCACGAATTTGCAGAGGACCTAACGCGGAGGTCTTTGCGACTGCCGCTCGATCGTCCCCGCGCTCGCGATCGGACCTAAGGCTTGCGTGACCACGAACGCCGAGACATCGGTGGCGGGTAGACGAAGCGAGCAATCGTGGCCGAGATCCACCCGAGCACCCAGCCGGCGAAGATCAAGAGGAAGACATGGAACTTTCCCGCCGTGGCCGCGGCCGCGACGGCGGCCAAGAGCACAGCCCAGACGACTGCACAACCGATGCTGTACGCCGTGTAGGTATTCAGCCGTTTTCTCATCTTCACATCATGCTCAGTCGCTGGTCTCGTTCGCCGGGCGCTCGACGATCTCCGCCGCTCAGGCGATATTCCTGGATACCGGCCTAGGCCGACGGCGCGGTCGCGCCATGCTGTTCGATAAACGCCTTCACCTGCTCGAGCGAGGGAGGATGGATGCAGCCCGGCGTAGTCGTGCAGACGAGCGCGGCGACGGCCGAGGCGAAGCGCACCGTCTGCTCGTCGCTCCAGCCGTGCAGCAGGCCGTAGACCAGGCCGCCGCGGAAGCTGTCGCCGGCGCCGGCGCTGTCGACAATCTCGACCGGAAACGGCGCCAGCTCGCGACGCTCGCCGGGCTGGGCAAGGCCCGGCGCCGGCTTGCAGCTTCGGCCACGTCCGTACCAGAGCGGGCGCGATCCGGCGGTGAAGATCACAAGTCCCGGGCAGCGCTCGAGGTACTGGTAGAAGAGCTCTTCGCGCGCCTCGTCAGAACGGAGCGCCTCAGGGTAGTCGCGAGCCATCAACTCAGCGGAGACCGCAACCGCCTCGGCGAGCGCCGCAAGCTCCGAATCGGGACGGGCGTCGGAAGTTACAAGCGGCTTTCCCGCCACTTTTGCTGCAGCGGCGACGGCAAGAGTCGTGTCGCCGAAAGATGGATCTACGCAGACGATCCGTGCCGCTGCGATGCGCGAGAGATTCGGCGCCTCCCACTGTTGCGTGGTCGAGAGGAGATTCTTGTAGCGGCCGAAGACAGTGCGCGACTCGCCGTCGGAGATGGTGATCTCGTTCACTCCCGGGTAGCCGGGCTTCACGACCAATCCCGAGCAGTCGATCCCGCGCGACACGAGGAAGGCAAGTGTGGCGCGGCAGGCCGGCGTATCGCTGATCCAGTTTCCCTCGAGTACGGTCGAGGCCCCGAGACGGGCCAGGACGATCGCACTGCCGGCGGCCTCACCACAGTGGTTGTCGAGCGTCTCGGCGATCTCGGCATAGCCGTCCGGCCCGGGGTAGCGATCCTCGAGGCGCACGATCACGCCGGTCGAGACATGCCCGTAGAGATAGACGTCGGTCATCGAGCTCACTCTCTTTTCGGCGGGATGCGGCGCCAACCGTACCCGTCCCGTCAGGAATCCGCCCCGGTACGAGGCCGCATCTTGCGGGTGCGATGAACACGTGCGTGGCCGAAACCGCTTGAATGGAGGTTGATGTCTGAGCGAATGCGGCGAGTGAACGAGTCGATCCGGGAAGCCGTCGGCGAAGCTCTTCCTTCGCTCAAGGATCCGCGCATCGGTTTCGTCACCGTCACAGTGGTGCGTACGACCCGGGATCTGAGCCAGGCGCACGTGTTGGTCAGCGTGCTCGGTTCCGAGAAGAAGATCACGCAGACGATCGAGGCGCTGAACAACGCGCACGGAGTGCTGCAGGCGAAGCTCAACCGCGAGCTCCGGCTGAAGCGCATTCCCCAGCTCAGCTTCGAGTACGATCCGACGCCTGAACGCGCAGTGCGCATGACCAAGCTGATCGATGAGCTCGCTCCCACCGAAGACGACCGCGATGAAAGCTGATCTAGAGGCGGTCGCGCAGGCGATCCGCGAGCGCGACGACTTCGTGCTCGGCACGCACGAGAATCCCGACGGCGACGCTCTCGGCTCGATGCTGGCGATGAAGCTGGCACTGGAGCAGCTGGGAAAGAGCTGCGTCATGTTCCTGCCCGGGAACGCGCCGATTCCCTTCGAGTACCGCTTCATGCCGCTCGAGGAGCTGGTGCGGGGCGAGCCCGGAGAGCTGATCGGCCGTCCGCTGATCGCGGTCGACGCCGCCAACGAAGTCCGGCTCGGTAGTGACCAGCGCCTGATCAGCGAGGCGCCGTTTGTCATCAACGTCGACCATCACCACGACAACAGCCGCTTCGGGAACGTCAACCTCGTAGCCGCGGAAGCGTCGTCAACGAGCGAAGTACTGCGCGATCTCTTCTCCGAGCTGGAGGTGAAGCTGACGCCCGAAATCGCCGAGGCTCTCTACATCGCCCTCGTAACCGACACCGGTCGCTTCCAGTACGCGAACACCTCGCCGAAGACGCTGCGACTGGGTGCCGAGCTGCTCGAGGCCGGCGCCGACGCTCACCGCATCTTCCAGCGCGTCTACGAGACGATCGAGCTCTCCAAGTTGAGGCTGCTCGCGCGTGCGCTCGAGCACTTGCAGGTGTTCGAGGGCGGTCGCCTCGTCGTCTCCCACCTCGAACGGAAGGATTTCGAGGATTCGGGCGCGGCCAGCGGAGCCTCCGAAGGCGTGATCGACTCGCTGCGCGCCGTCGCCGGCGTCGAGATGTCGGCTCTGATCCAGGAGCCGCCCGAGCGTGACGGGAGACGGGTGAGCCTGCGCTCCTCTCGTGACGATCTCGATGTCTCCGAGATTGCACGCAAGGAGGGCGGCGGCGGACATCGTCGGGCGGCGGGGTTCGCAACCAAGCTGGAGCTCGACGAGCTGATCGCCTTCTTGCGCGAGGAGTTCAGCGCCAGAGCCGGCGGCCGGGAGGGATAGGCCATGGCCATTCCGCGCGCGCTCGAGCCCTCGGGGCTGGTGCTCGTGGACAAGCCCGCCGGTCCCTCTTCGTTTCAGCTCGTGCGCCAGTTACGGGCGAAAACCGGCGCTAGGGCCGGTCATACAGGCACGCTCGACCCGTTCGCAAGCGGGCTCTTACTGGTACTGCTCGGCGCCGCGACAAGGCTCGCCCGCTACCTCGTCGGTCTAGACAAGCGCTATCTGACGGAGATCGACCTGCGCTTCTCGACCTCGACGGGAGATCGCGAGGGAGAGCCCGGCGAGAAGCGAGAGCCGCCCGGGCTCGCACAGCTGGAGCGAGGCCTGGCGGAACTCAGAGGAGAGGTGGAGCTTCGGATTCCGGCCGCCTCGGCTGTGAAGATCGGCGGCGAGCGGGCCTACCGCCTGGTGCGGCGCGGCGAAGCGCCCGAGATGCCGCTTCGACGTTCACGCGTCCACAAACTGCGGCTGCTCGGCTATTCGGACGGAATCGCCGAGCTCGATCTGCGCGTCGGCTCCGGCACCTACGTGCGTGCGATAGCGGCCGCACTCGGCGGTCACTGCCACTCGCTCAGGCGCCTGGAGATCGGGCCGTTCTCGGTGGCTGAAGCCGATGGCGAGCGGATACTACCTTCGGCCGAGGCGCTTCTTTTCTTACCGGCGATCGAGCTGAGCGAGACGGAAGCCGCCGCTGTACGCGCCGGAAGACAGCTCACGCGGGAGGAGCAGGGAACGCTCCGGCTGCTCGATCGTGGCAGGCTGGTCGCCGTCGGATGTGGCCGAGGCGGTACGGTGCAGGCTGAGACGGTGATGCCGGTATGAAAGTCGTCCGCGATCCGAGAGACCTGCCGCGCAGCATGCGGACGGTTGCGATCGGCTCCTTCGACGGGGTGCACCTAGGCCATCGCCGAGTTCTGGACGTGGCCTTCGAGACCGGAATGCCAGTAGCGGTGCTCACCTTCGATCCGCATCCGCGCGTCTTGCTCGGTCAGCCCGTCGACCTCCTGACGACGCTCGAGCGCAAGATCGAGCTGCTGGTCGAGTACGGCGTCGAGGAGATCGTCGTTCTCAAGTTCGACCACGAGCTGGCGCAGATGACACCGAAGGAGTTTAAGCTTCGCTACCTCGACCCGGTCGGGGCACAGATCGTCGTTGCCGGACCGGACTTTCGCTTTGGTCACGATCGTGCCGGCGACCTCGAGCTGCTGAGCGAGGAGGGATTGCTGACCCGCGTGGTCGAGCCCGTCGCAGGCGTTTCGTCGAGCACGATCCGAGATGCGCTCGTGGAGGGAGACGTCCAACAGGCGGCCTCGTTACTCGGTCGCCCCTTCGAGCTCGACGGTCGCGTCGTGCCCGGTTTCGCTCGTGGCGCCAGGCTCGGCTTTCCAACCGCCAATCTCGCTTTCGCACCGCACCAGCTCGTGCCTCGGCGCGGCATCTACATCGGTCTCACCGAAGCGCATCGAGCAGCCGTCTCGATCGGAGTCAACCCGCATTTCGAAGGCGGCGAGCTTCGCATCGAGGCGCATCTGATCGACTTCGACGGCGATCTTTACGGCAAGCGTCTGGTCGTCGAGCTCTGGCAGCGCCTCCGCGACGAGCAGGCGTTTGCGGGCGAGGAAGAGCTGAAAGAGCAGATCGCCCGCGACGTACAGGCGGCGAGGGACGCCGAGCGGCCCGCCCAGGTGTCCTAGGCGTCGATCAGCAGCCCCACGCCGCTTCGACGGGGATCGCCGGCCGCGCCGCGGCGTCCGATCGCGCTGACTCCGCCGAAGTAGTGGTGGCGGGCGCTCCAGCGCCGCACACGCCAGCCCTGTGTCTCGACCTCGCCCAGGGCTTCCTCGCTCACGCCCGGCTCGGCGTCGATTACAGGAACGTCCGGATGAAAGCGCGAGCGGTCGATCGCCTCATCCGGCGCCAGTCCCTCGTCGAGGATCCCGGCGACCACTGCGACGAGCGCGCTCCTTAGGCGCGTGCCGCCGGCTGCACCGATCGCCAGCGCGAGACCGTTACTGTCAACCGCGACGCTAGGCGCGGTCATGCTCTCCATCCGTTCCCCCGCTTCAAGCTTGCCAACGAGCAGGTCGGTCTCGCCCAACATCGAGTTCAGGTGTAAATCGAATCCGGGCAGGTAGTCGCCCGAGCCAAGGCCGAGACTGGTCGTGAGCACGCAGGCGTTTCCCGCGCCGTCGACCGTGACGAGGTTGGTCGTGTGAGTCTCGATTCCGCCCGGGGAGAGCGCCGCCAGCAGGGCGTGAACGCGCTCCCGCTCGGATAGCGCGGCCAGCGGAACCAGGCGAGCGAGCGACTCGGTTACGCGGGCGAGACCACCGCGCGTGAAGAAGCGTGTGCGCGCATAGTGCGTCTCGACCGGCTCGCGCCAGAGCGGCGAGTAGGAGGCCAGGTCAGCGGCTGTGACCAGGCCGCCGCGCGCGACCATGAGCTCCAGCAGAGCGCCGGCCAGAGAGCCGTCGTAGAGCGAGCGCGGATCGTCGGCGAGCAGCTCCAGAGCCGTCGCGATACCCGGTTGCACCAGCAGCTCGTCCTCTTTCAGGAGGCGTCCTTGCGGAGCGAGCAGGCGCTCGCCTCCGTCCAGCGTCAACACCGGCGCCAGCATCTCCAGGCAGGTGGCATGGGCGTGCGGCATCGGCACGCCGCCCCGCGCCAGGGCGATCGCCGGCTCGAGCAGGCGCGGCCAATCGAGGCGGCCGTACTGTCGCCAGAGCTCGTGCAGTCCGGCGGGTACGCCGGGAACGGCAAACGACTGTGGCCCGATCGAGTAGTGAACGAGCTGCTCGCCGAAGCGCACCTCAACGTCGACCAGCTCCGGCTTCCTGGCCGGGCCGCCGAAACCCGGAACGGCGACGAAGAAATCGAGTTGCCGAGCGCGTTTCTCCGCTGCGTCCCAGACCATGCCGTGACCGCCGCCCAGTAGGCCGGTCATCACCACCTCGCAAACGCAGGAGGCGAAGCAGGCGCAGACAGCGGCGTCGGCTGCGCTGCCGCCCTCTCTCAGAACGTCAAGCCCGGCCTTCGCCGTCGCGGGGTGGCCTGCAGCAATGCCGGCCGGAACTGCGTTCAGGGCAATACTCCCAGCTCGTCGAGCGAATTGTCGAGCTCGGCAGCGTCTCGGTAGACGCGGTAGGCGCCGGCCCTCGTGAGCTCATCCTCGCCGTAGCCGCCGCTCATCAGACCGACGCTCAGCATCTCTGCGCGTCTCGCCGCGAGCAGATCCCAGACGGCGTCGCCGACGACGTAGCACTCCTTAGGGCTGACTCCGAGTCGCTCGGCGCAGGCGAGGAAGAGATCGGGCTCGGGCTTGGCGCGGGCGACGTCGCCGCGCTCGATCACAACCGTGTCCGGCCCGATTTCGAGCGCCTCTAGCGATCTGTCGATCTGCGGTCGCGAGCCGGAGGTGGCGACACCATGTACGACTCCGGCCTCACGCAAATGGCGGAGCAGCTCAACCGCGCCGGGAAGCGGCCGGCGCTGCGGCATGAGTTGCTCGAAGAGCTCGGCGTGACGGCGCTGCAAGGCCTCGGTCTCGTCCTTCGAGAGCGGCCGTCCGAGCTCACGCGCCACCGCGCGGGCAAAGAGCCCACCGCTCATACCGATGCGGCGGTGAATGCGCCAGCCGTCGATCGGCATCCCCGCTTCGACAAGCGACTGCTGCCAGGTGAAGACGTGGGCATAGACGGTGTCGACGAGCGTGCCGTCGAGATCGAAGATGAGCGCGCGCATTGGCGGGACATTACTGGCTGCCGGTCGGGCGCGACGGTCGCGCGGGCGATGGAAGAAAAGACTCACTTTCGACTCGATCTCTACTTAACACCGAACGGTGTCAGACACCATTCGGTGTCAAGGGCCAAGCGTGCCGAATGTGAAACTCTTTTTCGACAGCCTCGAGAGTCGTCAGAGAGGCACGAAAACTGGGTCTCGCCCTCCCTTCGGCTGCGGCGCTGATAGGCTTCCCCGAGACCACGATCTCGGCCGTTCGAGGCGCTTCCGACGGCGAGCTGGGATCGAGGGCGTCAGCAAGCAAGGGAGGAAAAGGATGTCCCTGACGAAGGAAGCGAAGAATGAGATCGTTAAGCGCTTCGGCGAGAATGAATCGGATACCGGCTCGACCAAGGTCCAGATCGCGCTTCTCACCGAGCGAATCAACCAACTCAACGAGCATTTGCGCACCCACGCCAAAGATCACCACTCGAGGCGCGGTCTGCTCAAGCTAGTCGGGCAGCGAAGACGACTGCAGACCTACTTGCAGAAGAACGATCTCGAGGCCTATCGTGGTTTGATCAAGGAGCTCGGGCTGAGGCGCTAGGGCTACTTGGAAGAAAGAGAAGGAGGGTGGAAGTTTGAGCGAGTCACGGCGACCACCGGGCTCACTCAAACTCCCGCTCTCCGCGAATCGTGGAGGAGCAAAAAGATGACCAGTACTGGAACCGAACGGCTCGAGTCCGTCTCGGTGACCGTCGGCGATCACGAGATCGTCTTCGAGACCGGGAAGTACGCCAAGCAGGCCGACGGTGCGGTTGTGGTTCGCTCGGGCGAGACGATGGTGCTAGCGACCGCGCAGGGGAGGATGGAAGCGCGTGAAGGCGCCGATTTCTTTCCGCTGACGGTGGACGTCGAGGAACGCATGTACGCCGCCGGCAAGATTCCCGGCGGTTTCTTCAAGCGCGAGGGACGCCCGACAGAACGGGCGATCCTGACCGCGCGAATGACCGACCGGCCGATCCGGCCGCTCTGGCCGAAGGGCTTTCGCAACGAGGTGCAGTGCATCGCAACGGTGCTCTCGGCCGATCTCGTGACCGCGCACGACGTGCTTTGCATCAACGGCGTCTCGGCGGCGCTGATGATCTCCTCGCTGCCCTTCCTCGGACCGGTGGGAGCGGTTCGTGTCGGATTGATCGAGGGCAAGCTCGTCGTCAACGGCACGATGCAGGAGATGGCGGATTCCGCGCTTGATCTGCTCGTGGTCGGCACGAAGGAAGCGCTGACGATGATCGAAGCCGGCGCCGAGGAGGTGACCGAGGAGACCATGCTCGAGGCCTTCGCGCTCGCCCAGGACGAGATCAAGAAGCTTTGCGAAGCGCAGGAGGAGCTGCGCAGCCGGGTCGGCAAGCCGAAATGGCTCGACAGCGAGCTGACGGACGAGCTGAAAAAGTCACAAGCCGATCGCTTCCGCACTCGCATCGGCGAGCTGGGTTTGCGCGAGGCCGCTGCCCTCGTGGACGAGATCGCCGGCGAGCTGGCTCCCGCCTTGACGATGGAGTCGACGGAAGCCGACATCGTGCGCCGCTTGCAGGTTCGCCACAGTTTGCGCGTCGTGCTCGAGCAGGAGCAGTTGGCTGCCGTCGAGGGAGCGGTACGCGAGCAGTTCGGCGCCGATCTGCGCACTCTCACCGATGCCGAGCAAGACTCGAAGGAGCTGCGTGCCGCCAAGCGCCAGCTGCTCTTCGATCGCATCGTCGAGGCGACCGAGTTGCCTTTCCCGGTCGGGCCGGCTCCGGCCGACGGCGAAGCTCCGCTGAAGGATCAGACGACGAAGAACTGCGTCCGTCGCGCGGCCGAGGCGATCTACAAGGATCTCGTACGCCAGAAGATCGCCATCGACAAGCGCCGTCCCGACGGTCGCGGCACCGAGGAGATCCGCCCGATCAGCTGCGAGGTCTCGGTCTCGCCGCGCACGCACGGCTCGGGGCTCTTTACGCGGGGCCAGACGCAGGTGATGACCCTGCTCACGCTCGGCACGGCCAAGGAAGGCCAGCGCATCGACGACCTCTCGCTCGAGGACGAGCGCCGCTATATGCACCACTACAACTTCCCGCCCTACTCGGTCGGCGAGACCGGCTTCATGCGCGGCCCCAAGCGGCGCGACATCGGCCACGGCGCGCTTGCCCAGCGGGCGCTCGAGCCGATGATCCCACCAGTCGAGGAGTTCCCCTACACGATCCGGCTCGTCTCCGAGACGCTCGAGTCGAACGGCTCTTCGTCGATGGCCTCGGTCTGCGGCTCGACACTGGCGCTGATGGACGCCGGAGTGCCGATCAAGCGCCCGGTCAGCGGCATCGCCATGGGCCTGGTCAAGGAGGGCGACGACTACGTCATCCTGACCGACATCCAGGGCGCCGAGGATCACCTGGGCGACATGGACTTCAAGGTCGCCGGTACCCGCGACGGCATCACCGCGCTGCAGATGGACATCAAGATCACGGGCGTCACGCACGAGATCATGAGCTCGGCACTGGCTCAGGCGAAGCGGGCGCGCGAGGCCATCCTCGACAAGATGGCCGCCACGATCGCCGAGCCGAGGCAGGATCTGGCCGGTCACGCGCCGCGCATCTCCACGGTATCGATCGATCCCGAGATGATCGGCATGGTCATCGGCAAGGGCGGCGAGACGATTCGCGCGCTCGAGGCCGACTACGAGGTGCAGATCGATATCCAGGAGGACGGCACCGTGCTCGTCTATGCCACCGAAGGCACGAAGGCCGACGCCGCGGTCGAAGCCATCCACGCCATGACCAAGAGCCCCGAAGTCGGCGACGAGTACACCGGGCGGGTAGTGAAGCTGACGCAGTTCGGCGCCTTCGTCGAGCTGAAGAAGGGGACTGACGGATTGCTCCACGTCTCCAACGTCGGCCCCGGAAGGGTCGATCGGATCGAGGACGTGCTCGACCGCGGCGATACGATCGACGTGCTGGTGCAGGAAGTGGACAAGGAGCGTGGCAGGATCGGGCTCAAGCTCCTGGCCAAACACGAGAACGGAGAGCTCGTACTACCCGACAAGCTGGTGGAAAGGGCAAAAGAGAAGGCGGCCAACCGGCCGGAGGGCGAGCGGGAGCGCCCGGCTCGGGAGGAGCGCGGAGGGCGCCGTCCGCCCAGGCAAAGGCGCTGACGGGCGAGGGAAGCGAGCAAGAAAGAGAAGAGAGAGGTTCCATGCGCTGGCTGAAGAGTGGAGAGCGAAAAACGAGTACCGGCCCGAGTCTCGAGATACCGAAGCTCGAGCGAGAGCTGGGAGTCGGCATCGGCGAGCGAGGGAGAGTGGCGCTGTCGCGCGCCTGTGCCGAGATGGAGCGCTCCAACCATCGCGAGCTCGGGGCCGAGCATCTGATCGTCGGGGTGATCCAGGAAGGAGGCCCGGCCGGACAGCTCCTACTCGAGCACGGCATGACGCTCGAGGAAGCGCGCGGTCAGATCGCCGAGGCACTCTGGGAGGCCGGTGAGCCGATCGGGGAGGTCTTTCTCACTCCGGAGGCCGCCAACATCCTCGCAACCGCGGCCGAGGCGGCCGGTATGCGCGGTCACCGTGCGATCGAGCCCGAGCACATGACCTACGGGTTTGCCTGCTCGGGCTTCGAGATCACGAGTCGCGTCCTGCACATGGTTGGAGTCGATCGGCAGAAGCTCCTGAAGGCATCCGAGCAGCTGCTGAGCGGAAACGGCCACTAAGCCGGAGCCGGCGCGATAGCTGCGAAGCGCCCGCGGCCAGCTAGGATCGCAGGCGTGCAGAAAGTAGTCCTCTCGGAGCTCGCCTCCGGTGAGCGAGTGATCTCCGAGCGAATGCCGTCGCTCAGATCGGTGGCGATCGGCTTCTGGATCGGCGTCGGTTCGCGCGACGAGACGCCTGCGAGGGCCGGAATCACGCACTTCATCGAGCACCTGCTGTTCAAGGGCACGCGCTCCTACGAGGCACGCCAGATCGCCGAGATCTTCGACGAGCTGGGCGGGGAGCTCAACGCGGCCACGTCGCGCGAAAGCACCGTCGTCTACGGTCGCGTTCCCTACGACCAGCTCGAGCGGGCAGTCGACGTCGTCAGCGACATGGTCTTCGTACCGAGCTTCGCCGACATCGATGCCGAGCGCGAGGTGGTGCTCGAAGAGATCGCGATGCTCGAGGACGCGCCGCAGGACATGGTTCACGATCTCGTCAGCGCGGCGGTATTCGGCGACCAGCCACTCGGACGGCCCGTACTCGGGCGTTCGGAGGTCATCTCCTCGGTCAGCCGGCGCACCATCTCGGGCTTCCACGAGAGCATGTACCACCCGGGCAACGTCGTAGTTGCGGCGGCCGGGAACGTGGCCCATGAGCGCTTGGTCTCGCTGGTGGCCAGGGCGGCCGCCGCTCGCGAGCACGCCGGCGCCAGTCCGTTCGTGCGCAAGCCGCTTCTGAAGACGCCGGCAGCCGGAGTGCGGTTCCAGCGCAAGGAGACCGAGCAGTACCACGTCTGCGTAGCGGCGCCGGGAATCGCCCGCTCCGACCGCCGCCGCTTCGCCGCCTCGCTGCTGGATTCGATTCTCGGCGGCTCGGCCTCTTCGAGGCTCTTCCAGGAGATCCGCGAGAAGCGCGGCATGGCCTACTCCGTCTACAGCTTCGTGGCCCAGTACTCCGACACCGGTCTGGTCGGGATCAGTCTCGGCACGCGCGAGGACAATCTCTCCGCCTGCCTGGAGATCGCCGCCGAGCAGGTGGCCGAGATCGCCGCCGGCAACTTCCTCAAGGGCGAGCTGGAGCGGGCCAAGGAGCACGCGCGCGGGCGGATCATGCTCTCGATGGAGTCCACCTCGACACGCATGACCAGGCTCGGGCGGGCGATCGTCACCGACACCGAGCTGCTCTCGCCCGAGCGCATCATCGCCGAGATAGAGGCGGTCGAGCCGGACGCCGTCAGCGAGCTGGCGAGCCTGCTGCTCGCTCCCGAGCGACTCTCGGTGGCAGGCATCGGCCCCGACGAGGACCTCTTCTATGCTGCGGCGGGCGCCATCAACCCCGTACTGGCAAGGAGGTCGGCGACATGAAGGTTGCGTTCTTCGGTTCCCGCGGCAAGGTCGGGCAGGCGCTCTGTCCCGGGCTCAGGTCGGCCGGCTACGAGGTGGTCGGCATCGACCTCGGCGACTCGTTCGACCCGAGCGGGGTGGGGGCGATGATCGACTTCACCCAGCCCGACACTGTCGAGAAGAACGTGACCGAGGTGCTCGGACATGGGATCGCCTGCATCGTCGGCACGACCGGACTCTCCTCCGCTCAGCTCGAGCAGCTGGACGCGCTCGCCAAGGAGAAGGGAAAGCCGCTCTTCGTCGCTCCCAACTTCGCCTTAGGGGCGGTTCTGATGATGCGCTTCGCCGCCGAGGCCGCGAAATTCATGCCCCGCGCCGAGATCGTCGAGCTGCATGGCGAAGCCAAGAAGGACGCCCCTTCCGGCACGGCGCTCGCCACCGCCGCGGCGATGGGCACCGATCCCGAGATCCATTCCGTACGCCTGCCCGGTCTCGTCGCCCATCACGAGGTGCTGCTCGGCGGCGAGGGGCAGCTGCTCACGATCCGCCACGACACCTTCGCCCGTGAGGCTTTTCTGCCGGGGGTTCTGCTGGCGCTGGAGAAGCTCGGCACGCTGCCGCCCGGGTTGACCGTGGGGCTGGACGCGTTGCTCCACTAACCCGATCTGAGGCGCGTTTGCGCGCCTTTATCGGTGGAGTTAAAGACCCACTTTAGGTACGCGCGCCTCTTGACAGCCGTCGGTGTCAGACACCGTTTTCTGTCAAGGATTTCGGAGTGTCGATTGTGTGCCGGCTGATAAACAGACGCGGCGCGGCGGGCTCAGGACCACCGCTGATCAGACTCCGGTATTTCCAGGCTTTGAATCTCCTGGGTGCCGGTCGGTTGACTCGGGTCGTAACCTCGTAATACGCATCGAATTCTGACGCGGTTTACCCCCGCTCCGGGTCCCTGTGCTCGCTACGCTCCCCTCAGTCCTAGCGAAGGAGAAAGACCGAGATGCGCAGCGATCAGATCAAGCAGGGAATCGAGCGGATGCCGAACCGGGCGCTGCTATACGGAACTGGCGTCACGGCGGATCAGATGTCCAAGCCCTTCATAGGGCTTTGCTCGAGCTTCACCGATCTGATTCCCGGGCACGTCGGCATGCGCGCGCTGGAGCGCAAGATCGAGTGGGGTGTGGCGGCCGGCGGCGGAGTGCCGTTCCTGTTCGGGGTGCCGGGCATCTGCGACGGCATCGCAATGGGGCATTCCGGCATGCACTACTCGCTGCCCTCGCGCGAGTTGATCGCCGACATCGTCGAGTCGATCGTGCAGGCCCACCAGCTGGACGGGCTGGTTCTCCTTACGAACTGCGACAAGATCACGCCCGGAATGATCATGGCGGCCTGTCGGCTCGACATTCCGGCGATCGTCGTCACGGCTGGGCCTATGCGCTCCGGCCAGCTGCACGGCAAGCGCCTGGCGCTTGTCCGCAACACCTTCGAAGCGGTCGGACTGCAGCAGGCCGGGAAGATGAGCGAGGCCGAGGCGGCTGAGATGGAGTGTGAGGCCTGCCCGGGCGAGGGCTCCTGCCAGGGCCTCTACACCGCCAACACGATGGCCTGCCTGACCGAGACGATGGGCATGAGCCTGCCCGGCACCGGCACGGCGCTGGCGGGCTCGGCCAAGAAGATGCGCCTGGCCGAGTTGGCGGGCGAGCGGATCGTCGGTCTGGTGAAAGAGGGTGTCACGGCGCGCAAGATCGTCACCCACGACTCGCTCGAGAACGCGATCCGGATGGACATGGCGCTCGGTGGCTCGACCAACACCACTCTTCACATCCCGGCGATTGCACACGACGCCGGGGTGGACATCACACTCGCCGACTTCGATCGCTTGAGCCGTGTCACGCCGCAGCTGACCCTAATCGAGCCCGCCGCCGAGACGGTGATGGAGGACATCGAGTTCGCCGGCGGCATCCCGGCCGTGCTGAAGAACCTGGAGCCGCTCCTGAACAGGGATTGCCTGACGGTCTCGGGCCGGACGGTGGGGGAGATCCTCGCCAAGGTTCCGAGCCCGGACGCCGGCGTGATCCACACCCTCGACGATCCGATCGCCGCCGAAGGCGGCATCGCCGTGCTTCACGGCTCGCTCGCTCCCGACGGCGCGGTCGTCAAGCAGGGCGCGATCGCCGCCGGGATGATGAGCTTCACCGGCACGGCACGCGTTTTCGAAAGCGAGGACGACGCCATGACCTACCTGCGCGAAGGCAAGGTGGTCGAAAACGACGTTCTGATCATCCGCAACGAAGGCCCGAAGGGCGGCCCGGGCATGCGCGAGTCGCTGGCCCTGACTGCGGCTGTCGCCGGGTCAGGACTCGGCGACAAGATCGCGATCGTCACCGACGGGCGCTTCTCGGGCGGCACCAAGAACCTCTCGATCGGTCACGTCTCGCCCGAGGCGGCCGACTGCGGCCCGATCGCTCTGGTGCAAGACGGCGACGAGATCGCGATCGACCTGCCGGCGCGAAAACTGGATCTGCTCGTGACGGACGAGGAGCTCGCCACGCGGAAGGCGGCCTGGACAAAGCCGGCGCCCAAGTTCACCAGCGGCTGGCTTGTCCGCTACGCGCGCCAGGTCTCCAGCGCGGCCTCCGGCGCGGTACTGGAATAGCCCGCTCGACCCTTCATCTAGAATCGCCCCATGACCGCGAACGGTAAGCAGAGCGACTTCGGCACGATCCTGACCGCGATCGTCACTCCCTTCAAGGAAGACCGCTCGGTCGATTTCAAGCGTTTCAAGGCGCTGGCGCGCTACCTCGTCGAGCACGGCTCCGAGGGGCTGGTCATCTCGGGCTCCACCGGCGAGGGCACCACGCTCTCCGATCGCGAGAAGCTGATGCTCTACTACGCAGCGGTGGAGGAGGTGGGCGAGCGGGCCAGCGTGATCGCTGCCACCGGCACCTATGACACTCGCCACTCCGCTTACCTGACGGCTCAGGCCGCGGAGTTCGTGGACGGCTTCCTGATCGTGGTGCCCTACTACTCGAAGCCACCGCAGCGGGGCGTCGTCGAGCACTACAAGGCGGTTGCTGCGGCGACCGACAAGCCGATCGTCGTCTACAACATCCCCGGCCGCGTGATCATCAACGTCGAGTCCGAGACGTTCACGGAGCTGGCGGAGATCCCGAATGTGGTTGCGGTCAAGCAGGCCAACCCAGACCTCGAGCAGGCACGCCAAATCGTGGACGAGACGAGCCTCTTGCTCTACGCCGGCAACGACGAGCTCGTGCTGCCGTTCCTCGAACTGGGCGGCGCGGGCGGGATCTGCGTCTACACACACCTGGCCGGACCGCGCGTGCAGGAGATGGTACGGCGTTTCCGCGGCGGCAACCTCAGCGGCGCGAAGGCGATGGACGACGAGCTGAAGCCGCTGATGGAAGCGCTGGCGGTCTGCGTCAATCCGATCTCGACCAAGGCCGCCCTCAACCTGGCGGGTTTCGACGTCGGCGGCCTGCGCCTGCCGCTGGTCGACGCCACGCCGGCCGAGCTCGATCAGATCCGCGAGCTGCTGGAGCAAGCCGAGGTGCTAGAGCCCGCGGTTCGCGCCTGATCCCGCTTCCTCGGCCAGCGGCGTAAGACGCTCAACGCGGTTGGTCACCCTTCGCCGCCTGACGTCGCTGACCGCACATCGCTCTGCGGGGCCGTCCGAAGGACTATCCCCTCCGGCGCTGCGCGCCCAGCGACATCCCGAGAAACCGGGACCCAATAACTACCTCGTTTCCCTTCCACGTGACGCCGCCGCACACCGGTCGCCCACCTGCGACTAGACTCGAATCGATGCCATCGACGAAGAGCTGTCGCATTATCCCGCTGGGCGGGCTCGGCGAGGTCGGTAAGAACATGACCGTCTACGAGCATCGCGGTGAGTCGATCATCGTCGATGCCGGTATGGCCTTCCCGCGCGACGAGCAACTCGGCGTCGATCTCATCCTGCCCGACATCAGCTACCTGCGCTCCAGCGGCAAGCCGGTGCGTGCCGTCATCCTCACGCACGGGCACGAGGATCATGTCGGCGGACTTCCCTACCTGCTGCGCGAGATCGAGGTGGGCGAGGTCTGGGCCACCAGGCTGACGCTCGGCTTCGTGAAGTCGAAGCTCGACGAGCACGGTCTGGGACGTGCGACCACACTTCGCGAAGCGGAACCCAGTCGAGGACCTGTAGATATCGGCCCTTTCAAGATCGAGTTCGTGCGGGTGGCGCACTCGATACCGGATGCGATCGCCGTCGTGATCGAGACCGGTGCCGGTCGCATCGTTTACACCGGCGACTACAAGCTCGATCACACCCCGGTTGACGGCATGCGTACCGATGTCGGTCGCCTAGCGGAGCTCGGCAACCGCGGCGTCGATCTCATGCTCGGCGACTCGACCAACGCCGAGCGCCCCGGCACCACGCCCTCCGAGCGCAGAGTGGGTGAAGCCTTTCGCCAGATAATCCCGCTCCGCGACGGGCGCGTGCTGATCGCCTGCTTCGCCTCCAACATCCACCGAGTTCAGCAGGCGATAGACGTCGCCGTCGAGACCGGCCGCTCGCTGGCCGTGATCGGCCGCTCGATGCGAAAGAACGTGAACATCGCCCGCAACCTCGGTTATCTGGACGTCCCCGACAACTTCCTGCTCAAGCCGGAAGAGTTGAGCGAGCTGCCGCCCTACGAGCAAATGATCCTCTGCACTGGCAGCCAGGGCGAACCGCTCTCGGCGCTGACAAGAATCGCCTTCCACGACCACGCGACCGTGCAGATCGAGCGCGGCGACACGGTCATCATCTCGGCCAAGCCGATCCCGGGCAACGAGCTTCGTGTGCACGACGCGATCAACGGTCTGGCCAAAGCCGGTGCCGAGGTCTTGCACGAGGACGTCGCGGAAGTGCACGCCTCCGGGCACGGCTGCGCCGAGGAGTTGCGCACGATGATCGCGCTACTGAGACCCAAGGCGGTGATGCCCGTGCACGGAGAGTTCCGCATGCAAGCGGCCCACGCCCGTCTGGCCAAGGAGGCCGGTGTCCCCGAGGACTCGATCCTGATCGCCGAGAACGGCTCGGTGATAGAGCTGACGCCGAAGGGCGTGAGTATCGTCGGACAGGTCGAGACCGGTATAACGCTGGTCGACGGGCTCGGTGTCGGCGATGTCGCCGATGTCGCCCTGCGTGACAGGCGCCACCTGGCCGAGGACGGCGTTTTGATCGTCGTGACGACCCTGACCTCGAGCAACGGGAACATGGTCGCGACTCCGGAGCTAGTCGCCCGCGGCTTCGGCGAGCAGGACGCGCTGCTCGAGGAGGTCAAGACCGAGGCGGTCGGGATTCTCGAGCGCCTCTTGGCCGAGGAGATCACCGAGATCAAGTTGCTCCAAGAACACCTGCACGACGGCATCGCCCAGCTCGTCTACAACCGTACTCGCCGCCGGCCGATGATCCTGCCGGTCGTGCTCGAGGTCTAGCGGCCGCTTACCGTTCGAGGTCGTTCGCGCTGGTCTGGTTGTCCTTGCGGCGTGACCTTTGTTTTGGCACGAAGTCGACACACCTGGTGCGTTTCCCGACGCTACCGTGTTACCACCCCGCGGGTGGGTGGCTCGGTGGCGGGCGGCGGAACGCGGTGCCGTCGCACAGCTAGCCGTGGATCGCTCTGTTAACGCTTGACGATGCTCGTCCGATCAAGTTCGACACCGCTTCCTGCCCCGTTCCTGTCCGGACAAGGGGCAAGTGTTACATCGCCTCTTTACAGACGGTCACAGGCGCAGGAGCGCTGCCCGCCGCGTCGAAGCCCGCTCGGGTGAGTAAGAAGCGCCGGAAGCGCAAGTTGAAGCCGCGCCAGCCCGCGCGCCAGCGCAAGCCTGCCAAGACCCGCAGCCACCACCATCCAGAGCTCTTCGGCCTCGGCCTGATCGCCGTCGGGCTCTTCCTCGGCAGCGTCTTCTACTTCGGCTGGAATGGGGGAGTGGTCGGCGCCGCCTTGGCGCGCGGCATTCTGGCCGTGATCGGAGCGACCGGATACAGCTTGCCGCTCGCGGCCGTCTCTTACGGGGTCCTTCTGCTCGTACGTAGCGAGCTGGTCGAGGTGAAGCCGTTCCGACGCGGTCTCGTGGTGTTCTTCATCGGCCTGCAGCTGACGCTCGGCCGTGCCCATGGCGGTTTCAGCGGCCGCTGGCTGGAGTCGGGCCTGTCGAAGCTCCTGGGCGGCACCGGAGCCACCATCGTGGCCGTGCTCTGCGTGATCGTGGGTTGCTTGCTTTTGACCGGAGCGTCGCTCGGGGCCTGGCTGAGGCGTTCGGGCGATGCGCTCCGGCGTGTGCGCCCGGCGCGCGAGGCGGAAGCGGAGACGAGATTCCCGAGCGGCTACCCGGAACCGCTCGTTCTTCCGCTTCCGCAAGCGCGACTCGATGCGCACACTCCACCGATCGATGGCGCCCGCGCCTTCCCGGACGTTGTCGGCGAGGAGCTGACCGGACCGCCACCGCTGCTACTCGATCCCGACGGCGCATCCGACGAGGCGCCGACTCTTTTCGACGCCACGCCCAGGATCAACGACTACGAGCTCCCCGACGCGAGTATTCTGCACCGTTCGCCGCCGGTCGCCCAGCAGCTGGCCGGCACCGGCGAGCGCATCGCCGAGGTGCTCGTGCAAACGCTGGCCAACTTCGGAATCGAGGCGCGCATCGTGGGCCAGATCTCCGGACCGCGCGTAACCCGCTACGAGCTCCAGCTCGCACCCGGAACGAAGGTCTCCAAGGTCGCGAACCTGAAGGACGACCTCTCCTATGCGCTCGCCACCACCGAGATTCGTATCCTGGCGCCGATCCCGGGCAAGCAGGCGGTCGGCGTCGAGGTTCCGAACCTGACGCCGAACCTGGTCACGCTCGGGGACGTCTTCGACGAGCTGCCGGATTCGGCCAGCCCGCTTGCCGTCTGGCTCGGAAAGGACATCGCCGGCAATGCCGTCTGGACCGATCTCGCGCGCATGCCCCACATCCTGATCGCCGGCACTACCGGCTCGGGCAAGTCGGGCTGTATCAACACGATCCTGGCCTCGATTCTGCTGCGCCGCACGCCCGACGAGGTGCGCATGATCCTCGTCGATCCCAAGCGCGTCGAGCTGGGCTTCTACGAGTCGATCCCGCATTTGCTCACTCCGGTCGTCTCGAATCCCAAGGAGGCCGCCGCGGTGCTGGCCAACCTGCTCGCCGAGATGGAGCGGCGCTACGACAAGATGAGCATCGTGCGAGCGCGCGGATTGCCCGAGCTGAACCGGGCGCTCAGACAGCGCGGAGAGGACCCGCTTCCCTACTTGCTGGTGGTGATCGACGAGCTGGCCGACCTGATGATGACCTCGCCGCAGGCGGTGGAAGACGCCGTTATTCGCCTGGCGCAGAAGTCGCGAGCCGTCGGCATCCATCTCGTCCTGGCTACGCAGCGTCCCTCGGTGGACGTCATCACCGGGATGATCAAGACCAACATCCCCTCTCGCATCGCGTTCGCGGTCTCCAGCCAGACCGATTCGCGCGTCATTCTCGACAGCTCCGGAGCCGAGAGCCTACTCGGCCAGGGCGACATGCTCTTCAAGCCGCTCGGTACGTCACGCCTGCAGCGGCTTCAGGGTGCGTACGTGAGCGAGGAAGAGGTCACGCTGATCGTCGAGCAGTGCCGCAGTCAGCGCGGTCAGGAGTTGGACGAGTCGCTGCTCGAGCTGCCTGAGGCCTTCGCCGAGGACGCGCTGGAGCGCGGCGACGGAGAGTTCGATCCCGACGAAGATCCGCTGCTGGAAAAGGCCATCGAGGTAGTTGTCCAGTCCCAGTCAGCCTCGGTTTCGCTGCTTCAGCGTCGTCTCAGGGTCGGTTACACACGAGCCGGAAGGTTGATCGACATGCTCGAGCGGCGTGGCATCGTCTCCGGCTACGAAGGCTCGAAACCGCGTCGCGTGCTCGCCGAGGAAAGCGATCTGGAGCACGTGCTGTCGCTCCAGGCAATTCGCTGACCGATAACGGCTATCGGCAACGCGCTCGGCGCTAAGTAGCGACAATAGCGGCGTGCAAACGTACGAGGGCTCCCGCGCCAACCGGCCGAACGTCCGCGCCAGGCTGTCCGCGCTCGTCGGCTTGATCGGTGTCGCTCTGGCCCCGGCGGCGGTCATCACCTCCATGCGCTCGGTCACCGTGACGTTACTGATGGCGGTCATAGCCATTGCCGCCGGTTGCACCGTATTCGGCTTCATTGCGATCGTTCTGGCCAAGAAAGCACACCTGCGCCGCTCGGTCTCGCTCGGACGCATGGGTGGCTCGAGACAAGCCGCTTTTGGCCGCGCCACCGGGATCATTGCGCTTGCACTCGGAGTGAGTGCCTGCATCGCACTCGCCGTTTACGCCGTGCTGGCCAGCCGCTAGCGCGGCGCTCCTCGGCCCCCAGAATCGCCGCTGAAGTGCCTAACATCACAATCCGTCACTAGAATTCGAGCCTGTGTTCGAAATCGGCAACAGCTTGCGTGAGGCACGCGAACGTCAGGGGCGGACGTTTGCGGACCTGGAGCACAAGACAGAGATCCGCACGCGCTACCTGAAAGCGCTGGAGGAAGAGCAGTTCTCGCTTCTGCCCGCGAACGCCTACACGAAGGGCTTCCTGCGCGTCTATGCCGACGAGCTCGGCCTCGACGGTCAGCTATATGTCGACGAGTTCAACTCGCGCTTCTCGGTTTCTGAGGTGGCTCGTGTGCCAGCTCGCAGACAAGAGAGGCGAGCTTCCGCACAACACCAGCGCCGTATCGCAACGGGCGCCGTCGTCATCTCACTGGCGATCATCGTCGTCATCACCGGCCTGATAGCGGCGGCGTTGACTTCGAAGTCGCCGAGCCAGAGCGTTCCCAATCTCACGACATCCACCAACCAGAACGCAAAGACCACGAGGCTGGAGATCACGGCCGTGCGCGGCGACTCCTTCGTGGACGCGCATGCCGTCGGACAGGGCGGGAAGTTGCTTTTCGGTGGAACGCTCGTCAAGGGGCACCACATCACTATCCATGCCCCGACCATCTGGGTCAGAGTGAGTGCCGCTCAGAACTTACGCTGGACGCTGCCGGGCGGCATTTCCGCTTCTTCGGGCAACCGCGTGGGGCCGAAGACCCTGCTCTTCACTCCCAACGGGCAAAGATACCTGCCCGGCTAGCGCTGTCCCGTGCCCAGTCGTAAAGCGCCTTCCGGAAGCCGGCCAGAGGCCGTCATACTCGTTACCGGCAGCGAGCTCGTGCGCGGCGAGCTGGCCGACGAGAACGGTCCCTTCCTCGCCAGAGAGATGGCCCAGCTCGGGCTCGTCTGCCGGGGAATCACGATCATCGGAGACGACCCGGATCTGCTCGAGGCAGCGATCGCCTCAGCGCTTGCGGCCGACCTCTGTGTCGTCTCGGGCGGCCTCGGCCCTACACACGACGACCGCACGATCGAGCTGCTGGCGAAGGCAACGAAGCGCCGGCTTCTGCTCGATCCCGAGCTCGAGCGAGCGATCGATCTCGTCGGCCGCCGCTATGCACGGAACGTCGGCTCCGTCTACCACTCCTTCGAGGAGGGCGTGCGCAAGCAGGCGAGCATTCCCGAGGGCGGGCGAGTGCTCGGACTCGCCGGCACGGCTCCGGGCGTTCTGATCGAGCACGAGGGCTGTGTCGCGGTGGTTCTGCCCGGTCCGCCGAACGAGCTGCAGGGACTCTGGCCGGCCGCCCTCGAGAGCGAGCCGCTGCGCGCGCTGCTGGAAAGAGTTCCACCGTTCGAACGCCGCACTCTGCGCTTCTACGGGCTGTCGGAATCGACGCTGGCGGCCGCGCTCGAGCAGGCCGGTGGCGAAGGCGACGGCGTCACGATCACGATCTGCGCCCGGGAGCGCGAGCTCTTTGCCGAGCTCTTCGTCGAGCCCGGCGCCGAGGCTCGTGCCGAGGAGCTGGAGAACGCGCTCATCGCCGCCGACCCCGATTCGTTTTTCGCCCATGACGAGCGCCCGGTGGAGGAGCTGGTGATGGAGCTGGCGCGGGCTCGAGGCTTGACGCTGGCGACCGCCGAGTCGTGTACGGGTGGGCTCGTGGCCGGGCGCCTGACCTCGGTCGCCGGCTCGAGCGATGTCTTCCGCGGTTCCGTCGTTGCCTATTCGAACGAGGTGAAGATCGCGGCGCTGGGTGTAGCCGAGGAGACACTCGCCCAGCACGGTGCCGTCTCGCCCGAGACGGCTCTGGAGCTGGCGCGCGGTGCGAGGTGCACACTCGGCGCCGATGTCACCGTCTCGGTCACCGGGATCGCCGGCCCGGGGGGCGGTACGAGAGAGAAGCCGGTCGGGATCGTCTACCTGTGCGCGGCCGGGCCCGACGGCGAGATCGAGCAGCAGCTCCGTTTCGGCGGCGGCAGGAATCAGATCCGGCGCTACGCCGCAGTCGCGGCGCTTCACCTGCTCAGGCGGCTTCTGACACAGATCGGGCACAAAGACGTATGAACTCTCCCGCTAGCGTGGGCGGCGATGAACGGATGCGCCTCTTCGTCGCCTTCACGCTTGCGCCCGACGATCGCGAGCGGATCTCCGCCTGGCAGCGGGAAGAGCTCGCCGGTAGCCGGGCGCGCCTCGTCCCTGAGGAGCACCTCCATCTCACTGTCGCCTTTCTCGGCCCTCGCCCCAAGGGAGAGATCGAGCCGATCGCCGAGGTTATTCGAAGCGCCGCGTCCGGCGCCGGGCCGATGCCGCTCGAGCTGCGCCGCTACCGCGAGACGCGCAGCGTCGGCATGCTCGTGTTCGAGGACACCAGCGGTGAAGCAGCGAGGGTTGCCGGCGAGATCCAGCGCGGGCTGGCAGAGATCGGCGCCTACGAGTGCGAGAGCCGTCCCTGGCTTCCGCACGTCACCGTGCTTCGTTTTCGGATCGCGCCCCGCCTGCATCCCCGGCTCCCCGAGCTCGGGCCGATCAGTCCGTCCGAGGCTGCTGCCTACCATTCATTGCTGCGCCGCGACGGGGCGCAGTACGACGTTCTCCGATCCGTCGCGCTAGGAGGTCGATGAACTTGGATCGCGAGCAAGCACTCGAATCAGCTCTCGGTCAGATCGAGCGGCAGTTCGGAAAGGGCTCGGTCATGCGCATGAGCGACCGGCCGGCCGTAGAGATCGGCGCGGTCTCAACCGGGTCACTCCCTCTAGACCTTGCACTCGGGGTCGGCGGCCTGCCGCGCGGGCGCGTGGTCGAGATCTTCGGGCCCGAGGCTTCGGGCAAGACGACGCTCGTCTACCACGTGATCGCCGAAGCTCAGCGCCGCGGCGGCATCTGCGCCTTCATCGACGCCGAGCACTCGATGGATCCAGCCTACGCGAAACGGATCGGGGTCGACATCGACCAACTCCTGGTCTCGCAGCCGGACACCGGCGAGCAGGGGCTAGAGATCACCGAGCTGCTGATCCGCTCGGGCGCCCTCGACGTCGTCGCCGTCGACTCTGTGGCGGCGCTGACGCCCAAGGCCGAGATCGAAGGGGAGATCGGAGACTCCCACGTCGGCCTGCAGGCCAGGCTGATGAGCCAGGCCCTGCGCAAGCTGGCCGGCTCGCTCAACCGTACCGACACGATCTGCCTGTTCACCAACCAGCTCAGGGAGAAGATCGGAGTCATGTTCGGTTCGCCCGAGGTCACGCCCGGCGGCCGTGCGCTCAAGTTCTATGCCTCGGTCAGGCTCGACATCCGCCGCATCGAGACGCTCAAGGAGGGCGCCGAGGCGATCGGCAACCGAGTCAGAGTGAAGGTGGTCAAGAACAAGGTCGCGCCGCCGTTCAAGCAGGCCGAGTTCGACATCATCTACGGCACGGGAATTCCCTGGGACGCGACGGTGCTCGACGCCGCCGTCGATCGCAAGATCGTGCAGAAATCGGGTTCCTACTTCTCCTTCGGCGATGAGCGTCTCGGCCAGGGACGCCAGAACGCGGCCGCCTTCCTGAGCGAGCACCAGGACGTCTGCCAACAGATCCTGGGCGCCATTCAGGAGCTGGTCGGGCCCGATCAGATCGTCTCCGCACGGCTCGGAGAGGAGCCAAGGGAATCTCCCAACGGCTCGATCTCCGAGCAAGAGGCGCAGGAGATCGTCAGCGCCGCCTAGGACGGAACCGAGGCGGGTGCCCGAGATCACCGGGCTGCGTGAGATTTCGACCAGCGAAGTGCTGGTCGAGTTCGATGGTGCGCCCTGGCGCAAGATCCCGCTGAACGCTGCCGCCCGCGCCGGCCTCAGTATTGGCAAGCGGCTCGAGCGGGAGGACTTGCGCCTGCTTCGCCGCGAGCTTCGCCGGTCCGAGGCTCTGACCAAGGCGACGGGCATACTCGCCCGGCGCCCGCTCCCGAGAGCGCTGCTCGAAGACCGGCTGGAGAAGAAGGGCGTTGCGCCGGTCGCACTCGAGGAGGCGGTCGAGGTGCTGGAGCGCGCGCAGTATCTGAACGACCGCACCTACGCGCTCGAGCGCGCTAGGTCGCTCGCGGAGCGACATTACGGTGACGCCGCCGTTCGCCACATTCTCGAGCAGGAGAAAGTTGCCTCGGAACTGATCGAAGAGGCGATCGCCTCGCTGGAATCGGAGCTGGAAAGGGCGAAGGCCGTCGCCCTCTCGATTCCCGATCGCAAGAAGCTGTTCGGGCGCCTCGCTCGTCGAGGCTTCGATCCCGAAACCATCGAAGCGATTGCCGAACGGGACGAGATCGAAGGCGGCGAATGAGAACTGGCAGGGAGGCGCTCGTATTCGTTTCCCGAAGCTCGGAGAGAGGTAAGGAGGTTCTACTCACCCATCGCTGCCCGAAGCTTGGCGGTTTCTGGCACGCGGTCGCCGGCGGTGCCGAGAAGGATGAGGACGGAGAAGCGGCGGCGAAGAGAGAGCTGCTCGAGGAAACCGGGCTCGAGGCAGGCGGGAAGTTCGACTCTCGGCGCCACTCCTACTCCTATCCGCTCTCCGAAGTGCCGCCCGTGCGAAGAGCTCTTTACACACCGGGAACCCAGCGAATTTCTGTCGAGTGCTTTCGGATCGGCGCCCCGACCGATTGGGAGCCGGTTTTGAACTGGGAGCACGACGCCTATCGATGGTGCGGAGTCGGAGAAGCGCTGGCGCTACTGCGCTGGCCGACGGTCAGCGAGGCACTGATAGCTCTCTCGAGAGCGTCGAAGGACTAGAACGTCTGGTCTCGGAAACTGAAGCGGTTTGGTAGATCGCCGAGGCGGGAACCCGGCGAAGACATGTCCAAATTCTCCGAATACATCGCGCAGCTCCCGGAGCCCGAGAGGAGGGAGTACGAGCGGATCTGCGATCTGGTGCGGCGAGAGCTCCCCCAGGTCGAAGAAGGCTGGAGCTACGGTATTCCGACCTTCAAGTACAAGGGAAGATCGCTGATTGGCTTCCGTGCGGCGAAGCATCACCTGAGCATCTTCCCTTACGGAAAGGCGCCGGTGGAAGCTGTCCGAGACGAGCTGAAAGGGTTTTCGACCTCCAGCGGGACGATTCGGTTCACCCTGGAAGAACCCCTGCCCGACTCGGTGATCGAGAAGCTGGTTCGTTTCAAGCAGCGCGAGATCGACGCGAAGTGATCAGCCCGTAGCGCTAGCTCTCACCTTCGTACTCGACGACCTCGGTGTTTTCGTGTGGAAGCGAGTGCGTGGCTTCGAGGAGTGAGTCCACCTCGCCAATACTCGGAGCGTCGCTACGCTTGTCGCGTGCGTCGGTACCACGTCACGACTTTCGGCTGCCAGATGAACGCTCACGACTCCGAGCGGATCAGGGGCATGCTCGAGGAGTTGGGAATGGGCGAGGCGCCGAGGATCGAGGACGCCGATCTGATGGTCTTCAACACCTGCACGATCCGCGAGAAGGCCGAGTCGAGACTGGCGGCGCACTTGGGGCTTGCGAAGGCGCTCAAGGAGGCCGGGCCGGAAAGGATGCTCGCGGTCGGAGGCTGCTTCGCCGAGGTGCAGCGAGAGCGCCTGTTCGAGCAGTTCCCGCAGGTGGACTTCGCCTTCGGGCCGGGCTCGATCGCGGAGCTGGGGGAGTGGCTGAAGGCGGAACAAAACGGCACTCCGCGGGGGAGCTTCGGCACCGGCGAGGAACGACGATTCGCTGCTGGACTGCCGGCTAGACGCGAGCGCCCGTTCCAGGCCTGGGTGCAGATCTCGATGGGCTGTAACTCGGTTTGCTCCTACTGCATCGTGCCGACCGTGCGCGGCAAGCAGATGAGCCGCTCGCCGACCGAGATCCTGGGCGAGGTCGAGTGCCTGGCCGCAGACGGCGTGCGGGAGATCACCCTGCTAGGCCAGAACGTGAACTCCTACGGACGCGATCTGGCGGCGGATCGACGCGTGACCTTCGCCGAGCTTCTACGCGAGTGCGACGTCATCGACGGCATCGAGCGCGTCCGTTTTACCAGCCCGCACCCGAAGGACTTTCGCCGTGACGTGATCGCTGCCATGGCCGAATGCGCCTCGGTCTGCGAGCACGCTCATCTGCCGGCTCAGTCTGGCTCCAGTCGCGTTCTCAAAGCGATGCGCCGCAGCTACGATCGCGATCGCTTCCTCGGCCTTGTCGGCGAGCTACGAGCGGCGATTCCCGACCTTGCGATCACGACCGATCTGATCGTCGGCTTCCCGGGCGAGACCGACGAGGACTTTGCCGGGACGCTGAGCCTGGTCGAGGAGGCCGGCCTTGACGGCGCCTACACCTTCGTCTACTCGCCGCGCTACGAGACGGAGGCGGCGTCGCTTCCCGGGCAGGTGCCCGAGAAGGTTAAGCGGGAGCGGATAGAGCGGCTGATCGAGCGAGTTCAGGCGACCGCGGCCGAGCGAAACGAGAGTCGCGTTGGCGGGATCGAGCAGGTGCTCGTTGAGGGCCGAAGCCGGACCGACGAAGCGCTTCTGCGCGGACGAACGCGGCGCAACACCATGGTCAACTTCGCCGGCGCAGCGGCGCCGGGCGATCTCGTTGACGTACTTATCGAATCCGCTACCTCGACCACGTTGCGCGGTACACAGCCCGCGCCGATTTCCGACACATCGTGACCTCTCCGCGCAGCTCCCACGCCAGACCGAGCCTGATCAAACCGAAAAGCGCCGTGACAACGAATGAAAAACCAGTGATAACCGGTCGCCATCGGGAGGCGATAGACGAGCTTGTCCGTCTACACGGCGACGACCCGAACAAGGTCGCGCTGGTTATCTGCGGATCGCTCGCAACCGGGAAGGCGCGCGAGGGCTCGGACGCCGACATCTACCTGGTCGTGACAGACGACGAGTTCGAGCAAACGCGGGCGATGGAAGGCTGCTTCTACGGATCCTGGGATCCGAACGAGTTCTCGGGAATCGAGATCGACGGGAAGATCGTCGGCAAGAGGTTTCTGGAGGAGGCGGCAGTACGTGGCAGCGAGCCAACGCGCGCGTCCTTCGAGGGCGCCTACACGGAGTTCACGACGGACCCGGAGATCGGCGAGCTGATCAAGAGGATCAGTGCCTATCCCGAGTGGGAGCGCGACGCCAAAACCAAGACTTTCTACGCCTTCGCCAAGCACTACCGCTACGTCGGAGAGCAGGGATTCCTGCTCGGTAACGACTACCTCGCCCGTCGCTGCGTGATGGAGCTGGTCTTCTTCGCGGCCAGACTCGTTCTGGCTCACAACAGGGTCCTGTTCCCCTGTCACAAATCCCTTTTCGCCGCACTCGAGAGGTGTGAGGATCTTCCGTCTCGATTCGTCGAGCGATCGCGCCGGCTGCTCGAGAATCCGAGCCTTCCGGAGACCATCGATTACCACGAGAAGGTGTCGAACTACTTCAGCGAATATGACTTTCCCGACCAGGAGAGAATCAGCTTCATACTCGAGAACGAGTGGAGCTGGTTCTCGGGAATGCCCTTCGCCGGCGATCTCTGAAAAGCGACGCGGCGCGCTTGTGGCGTGCTTTGGCACGGATCTGTTCCACATAGGCGCGATCTTCCTCGATAGGCTGGAAGCGGGTAGGGCGGGGTTTATCCCGCTTGACGCGGGCGCGACGAAACAATGAACAGACCATCCGTACTAGCGATCTTCGGTCCCACGGCCAGCGGCAAGAGCGTCGTTGCCGAGGTTGTCGCCGAGCGCCTGGACGGCGAACTGGTCTCGGCCGACGCGATGCAGGTTTACCGCGACCTGCCGATCCTGACCAATCAGTCGCCCGCACGCCTGGTCGGGATCTGGCCACTGGATCACGAGGCCTCCGTCGGCTCTTACGCACCTCTCGCCCACGAGGCGATCGATGAGATCCTGGGCTCCGGGCGGACAGCGATCGTCGTGGGCGGTACGGGTCTCTACCTGAGAGCGGCGCTGGCCGAGATTGAGCTCCCACCCGCGCCGGACCCCGGCGCCCGAGAGCGTTGGCAGCGGACGTTCGACGAGCTTGGGCCCGAGCGGGCGCATGCGCTCCTGGCCGAGCGCGATCCGCTAGCCGCCGAGAGGGTCCACGCGAACGACAGGCGCCGCGTTGTGCGAGCGCTTGAGCTGAACGAGGCCGGGCACTCGCTGGTGCGACCAGACAGCCGACTCTGGTCGGGCGCGATGCGTCACCCGACGCTCGTTTTCGGACTGGAGCTGGATAGTGAGCTGCTGGACGCTCGGATCGAGCGGAGAACCAGGGAGATGTTCGAGCGCGGCGTCGTAGAGGAGGTACATGCGGCGCTCGAGAAACGACTTTCACTGACCGCCCGCCGAGTCATGGGCTTACGGGAAATCGCGGAGCTCGCGCCCGAGCAGGCAATCGAGGGGATCGCCGTTCGCACTCGCCGCTACGCTGCCTACCAGCGCAAGTGGATGCGCCGCATCCCCGGGCTTGTTAGCGTCAACGCCAACCGATCGCCGGAAGAGGTCGCCGATGAGATTGTCGAAGTGGCACGGACTGGGAAACGACTACCTGCTTCTAGAGCAGTCTGAACCGCCGCTCGAGCTGACGCTGGAGCGTGCGGCCAGGCTCTGCGACTACCACTTCGGCGTAGGCGCGGACGGCATCGCCGAGGTCGTCTCGATGAGCGGAGACGAGGTCGAAGTCAAGATCTGGAACCCGGACGGCTCGCTGGCCGAGCTGTCTGGAAACGGGGTGCGAATCGCCGCTCGCTGGTTGGCTCGTCGGAATGCTCGCGCAGAGGTGAAGGTGCGAGTGGGAAAGCGTGTTGTCGAGGCTCGTATGCTCGGAGGCCTCGAGGTCGAGATGGACATGGGCGAAGTAAGCGTCGGGAAACCCGAGACTCTCGAGATAGCGGGCGAAGAGATCGAGTTCGTTCCGGTCTCGATCGGCAATCCGCACGCTGTCATCCGACGCGAGCCCGAGCGCCCGGAACTGCTCCGCCTGGGACCGCTGGTCGAGCGGCACCCACGCTTCCCCGAGCGCACGAACGTTCAGCTCGTCTACGTCGACGGGCGCCACGAGCTCACGATCGCCGTCTGGGAGCGGGGCGCCGGTGAGACGCTGGCTTCGGGTACGAGCTCGGTGGCCGCCGCCGCAGCCGCGATCGCGATGGACTGGTGCGAGAGCCCGGTCACCGTCCATCTCGTAGGAGGAGATCTGCAGGTCTCGCTCTCGCCGGAGCGGCGCGCGACCTTGATCGGCGAGGCGCAGGAGATCTGCGCCATCGAGCTTTCGCCTGAGCTTCTGATCTAGCCCGAAAGGCCGCTTCGCGGCGTGGGTTATCCAATCCGCGGGTTGTGTCCGTGCGCTCGACCGAGCGGATCAGTTCTTGTTCTGGTGCAAGGCGACGTTGAGCGCGACCGTGTTACTGCGCTCCTTGACCTCGATTGCACCGGTCTGACTGTTTCGCCAGTAGAGCAGCCCGCTTCGTCCGCTCAGCTCGCGCGCCTTGACGACGCTGCCGTCCGGCATGGTGACGCGGGCGCCGGCGGTGAGGTAGAGCCCGGCCTCGATCGTGCAGCCCTCCCCGAGCGAGATGCCGCAACCCGAGTTGGCGCCGAGCAGGCAGTGTGAACCTATCCTGATCACCTGGCCGCCGCCGCCCGAAAGGGTCCCCATGATCGAGGCGCCGCCGCCGACGTCCGACTCCGGCTCGACCACGACTCCGGCCGAGATCCGTCCCTCGACCATCGCGGAACCGAGCGTGCCGGCGTTGAAGTTGACGAAGCCGGCCGCCATGACGGTGGTTCCGGACGCCAGGTGGGCGCCGAGGCGAACATTGTCGGCGTTGGCGATGCGAACGCCGGCAGGTACCACGTAGTCGGTCATGCGCGGGAACTTGTCGACCGAGCGCACTTTGAGCTCGATTCCCTGAGCGATCAGCTCCGCTCTGGTGCGCTCGAACTCCTCGCTGTCGAGGGGGCCATGGTTGCTCCAGACGACGTTGGGCAGAGTGCCGAAGATACCGTCGAGGTTGCAGCCGTGGGGCTGTATCTTGCGCTGCGAGAGGAGATGGAGGCGCAGGTATACGTCCGGAACGTCGACCGGTGGATCGGCGAGATCTCCGATGAAGGCGACCACCGCGCGCCGCGAGCGCTGGGAGTGGAGGGGTGAGTCATCGTTCCTGAGCGCACCTAGCGCCATCTGGAGAGCCTCGATGTTGGGGTGGTGCTCACCGTCTTCGCAGCAAGGCGCCATCTGCTCGAGTAACTCTTCCAGTTGCTCACGGTTCAGCTCGAAGTTGCCTCCTCCGGCCTTACGCCCGACGATCTTCGAAAGGACCGCCGCAGCGGAGTACCGTTCGCCGAGGTTCGTGAACGGGTAGTAGGTGTCGAGCACGCGGTCGAAACGGCTGACCGTCGCTAGCCCGACTGCGAACGCGGTCGGTCGCTCATAACCTTCCTCGGCTTCTACTGCTGCGACGAAGTCGTCGAATTGCGCTCGCGTCATGGCCGCAATGGTGTCACAAGAGGCGTCCGAGCAGCGCGGCTGCCTGCTCACACTCCTCGATTGTGGGTACGAGCGCCAATCGCACGTAACCCTCGCCGTGCTCCCCAAGGTACGAGCCCGGCGCCACGACTATGCCGTGGTCTAGCAAACGCCCGGCGAAACCCTCCGAGGTCTCGCCGCTCGGTACCGCGATCCAGAGAAAGAACGTCGCCTCGCTTCCCGCGACCCGCAAGCCGGCGTCTTCGATCGCTTCGAGCATGATCGAGCGCTTGCTGCGATAGCGCTCGCGGTTGCGAGCAACATGCGTCTCGTCACGCCAGGCCTTGATCGAGGCCAGCTGCACGAACTCCTGCGGGGTCGTTCCAAGCGTGGGGCGGAGCAGACGAAGAGCATCGATCACCTCATTGCTAGCCGCCACGAAACCCGAGCGGTACCCGGTCATCGAGGAGCGCTTGCTGAGCGTGTTGAAGACGACGACGTTACGCCGGTCGGACACCTGCAGCGCCGAAGGAGGGCGCTCGCCGAAGTAGATCTCGCTGTAGGCCTCGTCCGAGCAGAGCAGGAAATCGTGCTCGATCGCCAGCGCCGCGAGCTTCTCGTAGCACGAGAGCGGGGCGACCGCGCCGGTTGGATTGTTGGGGTAGTTCAGCCAGAGGATCGCTGTTCTGTCCCAGGTGTCTCCTGCCACCGAATCGAGGTCGGGCAGGAACCCGTTTTCTTCGAGTAGAGGCAGGTGCATGACGTCGGCACCGGCAAAACGGGCACCACGCTCAGGTACCGGGTAGGCGGGATCGGCGACCAGCACCAGGTTCTTGGGTGGCCGCAGATCGGCGATCTGCGCGAAGGTGAAGATCGCCTCCTTGCTGCCGAGCGTTGGAATCAGCTCGTGCTCCGAGTCGACGCGGACTCCGAAGCGCTTGTCGCACCATTCTGAGATTGCGCGGCGTAGCTCGAGCAGGCCGATCGCGCGCGGATAGCCGCAGCGGGCGGGGAGGCTGGCAGCGACCTCGTCGCGTATGAACGCCTCGGTCTCCTCGTTCGGATCGCCCATGCCGAAGTCGATGACCTGGATACCGCGCGCCGTGGCCTCACGCCGCGCCTCGTCGAGGCGGACGAAGGGATAAGTACCGAACTCTTCGAGAACTGGGGAAAGGCGCATCAGATCTCCTTGGAGAGAAAGCGACGAAGAACGGTAAAGGAGCGCTCGAGTTGCACGCTCTCGACTCGCTCGTCGGCTCGGTGGGCGTACCGCGTCGCCCCGGGGCCGAAGTTGACGGCATCGAGCCCGCGGCCCGAAAACTCGGCCACCGGTGTCCAGGCCTGTTTGGGGCGAAGGTCGAGATCGCCTGTCCGGCGCAGGCGCTCGAGAAGCGGCGAGGATGATGGCACGTGGGCTGGGGGAGAGTTACTCGTCAGCTCGAGCTCGGCAACGGCGCCGACCAGCTCGCGCAGACGAGCCTCGGCCTCTTCCGGCGCTCGCGTGGGTGCGTAGCGGTAGTTGACCCGGGCGACACAGATATCCGGAATCACATTCGCGGCGATCCCCGACTCGATCCCGGTTACGCTCAACACCTCGCTGAACTTCAGGCCTTCCTGCTCCAGCTCCAGCGGCTTGATCTCGAGTAGTGGCGTAAGGCCGGCAATCGCCTTCGCGATCGCATTCTCACCCTGCCAGGGCCGGGCCGAATGAGCGCTCTCGCCGCGGAAGACGATGTTCGCGTACAGGTTCCCGAGGCAGCCTGCCTGAATCTCGTTGTCGGTCGGTTCCATCACGATCACGAGCTCCGCTTCGTCGAGCTCGGGGATGGCAGCGAAGAGCTCGGGTAGCGAGCTCTCCTCCAGCGTCAGCTCCTCGCGCGGGAAGAAGAGGAAGGCCGGTGCGAGCGCGAGCTCGGGGCCCTCCTCTCCGATCCAGCCGGCGAGCTCGATCATCACGGCCAGCCCGGCCTTCATGTCGCTGGCGCCGAGGCCGATCACGGCGCCGTCTTCGATCCGGCCCGGGAGGTTTCCCTGAGCCGGAATCGTGTCGAGGTGGCCTATGAAGAGGACCCGCGGTCGCCCGGCGCGGGGCACTCTCGCGTAGACGGCGTCGTCTTTGGTCTGAACCAGCTCGAGCGAATCTGCGAGAAGCGAGCGGATGTGCCCGGCCAGCGCTGCTTCAGACCGACTCTCCGATGAGATATCGACCAGCTCGAGCGTGCGCGCCGCGAGGCGCTCGGCGAGATTCGAAGCTTGAATCGTCATCCTGATCCGGAGCCTAGCGGCCCGTCCGGTTGGCGGTGAGGCGAGCGGGCATACTACGTATCGTGACCGCGCGCCAGCCTGATCCTGCTCCGGGAGCAGAACCGGAGCGTGGCTTCGCACTAGCGGTCTTCGCTCAGGGCGTGGAGGTGGAGCGCGAGCTGGCGGAGCTGCGAGAGCTGGCCCGCACCGCCCGTGTCGCGATTACTGCAGAGCTCGTGCAGCACCGCGCCCAGCCCGATCCCCGCTCGTTTGTCGGCAAGGGCAAACTGGCCCAGCTGGAGACGGCCTTCGCCGAGACGGGAGCCGACGTGTTGATAGTCGACGACGAGATCTCGCCTGTACAACAGCGCACGCTCGAGAACGCGCTCGACGCCCGCGTCGTCGATCGAACCCAGCTCATCCTCGACATCTTCGCCCAGCATGCCGTCACGGCCGAGGGCAAGCTCCAGGTCGAACTGGCCCAGCTCGAGTACAACCTGCCTCGCATGCGCGGCATGTGGAAGCACCTGGAACGGCTCGGCGGTGGCGTCGGTACGCGTGGCCCGGGCGAGTCACAGCTCGAGAGCGACCGCCGCGAGGCACGCCGGAGAGTCTCGATTCTGAAACGGCGTCTGGTTGAGCTCTCGAAGCGGCGCGAGACCGGACGTAAGGAACGTCGCCGAAGCGAGAAACCGACCGTTGCTCTGGCCGGGTACACGAACGCGGGCAAGTCCACGCTCCTGAATACGCTCGCCGGCGCCGGCGTCTCGGTTGAGGACCGTCTCTTCGAGACGCTCGATCCGACCACGCGCGCCTTCGAGCAGGATGGTAGGCAGTACCTGGTAACCGATACCGTCGGCTTCATCCGCCGGCTGCCGCACCAGCTGGTGGAGGGCTTCGCCGCCACGCTCGAGGAGACGCTCGTATCCGACCTCGTCCTTCACGTAGCCGATGCCTCGCTCTCCCAGCAGGAGCTCGAAGAGCAGATCGCGGCGGTCGTCGCGGTACTGAACGAGATCGGCGCCTCCGAGCTGCCCTCGGAGCTCGTTCTGAACAAGATCGACAGCGTCGATCCGGTGTCGCGCAAGCGCCTCGCCAACCGTTTCCCGGCCGCGCTTCAGATCTCGGCCTTGAGCGGAGAAGGGCTGGACGAGCTGCGCGCGCGTCTGGCATCGCGGTTCGCCGACCGTTTCGAGGCTCTACGCCTGTTCATCCCCCACGATCAGGGAGCCGCGCTCTCCGAGCTATACGAGCTAGGAGCACCGATCGAGGAGCGCCGCGACGAGCCCGAAGGCGTGTACGTGATCGCCCGCCTCTCCCCGAGCGCGGCCGGCCGCTACTCGCGCTTCCTGCTGCCATCCGGAGTGCGTTCGAGAATGAGCCGGTGATCGAGCTCCGCATCTGCCGCTTGCGACCAGAGGCGATCATTCCCGAGCGCGCCTACTCCGGCGACGCCGGTTTCGACCTCGCCTCTTGCGAGCGCGTCGAGCTGGCGCCGGGCGAGCGGGCGATGGTCGGAACCGGGCTGGCGGTTGCCATCCCGGAGGGTCATGCGGGCTTCGTCCAACCGAGATCGGGCTTGGCCATGCGCCACGGAATAGCGCTCGTCAACTCGCCGGGCCTGATCGACGCGGGTTACCGCGGCGAGCTCCGCGTCGTCGTCCTCAACACCGACCGTGCCCAGTCTTTCACGATCGAGCCCGGCATGAGAATCGCCCAGCTCGTCGTCATGCGGCTGCCCGAGCTCGAGCTGGTCGAGGTCAACGAGCTACCCGAAAGCGAGCGCGGCGTGCGCGGCTTCGGCTCGTCGAGGGTCTAGAGGTGGGGGAGTGAGGGAGCCTCGTGTCCGCGTCTCGGCAGTCCTGCGCTGGCGTGGCCGTATCCTTCTTTGCCGCCAGGAAAAGCCCGGCAAGGAGTACTGGCTGCTACCCGGCGGCGGCGTCGACGCCGGCGAGTCGCTGCTCGAGGCGCTGCAGCGCGAGCTGACCGAGGAGCTCGGTGTCGACTACGAGATCCCGGTCGAGGGTCCGATCGCGCTCGCCGACTCGATCTCGCCGGGCCACTCGCCCGTCAAGAAGCACGTCGTCCACATCATCTTCGCGGGCGACCTGAGCGAGCACTCGCTCGAAGAGGTTTCCTCGATCGATGACGCGGTGCGCGGACACCGCCTCTTCGCGCCCGAGGAGCTGATCGACGTCGTAGTCCATCCGCCGATCCAGCACTTCCTGCGCACCTGGGAGCCGGGCGACCCGACCGTCTATCTGGGCTCGCTCTGGATTCCTTGACTCAGCGTGACGAGCGGCGAGCGCTATCGCGTGGTCGGCCTGTTATGACGAAGCACCGGAAAACGCAGCACCTCTGGGGAGATGCCGATCACCCTCCCGGCGCCGTCGTAGGCGACTAGGCGGTACGGAAGCTTCGAGCTCGCTACCTCGATCACGAACGTGTTGTCTTTGAGCGGCACCGCAACGCTCTCGCCGTCGGCGAGGAAGAGCGTCATCCGAGCTACCTGGTCGTCTGCGATTCCCACGATGCTCGTGTATTGGTCACCCATAGGTCCGCCACTGGTAAGCCAGAAGAAAGGCCACGGAAATCGCTTCCAGACTCTTTCAAAGGGGTCGCAGCTATAGCTTTCGACACGCTTGACGACGACGACGACGCAGAGCTCGCCGCCTCGATCGAGACGCACCATCACCTGCTCAATACCGCCCGGATCAGGCGTGAGCACGCGCGCGAACACGATTCTCTGTTTCGCCGATTGCCAGGGATGGCGAAGACGACGCAGCGGGATTGCCGCACCTCGCGGCTCGCGGCGGGCGATCCAGCCGACCCGCACGTGGTCGACAGGTCGTTCCACTTTGGTTGGGCCGAGTGAGCTCGGCGAGTTGCCGGCGACAACTCGGTTGTTTGCGAACGGCTGCGCGAATGGGATCTTCCTCTTGTCGCCGTTCGTATCGCTCGCCCAGATGGAGCTGACATGAGCGCCGGATGCCGCGCGCGGGTTGACGATCAGGAAGCTGTCGCCGCCGACGGTTCCCTTGAGGTCGTGGGACTGCGCCCTCGCGCGAACGGCCGCGACACCGTCGCTGGTGATCCCGAACGTTGCTCCCGCTCGCTTTACAAAGACGACTCGCCGGCCTGTCTTCACGCGGTCGATGATCGGAACGTCGATGGCGAGCGGTAGCGCGGGCGTTCTCCGCGCGATCAGATCCAGTTTTGGTGCGCAGCTCGTATAGGTCGATCTGGAGGGGTTCGACGCGAGCAACCGCAGGCAGAACGCACCGCCGGCCCGGAAACCGAACAGCTCGTAGGCGATTCCATCTTGTCTGACTTTGATCAGGCTACGCAGCGCCGGTGTCTTCGGAAAGCGAATCCACGAATGCTTGTAGTCGTTCGCGAAGGCCTGCTGCTCACTGGTCGAGACCGGGCGACCGGCGCTCCCGCTCAGCCAGCTCGAGAAGTCGCCGAAGCCACGCGCGATCATCGCGCCGAGCGGCGTGGCAGCGAGAATGATCGCCAGTGTGGCTGCGAAGGCGACGGAGTAGACCAGGCGCCGCGTGCGCGCGGCCTTGGCTGAAGCCGCGGAGCGAGCGAGTACATCATCCCAGTCGAGCTCCGCTGCAGCAGGGAGCGGCACCGTTCCTACCAGTACGCTCTTGATCTTCTCTTCCAAGCTGTTCATGGCGAGACCTCCTCGGGCGCCGAGATCGAGCGGCGCAATGCGGCATGAGCCGCGCTCAAAGTCGCGGAGACTGTTCCGGTCTTGATCTCGAGCGCAGCTGCTATCGCCCGGTAGTCGAGATCGGCGAAGTAGCGAAGGAAGACGGCCAGACGCTGGCGCTCGGGTAGGGCCGCGACCCAGGCGCGGATCTCTTCATCCTCGTTCCGAACGTCGCTCGTCGCCGGCTCGGGTACCGGCTCGAAGGGATCGAAGACGCCGTTTCGACGCCGGGCGGCAAGCGCGGCGTTTAACACCGCTCGCCAGAGCCAGGCCTCGAGCGGGCCGTCGCCGCGGAACGATTCACGCTTGCGTATCGCCTGCGCGAAGCCCTCCTGGACGGCGTCGTGCGCAGTAGCCTCGTCGCCTACGACGGCTCGCGCCACCTGCACGAAGTGCGCATGGCGGTCGCAATAGAGCCGCTCCATGTCCTCGAGTGTGGCGCCCTTCTCCTTCACTGATCTCTTGATGCGAGGCACCACCGGTTTTGTTTAGCGCGATTGATGAAGGTTCTCGCTGGCAAAGTCGATCTGCCACTGCGAGGATCGCAGATGTGGGGCTCCGATGACGCGGCTTCGCGGCCTCTAAACAAAACCCGAGTAGTTCAGGTCAACAGGGAGATGAGACCGAAAGGCGCCTCACTCGAAGCGATAGAACGGATCTATCGGACGAAGGCGAGCGGCTTTCTGCGCCTGGCGCTCGCCACGACCGGGAACGTCGAGCGGGCTCGCGACGCCCTGCAAGAGGGTTTCGCCGGAGCCATTCGCTCACGGAACACATTCCGCGGCACCGGATCGATCGAAGCCTGGCTGGCGCGTTGCGTGCTGAACGCGGCCCGCGACAGCTACAGCCCGGCCGATTCGAACGGAGACGTTTCGTCCACGGAGGGCAACTTCGAGCTTTCGAGTGACGGGGCGCGGGCGGTCGTTCGCGAGGCGATCATGCAACTTCCCCGGCGCCAGCGCGAGGCTGTCTTCCTGCGCTACTACCTCGATCTCGACTACCGCGCGATCAGCGAGGCGCTTGGGATGGAGAGAGGGACGGTCTCGGCAACTCTGCACGCCGCAAGGGCCGCACTGGCCGAGGTGCTACAGGAGGTAGAACGATGAGCAAGGGATTGCTGGAAGAGACACTCGAGCTCCTGGCGCCGGTCCAGGAAGCGGTCCCGACCTGGGAGGACATCCTCACTCGCGCCGGCATCGAGAACGCCGTACCGACCCGGCGCCCGCTCTGGAAGCGTTCCTGGGTCATCGCTCTCGCCATGTTGGTGGTCGTGCTGGTGCCGCTGGCGGCGATCGGTTCGGAGCAGGGCTGGCTGTTCCTCGACCACGGAAAGGTAATGCCCGGGATGCCGAAGCCTCTCTCCGAGATCGTGGAAGTGAAGCGCGGCTCCTGGAGCGGACACGACTGGCGTCTCGCTGCGTACCGCGCGTTGGTGCGCCGACATGGCGTCGGTGTAGGTGTCGACGGTCTCTGCTACCTGGTGCAGACCGGTGACGGCACGACCGGTGGTGGCGATGAGGGAGTGTGCGCCCCCATCCCGCCGCAGCTTCCCGGCGTCAGCTCCGGATCTTCCGCGCTCAACTCGATCTCGTTCTTCGGAGGCTCTTTCGATGCCAGCCAGGGCGCCACGGACAAGACGGGCTATGTGTTCGGGATGGTTGCGGACAGCGTGACCGAGGTGGATATCCATTTCAGGGACGGGCGAGCCATCGACACGCCCACCTTCGCCGCTCCGGAGGGGCTCGGTGCGCCAGTGAGGTTCTTCGGCGTTGAGCTGCCGGAGTACGGGTTATACCCCTCGATCTCGAGGCTGATCGGTCTGGATGGGCAAGGAAAGATCGTCGCCTGTACCGTCAATCCCTCCGACTCCTCTCTTCCTACCGAGTCCTGCAGCTAAACGAAGTATCTAGCGGAACTTGCCGCCGCGCTCCCGCGCCCGTCCCAGCGCGACCGCATGAGCCTCGTGCTCGAGCTCGTCGTCGAGCGGCTCCAGGTCGGGTGCCTCGCCGAGGCGCCGGCCGAGCGCCTGGCCTAGCAGCCAGTCGGCCAGCCAGGGATTGCGGGGCAGGAGCGGCCCGTGCAGGTAGGTGCCGATCGCCTTGCCGAGGCGGCAGCCCTCATAGCCGCTGGAGCCATCGTTTCCGAATCCGTGCACAACCCGTCCGAACGGTACTGCGCCCGGGTCGAGCTTCGTGCGCCCGCCATGGTTCTCGAAGCCGACCACGGAGTGCGTATCGCCGGGCTCCAGCTCGCACTCGATCGAGACGTCGCCGATCATGCGCCTGTCGCCGGCGACGGTTTCGAGCGGCAGCACCCCGGCGCCGGGCATCTCGACGCCCGAGCGGTCGCGGTAGCCGCGTCCGAGCAGCTGGTAGCCGCCGCAGACCGCCAGCAGCGCCGCTCCAGCCGCGAGCGCGGCCTCGATCTCCTCGGTTCGCCGGGCGAGATCGGGCGCTATCAACGCCTGCTCGCGGTCCTGACCGCCGCCCAGGTAGATGAGATCGCATCCGGTCGCCATCGACTCTCCTACGCCAACCCCTACAACCTCGAGCGTGTAGCCGCGGCGCTCGGCACGACTGCGAAAGACGGCGATGTTGCCGCGGTCGGCATAGATGTTGAGCTGATCGGGGTAGAGGTGGCAGACGCGTACCCGGATGGTCATGCGTCCTCCTTACCGGCTCCGGCCTCGGATCGGGCGCGCGCGGCCCGCTGCCAGTACGGGTCGGCATGCCCGCGCTCGGCGAGCAGCTTCTGTAGCTCGAGCATGGCCGTATAGGTCGGGCAAACGATCAGTTCGCCTCCCGCGGGTGTTCGTTCCAGCCCGGCGTCGAGGGCGTCGGCGAGCGAGGTCACTAGCTCGATCTGCCGCTCGGGGAAGCCCGCGTACTTGAAGCGGAGCGCCAGCTCAGCCGCGCGACCACCGCTTACAATCAAGTGCTCGAGCCCGGCCAGTAAGGGCTCAAAATCCACGTCCCAGATCCAGGAGACATCCTGGCCGTCGGCGATACCGTCGTTGAGGGCGATCAGGAGCGTTTTCGGAGTACCGCCGGCAACGAGCGTGCGTACCACCTCGTTGGCGCCGGTCGGGTTCTTGATCAGAAGCAGGAGCAGTCTCCTGTCTCCGATCTCGATCCGCTCCGAGCGCCCGAAAGCCGCTTTCGTGCTCTCGAGCCCGGCCGCGATCTCTTCCAGTCCAGCGCCGAGAGAGCTTGCCAGAGCGGCGGCGGTAAGCGCGTTGTAGATGTTGTACAGACCGGGTAGGCCAAGAGTGACGCCGCAGGTCTCCTCAGGCAGGTGGAGACGAAAACGGGAGCCGGCGAGACCGTCGAGCTCGATCTGCTCGGCCCAGATATCGGGCTTCGAGCGAGTGAATCCGCAGCCGGGACAGGAGTAGACACCGAGATGGCCGACGTAAGCGAGTCGGTAGTTGTAAGCGGCGCCACAGTTTCGGCAGTAGCGAGCGTCGGCGGCGTGGGGGAGAGAGCCGCCGGATCGCTCGTCCTCGAGTCCGAAGCGGATCACCCGCTCCCGCCCGCGAGCGATCTGTGCCAGTTGGGGGTCGTCCTCGTTCACGATCAGCGTGCTTTCAGCGGGCAGCTCTGCGACCACCTCGTGCCAGTGCTCAGCCAGGATCTCCAGCTCTCCGTAGCGGTCGAGCTGGTCGCGGAAGAGGTTGCCGAGGCAAAGGACTCGGGGCTGGAGCGCCCTGGCGATCGCCGTTAGCGCCGCCTCGTCGACCTCGAACAAACCCAGCTCAGCGCCCCGAGTGCGAAGAAGCGCTGTGGCTATACCCGAGGAGAGGTTGGCGCCGGCAGGATTACCCGTCAGGCGGTAGTCGGGAGCAAGGATCGAGGCCGTCATCGCCACCGTCGTCGTCTTGCCGTTCGTGGCCGAGACAACGACCGACCCGCGAGAGAGTCGTGTCGCTAGACGCGCGATCGCGCTTTCGTCGAGTGCGTTTAGGACCCGTCCCGGGAAGGTCGTTCCTCCGCCTCTTCCGGTTAGGCGCGATAGGGCGCCGGCGCTGCGCGCGACCAGCGTGCTGATAGCTAGCGGTATTCGCACGTCGAAGCGAGCCTACAGGACGCCTTTCCGTCCGAGGTTTAAGCTATCGATCTACCAAGATGGGTGATGCCGGACATCGTCCTCCCTCGATAGCGTGGAGAGGAAGTTGTAGCCTTGTCGTTTTGGTGTGCCGCAATACCTCCCAGGCTCGTAGAGGGTTCCATGGCATGAACGCTTTCCGGCCGGTCGTGACCGGCGGCAGCGCCCGTTCGAGGGTGCCGGCGCCGTGAGTTCGAACGTCAAAGACGCTGACGCGAATGGCGCTGCGGCGCCGAAACCGGCGCGAAGACGTCGGAACTTGTCGGCGCGGATTCTCTCCGTCCTGCTGATCCTCGCCTGCGGCGGTCTTGACGCTGCTCTGATCACGCGTATCGCCCATCACACGAACGGCTGGCAGGCGTTTATCTACTTCGCCGCCGCCGCCGCCGCTTCGCAACTCTTCGTTGTACGCAGCTCCGTGAGCCACGCCTACGAGACCGTCGCCGTCTTCATCGTCGCGGCCGCGCTGGTGCTGCCCCCTGAGCTGGTCGTGCTCGTGCCGATTGCCCAGCACCTGCCTGAATGGCTGAAGCAGCGGTATTCAGGAACGGTGGAGGCAGTCTCCATCTCCTGTGCAACGCTGGCTGCCCTCGGCTCCTGGGGCGTGGCCGACCTCGTCCTCAGGGGCGAGAGCCTCGCGGCAAGCGGTACGTCGAAGGCTGCGTTGGCAGGCTCGCTGGCGGCGGTTACCTTCGTGCTCATAGATCACGGTCTGACCGCGATCGTCAAGCGTCAGGCGGACGGTCGTATCGGCGGCTGGCGATCGCTGTCCGGAGTGCCCTGGCTCGGCTCGAATCTTGCGCTGGCGGCGCTGGGCGTGGTAATCGCCGTCATATGGGCCCACGACTCTTGGCTGGCGCTCTTCGCACTGGCGCCGCTGGCTCTCGTTCAGCGCTCGCTGACCGTTCCCCGGCTGCAAGAGGAGGCGCGCGTAGATCCCAAGACGGGTCTATACAACGCTCGTCATTTCGGGCGTGTGTTCGGCGACGAGTTGGCGCGCGCAGTGCGATACGGTCACCCGCTTTCGGTCCTGATGATCGACCTCGACCTCCTGCGGGAGATCAACAACGCCTACGGCCACCTTGCCGGTGACGCGGTGCTCTGCGGCGTTGCCGAGGTTTTCGGGTCGGAGCTCCGCCACTACGATGTGGCCGCCCGCTTCGGTGGCGAGGAGTTCAGCATCCTGCTGCCCGAGACGTCGATCGAGAAGGCCGTTGAGATCGCCGAGAGGATTCGTCACGCCGTCGCCGAGCAAGCCATAAACGTTCCCACTTCGAGTGAGCCGATTCACGCCACGGTCTCGATCGGGATCGCCTCCTATCCCAGCGACGGCGCCGACCAGAACGCTCTGATTCACCAGGCCGACCTGGCCGTCTACCGGGCAAAACTGCAGGGACGAAATCGAGTCCAGGCCGCGAGCGCCGAGTCAGTCGTGCTCGCGCCTTCTTTGCCCGGCCACCTTGAAGTGGCAACCCAGATCGCCGAACAGGTCGAGCGCACCGCTCCAGATGCGGAGAGTCATCCGCATCCGCATGCGACCCAGAACCCGTACTTCCTCTCGCTGTCCTTCAGGCTGGGCGCACTGGTTACGATCATCAGCGGCCTCGGAGTAGGCGCCGGCATCGGCGCGGTCGTGCTTTCGAGCGGTCACGTCGACTGGGGTGGGATCCTCGCAATCACGGCGCTTGTGGGAATCGGGCAGGCGCTCGCTATCCAGGTGGCCGACGGCTCTATCTCTGTCAGCGCGGTCGGCACTATCGCCGGGGTCGCTCTCTTCGGCGTGCGAGTTGCGCTTCTGCTCGCAGTTGCAACCAGTGTCATCGAGTGGAGCGCGCGCCGCTCGCCCGCGTACCAAGTGCTCTTCAATATCGGCGGACTAAGTCTGGCCGGGCTGGCAGCGGGAGGCGTATTCGAGCTCACTCGCCAAGTTAGCCACCACCAGCTCTACTTCGACCTGGCGGGTGTCGTTGCGGGCGGCGTCTATTTCCTCATCAACACGGGGTTGCTTGCGATCGCGTTGGCCTTGGAGGGTCACGAGGACTGGCTCGGTGCCTGGCGCGAGCGCTTCACCTGGCTCTTACCCCATTACCTCGTCTACGGCCTGGTCGGGGTGCTGATCGCCGTCGCTTATCACGCTATCGGGATCGAGGCGCTGCTCGTATTCGCGCTGCCGCTTCTGATCATGCGTAAGACCCAGGAGGATTATCTCGGCCATGCGCAACGCAGCGCGCACAAGCTGCGGCAGGCGGCGGAGACGATCCAGAAGCAGAACCTCTCGCTCGAGCAGGCAAACAGGCTACTGCGCCAGCGCTCGACCGCGGCGATGGAGAGCTTGTCGGCGACCGTGGATGCGCGCGACTCTTACACGGCCGGTCATTCTCGCCGCGTGCAGCAGCTCGCGCTCGCCATTGGGCGTGAGATCGGACTATCGCAGGCCGAGCTCGACATTCTCGGCCAGGCCGCTCTCTTCCACGACATCGGCAAGCTGGCCGTACCGGATTCCGTGCTGCTCAAGCCGTCGATGCTGAACGACTACGAATGGGAGCTGATGCGCCGGCACGCGAACGAAGGAGCGCGCATCATCGAGCGGCTCGGATTTCTGGCCGACGCAGTTCCCGCGATCCGACATCACCACGAGCACTACGACGGTTCCGGCTACCCGGACGGACTGATCGCCGAGGAGATACCACTGGGTGCCCGCATCATCCATGTCGCCGATGCGCTCGACTCGATGCTCACCACACGTACGTACCGCTCGGCCCGCCAGGTGCGCCAGGCGCTTACCGAGCTACGCGACAACGCCGGAGAGCAGTTCTGCCCCCGCTGCGTTACGGCGCTGGAGCGAATCCTGCCGGTCGACTCCGAAGGGCCGCCGCCGGAGTCGCCCGAAGACGAGTCGGCCGCCGGCGAGCTCGAGTTGACCGTCTGAGCGATTCTCATTCTGCTCCGCCCCCATAGCCGAGAGGAGGACACTCAGCGGGCCGATCGAATCGCTTTGCAAGTTACTCTCGATGCTCTAGGATTCTTGCGATGACTCGAAAGCCTCCGCTCAACGCCCTTACTACCATCGACCCGCAGGCGCTTGCAGACTTCCAGGCGAGCATCCGTAAGCGCTACTCCGACGAGCGCATCCTGAGTGAATTGCGCGCCTGCGCACGGAGACTCGACCGTTCGCCGACGATGCGCGAATTCGCAAACGACGAGCAGGTTGCGATCCACCCGCAGACGGTGATCGAGCACTTTGGTAGCTGGAACGCGGCCAAGCGCAAGGCGGGGTTGGTGCCGAGGCGATTCGCGACTCGCGACGAGCTTCTGGGAGTACTGCGCGAACTGGGGGAGGAGCTCGGGCGCATTCCCACTGCCCGCGATCTCGACGCGCGCAAGGGGACCGTGCCTTCGAAGTCTCTCTACTGGCATACCTTCGGATCGCTGCGAGCTGCGTTGCGACAGGCCGGGTTCGATATTCCGGTCGGTGAGGAGCGGCTCGAGCGGGCAATCGAGCAGGGGGCGCAGCTGGCCCGCAAGCTCGGCCGTTTGCCGCGCTTCACCGACTGGACTAAGAGCCGTGCTCAGGATCCCAAGTTGATGAGCGCTTGGCAGGTCTACCGCCTGTTCGACGCCCGGAGAGGAGCCTGGTCGACCTTCCAATTCCTCGTCTGTGAACGGTTGCGCGAGGAGGGCGTGGAGGTCGAGGCGGGCGGAAGGCTGCTAACGGCCGCTGATCTCGACAGGCATATCGTTTCGTCCGCAGACTAGGGGAGCTCGCCGACCGGGAAGCGCTCGTAAAGGCACGAGCCCAAGCGCGTGCTGCATCGCCCGAAGTAACGGTTTCGTGCGTGCCTCCCCCTTAAGGGTGGTTTTACCTGGAATAAGGGGGGAGTTGAGTCAAGAGACCGTAATCGAGGGCCGATAGAGCAAGCGTGGAGCAGCCCGTTCACCCGCATCCTCTCCCGCAGCAAAAGCCCCCGCTGCCGAAGTTGGAGCTCGTTCGCGACGACTCTAAACTGGTCGATCTCGAAGCGGCACCTGTAGTCGAAAACGAGGCAGAGTTCGTTGAGGAGGAGGAAGACGAAGCCGTCGCGCTCGTCTCGCAGACCTCTGATCCACTCAAGCTCTACGTTCGCCAGATAGGCGACGGACCGCTACTGACAGCGGCCGAGGAGCGCGAGCTGGCACGGCGCAAGGATGAGGGCGACGAGGAGGCCAAGCGCAAGCTGATCGAATCGAATCTTCGCCTCGTCATGTCGATCACGCGTCACTACACGAAAGCGGGAGTGCCGCTGCTCGATCTGATTCAGGAGGGCAATCTCGGGCTCATTCGTGCCGTCGAGAAGTTCGACTACCGCATGGGCTACAAGCTCTCGACTTACGCGACCTGGTGGATTCGCCAGGCGGTGACGCGAGCACTCGCGGACCAAGGGCGCACGATTCGCCTACCGGTTCACGTAGCCGAGCAGGTGCGCCGACTCATGCGCGCCCGCCGGGTACTAGCGCAAAAGATCAACCGTGATCCGACACTCGAGCAGTTGGCCAACGAAAGCGGTTTTCCGGTTGAGCGTGTCGTACAACTACTCGATCTGGTCGAGGACCCTGTCAGCCTAGAGACGCCTGTCGGTGACGGCGAGAGTCTCTATGGCGACCTGATCGAGGACACGAAGACGGAGTCGCCCGACGGAGCTACCTCCGATCGCTTGTGCTCGGTCGAACTGGCGACGGCGCTAGAGAAGCTCAATCCGCGCATGCGCTACGTGCTGAGAGCCCGCTTCGGCCTGGATGGGAAGTCGTCTAAGACGCTCGAAGAGGTTGGAATCGAGCTGGGTATCACCCGGGAACGCGTCCGCCAGCTCGAGTCCCGCGCCCTACGCGAACTGCGCACGGTCGCACCCGACCTCGAGCACTACCTGAGAAGCTGACTTTCGCTGCTAGTGCGCCACGAACTGCATCTCGCGCAGGCGTGAGAGCTGACGCAGCGCCTCGACTTCGATCTGGCGCACACGCTCGCGCGTGAGTCCCAGACAACGTCCGATCTCCTCGAGCGTACGGGGTTCGTTGCCCTCGATGCCGTAGCGCATCAGTAGCACCGCGCGCTCCCTTTCCGGGAGCGCCAGCAGAGCCTGGGAGAGCGCCTGTGTTCGCAGCGATACTTCCACCTGCTCTTCTGGCAGCGGCCCCTCGCCCGGTACGAAGTCGCCGAAAACGGCGTCCTCCTCATCGCCGACCGGCTGGTCGAGACTCGTTGACGCTCGCGCTGCAGCCTTGACCTCGTAGGCCTGCTGAACGGGCAGTCCGGCCTCCTCGGCGATTTCTTCGAGCGCTGGCTCGCGGCCGAGCTGCGTCCAGAGAGTGCGCTCGGCTCGGTTCATCTTCTGCAGGCGCTCGACGATGTGCACAGGCATACGAATCGTGCGTGCCTTATCGGCAAGTGCACGGGCCACCGCCTGGCGAATCCACCAGGTGGCGTAAGTCGAGAACTTGAAACCGCGGCGCCAGTCGAACTTCTCGACCGCCCGGATCAAACCGAGCGTTCCTTCCTGAATCAGGTCGAGGAAAGGCAGACCCTGGTTGCGGTAGTTCTTAGCGATCGAGACAACGAGGCGCAGGTTGGATTGAATCATGCGCTGTTTGGCGTGCATGTCGCCGCGCTCGATCTGCTTCGCCAGCTCGACCTCCTGGGCCGCGGTCAGCAGTGGATGGCGACCGGCCTCGCGCAGGAAGAGCTGGAGCGCATCCGTGGTTGTCTCGTAGGAGACCGGGACGACCGGCGAGACGGGTGTCGCCTCGATTTCGTCATCGGCTACCTCGATACCGCGCTGCTCGAGCTCACGGTAGAGCGTGTCGATGTCGAAGGTATCCAGATCGAAGACGTCGACCAGCTCGAGCACCTCGCCGGCGCGAATCGAGCCCGCATGCTCGGCGGCGTCAAGAAGGTGCCGGACTTCCTCGCTCTCGAGGAGAGTTTCGATGTCTATCGTCATTTCACAGTCGCGACGGCCTGCGCCTCAGTGCGCACCGGCTTCTCGCCCCTTATGGAAGCAAACACCATTTCCGCCGGAAATCAACACTGATTACAGTGGTTCGACTCGGAATTCGCGAATTCCGGACCGGAGCGAGGCCGAAAACCGCCAATGCGGAGCCTCGACTCCAAGCGGATGCACGATAACCGGTGTTATGTCAAGTAGAAGAGTAAGCTCGAACTTCTAGCGAGTCCGCCCTGCTCCGGCACCTTCCGTGAGCGCTGGTAAGCGGCTCGCCGAGCGAACAGCCAGGAGCGGTATGGCGATCGCGATCGCGCAGACCCCGATCAGCTGTAACGGCGAAGGTTTCTCGCCCAGGATGAGCATCGCGAGCAATACCGAGCCGGCCGGCTGTAGCGTGAGAACGACCGCGGTCTCTCCCGCGGCGATGCGCGGTAACGCCCACGTGATGAGCAGCCAGCCCGCTACTTGAGAGCCCAACGCCAGCAGTACGAGCCAGAACTGAGCGCTCAGGCTCGGTACCGTGCGCAGTTGACCAAGGGCAAGACCGATCGCGCCCGTAGCGAGAGTCGAGCTGATCGTCAGCTCGAAAAGGCGGGCGCGTGTGTGCCGCGCTTCACTCTCCCCGGCCAGCTTCATACAGAGCAACGACGCCGTATATGCGAGTCCCGACGCGATCCCATAAACCGCTCCGAGACCCGGGTTTCGCCCATAGGCGCCACCACCAACCTCGCCGGAGATGAGGAAGACGCCGCTGAGCGCGATCGGCACGGCCACGCCCAGGCGCAGTGAGGGACGCTCCGAGATGAGCAGCCAAGCGGCGAGCGGGAAGATGACCACCTGGACGTTGGAGAGCACCGTCGCCAGCCCTGCCCCGACGTAGACGATCGACTCGCACCAGAGCACGAGATCGATTCCGAACAGCAGCCCGGCCGCCAGCGCGAACAGGTGGGCCCCGAGTGGACGCTCTCCCCTACTTCTTCGCTCCTGCCAGGCGAGCATCGCCAGTACCGGCAGTGCGTACAGGCAGCGATAGAAGGCTGCGGCGGCCGGTGCGACGTGCGATAGCCGGATGAATATGGCGCCGAAGGCAATGAACAACGCGCCGCCGATCGCCGGGATCACCGCGTTTCGGTGCCGATCCAGTACCGCCGGTGTACTCAATCTCATGACTCAGTCCCTTTCGCTCCCGTTTACCTCCGCCCAAGTTCGCCTCGGCTCCTTCAGCTAGCCGGCGGCGAAGGCGAGGAGCGCGGCCGGCTAGCAGCGAGCAGCGGCAAACGCCGCAGCGCCTGCGACACGCGTAAGTGTCGGACAGATCCGGGGGCTCGTCATGACGCCGAACCCTAGCGGCAACCGTTACCCGTCTGCAACCGCGCGCTCACACTCGATCCAGGAACCGTCTCAGCGCGCCGGTAACCGGCTCTGGCTCTTTGTCGTGCCGTCGCCCCTTCTCATGGACGAAGAGATCGACGTTACCGATCGACACCCCGACTTCCGAACTCTAAAACTTCGCTCCTCTGAAGCCGGAGATGATGACGACCGCGATAGCAAGCGCCAGTAGCAGCCGGTAGATGACGAAGAGCGAGTAGTCGTGACGGCGCAGGTAACCGAGTAGTGCCCAGATTGCGATCAAACCTGTCCCGGCAGCAGCCAGCGTGCCGACGACGAACGGTCCACCCCATCCCGACGGAAGCGCCGGTCCGAACACGATGTCCCTGAAGAACTTGAGGACCACGGCGCCCAGGACGACCGGAGTGAGCATCAGAAAAGAGAAGCGTGCAGCGGTATCGCGATCGAACTTGAACAGGCGACCACCGGTGATCGTTATTCCGGAGCGGGAGACGCCCGGTATCAGCGCGATCATCTGGGCCAGGCCGAGTAAGAACGAGTCGCGATAGCGGAGAGAGGTCATCTTGCGCTCTTGAGGACGTTTATCGGCGAGCCAGAGCACGACCCCAAAGACAGCGAGCACGATCGCGATCTGCCAGGGTTGCCCTAGCTTCTTCTCGATATAGGTCTCTCCCGCCGCTCCACCGAGCGCTGCCGGTATCGTCGCGATAAGCAGCAGCCAGGCGAGGCGCTCATCCTCGCTGGCGATGCTGCGGCGCTTGATACTGCCGAACCAGGCGCGCAGGATACTGACGATGTCCGACCAGAAGTAGGCGACGACGGCGACGAGCGTTCCCAGGTGCAACGCAACGTCGAAGGTCTTGTTGAACACAGCGTGATTCTCGAGGTAGTGCCAGTTGCCGAGCCAGGGCACGATGATCAGATGCCCTGAGGAGGAAATCGGCAGCAGCTCCGTCACCCCTTGCGTGATGCCAAGGATGAGAGCCTGCCAGTCGGGAAGAGCCTTCGAGTTGTCCCCCACGCTGAGGATCGTGAGTACCGCGGCCGCGGCCAGCGTCAGCCCGGCGACGGTGATCAACCGGCGGCGGGAGAGAAACGGATTAGAAGGTTTCCGCGATTGAGCCACCGCGATATCCACAGATGTGTCCACAGATACTCCTTTACGATGTGGAAATTGTCGAAAACATTATGCCGCAAATTGCGTTTTTTTTTATGCTTTCAAGCCTTGAATTACGTATCCCCATCGCGTAGATTCCCAGTTGCGCTGAGCACGGGGCGTGAGTAGGTCGAAGCTCCGCCGGAAGGCACTAGGCGGCAGCCAAACGTCGGACGGTGGAGCGGACGAAAGCGTCAACGGCTCAGCGAAGGGAGCCGAGTAGGGAACGAGAGTAGGTTGAAGTCGCACCCGTAGGTCGAACCGCTTCGGCGGGACGTTCAACGGGAGCGGCCGACGAAATCGCCACCCGCTCGGCTCCTCTATTTTTACGCCAAGGCGCTCTCTCGCCGTCATTGTCGTGTGAAGAGTAGCCGCGTTGGCGCGACTTCATGGGCTCAAACCGAGGCCTCGACTCAGGCGGCAGGATCGCCGGCAATCGCGTGCCCGCTCGTCGGCTGAGGTTCGCTGACGAGCGCGCGCAGGAGCAGCCGCGAGAGATCGGGGCCGAGCGACCGCTGCAGGCGAACGCGAGCAGACTCGCGCGGCCGCAGGTTCATCTGATCGAACGCGGCGAAGTGCTCGAACAGGAGTCCCGCTCCGCGGCTGGGATAGCGCACAGTCATCTCGCCATTCATTCCACTTTGACTATCGGCCTGATAGGAGGAACGGCTCCATCCCTATTCCGAGTGGAACGAATCACTCTAATAACGAGGCCATAGTTGGAGTGGAGACGTATTTAGCCAAACTCGCGTCGATTGTCACCCAAATGCGCTATCAACCCGGCTCGTTCTAGACGCAATAAAAGTATCGACTAGAGCTGGATTAACGTATGGATATCTCGACCCGCAAGACGTCGGCGACCGTTCAGCAGCTCCAGTTCGACCACGAAGGCGATCCCGACGACATCGCCGCCGAGTTGCTCGGCCAGTTCCACCTTCGCCTGCGCCGTGGCTCCCGTAGCCAGCAGGTCGTCGTGAACAAGAACACGGGTTCCACGCGTGATTGCGTCGATCGGTAGTTCGAGCGAGCCGACGTTTCCTTCGAGCTCCCACTCGGCGATCACTGTCTCCGAGGGAAGTCGCCCCGGCCTGCGGGCGGCAACGAAACCGGCACCGAGCTCGTAAGCGAGCGCCCCGCCGAGAATGAAGCCGCGCGCCTCGGCTCCGAGAACGATCTCCGGCCGTCTCGGCCTCGCCCAGTCGGCTAGCAGGCTGACGGCTGTTCTGAAGCAATCTGGATCGGCGAAGAGAAGGGCGAGATCCTGAAAAGTAAGGCCCAGTTGCGGAAAATCGGGAACCTCGCGGATCTTCGCGCGCAGGTCGTTTAACGAGGCCATCACGTCAAGAAGGTCAACCTGTACTTGCCAATCTGAACCTCGTCGCCGTCCGCAAGCTCCGCCGATTCGATCCGGTGACGGTTTAAGAAGGTGCCGTTGAGACTCCCCTGATCATGGAGGGTAAAGCGAGGGCCGTTCCGGATGAGAACGGCGTGCCTGCGTGAGACGGTAACGTCGTCGAGAAACACGTCACAGTCGGGCGAGCGCCCGATCGTCGTGCGCTCGCCACCCATTTTGAATATCTCGCCGGCGAGTCCGCCGCCGGAGCGAACCACCAGCGCCGGCCCTTTGACACCCAGCTCACCGAGATCGAGATTCGCCTCCTCGACCTCGTCGGGGCCCATTGAAACGGTCGTTTCGGGGCCAGCCTCCTCGCGCACGAGTAGAACTCCGCACTTCGCGCAGAAGTTCGCGGCTTCGGGATTTTGAAAACCGCACTGGGGGCAGTAGACGTGGCTCACTCGAACTCGTCGGGCGGTGGTGCTTTGGCAGCGAGTATCTCCGTCAGCTTCTCGATGTCGGTATTCAGTGCGCCTCCACCACCCTCGACCGATTTCTGGAGCCGGGCGACTAGCTCGGCGCGCAAGATGTCGATCTTTCCGTGCAGGAGTCGGCGCTTGTATGAGAGCTCGTCTTCCTCTTTTTTCAAGTCTGCGATCAGGCCTCGGAGCTCGTCATCGGAGAGAGTTGCTAGGTCAGGAAGTGGTTCCACGCATCGACCTTTCTTCTGTTGTCCGGCTATGGGCAGTAAAGCAGTCGGCCTTCCAAGGGTCAATCACCACTCGACGCCGGCGCGGCGACGATACTCGCCTCGGCGCCGATGATGCTCTCGATCAGTGCACGTATCTCGGTCTCCAGCTCGACCGACAACTCGATATCGTTCCCCTCGGCATAGATGTGCAAGACGGGCTCGTCGGAGTCTGCAATCACCTGCACCCAGCCGCGCTCGTCGCCGATCTTGACGCCGTCTGTGAGATCGAGCTCGCGCCCTTTCATACGCTCGACCAGAACGCGCATAACCATTCCCTTTCTACTCCAGGGGCAATGAAGACGGCGATGAATGAGCGTGCTCTGGGGTAGCCCGGAGACGAGCTCCGAGACCGGCTGCGATGCAGGCGCGAGCAGCTCGAGCAGCTTGCACAGGCTGGCGACGGCGTCATAGGCGGGGAGGAAATCCGGGAAAACGTATCCCCCGCCAACCGCACCTGCGAAGATGACGCCGACGTTCGATGCCTCCCGGGTCAAGTCGGCGAGCGATGCGCGCGTGCGCAATACCTCGAGCCCGGATTTCTTCACCAGCTTCTCGACCTGGCTCGTGACCGTGACCGGGAACGCAACCTTGCCGTGCCGTCCGTTCGACGCGAGCAGGCGCAGGAAGAGAAGCAGAGTCTTCTCAACCGATATCTCAGCGCCCTGTTCGTCGATCAGGTAGAGGCGTTCGCCGGCCCGGTCGAAAACGGCGCCGAGATCGGCGCGAGCGGCCGTCACCAGCTTCTTCGCCTGGTTCATCGACTCCGCGATTGGCTGCGTCTGGCTGGCCCGCTCGGCGACGAATCCATGCGCCGACACCGCTTCGATGCCGAGCGGCGCGAGTAGTAAGGGCAAGACGTAGGACGCCGCCGAGTAGCCGTAATCGACCACCAGCCGGAAGTTGCGTGCCCTTACGAGCGCGCTGTCGATCGAATCGAGCAGGTCCTGGGTGTAGCTCTCCCGAGCGCGGGCCGGATAACCGACGCGGCCCACTTCTTCGGCAGACGCACGGCGCAGCTCCAAACGCGAGAAGTGCTTCTCGATCTCTTTTTGTAGGCGCTCGCCCAGTTGGATACCGGGCGGCTCGAAGAAGCGAATCTGAATGACCTCCGGGTCGGCCGCGCTACAGCCGACGTGTATGCCGAGCTCGTAGCTCTCGGACTTGAGTAGATGACGGTTTACCGCGGACGGAAGCACACGAAGATCGGCGACTTCGACCCCGGTCGAGTTGAGCCCGGAGATCATCGCCCGCTTGATCATGCGGCATGCGGTCGGCGCTTCACGGCTGGCGACGACTCGAGCGCCCTGCTTGAGCGCGGTGCCTGCGGCCGCGGCCAGCCTTACCGCCACCTCGGGTGTCAGGTCGACGTTGACCAGACCAACCACCCCGTCCTGGCCGAAGAGGCGGGTCGTGGCGCGCGACTCCCAGATCAGGCTCTCGTGGATCTGGGCGCCCGACTCGACTTCCTTGTAGGGGTAGACGCGCACACCGGGCCAGATGACGCTCTCGGCTCCGATCGTCACCTCGTCGCCGATCGCCACTCCTTCGTGGAGGCGCACGTGCGAGCGGATGTCGCAAGAACGGCCAACCACGGAACCCTCGATCAGGGTGTTTCGGCCGACGTGGGTCGCCGAGTCGAGCACCGAGTGAGCCACGCGCGCGCGCTCGCGGAGTGTGACGCTGGCACCAAGCACCGAATAGGCGCCGAGACTGGCGTCTTTTGCCAGGCGAGAGTAGTTGCCGATGAAGGCCGGACCTTCGACCGACTCGAGATCGTCGATCTCGACTCCTTCACCGATCCATATGTCGCCGCGCAGACGGATACCCGGGATCTTCAGGTGAACCTTTTCGTCAAGCGCGTCGAAATTCGCCTGCCGGTACTGATCGAGGTTGCCGATGTCCTGCCAGTAACCCTCCAGCAGGCGCCCGTAGAGCGGCCGCCCCATCTCGAGCAGGAGCGGGAAGAGCTCGGCCGAGAAGTCGAAGGCGCGATCGGCCGGAACGTGGCGTAACGCCTCGGGCTCGATCACGTAGATGCCGGTGTTGATCGTGTCCGAAAAGACTTGGCCCCAGGAGGGCTTCTCGAGGAAGCGCTCGACACGGCCGTCGGCATCGGTGACGACGATGCCGAACTCGAGCGGGTTCTCAACCGATTTGAGGCCGATCGTGGCGGCTCCTCCGCGCTCCTTGTGATGCTTGAGGAGCGCCTGAATATCGATGTCACAGAGAGCATCGCCCGAAATCACCAGTACGGGCTCCTCGGAGTCGCGGGCAGCGAGCCTTACCGAACCGGCTGTTCCCAGCGGCTCCTCCTCGACCGAGTAGTCAATCGACATACCGAGCGCCTCTCCGTCACCGAAATAAGTGCGAATCGCCTGTGGCATGAAGGCGAGCGTTATCGTTACCTCGTCGATCCCGTGCCGGTGCAGGAGCTCGAGGATGTGCTCCATGCAGGGTTTCCCGACGACCGGAACCATCGGCTTGGGCTGGTTGGAGGTGAGCGGGCGTAGGCGCGTCCCTTCTCCCCCGGCCATCACGATCGCCCTCATCGTGCCAGCACCACCTTCAGCGCGCGGCCGATGTAGAGAAGACCCGCCAGCAGCGCAAGCGCGAGCCCCGACCAGAAGATGTACAGCGGCCATTCGCTGCCGTGCCTGGTAAGGAGAATGAAACCGACGCCTGCATACAGCAGCCAGGTTCCGGCCTTACCGATCTGGTTGACCTTGAAGTCGTAGCCGCGCTCCATAACGAACTTGTACCCGCCGAGGAGCAGAACATCCCTGCCGAGGATTACGGCGAGCGCAAGGAGCGGCAATCTTCCCGCGTGCCAGAGCAGAACCACGGCGGAGTCGATCATCAGCCGATCGGCGAGCGGATCGACAAGTTGCCCGAAGCGGGACTCGACACGCCAGCGCCGGGCGAGCCAGCCATCGATCTGGTCGGTTATTCCGGCAGTGCCGAAGAGAATCGCACCGGCAACGGTCCAGCCCCGGTCGGAGCGCAGTACGAGCACTACGAAGAACGGGATCAGAACGATCCTGAAAAGGGTCAAGGCGTTAGGGATGTGAGCCTGCGAGCGGCGCAACGCGTGCTCGGTCATACCGTAAGGATACTTTTTGCTGCTCGTTGCGCGGTTTTCGGGCCTTTTGGGATCGGCTAGGAGCCGATCTGCGCAATCGCCGTGTTCAAACTCTGGACGCAGGCGCTGCAGTAGGGCGCAAGCTGAGTCGCGGTTTCCGAGAGCTTCTGTTTCGCCTCGACGGCACCCAGAACGCTCTCGGAATCTTGGACTGCGGTGATGTACTGCTGGGTCAGTTGCGGCAACGACCCCGGGTTCGAGGTGATCGCGGTCGTCATGTTTGCGTTGATCACGGTCAGGTTGGCCTCGGCGGTCATACGGTTACCGTTCGAGACGGGGTTGTTGCTTGTCGCGCAACCCGCCAGCACCGGCGACGCCGCGATAGCGACCAGCGCCAGTGCGATTCTCGTTGCGATGATGGCTCGCCGGTCCACGCAGAGAAGTTCGGCGATCGGCGGCGATTTCTTTAGTCTGGCGGTCTAGGGAATGGCGACTCCGAGGAGAGAACTGACGATGACGAGTAAGCACAAGTGTGAGGACTGTGGAATGCGTAAATACGCCGAGGCGAATCCAAAAACACTCCGTGCCCGTCTCTGGCGCTGGCACACCGGCTGGTGCCCGGGCTGGAAGGCCTACCAGCGCTCGCTCGCCGACACGAAGTAGTTGTTGGAGGTGGACGTCTCGCGGCCGGGCTGAGAGAATCCGTCCATGCGTCGCGCTGCGATCTCGCTTGCTCTCGCAGTTCCGCTGATCGCGCTCGTCGGTTGCGGTAGCAGCTCTGGCACGGCGAAGACCGCGACCGGCTCGACGACAGTGCTTCCCTTTTCTGTACCCGCGCCCGACCTGGCGCGGATCGTGCCCGTGAACTATCGCGTGAAAAAGATCTGGTACGCGAAGCTGGTCGGACAAGCGGTGCCGGAAACCATCGTCAGCTCGAAGGGCCCGGCGGTCGGAGATCTCGGTTTCCACCCCGCCGAGCTGCAGGTCGTCTCCTGGGACCGTCTGGCCAGACGCTGGAACGTCATCTTTGACGCGCAGAAAGACAGGGAATACCAGCAGCAGTTCGGGACGACTACTAGCAACGAATACATCAGTTCGCCTCCTGACTCGCCTGCAACGGCGGCGCCGATTCTCGATCGAACGGCCGACGGTGATGTCAACCAGGTCGCTTTCGTGCACTTCGGCGGTGACAATAACCCTGATCTCGTTTTCACAACGACTCAGACCTACGGCGGATCCGGAGTCCCGGGCACGATCGTGGTCGTCAGCTTCAAGGGCGGCGAGGCGAGCGTGCGCTACCTCTGGTACGGAGACGGCGGTGCCGGCTTCCGGGTCGTCGGAAAAGGCTCCGACCAGACTCTTGCCGCCTCCGCTCAGTTCTGGACTGCCGTCGATGCCCACTGCTGCCCGGTGCGCACCTATTCGTTCACCATCGGCAATGCCGGCGGTCAGGGAATCACCTCCATCCACGACGACCGGCCCTGGCTCGGCCTCTACGTCAAAGCCGAGCGAGAGAGCGCCGCGAGCTCCCCCGTCAAGGTGGTCGGCGTCGCTCCCGGCTCACCGGCGGCGTCGCTGTTCAAAGTCGGTGACGTAATCACGGCTCTCGTCGGCGCGAAGACATCCCAAAACCAAGGAATGCTCGGGCCTGCACTGATCGATCAGGTTGCGCTACTAAAGGCGGGTACGACCGCCTCTTTCCGTGTCGAACGGGCCTCGGGAACGACCACTATTACGGTCAAGCTCGGCTCCTACATTGATCCCTCGGCGCAGAGCGCATCGCCACCAAGCAGTTTCTCCATCGTCGCGATCTGAGCCGAGCGACGACCGCCTAGACGAGGGCTCACGGGGGAAACCGCCCGTTTCCCCCGCGTTTGATAAGCCTCTCCGGCCGTTCTGGCGCTGCTTTCAGGAACGGGCTGGCTATCCGATCATCAACACCTGCGGATCGTCCGGGCTGACGTGCACCGGTACGGTCGCACCGGGCTGGTAGCCGGCGACCGCCAGCCGCGAAATGACCTGCTTGAGAGTCGCCTGATAGGGATCGCGCCCAGGGATCGTGACGGTCAGGCCGAAGGCGACCTCCGGGTTCTCGTTGATCGTCACGCCGGTATCGGTGATCGAGTCGATGGTCGCCTGCCCGACTACTCCCGTCGTCATCAGCATCTGGGTCTTCTGCTGCTGCTCCGCGATGTCGCCCATCATGGCGTTCGCCTGGGCCACGCCGTCTTTCATGGCGCGGAAGCCTCCCATCACGCCACGGTGCTCCGGAGGAGTCATCGCCTTCCCTTGCTTCTGCAGATTGCGTATGTCCTTCATGAATCCCACGCTCAACCTCCTCTTGATGTTTGGTCGTCGTCTTTCGAAGGCTCGCCGGCGGATCGCGGCTTGGGTGCCGTCGCGTTGATCAACTGCGAGATTCCGACGGCCGACAGCATCGGCTCGGTATTGCTGCGAGACGAGCGCCAACCGGCGATCGCCCAGGCGAGGTAAGAAAGCCCCATGACGATGAAGGTGGTGCCGACTATGTAGCCGGCCGTTGCGGCGCCCGCCGCCGAGCCAGGTGCCGTCAGACCTCCGTAGAGCGCCACGACGCCGATTGCGGTGAAGCCGATCCCGCCCGGTATCGCGAGTCCGATAGCGGCGATTGCGACGCCGATCAACGCGACGAAAATGGCTCCGGCAAGGAGTCCGATTTGAGCCCCGGTTCCGCTTGGGCACTGACGCGCGATCACGTACGGCGTATTACCGGAGGCACAGGTGCCGATGTGCATCAGTTTCACCAGCGAGTAGCCGAGGCCGCTAATTCCGGCGGCGAACATCACGAGCCCGGTCACGATCCGGGCGAAACCCAAATAGCCGGCCCGCGAGCGAAGCGGACGGCGCTGAGGTTTGCTCTCGGGCTCGTGTCTCGCCTGATCGACGATGTCTTTCAAGCTTTTTTCGTCGCTCGGCGTATTCATCGCGGGTGGTTATGCCACAGACGCTCGTAGTCGTGCGTCGGCGCCTGGTGGACAACGAGCATAAAGCATCGGAGCCGGTGCTTCTATTCTTCGGGAAGTGCCGCTTCACGGGCGGGTCGCCGGGTCGACGGGGAGTGGAACGGAAGCCGAACCCCAAAACGGCTCGGCTACAGCGAGCGTGGAACAGCCGCCTTTAAACGCGATCCACGCGACGGCGACGTGCGGTGCACGGTCCGTCGGCGCTTGGCCTCGTAGAGGCGCCGGTCGGCTTCGTTCAGTAGATCGTCCGGGCTCGTGCCCGGCGTGAGCGAAGCGATTCCGACGCAGGCACTGACTTCGAGCTCGGCGGCTCGCTCCATCATTGCGAGCTGGAGTCGGCGTGATAGCCCTTCGGCCTCCGCATACGCGGTGCGCGGGAGCAAGAAGGCGAATTCGTCGCCCCCGGTCCTGGCGACGAGATCGCTCTTCCGAGCGCGCTTCTTTAGCAGGCTGGCAAACGCTCGCAGCACGTCGTCGCCGCGTTCGTGACCGTGCGTGTCGTTCACGCCTTTGAAGCCGTCCAGATCGAGCAGTAGCAGCGAGAGCGGTTCGCCGTAGCGTCCGGCAGCGGCGACCTCTCGCTCGAGCTCCCCGCGGAAGCGGCGCCGGTTCGCGACCCCGGTCAGGTCGTCGGTGGTCGCCCGCTGCTCGAGCTCGCTGTGGGTGCGAGCGTTGTCGATCGCAATTGCCGCGAGGTCGGCGAAGGTGCAGGCGAGCTCGAACTCGCCGCGGCTGAAAGCTCTCTTCTGGCCGCGGCGGTAAAGGCTCAACACGCCGATCAGCACCTCGTGGACGATCAACGGTACGCAGATGATCGCCTCGGGCTCGTCCTCGGTTCCGGGCACCAATCGGGAGCGCGGGTCGAGATGAGCGTCGTTCGAGCAGATCGGCAGACTCGTCAGGGCGGCGAGCCCGGTCAGTCCTTCTCCGACGCGGACGCGCACCGTCCGAATCGTGGCGGCGTTGGCCCCGCGGGCGAGCACCGGTAGCAGCTCCTCGCCGCGCTTCTCCCAGGCGATAATGTCCTGCGAAGGGACGAGCTCGTCGAGCGTCTCCGCGATACGAGCGAGCACATCTTCGACCAAGCGCTCGCTCAGGACCAGGCTCAGCATGTCGGCGAGACGCCTGAATCCAGCATCGGGATCTGGCACGTGCAGATAGGGGGGCATTTTCCAGCGACCGCAATCAAAGACCCTGCTGGGTCTAGTCGGAGTATTCCCCCCTTACGCTCACCATCCATCCCTTGACTCGCCCGACGCGCATCACCTTTAAGGGTGATACCGATCGGAGCCTGAGCGATCGCGTTTTCGCGCACAGAGCGCTCTCTTCCGCTGCCTCTAGGCGAGAAGTACTTCCAATCATCGGGACGGGGAGATTCGAACTCCCGGCCTCTTGACCCCCAGTCAAGCGCGCTAACCAGGCTGCGCCACGTCCCGTGAAACAGACCTTAGCGTGCCGGACCTCGCCTCGCTGGAACGACGCTGGACTGCAGGATGCGCCGGACCCGTCGCCTGTCCGCACGTCGAGTACTGTCCTGCGCGCCGCGCCTACCACCTCCTTTGCCAGCCCCGCCCCAGCGAGCCGGGTCGCCTGTACGGGCGGTCCGCGTGCGCCGATTCAAGTGAGGAAGTGACGCCAGTGCTATTCGCTAGAGAGGCGCTTGTAGAGGCGGTCGACGAGCTCGGGCATGCGCTCGAGGCGCTCGGTGATGACGCGGATGCGGTACTCGCGGAAGTGCTCGGGCTCGACGCCGAGCGCCTTGGCGATCGTGGCGATGACGTCGTTCGTGGGAACCGGTCGGTTGCCGTGGACGATGTGGTTGAGGTAGCCGGCCGAGAGCCTCGACTTGTCGGCCAGACCGCGGTAGCTGACTCCCAACTCCTCCATCAGCCTCTCCAGCGTCGGGCCGAAGGCATCGTCGCTGAAACGGCGGCGGCGGATCGGGCGCCCGCTCACGCGAGCAACTCCGCGACTACGGCCGCGACCTCGGCGACCGCTACCCGTCGTTCGTCAGCGCTTGCGAGCACGCGCAGGTCAACGCCTCCGTCCTCGAGCATCTTCTTGCCGACCGTGATCCGAAGCGGCGCCCCGATCAGATCGGCGTCGGCGAACTTCTCGCCCGGACGGGCGTCGCGGTCGTCGAGTAGAACCTCGTAGCCCGCGCTCGAAAGCGCGGCGCCGATCGCTTCAGCCGCTGTCAGAATCTCCTCGCCGGCCGCTCGCAGCGCCACAACCTCGATGTCGAAGGGAGCGATCGTGCGCGGCCAGAGGATTCTCTTGTCGTCGTGGTTCTGCTCGATCGCGGCGGCCAGGACGCGGCCGGGGCCGATGCCGTAGGAGCCCATCACGATCGGCCGCTCCTTGCCACTCTCGTCCAGGTAGACGGCGTGCAACGGCTCCGAGTAGCGCGTACCCAGCTTGAAGATGTTGCCGATCTCGATCGCCGGCTCGACGCTGATGCTACCGCCGCAGTGAATGCAGGCGTCACCGTCGACGACCGCGCGGATGTCGGCAAACTCGGGCTGGTAGTCGCGCCCGGCCTCGACACCGAGCAGGTGGAAGCCGTCCTTGTTGGCGCCCGAGATGAACTGGCCTTCGCGCAGCGCCTCGTCGGCGATCACGCGCAGCTCCACACCGACCGGACCGAGCGAGCCGCCGGTGGCGCCGAAGGCCTCCTCGATCTCCTCGGGGTGCGCCGGCCGGAACTCGCCGCCGAGTACCGCCGCCAGCTTCAGCTCGTGCAGCCGATGATCGCCGCGCACCAGTCCGAGCACGAGCTTCCCGTCCGGGCCGACGACGGGCATCGCCTTGGCGGTGGCGCGCGGGTCGATCGAGAGGAACTCGGCCAGCTCCTCGATCGTGCGGATCTCGGGCGTATCGATCTCGCGCGGCGCATCGAGGCGCTCGGGAAACTCCGGTGCGCTCGATACGCTGCGGGCTGCCTCGACGTTGGCGGCGTAGTCCCCCTTCTCGCAGAGCGCGATCTCGTTCTCGCCGGCTGAACAGGGCGCCAGGTACTCGTGCGCCACCTCGCCGCCCATCAATCCGACGTTGCCCTCGCACTCGAGGTAGCGCAGGCCGCAGCGGTCAAAGATCTTGCGGTAGGCCTCGGCGTGCTTCCAGTAGCTCACGTCCAGCCCGTCCTCGTCGCGGTCGAACGAGTAGGAGTCCTTCATCACGAACTCGCGCACGCGCAGCAGGCCGGCGCGCGGGCGGGCCTCGTCACGGCCCTTGGTCTGGAAGTGGTACCAGAGCTGCGGCAGCTGCCGGTACGAGTTGAGCTCGCGGGCGTGGAAGGTCATCGTCTCCTCGTGCGTTAAGGAGAGGATGAGATCGCGCCCGTGGCGGTCCTTGAGCCGGAACAGCTCGGGGATGTCATAGCGCCCGCTTTCCTGCCAGAGCTCGGCGGGAGCGAGCAGCGGCGCCAGCATCTCCTGGGCGCCGATCGCGTTCATCTCCTCGCGGACGATCTGGACGATCTTCTGATGCACTCTCCAGCCGAGCGGCAGGAAGGAGAAGAGCCCGGCTCCGACCTGGCGCGCGTAGCCGCCGCGAACGAGCAGGCGGTGGCTCGGCGCCTCGGCGTCGGCGGGGTCGTTGCGGAGCGTCGGTACGTGCAGCTGAGAGAGGCGATCCATGTGTGCCAGAACTTACCGGTGCTGAACCCCGAGCGGGGAAGGAAGTGCCGGCCGAGCGACGATCGCCGCTTCCTCCTCCGTGTCTCGGCCACTTCGATGCCTGGGGAAAACTTGTTTCATTTTCGGCACTAAGCGCGCTTGACGCGAAACGATTCTTCTGACCGGTATCTGATACCGCAACCTAAACGAGGTATCCGTCTTAGCGCTCGCGCCAGGAGGAAGAACAACTGTCGATCTACACTTGGCCGGTGCAGGAGCACGAAATGGAACCTCGTGACCGGCGCACAACTAACGTCGAGGCTTTTCGCGAAGCGTGGAGGCAAGCCGCTCAAGATCTCGGTATTCGCCTCAGCTTTAGCGGCGGCCCTTTAATAGACGCTCATGGTCGCGAATACGAACTCGTCCTCCATATCCCGGACTTTGGTAGTGAGAAGGGAATGGCGGTGCTCTTTGAGTGGGATTCCTCACTCGCAGAGCAAGCGGCTACAGAGGGCTTCGCCTATACCGCGCTCGGTCAGAGTTATGAGACGTACGATCGTCAACTGTTCGAGGAGACGTTCAACGACTGGCAATGGACGGGGAAGGGCCAGCCGCCGCCGTGGTACACAGGCGATCTCTGGAGCGACTAGCAACCATCTTCACTGGTCTGCGGCGCCGGCGGCTTCAGTCATCGCCTCGGCGGCCCGCTTGACGGTGCGCGGGCGCCTCGGTCGCAACATGCCCGCTTCGATCCAGCGGTCGAGCTCGCCGAACAGCTCGTCGATCAGGCGATTGGTAGGCACCTTGCGCAGAACCTCGCCGTGCGCGTAGATGAAGCCGGCGTCGCGGCCGCCGGCGATGCCGAAGTCGGCCTCCCCCGCCTCGCCCGGGCCGTTGACGGCGCAGCCCATGACGGCGACCTCGAAGGTCTGCGCGTAGCCGCGCAGCCGCTTCTCGACCTGCTCGGCCAGGGCCTGGGCGCCGACCTGGTCGCGGCCGCAGGTGGGGCACGAGATCATGACCGGGCCGCGCTCGCGCAGTCCCAGCGCCTTGAGGATGCCCCAGGCCACCTCCATCTCCTCGACCGGGTTGGCCGTGAGCGAGACGCGGATGGTGTCGCCGATGCCCTCGGCGAGCAGCGTGCCGATGCCGACCGCGCTCTTGATCGTGCCGCCGAAGACGGTGCCGGCCTCGGTCACGCCGAGGTGCAGCGGGTACGGGATTTTCTCGGCCAGCATGCGGTAGGCGCGGATGGTGTCGGGCACCGAGGTCGACTTGACCGAGATCTTGAAGTCGTGGAAGCCGATCTTCTCGAGCAGCTCGACCTCCTCGAGCGCCGCCCTGACCAGCGCTTCGGCCTGGTCCTCGTGCGCCAGCTCGCGCAGGTGCTCGGGCAGGGAGCCGGAGTTGGCGCCGATCCGGAGCGGGATGCCCGCGCTCTTCGCCGCCCGCACAACGTCGGCGACCTTATCTGGGCCGCCGATGTTGCCGGGGTTGATGCGCACCGCGGCGACACCGGCGTCGATCGCCTTCAGCGCGAGCGAGGAATTGAAGTGGATGTCGGCCACGACCGGAATAGGCGACAGGCGTACGATCTCACCCAGTCCCTCGACGTCGGGGAGCCCGGGAACTGCGCAGCGCACGATCTCGCAGCCGGCGGCGGCGAGGGCGGCGATCTGGGCCATGTTCGCCTCGACGTCCGCGGCACGGATCGTCGTCATCGACTGGACGGCGATGGGTGCGCCGCCGCCGATCTTGACGGAGCCGATCGAGATCTGCCTGGAGCTGGCCATGAAGCGATTGTAGATACGCAGTGCCTGCTTGCTCCGTGCACCGCCGCTTTCGCTCGCGGGGATCGAGTGCGAAGCACGTCGATTCTCGCGCTTCCGCTAAGCGCAGGGTCTTAGCCGTAACGGCCCGACAAAGCACTCCGAACCTCCCACGCAGCGCCCCTACGAGCAGAAATCTGAGCAAGCGCCGCCAGGCGCGCTCAGCGCCGAGTTGGTCCCGCCGGCGAAAGTCGCCAGACTTTCGCCGGTTACAGGTGGTGGACGTCGTTGGAGAGCCCGAGCACGAACAGCAACGCCACGAGCGCGATTCCGAACGCCGACACGCGCTCGTAAACCTCGCGTGAGACGGCACGGCCGCGCACACCCTCGATCAGCGAGAAGGCGATGTGGCCGCCGTCAAGCGGTAGGAGCGGCAACAGGTTGAGCACGCCCAGCGACAGCGAGATCAGACCGATGACAAAGAGGTAGTCGGAGAAGCCCTGCTTGTAGGCGTCGGAGGAGCCTTTGACGATACCGACCGGCCCGGAGACATTGCTCCCCCCCCTCCCCACGAACAGGCGACCGATCCCGTTGACCACGATCTGATCGGTGATTCGCCAGGTCAGGCGCACCGAGTCGGAGAGCGCCGTCGGGAGTGACTCCGCCTCGTTCATCGGCTTGACGGTGGCTAGTCGCAACAGCGTGCCATAGCGGCGAACGGTGAGCGTGAGCGGACGGCCGCCGGAAGCGCCGATGTGCTTGATCAGGGTCGAGCCCGTCACTTTTTGCCCGTTCACCGCTACGACCACGTCGCCCGCTCTGAGACCGGCGCGTTTCGCCGGGGAGCTGCTGAGAACGCTCTCGACCTGCGTGGTAGTGGCTCCGGTCTTCGGATTGGCAACGACCCTGAAGCCGAGCCGATAGAGATCGAGCATGTAGAGCGAGGCGAAGATCAGGACGGCAACGAGGATGTTCGTCACGGGACCGGCGCCGATCACGACCAGTCGCTTCCAGGTCGGCTGGCGCCAGTAAGCGTCGGGGGCGAGGGAGTCGTCGATCTCCTGCAGGCCGCGCCGCGCGAACTTCGAGCTCCGCGGCGACAACGAGGCGCCGTCGAGACACTCGCCCACCAATGTGAGATCGACTCTCGCCCGCTCGAGCTCGCCCTGCTCGAGTGACTGCGCCAGCGCCTGTACTGGCCCGGTCAGACTCTTGTCCTCGTCCTCCGCCGGGCCGAGGTAGAGCTGGGCGTCGCGCGTACCGGGCCGGAACATGCCCGGAATCTTCACGTAGCCACCGAGCGGAATCGCGCCGATGCCGTACTCGATCCCGTTTCGCTTGAGCTTCGCCAGAGCGGGCGGGAAGCCGATGTAGAAACGGCGCGGCCGCATGCGCGTGGCGAGCGCGACGAAGAAGTGCCCGGCTTCGTGCACGAACACGAGCAGGGCGAGCCCGACGACGGCAAAGAGGATACTCATGCGAGCGAGCCGATCGTCACTACCTCTTCTTCGGCGATCTGCCTGGCGGCGGCGTCGGCCTCGATCAGCGCCCCGAAGTCGCGCGCCGGCGAGATATCCGCCCGGGCCACGGTGCGCTCGACCACCTCGGCAATCGCGAGGAAGGGAAACCGGCCGCCTAGGAAGGCTTCGACGGCGACTTCATTGGCGGCGCTGAAAGCGCAGGGAGCGCTACCGCCCGTCTCTCCCGCTTCCCGCGCCAGCGAGACAAGCGGGAAGCCGCGCTCGTCGAGAGCATGGAACTCGAGCGTCAACCCCGAAGCGAGATCAAGCGGCGCGATCGGCGTCGCCGCTCGCCCGGGATAGCTGAGCGCGAAGGAGATGGGAACGCGCATATCGGGGTAACCGAGATGCGCGAGCGCCGCTCCGTCCCGGAGGCGGACGAGCGAATGCACGATCGAGCTCGGATGGACGACGACCTCGATCCGCTCGTAAGGAAGGCCGAACAGGAAGTGCGCCTCGATCACTTCCAACCCCTTGTTGGCGAGTGTGGCCGAGTCGACCGTGATCTTCGGGCCCATCTTCCAGGTTGGATGCGCGAGCGCCTGCTCGGGTGTGACGTGCTCGAGCTCGGCACGAGCGCGGCCGCGAAATGGCCCCCCCGACGCGGTCAGCACGATCGACGCGACCTGCTCGCGCGGACGCCCTTCCAGGCATTGGAACAACGCGGAGTGCTCGCTGTCCACGGGCAGCAGCAGTCCTCCTCCCCGCTCCTGCGCGGCCAATGCGAGCTCGCCGGCGGCGACCAGACTCTCCTTGTTGGCGAGCGCCAGCGTCACTCCCTGCTCCAGCGCCCATAGAGTCGCCCGGCAACCGGCGAAGCCGACGACTGCGTTGAGCACGAGATCGGGCTCGCAGGCTTCGAGCAGGGCAACCTGGTCTCCCCCGCTTTGGAAGTGCTCGATCCCGCGTTCCGCGGCCAGCCCGGAGACATCGCTGCGCCCGGAGGTCAGCGCGCAGAGCTCGAGCTCCGGGTCGGCGTCGATGATCTCTAGCGCCTGTCGCCCGATCGAGCCGCTGGCGCCTAGGAGGGCAATCCGTTTCACGCTCGCCAGTCTAAGTCGTGGCTGCGTCTCTACGGGGCTTCACTCGCAGCTTGCCGCCGCACCCAGCAATCGCTCGACAATGACGACGTCGCGCCATTTGCCGTCGAGCCGGCCGTGGCAGCGGTAGACGCCGACCTCTCGGAAGTCGAGCTCGGCGAGTAGCGCCCGGCTGGGCGCGTTCTCGACGAAGACGCGCGAGACGAGCTTCCAGAAGCCGCGCGCCTCCGCGGCGGCCAGCAGCGCCTCCAGCGCCAACCGACCGGTCCCTCGTCGCCGCGCGTCTCGCCGACCGTAGACCGAGAACTCCGCTACGCCGTCGTAGCAGCCGCGAGGCCGGTATACGAAGGCGGCGGCGAAACCCAGCACCTCGCCTTCTATATTCGCGACTACGACGACCGGGTAGCGGCCGCCGAGCCAGGGATGAACGTCCTCGGCTTCACGCGCTTCGGTTTCGAAGGTCGCCGCTCGCTCGTGGATTCCCTCGTTGTAGATCTCCGCGATCGCGGCGGCATCGGCATCTGTGGCGAATCTGGCACGCAACAGCCGCAGGATATTTGGTGCCGGTGAGAGGGAACTCGGTTCCGGCTCAGCTGACGCCGAAGGCAACCAATGTGAAATAGGCGGCGATCCCGGCGAAGAGCAGAGAGTCGACCCGGTCGAGCATGCCGCCGTGGCCGCCGAGCAGGCGGCCGGTGTCCTTGACGTGCATGTCGCGCTTTAGCGAGGACTCGAACAGGTCGCCGAGCGCTTCGGCCACGGCGATGATCAGACCGAGCAGTAATGCCTGCCATACGGCGAGAAAATTGGTCTTGTTCATATAGAGAGCGAAGAAACAGACGGCGATTGCCGCGGCAACGCCGGCTATAAAGCCTTCCCACGTCTTCCCCGGCGACAGCACCGGAGAGAACTTGTGATGACCGAGTAGGCGGCCCATTCCGTAGGCGGCCGAATCGGCGGCGAAGACGGAGAGTAGGACCGTGAAGGCGGCAAGCTGCCCGAGGTGATGACCTCCGTTGGGAATCGCCCTGATCAACTCGAAGGAAGCGAGGCCGCCGCCGACCCAGATGACGCCCAGGAGCGTCGAGCCGATCGCTATCGTGGCCGGCTGACGCGTCTTCGAAACTCCGTACTGGGCGAAAGCGATGAGGATCGTGGCGTAGAGCCCGGCGACTCCCCAGGTGAGCCCTCCCAGCTTGGCACCGGCGAGTGTGATAGACACGCCCAGATACCCCGAGAGCACCAGGGGACGTAACGATCGGATGAGCAGGTAGTACTCGTGCAGGCCGATTAGAGCGCCGAAAATGAGCAGCGCGAACAGCCACCAACCGCCACCCCAAACCAGCGCCAGCACGATCGGCAAGCCGATTGCCGTGACCAGCAACCGTGAAGCAAGCGGAGACAGCTAGCGCCCTCCGAAACGGCGGCGCCGGCGCGTATAGGCCTGGAGCACGGCGCGCAGATCGGCGGGTCCGAACTCGGGCCAGAGCTTGTCCATGAAAGCGAGCTCCGAGTAGGCGATCTGCCAGGGGAGGAAATTCGATATCCGGCACTCGCCGGAGGTGCGGATGAGCAGATCCGGATCGGGCATCTCCGGCGCGTAGAGGAAGCTCGAGAACACCTCTTCGTCGAGCTTGCTCGGATCGACACCCGCCTCGAGCATCTTCCGCGCTGCTTCGACGAGCTCGCTGCGACCGCCGTAGTCAAACGCGATCCAGAGATCGAGTCGCTTGTTCTGCGCGGTCTCGCTTTCGAGCTTGTCCATCGCCTGTCGCAGGTCTTCGCTGATCCGGTCACGCCGGCCGATGAAGCGCGTCCGGACGCCCTGGGCGGCGAGGTCGGGCAGCTCCTTCTCCATCGTCTCGGCAAGAATCGTCATCAGGGCATCGATCTCGTCCTTTGGCCGCAACCAGTTCTCGGTCGAGAAGGCATAGACGGCGAGCGAACGTACATCGAGCTCGATACAGGTTTCGACGGTACGCCTGAGCGCTCGGGTTCCCGCCCTGTGACCGGAGGCGACCGGAAGTCCGTGGCGCCTGGCCCAGCGACCGTTACCGTCCATGATGATCGCCAATGCGTGCGGCGTGGCCGGTAATGCCGCCTCCTTCGCCAAGGAGATCGCACGAAGCGCCCTCAGTCTCGTACGCAGTCCAAGCATCGCTGGCAACCCCCTCGCGGGGGTCATACCTCCATGATCTCGTCCTCTTTGACCTTGAGCAGCTCGTCGATGAGCTTGATGTGCTCGTCGGTCAGTTTCTGGGCTTTCTCCTCGGCGCGGCGCTCGTCGTCGCTGCCGATCTCGCTGGCGCTGGAAAGCTCCTTCAGATGATGGTTGAGGTCGCGACGAACGTTGCGCACCGCGACGCGCCCTTCCTCGGCCATGTGCCGCACCAGCTTGACCAGCTCCTTGCGTCGCTCCTCCGTTAGCTGGGGAATCGGCAACCTGATCAAGCGGCCATCGTTGGAGGGCGTCAATCCGAGGTCAGACTCCATGATTGCCTTCTCGACCGCCCTCAGAGAACTGGGATCGAAGGGTTGAACGGTCAGTAACCTCGGCTCGGGCGCGGAAATAGTGGCGAGCTGTTGAAGCGGGGTGCGCTCTCCGTAGTACTCCACCTGAATGCGGTCGAGCAAACCGGTCGAGGCGCGTCCGGTGCGCACCGTGTTGAACTCCGAGCGGATCGTCTCGACCGACTTGTCCATCCGGTGAGCGGCGTTCGATAGCAAGTCGTCTATTGGCATCAGGCCCCCTTGTTGGAGATGATCGTGCCGACCCGCTCGCCGGCGGCGACGCGCTTGATGTTGCCGTCGGCGAGCTCGAAGACATAGATGGGAAGTCGATTGTCCATGCAGAGCGAGAGCGCCGTCGTGTCCATCACTTTGAGGCCACGGTCGATCGCCTCGAGATGAGTCAGGCGAGGCAGGAAGTGGGCACTCGGATCGCTGTTCGGATCGCCGTCGAAAACGCCCTCGACTCCGTTTTTCGCCATCAGGATCGCCTCGGCGCCAATCTCGAGCGCGCGCAGCGCCGCCGCCGTGTCGGTGGTGAAGAACGGGTTGCCGGTGCCGCCGGCGAAGATCACCACTCTTCGCTTCTCGAGGTGGCGAATGGCGCGGCGCCGGATGTAGGGCTCGGCGACCTCCGAAACGGTTATCGCCGTCATCAAGCGGGTCGCGGCACCCGCTCGCTCAAGCGCATCCTGCAGCGCCATCGAGTTGAGCAAAGTGGCCAGCATGCCCATGAAGTCGCCGGTCGCGCGATCCATGCCCTCGGCCGCTGCCGACATGCCGCGATAGATGTTCCCCGCTCCAAGCACCACCGCAAGCTCGAGCCCGCTCTCGTGTACATCGCGGATCTCACTCGCGATCAGATCGACTGTGGCAAGGTCGATGCCGTAAGCACGCTCGCCCATGAGCGCCTCGCCGGAGAGCTTCAGGAGTACGCGGCGGAAGGCCGGTTTCGCGGCCTTCGGTGCGTGCTCACGCTCGGCGTCGCCGGAGCTCACGCCCTCACTCTGACAGGGCGAAGCGACGGATTGCAACCACCTTGGCACCTTGCTCGGAAAGAGCCTGGGCGACAGTCTTGCCGGAGTCGTGGATCCATGCCTGATCCGAAAGAACCTGCTCGGCGAAGAAACGCTTCTTGAGCATGCCCTCGACGATCTTCTCCCTCACCTGCTCTGGCTTGGCGAGCACGTCCGGCTGCTTCAGGTAGACATCGCGCTCTTCGGCCACCAGCTCCGCGGGCACCTCTTCGCGCTCGAGATAGCGGGGATTGGCGAAAGAGACGTGCATCGCCAGTAGGCGCCCGAGTTGGGCATCGCCGCCGGCGAGCTCTACGAGCACGCCGATCTTGTTCGCAGGCGGATGGACGTATCCCGCCAGCACCTCTCCGGCCGCCGCCGCGAAGCGCTCGGCACCGACGATGACGATGTTCTCTCCGATTTTCGCGACCAGCTCGACTCTTTCGCCCTCGAGCGAATCGACCGCGCCCGGACCGTCAGCCTCGACTCGTTCGAGCGCCTTCTGAGCGAATGCCCTAAAGGCCTCGTTCTTCGAGACAGGCTCACTCTCGCAACCGACCGCGACCATCGTGCCGGCAGCGCCGTCGATCTTCTGAAGGACGACGCCTTCGGTAGTCGCCCGTGCGGCGCGCTTGCCCGCCTGCGCCATTCCCTTCTCGCGCAGAAGCTTCCGGGCCGCCTCGAGGTCGCCACCGGTCTCCTGCAGCGCGCGCTTGCAGTCCATCATTCCTGCGCCGGTCTGCTCGCGCAGATCCTTGACTAGGCTCGCCGAGATCTCAGTCACTGTGCCGACTCCTTCTCCTCTGTGCTCTCAACCTGCGCAGGCTCCTGCGCGGCAACCGGGCTCGCCTCGGCGACGGGCTCGGGCGGAACCTCGGCGGGCTCGGATGCGGTCGCGGCCGTCTCTTCGGCCGGCGCCTCGGAAGTCTCCGCCCTGCCGGCCATCTCCTCCTCCGTCACACCGCTCTTACCGGCCATGATCCCGTCGGCGATCACCCGTACGATCAGGTTGCAGCTGCGGATAGCATCGTCGTTACCGGGGATGACGTACTCGGCCTCTTCAGGATCGCAGTTGGTGTCGACGAGGGCGACCACCGGCAGGCCGAGTCGTTGCGCCTCACGCACGGCCAGCTGCTCCTTGCGCAGGTCGACGATGAAGATCGCGTCCGGCTGGCGACGCATGTTGGCGACGCCGCCCAAGTTCGCTTCGAGTTTCTCGAGCTCGGCGAGCATGGACAGCCGCTCCTTCGCAGGCAGCAGCTCGAGCTGGTTCTCCTGGTTGAGACGGCGCAACTCGTGCAGCCGCTCGATACGGGCCGAGATCGTGCGCCAGTTGGTCAGCAGGCCGCCCAGCCAGCGGTTGTTCACGTACGGCATACCCACTCGGGTCGCCTGTTCGGCGACCGCATCCTGAGACTGTTTCTTGGTGCCGACGAAGAGCACGGTGCCGTGCCGCTCGGCGACGTTGCGCACGAACGAGTGCGCCTGCTCGAGCAGCTCGAGCGTCTGCTGCAAATCGATGATGTAGATGCCGCCACGCTCGGTGAAGATGTAGCGGCGCATCTTCGGGTTCCAGCGTCGAGTCTGGTGTCCGAAGTGGACACCGGCCTCGAGCAGTTCCCGCATTGAGACTACTGACACGGGCGATGCCCCTTTCTTGGTTGATTTTCTTTCTCAGCCGGTGGAGACGGATGGAACCGGCCTCGAACAGACCGGCACCGCCACCCGCCCGACCCACCGGGTCGTCGGGACTTAGCTAAAGACGCCGCATTCTAGCGTTCCCCGCTACGGGCGCGCGCCAGCGCCCGCTCGAGATCGGCCGGTAGAGGCGAGCTGACATCGATCTGCTCGCCTGTGACAGGGTGCTTGAAGGCCAGGCGGCAGGCGTGTAAGAACTGCCGCTCGAGCCCGAGGTCGTGTGCCACGCCGTAGACGCGATCGCCGGCAACGGGCAGGTTGATCGCAGCCAGGTGAACGCGGATCTGATGGGTGCGCCCGGTCTCGAGACGGACGCTGAGGAGCGCATGACGCGGCAGCAGCTCGCGGAGCTCGAAGTGAGTGACCGCATCACGCGGCTTCGCGCTGTCGAGTGAGCGGCGCGTCGGTTTGTGGCGGTCGCGGCCGATCGGCGCCTCGATCGTGCCCCGGCGCGAGCGCGGACGGCCGTGTACGAGCGCCAGATACTCGCGTTCGATCTCGCGCCGGCGTACGAGCCGGCGCAGACCGAGAAAGCACACCTCATTACGGGCGACGACCAGCAACCCCGAGGTGTCGCGATCGAGGCGGTGGACGATACCCGGGCGTTCGGGCGCTTCTCCCCCACTCGCGCCGTGGCCGACGAGGATATTCGCCAGTGTTCCGCTCGTACGACCCGCGCCCGGATGGACAGAGAGTCCTACTGGTTTGTCGACGACCAGCAAGTGCTCGTCCTCGTAGACGACGGCGAGCGGAAGCTCTTCCCGCGCGAGCGAGACGTCTTTCTCCGGCGGCTCGAACTCGACCGTCTCACCGCCGCGCAGACGCTCGCTCTTACGAGCTGAGCGCCCGTCGAGAGACACCTCGCCCGTCGCGATCATGCGCGCGGCCAGTGCACGTGTGCCGATCTCGGGCAGGCTCGCCAAGAAGCGATCGAGCCGCTCGCCCGCCAGATCGCTAGCGACCTGGAGTCGGACGGGAGTCACCGCTCGAGCGAGTCAAGTAGCGGTCGGGAGCGACCAAGAAGAAGATGAGCGCGGCCACGCCGAGAACGATGAAGGAATCGGCAAGGTTGAACGAGGGCCAGTACTTGATGTCGACGAAATCGGTTACGTGGCCGCTTGTGACTCGGTCGAAGAGATTCGAGACGCTGCCACCGATCACCAGCCCTAGCGCAGCCGGAAGCAGGGGATGTCGCGCTCCCGAGCGCGCGAAGAACACGACCATCCAGAGCACTACCGCCGAAGTAAGCACGATCACGATAGAGGTCGCCTGCGAGAAGAGTCCGAACGCGATCCCCGAGTTCTGGACGTGACTGACCTTTATTGGACCCGCCACCGTCACGCTCGCGCCCGGCGCCAGTCGGCTCGATACCAGCCACTTCGTCAGCCGATCTGCCCCGATGGCGCAGAGAGCGACCACGCCGAAACTCAGCCACTGCCAGGGCCCGGCAGCGAGCCTTTTCTCGGCCACCGAGATTGGCGCCAGCCCATCTGGAGAGGAGCCCACCCTTACCTCACGTAGCTGCCGAACCTGCTCGCTCAACCGCGCTCCTCTCGGCGTTTGCAGTCGATGCAAAGGTTCGCCCACGGCAAAGCCTGGAGCCGCTCCGGAGCAATCTCGGCTCCACAAGACGTACAAAGGCCAAAGCGACCGTCGCCTATTCGCTGCAGCGCCTCGTCGATCGCCGTCAAGCGCTCTTGCGTGACTTCCTCTAACGAGTAGTCGATCTCGCGGTCGAACGTCAACGACCCCGCTTCGGCGAGATGAGCCTCGAGACTCCCGATCTCCGGTACCTGCTCTTCCTCGGCGCCGGGATTTTCCGACTGCAGATACTCGAGCGCAGAGCTCAGGCGCTCCTTCTCTTCGAGCAGCGACTTCCGGTAACCGTCAAGCTCGCTTGCCTTCATTGGCCTCGCCTTCCCCGGCCGAAGTCTCGAGCAAACGCCCGCTCTCCTCGGCATCGACTCCGATCACTTCCACAATCTTGTCACGCGCACCAGCACCGGACACGACTCGAAGCCGCGAACGAGTAACACCGAGCACCTCGCCCAGCAATCCAAGCAATGCTTCGTTGGCTTTCCCGGCCTCCGCGGGCGCTGCCACTCGAACCTTCCATCGCTCCCCATAACGACCGACGACGGCGCTCGAGCTGGCACCGGGCGATACGCGCAAGGAGAGCCGCGTTTGCGACTCCGACATATCTCCAGTATAGGAACTCCACTCGAGTTGAAAGCAGAGGGCACGATCCGTCTGCTGGGAGCTCTAGCGACGACTCCGGCCCACGCCTACCACGGAAGAACGAGCTTCTGCCCGGGAGCGATAACGGTGTTTTCGCCAAGGCTATTTCGCTGCTCGAGCTCCCAGACGGCCTTCCGCGTATCACCTCCGTAGGAGCGATCGGCAATTGACCACAGCGTATCGCCGGGCTTGACGAGATAGGCGCGCCCGCGTCCGGAAGCTCCCGATGAGCGCGCCAAGCCACCCCAAAGAGCAACTAAAAGAAGAGCTAATGCGAACACGCGGTAGAACATGTGTTCGTAACATAATACGAACATCTGTTCCCGTCAAGGCGTGACGATCACCGGCTCGACAACCTTCTCGACTATCGACAGCTCGATCATTGTCGGCCCCAGAGTCGTTCGCGCTGAGGTGGGGCTACCGGGGTTGAGGATCAGGCGCCGGTCAAACCGTGTGAGCTCAGGCACATGCGTGTGGCCATAGACGATCACCTCGCAGTCGGGGAAAAGCCCCAGCAGACGCGCGACCCTTCCCAAGGCCGGCCCGGGATCGTGTACGAGCCCGATCCTGACTCCGCCTATCTCGACAACTCGGCGCTTGGGAAGGCGCTCTCTGAGGACTGGCTCGTCCATGTTCCCGCGCACAGCTTCAAGTCTCGCCAGTCGCCCGAGCTCGTCGAGCACCGCTGTCGCGACGATGTCGCCGGCATGCAAGATCAGGTCGGCACCTTCGAGGCGGCGAATACACCACTGCGGTAATCCGCTCGGTCGGCGTAGGTGCGTATCCGAGAGACAGACGACCCTGAGAGGTTCCACTACGCCATCGTCGCACGCTCGCCGAAAGACGCGCTCAGTCGATCACGTAGCCGATCGAAATCCAGCTAACGCGCCCGTGGTAGATACGAAAGTCACTGATTACGTGTCCGGGTCGCCAAATACCGATCCAGCAGTGGTGGATTCCGAACTCCCTTCGGCAGATCTCTCCTTTCAGACCGCTACGCAGGCGAGAGAGTGTCGAGCCGACTCCGACACCGCTGGCGGTTCGTTCTCTCACGCTCTTGGTCAGTAACTCAGTCGCTTTACTCCCGCTCTGGAAAGAGACTGTCAGCTGCCGGTAGATGAGCTGGCTCCATTTCCCGAAGGTGTTGGATCCCGTGCGAACTCTCAGTGGCGTTCCCAACTTCGCTCTCACCTGGACTTCGCTCATCCCGAGCTTGACGCCCGCGATCGAATGCTGCGGCACGATCAATGCGGAAGCCGACGAGCAGAGAACGAGAGCTATCAGCGCCGATAACGGGAGCAGAAGCCGGAAGCTCACGGTCCGAGCGTAGCAGCGAAAACCGTGAGAGGAAAACACGGCGTACGCGACCCTTCGAACGCCAGATCGGGGATGGTTTTTCCGGCCAGCTTCTTCAGACTGCAACGGGTATGGCCGCGATCGAGTTCCCCCGAGCGCGGACGCAACCGCAGACCGGTCGCGACCGCAGACGCCTGAACGCACAGGTTGCGCGCATGGTGAACGAGCTCCTGCTGCTCGTCGGCAACTCGCGCGAGTTCATCCCGCTTCGCTGCGAGTGCGGGATTCTCGGCTGTCCCGCGCCGGTGGTGATTCCTCACAGCCGGCTCGATTCGATTCGCGACGAGCCAGGCGTCTTCGTGGTGGCTCCGGGGCATTTCGTCGACACGATGGGCGAGCTCTTGGCCTCCGATCTCACCTTCGCCCTGATCAGCTATCGCGACACCGGACCGATCCTCGCCACCGAAGCCGAGCTCGCCCAGCTCGTATACGACTCGCTACCGAGAAACACCGCGGTGGGAACCGCGCACATCACGCCGGAACACGCCGCCGCGTGACTTCGTTTTCTCTGCGCGAACGGCGGCCGTCACGGCATTCGCGAGCACTAGTACACGAGTACACACGCGACGCCAACTGCCAGGCCACCTGCTGTTCCCATCGCGAGAATCGGAACGTAGGCGCGGGTAATCAGCGCCGCGGGAACGCTGAGCCCGAGTCCGAGCAAGACGCCGACGAGCAGCCCACTCGCGTCAAGGCCTTTCGCTACCGGGCCGATCACGAATCCGATCAAGAGGCGCTCGACGAAAGCCGCCGTCACAGCCTCCCGCTTCTGCCTGGGCGAGGGAGCCTTGATCATGACCATCGAGCCCGCCGAGACCGTCCCAAAGACGAGCCCGGCGCGAGTTTATTCGAGGGCGCCCGCGAGCAAGATCGATGCGCTTGACAACAATACCTTTAATGGTATAGTACCGCTATATCACTCGTGGTATTTTTATGAGCAAGAGAGAGAACGAGTCGTCAGAGAAGAAAGGCGGTCGGCGGCGGTTGCAGCGCCTACGTGCACGACTCTCCTATGACGACCCCGACAAACGCCTGATCGGCGAAATAGCTGACCAGGTCAGCGAGCAAAGGATCGCTCGCGATCTCTCACAGAAGGAGCTGGCGGAACTCTGTGCGACCAGCCAGCCGGCGATCGCCCGGCTCGAGTCGGGTGTCCATCCACCGAGGATCGACACTTTGCAGCGTATAGCCAACGCACTCGATTGCGAGCTCGAGGTGCGGCTACGACCTCGAACCACGACTCGAAAGGAGAAGCAAGGTGAGAAGTGAGAAAGTCGAAATCGAGGAAATTGCCTCGACCAAGAGCGAGAGGCTGCTTGCGTTCGTTCTCGGAATATTCGTGCTCGTCGGCCCTATCTGGGCCTACGACAAGATCGACAACCGCTATACGCACTACGGAGACCCGACGCTGAAGAGTGGCCTGCTCGAGATCGTCCTGACACTGGCGCTCCTCTCGCTTGGTTTGGTATTCCTGTCGGTTCTGAGGCGCAGGCGCTCTCGCTACCTCCCGCTTTCGTTCGCCGTGATAGTCCCCGCCTGCATGCTGGCGCTCGGCTTCGCGGGTGACTATACGAACGACTACTACGGGTTCGCCGATCTCGGGCCGCTCGTTCTCTCCTTGACAGGAATCGCCCTAACACTCGTCGCGTTCTTCTTTTTGCAGAGGTACCTGGCTCGTCGCGTCCCGGTTCGTCGTGTTCGCAAGCATGAGTGCCCGTTTTGCGGTTATCCCGTCCGAAGCGGCATCCACTGCGAGGGTTGTGGCCGCGAGGTGATCGGGGAGTGCTCGAGCTGCGGCAAGGAGCGCCGCGCCGGTACCGCTTTTTGCGCCAGCTGTGGGAAGGCGTAGTGAGATGACACCATCCGTTCCGAGGCTGGCGTCAGGCAACGATATCGATGTAGCCGAAGAACCTGGCGACTGACGTTCGCCTAGTCTCCCGATCCGAGGCACGTACGCGGCGAGCATGAGGCAACCCGCCGCGTGAGTCCGGCCCTTAGGCGCCTCTCAGTCCCCATAAAGTCCCCGACCCCAGATCCTTGACCGCACTCGGGACTAGCACCGATACTGTCAAATGGCTATGGAGTTCGAGCTTGAGTGGGTCGATCCGTCGCTGCTCATCTGCCGGTTGTCCGGCGTAGCGACGGTTGAGGGCGGAAAAGCCGTGCAGCGGGCTGTGCTCTCGGAGCCGCAGTTTCGGCCGGGTATTGGCATGATCGTAGTTGAGACGAACCTCGATGTCTCGGCGCTCACGGCTTCCGATATCGAGCAGATCGCCGCCCTCAGAGCCGAGTTCACGCACGTGCCGCCGGTGCGGTCGGCCGTAGTCGCTGGCCGAGACTCGCCGGCTAGATACGGGCTCACCCGGATGTTCGAGGCCTACACCGAGTCGCAGGAAAACGCCGAGGTCGAGGTGTTCGAGACCCTTGACGAGGCGATGGCCTGGATAAACGAGGGGGATTCCTAGACTCCTGCGGAGCCGCTTCGCTGCTTTCAGTCGAGGCCAGCCATATTCGCCAGCCACGGATCACGTTGTGACCACTGCACGACGCTACCGACCTGTAAGAGCAGGCTCAGAACCTGGTCGTTCGGCGTAGTCGCTCGATCGTCGAGAACCGCCATCAGGTCGTATCCGTTCGTGCGGCTGATGTCTCCGAATTCAACGTAGATCGCCGACGCTCGTTGCCAACCGCTTTCCGGGCTGAGTGGTTCGACCACCGCGTGCCTGGAGGGCAGGAAGAACGTAGGCCTATACGAGTGTCCCGAGTCGCCGACGAGCGGCGACTCTCTTAGGACTTCGACCCGCCTCGTTTGCAGGACGGTTTCGACCTCGTCCACGAAGGTAGTCTCCTTTTTCACGTCGGCAAGTGTGAAGGTAGGAGCCTCCGCGATGCTCATGGACGCGAGGCCAACACGCCAGATCACATCGGCAAGCGCACTCGGTTTCGCGAGCGTCGTGACACGTCCCTTCCAGAATGAGATACCTGCGTTTCGGCAAATAGATTCGGCCGCGTCTCTTGCGCGCCAGTTCTTCATGCCGGTCCGGAAGGTCGCTTTCTCCCAACCAAGTCCGTAGTCACTGAGTTCGATCCCTTCCTGCCTCTCGCTCAGGTAAACGACCACGGCGTCTCCGTCCGGGTAATCGACGGGTAGTACGCAGGCCACTTTCTCCCCAACAACCTCGAGTTCGAGATTCTCGCTCACGAACGAGAGGACGAGTTCGCGCATTTCTTCGATGTTCACTGTGCCGCCTCTGTCCAGAGAAACAACTGCTCCGCAACCTCAGGTTCTCGATCCCGTGCCTTCATATTCACTCTTGCCCGCGTGCAGAACCTTTCGAGCGCTTCCTCGTGAGTCAACTCGTCGCACTCGAGGAGAGACTTCGCGCATTTGAAGCCGGGCCCAGGTACCCAGATCTGCTCATGAGGAGATCTGATTCGACGGTTGATTAGGAAGTCGGCATCGCAAGCTGGCCGGTTCTTGTGGCGACCAGCAGGGTTGAAGTGCCAACCTAGTACTGGATAGCCATGTAGGACAACGTGGAAGTTCTAATACCGCTCGATCGCAGTGTTACTCGACAGGAAGAGATTCCCGACAGCGATCGAGTCGACCTCGACCGGAACACGCCATCTGATCAGGTCAACGGAGTTTGGCGCCGGCGTCTCAGCCGTCAGCTCCTCCGCTATCACCCGTCGGCGCGCCATGACTACTCTGCATTTTGACGCAGTCACGACCCTTCCTTGAAGACTCTTGAAATCCGAGTTAGCACCGAGGCACGCACGCGGCGTGCATTCCCGGCACATCTGACCCGTCTGGGCCGCACAACCATCGCGAATCCCCCCAGGCGTGCGGCCCAGAATGCGCCCGGCAGGAATCGAACCTGCGACCTCGCGCTCCGGAGGCGCGCGCTCTATCCCCTGAGCTACGGGCGCTCGCGCTCAGTCTAGTTACCTCTGTGGTGAAGGCCGTCGGCTCGGCGTCGCCGTCAAGGACGAAGGTCAAGCTCCTTGGGGGGATACACTCTCCTATATGTATATGCCAATATATCTTCGGCTAGGCAATTCCGATGCGACGGTAAGCGCGCCTCGCCACTGTCGGTGAGATACCGCGCCGTAACGGCAGGCGGTCTCCCTCAGGTAGGGAAGCGGAGCAGGCGGCGCTCCGCTTCCCTTGATTCCAAGCGGTGTTCGCGCGTCGTCTGCGTGTTATATGGTTGCTCCGTCCCGTTGGTTGCGACCACGATCGCATGATGGTAGGGATTGCCAGTGGCAAAGCTGTGGCGAGGGCACAAAAACGAGCTCCAACCGTTAAGCGAGGCGGAGGCCTATGCGCGCTGTCACGGGGGGCGCGGCGACGAAGTCCGAATCGTCAAGATCGAGCCGCGGCGACCGCGTTACGACCTAGACCCGTCCGGAGAGCATCTCCGTGAGGCCTTCGAGAAGCGCCTGGAGAAACGAAATCCGGACGACGAGATCGAACTTCCGCCGCCGGAGAACTGACGTCATTCTCCCCGCTCTGATACAAGGGCAACTATGACCGATCCGCTCTGGGCACCCTGGCGGCTCGAGTACGTCTCCAGCGCCAACGAGCAGGAAGGATGCATCTTCTGCCGGGCCTCCGCGACTCCCGGCGAGGATTCGCTGATCGTTCACCGCGGCGAGTCGGCTTTCGTTCTACTCAACCGTTTCCCGTACTCCTCGGGACACCTGATGGTTGCGCCCTTTCGTCACATCGGCGATATCGCTCGACTGAGCTCGGAGGAGGCCGGAGAGATTCACGAACTCACGGTTCGTGCGCTCGAGGTGCTCAGTGCCGTCCTGCAGCCCGACGGCTTCAACCTTGGCTGGAACCTCGGCCGCATGGCGGGAGCCGGCGTCGTCGACCACGTTCACGAGCACGTCGTTCCGCGTTGGCAAGGCGATACGAACTTCATGCCGGTGCTGGCGGATGTGCGCGTCATCCCCGAGCACCTGCAGGCGACCCAGGCTCGGCTTGCAACCGCCTGGAGCAAGTAGCCCGAGCGGTTTCCCACGCCAGACGTGATCAGGCCGCTAGGATCCCAGCGCGGAGGACTTCAATGAGGGGAGTGCCGGTAGCAGCGGACCTGCGGTGAGTATCGAAGACATACCGGCGACTGCGGTCTGAGCCGGGTGTGACGACACCGCCGATTCCTGCCTTCATCAACTACATCCGCCGTGCTCGCCAAACTAACTCGACCGGGCGGGCCGTCGTCTGTTGAGTGGTGAAGCGAAGAGATCACGACACCTTATGAAAGTGCTCACTATGCGCATCTCTTTGCCGATAGAAGCGAGGTGAGGGCGATACCTCGGAAAGCCGTTGTGACGGCTCCCGAAGACAGGCATTCGGAGCGTATCGCCGGCACCTTCAGACTCGAACTGGAGGGCGACCCTGCGGTAGTGCTCGGGCGCCGCTTCGAAGCCGCTGTGTTCGACTGGGACGGCACCGCCGTAACTGATCGCCAGGCCGACGCGAGCGAGCTGCGCGAGCTTCTCGCAGCACTGCTCGAGGCCGGTTTCGATCTGGCTGTGATAACCGGCACGAACATCAGGAACGTCAACGAGCAGCTCGCACTTCGTCCTCACGGTCCGGGCCGGATCGTCGTCGCCTGTAACCGCGGTTCGGAGGTGTATGAGCTGACGGCGGTCGGTCCGGTGGAGATCGAGCAGCGCGTCGCCGGCGAGCAGGAGGAGGCGCAACTCGATCGAGCCGCCGAGTTGGCCGTCGAGCGATTCGAGAAGCACGGTCTTCACGTTGCCGTCATCTCCGACCGGCTCAACCGGCGCAAGATCGATTTGATCCCGCTCCCAGAATGGGCCGACCCGCCCAAAGCCCAGCTGCCGAAACTGCTGGAAGCTGTCGAGACACGGCTCGAGGCAGCCGAGATCTCCGGACTACCGGAGGCAGTCGAGCTGGCACGGAGATGCGGGCTCGAGGCCGGCCTTCCCGACCCGCGCGTCACTTCCGACGCCAAGTACGCCGAGATCGGAATCACAGACAAAACCGATTCCGCACGCTATGTCCTCGACTGGCTGGCGCGGCGCGGCGTGCGTCCGGAGCAGATCCTGGTTGCGGGCGACGAGTTCGGCCCGCTCGGAAATTGCCCGGGCTCGGACTCGTTGATGCTCGTTCCCGGGACGGAAGACGCTGTCTGCTTCTCGGTTGGTCCTGAGCCGGAGGGCACGCCGGAGGGTGTATTCGACTTGCGCGGTGGCCCGGAGCTCTTCTGTGATGTTCTGGCCGACCAGCTAAGACGCCGTTACGAAGGCGAGCTGCCTTTCCACGCCGAGGAAGACGGCTGGCAGGTCGTCATCGACGGTCACGGCGGCAAAGAGGAAACGGTACGCGAGACTCAACTGACCATCTCCGACGGTCGTATCGGCACGCGCGGCACCTTGCTAACCGGATCGGCCAACGGGCCCTCGGTCTTGGCCGGCGGTCGCTACGCGTGCCGCGGCTCCGAGGAGGAGATTCTGGCGGCGCCGATCTGGAACAGAATCGAGGGCGCCCGCGCGACGCACGTTCGCCGCGTGCTCGACCTGCGCACCGGAACGCTGCGCCACGAGCTTTCAAACAGCGGCGGAGCGGAGCTCGATGCGCTTCTCTTCCACTCGCTCGCTCGTCCCGGAACGGCTTGTCTGCGCGCCAATGGCCCGCGCAAGATGCTCGCTTCGCCATCCCCGCTCGTTGCGCCCGAGCAGCACGGAACCGAGACTCACTTTCACCGGCTCGGCAATCTGGTGATCGGCGAGTCGGTCAACGTCGAGCGAGTCGTAGCCGCGGCAAGCGAAGAAAAAGGGATCGGCACGCTCGAGCGCGTAGTCAGCTTCGGCGGCTGTGAGCTCGAGCCACTCGCGGCGCTTCGATCCGCCAGCGAGGCGGGTTTTGACAGTCTCTATACCGAGCAGCGCGAACGTTGGGGCGAGCGCTGGCTCGACTCGGACGTGGTGATCGAAGGAGATCCCCCTCTACAGCTTGCGGTTCGCTACTCGCTCTTCGGCCTGATCTCGGCGGCTGCCGATGTCGGCGAGGCCGCCATAGGCGCCGGCGCTCTTTCGGGCTCGAGGTACCGCGGCCACATCTTCTGGGATACAGACGTCTTCTCCCTGCCCTTCTTTGCAGCTACTCACCCGGCCTCGGCGCGCGCGATCCTGCGCTACCGGCTCAACCGTCTCGAGCCGGCGCGAGCTGCGGCTCAGGCCACCGGCCGCCGCGGGGCCCGCTTCCCCTGGGAATCGACCCGCTCCGGACTCGATGTGACTCCGAAACGCGGGCGAATGCCGAACGGAGAGGTCATGGCCATTCGCACCGGTCGCCTCGAGGAGCACATCACCGCCGATGTCGCCTGGGCTGCCGACTGCTATCTGGCCTGGTCGGGCGATGAGGCCTTCGCCGGCGAAGCGCAGTTGATCTTCACCGAGACGGCTCGCTATTGGGCTTCGAGGATCCGGCTCGACTCGACCGGAGCCGGCCACATATTCACGGTGATCGGACCAGACGAGTATCACGAGCCCGTCGACGACTCCTGTTTCACGAACGTAATGGCGCGCTGGACGTTGCGCCGGGCAGCGCACTCGGTTCGCGGCCGGCCGCGCGCGGATGTGAGCGAGCGAGAGGTGGAGCGCTGGCTCGAGCTCGCGGACTGTCTGGTGGACGGTTACGACCCGGAGACAGGTATCTACGAGGAGTTCGCCGGTTTTAACAAACTCGAACCGATCATCGCCGCCGAGCTCGGTGAGCGCCCCTTCGCCGGCGAGGCCTACCTGCCGCTGGACCGACTTCGAAACGCGCAGGTCGTCAAACAGGCCGATGTCGTGCTCCTTCACCACCTCGTACCCGAAGAGGTTGTCGAGCGGTCGCTTGAGCCCAATCTCGCTTTCTATGAGCCGCGCACCTCGCACGGCAGCTCTCTCTCGCCTGCCGTTTTTGCGCTGCTTTTCGCCCGCACCGGCGAGCTGGAGCAAGCCGAGCGTTACCTGCGCATGGCCGCGAGCTTCGATCTCGAAGACAGAAACCGAACCAGCCACTGCGGCCTACACACCGCGACCATGGGCGGTGTCTGGCAGGCGCTCGCCTACGGTTTTGCCGGCCTGCGCCCGAACGGGGACGCGTTGAGCGTTGATCCACACATCCCACTTCGCTGGCGGGCTCTCGAGCTGAGCGTGCGCTTCCGTGGCGTGCGTGTTCGTATCAGAGCGGAACACGAGCGCACACTCGTCTGGGCCGATACACCCACATTCGTCACGGCCGGTCTCGATGGTGCAGTCGTAGACGTCGGACCCGATGGAACCGAGCTCAGGGCCGCTCCGAGCGAGCACTCTCGCGTCTCTTCTCCCAGCTGGGCACCTGTTTCGGAGCCGACCGAGCGGCTCTCCGGCGGCGAAGTGGCCTGAGAACGCGCCAGCCGGAGGCCGGCTCCACATCGGAAGTCTCGGCTCACCCGGGTAGAAGCCCGTTCAGATAACGAACGCTTTTGACGAGACCAGCTCGTCGGATTCCAGGGACTCGAAACGGGCCCGGAACTCGTCAAGCGAAGTGAAGGGACGCCATAGCGGCCGGTCCCACTCGCTCCCGCGGCACATCGGACACACCGGCGGGGGTGTGGTGAGAGCGATTCCATATCCACATCCCACGCAGATGTAGTCGATCTTGCGCTCTGTAACGGCGTCCGCTAGCGGCATTACGGGACTCCCCCGTTCCGTTAAGGTTTCTTTCAGGATTCTACCTCGGACCGATCGCCCCGGAAAGGGGATGATCACTGCGAAATGGCCGCAAACTCCGAGTATTTCGGCCCCTGAACGGGCCCTTATAGCGAAAGCGCTATTGCCTTTCGGGAAGCCGCCCGTGCAGAATCGGCCAGAGGCTTACGACGGCGAAACGAGAAGCCGGCTACCGGGGCCCCAGCTAGATGAGCCGGTCCCAATCCGCGCTGCGAAGCCCGTAGTGATTGCGCTCGAGCAGCGGCTCGTAGCAGAGGAGGCGGAAACCGCACTTCTCGAGCACCCTCACCGAGGCGAGGTTCTCCGGTCTCGCGAACGCACCGATCTCGGGCAAGGCCAGATCCTCGAAGCCGTGCCGGAGAGAGGCTCGTACCAGCTCGCTGGCGAATCCCTGTCCCTGCTCGTCCGGGTGGATGAAGTAGCTCACCTCGACCCCCCACCCCGGAGCATCCGGATCGATGTTCAGGCCTCCCCAGCCGATGACGCGCCCGTCGTCGCGGCGCAAGATCGTCCAAGGGGCGAAGCCGTCTCGTTCCCGCGAACTCGCGTAGCTACGGAGCTTGGTCTCGCAGGCCTCGCACGTGGGAGCCCAGATCGTGAAGCGCATGTGCTCCCGATCGCCCTGAATCTCGTAGAGGGGATCGACATCGGAGTCCCGAAACTCCCGAAGGACTAGCCGCTTGGTCTCGATCGAGGTCATTGGATCTTGGTGAGAGTTCGAAGAGTCACCGGTCGCGCCGGCAACTCTAGTGACGGCGAGCGGTCCGGCGGAACGGCTCTGCCTCCTTCTGTCACCCGGCGCATGGTCACCCCGGCAACAAACCGGAGTTCGAGAAATCGAGCCTCGGTACATTCCCGCTGATAGCGAGTAGTGTCCTGAACTGGAGGATCAACCATTCGCTTCTTCCGCATCCTCATAGCTGCTGCGCTCGTCCTGTCATCGCCGGCGGCTGCCGCTCCCAAGCGGGCGCTATCGAGAAGGAACGTCGAACAGACCGGCATTCTGACCGCAACGGTCAACGACGCCGGCGTGATCACCTACTCCCTGCGGGGATCTGATGGATACCTGAGGCCCTTCCATTTCACGAGCTCTCGCACCGCTCCCCTTGGCGCAGATCTCAGAGTTTCAACGACACGGACGACTGGCTCTCACATCTCCGACGCGCAGAGGGTCGAGATCATCAAGTCGGCGAAGCCAACCTCCCCCACGAAGGGTGCTCACACTCTGCTGGTCATCTTGCTGGAATGGCCGGGCAAGAGTCTCGATACCACACGCGCCAACATCGAGAACGTCACTTTCTCCTCCGACCCGCGCAGCATCGCGAGCTGGTATCACGCCGCCTCCTATGGCCAGATCTCTTGGACAGGCGCAGTCACGCCGATCTTGAGCATTGCCGACCCGGGGGAATGCAGGCCGCGCTTCATCGCCAACAGAGGCATCGCCGCCGCCAGGGCCGCCGGCTACGAGCCCGACAACTACACGAACGTCATGTTCCACTTCCCAGATATATGCGGCTTCGACATGGGTGATATGAACGGCCCATATACCTGGGTTTCTGGCGTCACGCAGACGATCGATGACGGCACCTCCTTCTCCGCTCCCATCCATGAGCTCGGCCACAACCTTGGCCTCTACCATTCTCACGGCCTCAACTGTGGCCCCGCCGTAATCAGCAAGAGTTGCCTGGCCGAGGACTGGTATGCCATCTGCGATGCCTATGGCAACGCCTTCGACGTGATGGGTAGTGGCCATCTCGGCGATCTGTTTGACGGCGCCGCGATGTTCAACGCCCGCCAGCTGCAATCATTGGGCTGGTTTTCCGGGCGTGCGAGGACGGTCACTTCCTCGGGAAACTACGATCTGGCTCCGCTAGAGAATCCTTCGCGGGGCATTCCACAGGCGCTCACTATTGGCAGTGGCGGCTACGAGTACACACTCGAATACCGCCGACCTTTGGGCGTAGATTCGTGGATGTCGAACCTGCGCGCCGAAATCCGCCCGGGGGTATTAGTCAATATTGGTAGCGCCTACGTCGTCGATAGAACCGGCCTCGACGCGGGTCCGTTGATTCTCGACTTCACGCCCGACTCGATTGACGGAGAGTCAGACTTCAATGACGCGGCGCTGCCGGTCGGCCATTCATACACCGATGCGCTGAATGGCGCTTTCACGATCACGGTCGACTCCGCTGACTCGTCCGCCGCCCATATCACCATCACGCGCAAACCGGCCTTTACCTTCAGCGCGACTCTCTACTCGGTCCGACAAGGGGCGGGTCGGGTCAGCTTGGTTGTCACTCGCCCGGACAGCTCGGCCGCCGCCTCGGTAGACGTAAGCACGACTAGTGAGAACCCCATAGACAATCAGAACAACTGGTCCACCGAAGCCGGACGCGACTACCGAGCAGTCGCGAAAACCCTCTACTTCCCTGCAGGCGTTGCCAGTAGGACTTTCGACGTCCCAATCATCAAAACCGAACTGACCGACGGCTCGAAAGCCTACTTCGTCGTCCGACTGAGTAACCCGAGCGCCGGGACGGCTATCGGCCTACCCTTTACCGCCCTTGTTGCCATCGTTCACAGTCAGCCGGCGAGCTTCTCGTTTGGGCGGAGCCGCTACATGAGCCGAGCGGTCGGCTCGGCGCGTTTTGCTCTGGTCACCGTCTCTCGTAACGTCGCGACTGGGAAAGCGTCAATCTGGCTATGGACCTTCGACAAGACCGCCCACTCGAGTCGCGACTATGAGAGCGTCAGGAAACGCCTCTGCTTCCGCGTCGGACAACGAAAAGCCCAGGTGAAGGTGCTCATCCTGCGGCGAGCACTCGCCGGCAAGCGATTCGGACTCGCTCTTTTCTCTCCGAGTAAAGGCTTTTCGCTCGCTGCCCCCAGATCGACGGTCGTCACCATCAGTAGATAGTCCGGGGCTCACTCAGATCCTATGGCGCCGGGGAAGCCAAGTTGAAATGCGTCCCAGGGGGAGGAGACTTAACGCCAGTGGACTTCGAGATCTCGTTTATCGATGATGGGCAGATCGCCGTGGTCAAGACCTCCTGGCAGGCCACGCTTGATGGTTTCGCCGCGTACCTGGAAGCGATGACGTCGGATCCGCGCTGGCGGACGGGAATGAGCGTTCTGAGTGACCACAGCGAGTTAGATACGGGCGGCTTCTCCTCACAGGACATCGAGAATCTCGTGAAAAGCCGCCTTTCCCAGACCGGTGTGGTCGGTGGCGGGCTCTGCGCGATCGTGGCCCGCACACCCCTGAACTTCGGGTTCGGGCGGGTGTTCATGGCCTACTCTGAGGGTGTGCTACCGCTCCGCACGCACATCTTCAACACGACCGACGATGCGCTGGCATGGTTGCGCGAGGAGAACTCGGCCGACCAGCGATAGCAACCCGGCGACCTCGCGCTACGCGACCGAAAGCCACTCTGCTAGACGTGCTCGAAACCTAAGCAGAGCCGAACGCTTGCATAACCGCTTGCGGTTAGCTCGGTTTTGCCTCTAAAACGAAAAACGCCGACTAGCGAGGCTCATCTCTTAGCGGACGACGGGGATCGAACCCGCGACCTCCGGCTTGGGAAGCCGATGCTCTGCCAGCTGAGCTACGTCCGCGCGCCGAAAACCATAGCGCACCACCGCGGTTGATCCGTCTATCGGGATCGGTAACGCCGGAGCGGCGCGGTTGCTCATTCGGCAGTTGCGATGCCGGCGGGCTTCTCGCCAGCTCGCGGCAACCCCGCGAGCTCACTGACCGCTGCTTCCGCCGGCTCGGTTATCACCACGATCGCCCCGGCCGCGAGCACGAGCACGCCGCCAACGGCCACGGCAGCGCCCAGCCGCTGACCGAGTATCAGCCAGGCCAGAAGCGAGGCGGAGACAGGCTCCAGATAAGAGAGGAACGCCATCGCCTGCGCGGTTACGTGGCGCAGCAAGAGCAACCAGGCGAAGCCCGAGAGGGCCGTGAAGACAACACCGACCAGAGCCAGGTAACCCAGCTCGCCGGCGCTCGGCAGCACCCGCCCGGCGAAGGGCAGCACCGGCACGAGCGCGACCAGAGCGAAGAGGTCGATCCAGAAGGAGAATCCGACCGGATTGACGTCGCGCACGATGCGCTTCTGGATGATCACGAGGATTGCCAGCAAGAAGGCGCCGCTGACCCCGACGAGAATCGCAAGCGGCCGGACATGCCCGCTCCCGTTACTCTCGAGCGCGATCAGAGCGAGTCCGGCGAGCGCGATCGGTAATGCAACCAGCACGGCGCGACTGAGGCGCTCGGGCAAGAAGATCGGAGCGAGCACGGCGAGGAAGATCGGCGAGGTGTAGGTCGCGAGCACTGCCACGGCAACCGAAGAGAGCTTCATCGCTTCGAAGCTGCAGAACCAGAGCAGCGCCAGACCGGGTCCAAGCAGAAGCGTCCAGCGGCCGCTCTTCCCCAGCCGTAGCACGTCCGTTCTTCCACTTGCGACGACGCCAAGACCGATTGCGAGCACGCTCAGCCCGATGCGCCAGAAGACGATCGAGAGCGCCCCCAGCTGAAGGTGGTCGGCGATGATCCAGATGAAGCCCCACGAACTGGCGAGGGCCGCAACTCCAAGGTTCCAGCGCATCACCCGATGCTAGCGGCGCGTCTCGCCGGCAGTGGCACGACCAGGCGAAGCTACATCCGCTCGGGAGCCTCGACGCCGATCAGATCTAGGCAGCGCGCAATCACCGAGCGGGTCGCCTGACAAAGGCCGAGTCGAAAGCTCTGGGCGCGTGAGCCGATCACGCGACGGTGATGGTAGAAGCGATGGAAGTCGTCGGCCAGGCGAATCGCGTAGGCGGGGACAGCCTGCGGAGAGCGGCGTTCGGTCGCCTCGGCGATCAGTCCGGGGAACTCCAGCAGGCGTTTGAGAAGACCCTTCTCCTCATCGGATAGCTCAGCGGGCGGCTCGGCGTTCGCCTCGATCTCAGCGGCCTTCGCGATGATGCTCGAAATCCGAGCGTGCGCGTACTGGACGTAATAGACAGGGTTCTTCTGCGAGCGCTCCGTGGCCAGCTCGACGTCGAGCTCGATCGTCTGGTCGGGGCCCCGGGAGACGAGGTACCAGCGGGCGGCGTCGAGTCCGATCAACTCCACCAGCTCATCGAGCAGGACGATGTCGCCGCGGCGCTTGGACATCTTTTTCGTCCGCCCGCCTTCGAGAATGTGTACGAGCTGGTAGAGGATGACCTCGACCTTCGCCGGGTCGTTACCGAGCAGGCGCGCTGCCACGCGGAACCACGCACGCACGCCGTGGTGGTCAGCGCCGAGCACGTAGATCGCCCGCTCGAAGCCCCGCTCCAGCTTGTCGGCCAGATAGGCGAGGTCGGCCGCCTCGTAGGTAGGGCTGCCGCCACGCTCGGCTGAGCGCACCAGCACGCGATCCTTCTCGTCCCCCAGCGCCGTCGAGCGCACGTAGAGGGCGCCGTCGGCCGTATAGGTATCGAGGTGCTCCAGCAGCGCGGGCAGGCGCTCCTCTATCTCACTCTGGTAGGCCCAGTTGTCGACGTGGACGCGAAAGCGCGCCAACGTTCGAGCGATCGACTCGATCATCGAACGCACCGGATCGCCGCCGTCGAGCGCTATCTCCTGTACGTAGTCACCGAGATAGCCTTCCTCGGGTGGTTCCTCGCCGCGGCGGCGCGCCTCGACCGAGGCGCGGAAGAGATCGATCTGGGTGCCGCGGTCGTTCACGTAGTACTCGCGCTCGACCTGGTTACCGGCAAAGCCGAGCAGCCGCGCCAGTGAATCGCCATAGGCGGCGTTACGGCCGGAGCCAACCGTCAGAGGCCCGGTCGGGTTGGCCGAGACCAGCTCGACCTGGATGCGCTCGGGTCGCTCGGGTGAGCCGGCACCGTAGTCGCTCCCTGCGACCAGCATCTCGGCCAGCGCCCCGCCGTACCAGCTTCGATCGAGAAAGAGATTGAGAAAGCCCGGCCCGGCAACTTCGGCGCGCTCGACTCCGCGGATCTGCTCGGCCGCCTCTCTCAGCTCCGCCGCCAGCTCGCGCGGATTGCGGCGCCGCTCGGGCGCCAGCTGTAGAGCGACATTGGTAGCGAAGTCACCGTGCTTCGGATCGCTCGGACGCGTCAGCTCGACCGCAGCACCGGCCATGCCGGCGAGCTCGCCGGCCAGACGCTCGAGCGCGAGACTCACCTACGCTCCTGCTCGTCCGGAGTGAAAAGCTCTTCCAGGGCGCGAAGCTCGGCCGGCTTGCCGACACCGATGATGATGTCGCCCGCCTCCAGGGGAAGCGCCGGCGACGGCGTCGTGTCGAAGCTGCCGTCGGCCTTGCGCACGGCGATGATCATGGCGCCGGTCACGTCTCGGACACGCAGCTCCCCGATCGTCTCGCCCATGTGCAGGCAGCCGGGCGTGACGACGATCTCCTCGAACTGGATCTCGTCGCTGCCGCCCGCGCCGGCCACATCGAGGTAGGCGGCGACCTGAGGCTTCAGTACCAGCTTGGCCATCTCGAGGCCGGCTGTCGAGTAGGGCTGGACGATGCGGTTGGCGCCGGCCATACGCAGCTTCTTCGCGGCATCGTCGTCGGAGGCACGAGCCACGATCAGCAGGTCGGGACGAACGGCTCGGGCCGAGAGCGTGATGTAGAGATTGTCGACGTCCGAGTCGGCGGATGCCACCAGCCCGCGCGCCCGTTCGATCCCGGCGGCAATCAAGTTGACGTCCTCGGTCCCGGAGCCCTCGACCAAGATGTCGCCTGTCCTCCGTGCGGCCTCCAGCGCGTCTTCGTGGAAGTCGACGACCACATAAGGGACGCCCGACTCGCGGAACTCGCGCGCAGCTCGGCGCCCGACGCGACCGTAGCCGCAGATGATGAAATGGTTGCGCATCGCTTCGATCGTCAAGCGTCTCCTCCGCTCTTGCCAGGCTCCTGTGACCAGACCGCGGGCGATCGCCTCTGCAATCGCACCCGCAACGTAGAGGAAGATTGCCACGCCGAGCAGCAGGAGGACGATCGTGAACACCTGAGCGCCCTCCGAGGCCGGCTTCGAATCGAGTCCGGTGAGCGAAACCGAGACGACGGCTCGGTAGAACGACGGTATCCAGCGCTCACCGAAGGCGTGGAAGCCGATGGTCCCGAAAACGATCAACCCGAGTAAGGCCAGAAAGGCCAGAACGAAGCGTCGAACGCGGATGTTCCGGATACCCTTCATCGCCTGGGCTGTATCGTAGAGGCATGGACGCCGAAGGCCCAGACAGACACCTGAACATTCATCTCGACCCGGCACTCCTCGCAGGCGTGTACGCGAACTTCGCCAACGTCAGCTTCTCCGACTACGAGTTCACGATCACCTTCGCTCGCATCGACCACGAGGTTGAGGAAGGTGAAGTCCCCGGAGTAGTCGTCTCGCGCGTGAACGCATCGCACGGCTTCATGCGTGAGCTCATCGACGCGATGGAGGACGCCTGGTCGAAGTGGACGACCACCCAGGGGATCAAGAACCTTCCCGAGACACCACCCTCCGCGGAACACGGCTAGACCGAACGAGACGCATGCGGGTCGCCGTTATCTCCGACGTCCATTCGAACCTGCACGCGTTAGAGGCAGTCGAGCAGGCAATCGAGCGCGAGCGGCCCGACGAGGTGTGGAATCTGGGCGACACGGTCGGCTACGGGCCCAGACCGAACGAGTGCTGCCACGATCTCGAGCAACTGGCCACGATCTCGCTGGTCGGAAACCACGATCTCGCGAGCATCGGGCAGCTCCCTCTGGACGAGTTCGCGCCGATCGCCGCCAGCGCTGTCGCCTGGACTAGAGACGAGCTGGGCGCAAGAGCACGCGCCTACCTCGAGGAGCTGGCCCCGATGAGCCGCGTCTCAGGCTGCGCTCTCTATCACGGCAGTCCGCGCGAGCCGGTCTGGTCGTACGTGATCAAGACCGCCGAGGTCATCGAGGCGCTCTCTCTAACGGTCGAGCCGCTCGTACTGGTAGGACACACGCATTTCCCGATGGCCGCATCGCTCGCCGGCGAACAGCTCGACTTCTCCCTCGCTCCCGCCGGCACGGTTGTCGACCTGGCGCGCGGCCGCTGGCTGCTCAACCCGGGCTCGGTCGGGCAGCCCCGCGACGGCGATCCCCGGGCCGCCTATCTGCTGCTCGATCTCGACGCCGGTCGCGCCGAGTTCAAAAGAGCCGACTACGAGATAGCGCTAACACAGGCCGAGATTCGTGAGCGCGGCCTACCCGAGCAGCTCGCAATCCGGCTTTCGCACGGTCATTGAAGCCGGACTGAGGCTTGCTCGTCGCTCGAGCTTGTACGCCGAACTCCGAGCTCGACGCCCTGCTCCTCGAGCACCTGCTGAACTTCCTCTCGCGCCTTGAAGATACGCCACTTGACGGTGGCCAAAGTTACGTTGAGGGCGTCGGAGATCTCGTTGTAAGAGAGCCCGGCGATATCGCGGAGGAGCATCGCCTCCCTGAGATCGAGACTCAGCTCCTCGACTGCTCGCCAGAGGGTAGCGATCGCCTCGCTCTGCTCGATCGGTGCGTCGAGCACCTCGAGCTGGGGCATCTCGTCGATTGTCACCGCCGCGCGTGGCCGCCGCTCCACGGCGCGCATCTCGTCGACCACGCGGTTCTTCGCCACCTGGAAGAGCCAGGTCGTGAACTTGGCGCGCAACGAGTAGCCGCGCAGTCCCTGATAAACGCGCAAGAAGACGTCCTGGGTCAGATCCTCGGCGAGCGACCTGCTGCCGACCATCCTGAGCACGTAGTTGAAGACCGGCGCTTCGTAGTTGCGGACTATTACCGCGAAGGCTCTCTCGTCCCCCTTCTGCGCCCTACGGATCACCGCCAGATCGGGCTGCCGAATGCTCATCTCAGCCCGATTGTTATCCCCTTACCTGATCAAGAGATTAGAGAAACCCCCGTCATAACTAAGGGTTTCCTAAGACTTAAGAGGGCGATCGCGGTGGGAATGAGGTCTGAGAGCTCGCCCCCGGACCTCAGCTTGGCACCTTCCTTGGTCAGGATCAGCGGTACGTCGCTGGACGTATGCGCGGTGAACGGCGAAACGCCGTCGTCGGCCAGCATCTTCTCGGCGTTGCCGTGATCGGCTGTGATCAGACAGACTCCGCCCTGCGCCTGAACGGAGCTCACCACCTCGTCGAGGCAGCGATCGACGGTCTCGAGCGCCTTGATCGTGGCCGGGATGGAGCCGGTGTGACCGACCATGTCGGCATTGGCGAAGTTGACCACCGCAAAGGCGTACTCACCGGTCTCGATCGCCGCGCAGAAGCGCTTAGCAACTTCCGGCGCCGACATCTCCGGTTTCTTGTCGTAGCTCGGAACCTCACGCGGTGAGGGAACGAGGATGCGGGTTTCGCCGGGGAACTCCTCCTCGCGGCCGCCGTTGAAGAAGTAGGTGACGTGGGCGTACTTCTCTGTCTCGGCGATATGCAGCTGCTTCAGCCCATTCTCGGAGAGCAGCTCGGCCATCGTCTCGGTCACGTTCTCGTCGCCGTAGGCGACCGGACAATCGAGGTCGTCGTCGTAGGACGTCATCGTGGTCAGGTCGTAGCCCAGCTCGAGCAGTTTGCTCGAGAGCTGGCGCGCCCGGTCGGGCCGGAAATTGAAGAAGATGAGCACATCTGCCTTGTCGATGCGTGGCCGGCCCGTGACGACGATAGGCTTGATGAACTCGTCGCTGACTCCCTCGTCGTAGCTCTCCTGAACGGCCACGACGGGGCTGGAGGCCTGCTTCCCCTTGCCCTCGATAAGGGCGTCGAGCGCTATCTCGATCCGGTCCCAGCGCTTGTCGCGGTCCATCGCGTAGTAGCGGCCCATGACGCTGGCGATGCGGTCGCTGGGCAACTCGGCCAGGTCCTCGACCGCCGCATTGGGGGAGACGTCGCGGCCGTCGGTGAAGGCATCGACATAGGTGCGCTCGAACATCCCCTGCCGCTTCGCCAGCTCGAGTAGCGCGCGCAGGTGATCGATGTGCGAGTGGACGCCGCCGTAGGAGACGAGGCCGAGCAGATGGACGTTCCCGCCCCGCTCTCGCGCCCGCTCGAAGGCGTCCTTCAAGACCTTGTTCTCGAGCAGGGCGCCGCTCTCGACGTCATTGTTCAGACGCTGCAGGCTCTGCCTGAGTATGCGGCCCGAGCCGATCGTCAGGTGCCCCACCTCGGAGTTTCCCATCTGGCCATCGGGCAGACCGACGGCGGTGCCGGAGCACTTGATGGTCGTGTGCGGATATCTCGCCCAGAGCCGATCGTAGACGGGCGTGTCGGCCTGCGAGACGGCGTTTCCGGGCCCGGGCGGCGCCGAGCCCCAACCGTCGAGGATGATCAGCGCTACCAGCGGTACCGGCTCGAGCGAGGGAGGAGCAGCGGTTCCTCCCTCGCCGCCACCTGAAGCCGCTCCGTTCATGCAGCGACCGCGGCGGCCGCGCAAAGCGAGGCGAACGAGTCGGCGTCCAGCGAAGCCCCGCCCACCAGTGCGCCGTCGACGTTCGGCTGGCTCATCAGCTCGCCCGCGTTGTCGGGCTTGACCGAGCCGCCGTAGAGGATCGGCACGTCGAGGATGCCGCGAATGAAGACGTGCGCCTGCTCCGCCTGAGCGGGCGTGGCCGTTTTCCCCGTGCCGATCGCCCAGACGGGCTCGTAGGCGATCACCAGCCGCTCGTGAGCACCGATATCCGCGACGATAGGAGCCATCTGACGCGCGAGCACCGCCTCGGTCTCGTTCGCGTCGCGCTCGTTCTCGAGCTCGCCGACACAAGCGATCACTTTCAGGCCCGCGTCGATCGCGGCCCTGGCCCGCTTCGCCACCGTCTCGTCGGTCTCACCGAAGTACTGCCGTCGCTCGGAGTGACCGACGATCGCCCCGTCCGCGCCGAGCTCGAGCAGCATGGCCGCCGAGACCTCGCCGGTGAAGGCGCCCGTCTCGGCCCAGTGCACGTTCTGGGCATAGACCGATATTCCGCTACCGGCTAGCTCCGCGAGCGCACTCGAGATCGAGACGTAGGGCGGACAGACGGCGATATCGATTCCCTCGATGTCGCCGATCGACTCGCGCAGCTCGCGGCAGAAGCCGGCCGCCTGCGAGGGCGTCTTGAACATCTTCCAGTTACCGGCGATGAGCATCTAGTGCTCCTTCCAGTGATGCTTTCGAGGTTTTGGGTCGCTAGCACCAAGCGATGCTAGGACGCAGGGAACGGCCGTATCGGGCAGAGATACGGACGCGACTGAGGACAACGCAGCGCGCCGCCTGATAGCGGGCCAGAGGCCGAAGGGTATTGCTGGACGGAGCACTAAACCTCCTCAGGCTTCCGGGATTGCTAGGACGCCCGGCAGTTCCTTACCCTCGAGCAGCTCGAGCGAAGCGCCGCCGCCGGTCGAGACCCAGGAGATCCGGTTCTTGTAGCCAAGCTCTTCGAGCGCTCGCACCGAGTCGCCGCCGCCGACCACGGAGTAGGCGTCGGCCTTGGCGACCGCCTCGGCGACCGCGCGCGTGCCCTCGGCGAACTTCGGGAACTCGAACACGCCCATCGGGCCGTTCCAGAAGATCGTCTTGGCCGTGGCGATGATCGAGCAGAAGCGCTCGCGCGTGCGCGGGCCGATGTCGTAGCGCTCCCAGCCTTCGGGAACGTCGAAGTAGTCGACGATCTTGGTGTTTGCGTCGGCCGCGAAGCGGTCGCCGATCACCGTGTCGTCGGGCAGCTCGACATCGCGCCCGACGGGATTGTCGGCGTGCACCTGCTCGGCCATCTTGCCGCCGATCAGCAGCTCATCGGCCCGCTCGCCCAGCTTGCGCAGGACACCGATCTTGTCCTCGACCTTGAGCCCGCCGACGATTACGACGAACGGCCGGGCAACCTCGCCCAGCAGCTTGCCGAGCTCGTTCAGCTCGCTCTCGAGCAGCAGTCCGGCGTAGGCCGGCAGCAGGTGGGCGACCGCCTCGGTGGAGGAGTGCGCCCGGTGAGCCGAGCCGAAGGCGTCATTGACATAGATATCGGCCAGTGACGCCAGATGAGCGGCGTACTGCACGTCGTTCTTCGTCTCACCCGCTACGTAGCGGGTGTTCTCTAGCACGCATACGTGCGCGCTCGGATCGTCGAAGGCGACATCGCGCCCGAGCAGCTCGGCTAGCCGAGCTGCGACGGGCTTGAGCGAGAACTTCGGATCTGCGACGCCTTTCGGACGCCCCAGATGGGAACAACAGATGACGTGCGAGGCACCCTTCTCGAGCAGGAGCTGGAGCGTCGGCAGCGCCGCGCGGATGCGCGTGTCGTCGGCAACCTTCCCGTCCTCGAGCGGGACGTTGAAATCGACGCGAACAAGGACGCGCTTGCCGAATACGTCCGCGTCGCGTACGGAACGTGGTTTGTGCACGATTTCCGACCTCCCCGCCTAGAGGAGCTTTCCGATCAGGTCGACCAGGCGGCAGCTGTAGCCCCACTCGTTGTCGTACCAGCCGAAGACCTTGGCCATGTTGCCGTTGGCCATCGTCAGCTTGCTGTCGAAGACGCACGAGTACGGCCAGTTGACGATGTCGGTGGAGACGATCTCGTCCTCGGTGTACTCGAGGTAGCCCTTGAGCGGACCGGCTTCGGCCGCCTTCTTGAAGGCGGCGTTGATCTCCTCGACGGTCGCCTCCTTACCCAGTCGCACGACCAGGTCGGTGATCGAGCCGGTCGGAACCGGGACACGCATCGAGAGCCCGTCGATCTTGCCCTTGAGCTCGGGCAGAACGAGGCCGATTGCGCGTGCGGCGCCGGTCGAGGTCGGGATCTGGTTGATCGCGGCCGAACGGGCCCTGCGCAGGTCCTTGTGCGGGAAGTCGAGGATGCGCTGATCGTTGGTGTAGGCGTGAATCGTCGTCATGAAGCCCTGCTCGATGACGAAGTTCTCGTGCAGCACCTTCGCCATCGGCGCGACGCAGTTGGTCGTGCAGGAGGCGTTGGAGATGATGTTGTGCTTGTCGGCCACGTAGAGCTCGTCGTTTACGCCGAGTACGACCGTGATATCGGGATCGGTCGCGGGCGCCGAGATGACGACCTTCTTGGCGCCGGCGTCGAGGTGAGCCTGAACCTGCTCACGCTTGCGGAAGACACCGGTCGACTCGAGCACCACGTCGACACCGAGCTCCTTCCAGGGCAGCGCCGAGGGATCCTTCTCGTCGAGCACGGCGAACGACTCGCCGCCGGCCTGAATGCGATCTCCGGCGACCTTGACCTCGCCCGGGAACCGCCCCTGGACCGAGTCGTACTTGAGTAGGTGCGCCATCGTCTTGATGTCACAGAGGTCGTTCACGGCGACGATCTCGAGATCGACACCCATCTCTGCCTGGGCGCGGAAGAAGCTGCGCCCGATCCGTCCAAATCCGTTGATACCAACGCGAATCGCCATTCGAAATCCCTTTCTTTCTTCTTTCGTCTAAGCTCGGCGACGAGTCTACCGGCGGCCGCCTGATATCTGTTGACCAAGGAGGTCGAACAGGCAGCTGCTACGAGCTAGTCGCGTGTCTTCGCGAGTACCTGCAGTCTGTGCAGGCGGCCGTGCAAGGTCGGCTTTGGGATCCCCGATCGCCGCGCCAGCTCGGAGACCGAGCGATGTGGATGGCGCAGGCGAAGCTCGGCCGCCTCGCGCAGAACCGGCGAGAGGCGATCGATCGCTCCCCATCGCTCGAGCCGGCGCACGGCTTCGAGTTGCGCCAGTGCTGCCCGGCTTGCGCGGGCGATGTTCGCCTGGTCGGCGTTGGCAAGCCGGTTTGCGCCGGCACGGGTCTCGCCGATCACCGAGCGCTCAGCCAGAGCCAGCACGGTCGCGGAAGCGCCGGCGAGCGCGAGCAGATCTGTAATCGGCTCCGATCCCTTCGCATAGACAAAGGCGTAGCGGTCTCGCTCTCCGAGATGAAGCTCGATCTCCTCGCGAGCCGCGATCTCGGCCAAAAAGCGAGCCCCTTCGCCGCTCGTCGTTCGGATTTCCAGATGCAGCGAAGGCGGTGCGCTGAGCGAGCCCGAGCCGAGCAGGGCGCCGCGCAGGTAGGCGGCCCGACAGCAGAGACGGGCGACGACCCTGAGCGGCGGCGTCTCGATCGGCGCGAGCGCGGCGTCGAGGACGCCGGCCTCGTTCAGCAGCTGAAGCGCACGCGGCGAGCCGGCCACGTAGAGCTGGAAGCGGTTGGCGTGCTCGAAGGCGCGCTGGTGATAGGTGCGAATCTCGGAGAAGACGCCGAAGGCCCGCAGCGAGGAGAAGGCTCTACGGGCTACCGCGGCGCTCGCCAGGTCGAGGTGGACGGAGATCTTCCCCTTGCCCTCGAGGTGTGCCCGGCCGGCGCTGTGAAAGAGCGCCGAAAGCTCGGCCAGGCGATCGCACTCGCGTCTGAGCTCGAGGTGGGCGAGCTCCTCGCGCAGGGTCTCGGAAAGCGCCATCTAGAGCAGCGTAACTCGCGCGGGCAGGGTTACCGGCGCCCGCCCGAGGAAAGGCCGCCGCGTGCTAACCAACACTGACGTCCGCTCCGGTACCTCTAGAATCTCGGACCCATGACCACTCACGCTCTTTTCCACGTCCCCGGCCCGGTCAACGAGCCGAACCTTTCCTATGCGCCCGGCAGCCCCGAGCGCGCCGAGCTTCGCGCTCGCCTCGAGCAGATCAAGACGGAGCGCGCCGACATCCCCTGCATCATCGGCGGCGAAGACGTCCGCGGCTCCAGCCCCTATCAGGCCGTGATGCCGCACAAGCACGCACATGTGCTTGCAGACGTCCACCGCGGCGGTACGAAAGAGGTGGAGCAGGCGATCGCCGCTTCCGCCGAGGCGTGGCCCGAGTGGTCGCGCACGCCGTTCGCGGATCGAGCCGCCATCTTCTTGCGTGCCGCCGAGCTCCTGGCCGGTCCCTGGCGTCAGCGCCTCAACGCGGCGACCATGCTCAACCTGTCGAAGACCGCTCACCAGGCGGAGATCGACTCGGCCTGCGAGCTGATCGATTTCCTGCGTTTCAATCCCTATTTCCTGGAGCGGATCTACGAGGAGCAGCCGCAGTCGGCGCCGGGCGTCTGGAACCGGATGGAGTACCGCCCGCTCGAGGGCTTCGTGCTCGCGGTAACTCCCTTCAACTTCACCTCAATCGCCGGCAACCTACCGACGAGCCCGGCCATGGCCGGCAATACCGTCGTCTGGAAGCCAGCCTCGAGTGCGGCCCTCTCAGCGTTCATGCTCATGCAGCTGCTCGAGGAAGCGGGACTACCGGACGGCGTGATCAATCTCGTCTTCGCAGACGGCGCCTCGGTGTCGAAGGCTGCGCTGACCAATCCCGAGCTGGCCGGTGTGCACTTCACCGGCTCTACGGCGGTCTTTCAGTCGATGTGGCGAACCATCGGCGGCCAGATCGAGCGTTACAAGAACTACCCGCGCATCGTCGGCGAGACGGGCGGCAAGGACTTCATCCTCGCCCACGCCTCGGCCAATCCCGATGCGCTCTTCACCCAGGTGTTGCGGGGATCCTTCGAGTATCAGGGCCAGAAGTGCTCGGCCTCGTCGCGTCTCTACGTTGCTTCGAATCTCTGGCCGGAGCTGCGCGAGCGCTTCGCCGCCGAGCTGCCGCAGATCAAGATGGGCGACGTCTCCGATTTCGAGAACTTCATGGGCGCCGTCATCGACCATTCCTCCTTCGACGACCTCTCGAGGGCGATCGACGAGGCCAAGGCCGCGCCCGAGATGGAGATCGTCGCCGGCGGCGACTGCGACGCGAGCGTGGGCTGGTTCATCGAGCCGACGCTGATCGAGACGAAAGATCCCCTCGTCCGGCACATGCGCGAAGAGCTTTTCGGGCCGGTGTTGACCGTCTATCCCTACGACGAGCGGCGCTGGGCGGAGACGCTGGAGCTAGTCGACAGCAGCTCGCCCTACGCCCTGACCGGCTCGATCTTCGCCAGCGACCGCGGCGCAGTCGCCGAGGCCGAGCGGACGCTCAGGCACGCTGCCGGGAACTTCTACGTCAACGACAAGCCGACCGGAGCGATAGTCGGACAGCAGCCGTTCGGCGGCGCACGCGCCTCGGGCACCAACGACAAGGCCGGCTCGATGTGGAACCTGATCCGCTGGGTCAGCCCGCGTGCGCTCAAAGAGACGCTCGTCCCGCCTACCGACTACCGCTATCCATTCATGGCCGCGGACGAGTAGGCCGGTGGCGACCACGTGGATAGGTAGAGAGGCCGGCCGCTAAGGGAGACCGACTGTGCTCCTGCCGCTCGCCTTCTCCTTCCACGAGATCTTCCACGGCGTCAGGCTCTTCCTAGACGACCTCGCGAACGTCAACTGGACGTTTCTCGCACTTGCCGGGTTCTGCCAGCTGCTGAAGATCGGCTGCGCCGGTCGCGCTTGGCAGAACTCGATCGCCGCCTCCTATCCGGAGGAGTCGGTCTCCTACCCGATGGTCTTCGGCGCCACCTGCGCCGGAGCCGCCGTCAGCTCGATCATCCCGGCGCGCGGCGGCGATGCGGTTCGCGTCGTCATCGTCAAGCGGCGGATTCCGGGCAGCACCTACACAACGGTCGCCTCGACCCTGCTCGTCAGGGTGCCGTTCGACGCCCTCGCCGCCGGCTCGTTCTTCCTCTTCTTGCTCGCGGCCGGCGTGCTCCCCGGGCACACTCTGCTTCCTCACCTGCCGGCATTCGACTTCAGCTGGTTCTTCGGGCACCCGCGACAGACGATCATCATCGTCGGCACGATCGCCTTGCTCTTGACGGCTCTGATCCTCTGGGCCTGGACATCGATCCTGGAGTTCAGGGAACGCGTGCGCCAGGGCCTGAACGCCCTGATCGACTGGCGCTTCTACCTGCGGCACATCGTTCCATGGCAGGCAGCGGACTGGACGCTGCGCGTGATCTCGATCTTCTTCGCGCTACTCGCCTTCCACATGCCGGCGACGGTCTACAACTCGCTGCTCGCCCAAGGCACTTCGAACCTCTCCACCCTTCTGCCGATCAGCCCGTCGGGTATCGGCACCGAGCAGGCGCTGCTCGTCTCCGTTCTGCACGGGGCCGCCCCCGACAGCCTGATCATCGCCTACAGCGTGGGAACCAGGCTGATGACGATCCTGATCAACTTGGTGCTCGGCTTCGCCGCCATCCTCTACTTCTTCCGCAGCTTCCGCTTCCAGCGCTACGTGAGCGAGGAACGGTCTCGGACCGGCTCCGGGAAACGCCGCCGCAGAGAGTGAAGCGCTTCGCGTTCCAGCGCCGCCTCGACTTGGCGGAGGCGATAGCGGCCGGGCAGGGGCCGGCGTTCCGTTCAGGCGCCGCCGGTCTTGTGTAGCTGGGCGTAGATCTGCCGGGCCGTCTTCCCGGGAAGCCCCGGTACCGCAGCCAGCTCCTCGGCGCTCGCCGAAAGGAAGCGCTCGGGCGAGCCGAAGTGGCGCAGGATCGCCCGCCGCCGCGCATCGCCGACCCCACGCAGCTCGTCGAAGAGCGAAGCGAACGACTCGCTCGAACGGCGCTGGCGGTGATAGCCGACGGCGAAGCGGTGAGCCTCGTCACGCAGCCGCTGCAGGAGTTGCAGGCCCGCCGAGTGGCGGGCGAGGCGTACGGGCCTGGCGACGCCGGGAACGAAGACCTCTTCCTCGCGCTTGGCCAGCGAGACGGCGGCAATTCGCTCGGTTTCGGGCGCCGCGCTCATCGCCGCGAGCGCGGCTCTGAGCTGGCCCTTTCCGCCGTCCACTACGACCAGGTTCGGCAGCGTCGCAAAGCTCTCGTCGTATTCGGTTTCGCCGAGCTCTCCCAGGCGCGCAAAGCGGCGTCCGATCGCCTCTTTCATCCCACCGACATCGCTCTGACCGGCGAGTGTGCGCAAAGCGAACTTTCGGTAGTGCGCCTTGTGGGGCAAACCGTCGCGGAAGACGACCATCGAGGCGACCGGCGAGGCCTCCTGGAGATTCGAGACGTCGAAGCACTCGATCCTGATCGGCAGGCTCTCCAGATTCAGGGCCTCGCGTAGCTGCTCGAGCGCCTCGATCCGGCGCAGGCGTCCGGCCTCGCGCGCGTGAGCTTCCGAGGCCAGCGCCAGCCTAGCGTTCTCGCTCACCAGCTCCTGCAGGCGACGCTTCTCGCCCCGAGCCGGCGCACGCAGCTCGACCTTGGCGCCGCGCAGCTCGCTCAGGTACGCCGCGATCGCCTCCAGCCCGGAGGTCGCCGGCGGCACGATCACGAGCGGCGGGATCGTCGGCGCTCCGCTGTAGTACTCGAGGCAGAAGGCTTCGATCAGCGCGCTGGCGTCCTGCCCGGCGATGCCCTCGAGCTCGAAGGCATAGCGATCGACCATGCGCCCGCTTCGAAGCGGGAAGACCTGTACTGCGGCTCTCTCGCCCTCGACTGCGAGCCCGAGCACGTCCACGTTGCCCTCGGAGGGACGATCGGCCGCCTGGCGCTCGAGCAGGTGCCGCACCGCGACAAGTCGGTTGCGATAACGAGCCGCCTCCTCGAAGCGCTGTTCGTCGGCCGCCTGACGCATCGAGCGCTCCAGTCGCTCCTGAATCGGCTTGGTCTTGCCGGAGAGGAACTCGACCACGCCGTCGACCAGGTCGCCGTACTCCTCGCGCGAGATCAGCCCGACGCAGGGCGCGTAGCAACGATCGATGTGGTAATCGAGACAGGGAATACCCGAGCGGCGGCCTGGCTTCGGGCCTTCGCAGGGACGAAAGCGAAAGGCGCGGTTGAGTACGTCTAGGGTGTTCCTGACCTTCTTGGCGTTCGCATAAGGACCGAAGTAGAGAACGCCGCGCCGGTGCCGCTCACGCGTGAACATCACCCTGGGGAACTCGTCTTCGGCCGTCACGGCGATGTAGGGAAACGACTTGTCGTCGCGCAGGCGAACGTTGAACGGCGGACGGTGGCGCTTGACCAGGTTCTGCTCGAGATGTAGTGCCTCCACTTCGTTTCGAGTCACGATCGTCTCGATCTCGGCGACGCGAGCGGCCAGCTGGGCGATTCCCGGCCGCGCGTCACCGCCGCGCTGGAAGTAGCTGCGCACGCGCGGCCGCAGCGACTTCGCCTTGCCAACGTAGAGAACCTCGCCGTCCACATCGTGGAAGAGGTAGACGCCCGGAGCGGACGGGAGCGAGTGCAGCTGCTCGTTGAGCGGCCTGGTCATCGTGCTCCTGCCAGGTTAGCCAGCGATTCAGCGGTAAATGTGCTCGTCGCGCCAGACACGCCAGATCGCATAGCCGCAAAGCGGGAAGACGAGCAGCCAGGCAACCCCGATCAGGCCGTTGATACGCAGCCTATGCGCCGCGACGAGGCGGGAGCCGTAATAGACGCCGAGGTTGACGACCGCGATCAGGATCGAGCCGTAGAAAACCCAGCGCGCCCGGGCGGACCAGTTCTCGATCTCGTGGCGCCGGTCGCGCCAGAGCATGAAGAGAAAGAAGGCGATGGCCAGGAAGAAGGCGACCTGAAGCAGTGCCGAGACGACCATCAGCGTCGCGTAGAGCTGGAAGACCATCACTACGCAGACGATCGCGAAGATGATCGCAAAGCCCCGTACCGTCGGATTGATATTGCGCAACCGCCGTCTCATCACCTCGCCCCCCCGGTTAAAAGCACGGAAGAGAAACGCCCGGCGGCGCGGTTTTCTCCGGCCTGGGAATCGGGTAGGAGATTCACGAGAGAGACACGCTACCTATGGCAAGGGGGCAATGCGAGATGATCGAGGCAGGAGAGACGGCACCAGACTTCGAGCTCGAGACCGATACTGGCAAGCGTCTGCGACTGTCGGATTTCAGAGGCAAGCCGGTCATCCTCTACTTCTACCCGCGAGACGACACTCCGGGGTGCACGAAGGAGGCCTGCGGGATTCGCGACTCCTGGGGCGAGTTCGAGCGCCGCGGCGCCGTCGTGCTCGGCGTCAGCCCCGACAGCGTCGCCTCGCATCAGCGCTTCAAGAGCAAGTACCACCTGCCCTTCACGCTCCTCGCCGATAGCGAGCACGAGGTCGCCGAGCGCTACGGCGCCTGGAAGCCCAAGCGCATAGCCGGCAAGAGCTTCCTCGGCATCGTGCGCTCGACCTTCCTGATCGACGTGGACGGAAAAGTCGCCAAGGTCTGGCCCAAGGTCGATCCCGCCAAGCACGCCGACTGGCTGCTGGCGGAGCTGCCCGACTAGCGGCACCAGTAAGTCGAGAGTGCGGATGAGAGGACTTGAACCTCCACGAGCTTTCGCCCACACGGACCTGAACCGTGCGCGTCTACCAATTCCGCCACATCCGCGCGGATCGACATTCTAGCCGCCCTCTCACAACCCCGAGGCAACGGTTTTTCAGCGCTCCGGCCGGAGGAGCCGCTGTTTGCCCGATCGAGCCGATCCCGTAGTTTCCTCTATCAGCCCGGGTTACGCGTAGGATTGCCGGCGCCTTGAAGGTTTCGATCGCGCTCGTCGTCTGTTTACTCGCTCTTTCGAGCGCGGGGAGTGCGGCAACGACTCGATCCTCTCCCCCGCTCGCCGAGGTCGTCGTCACCCTAGACTCGCCCTCGCTTGCGATCGCCTCTCTGCACCCGCACCGGTTCGGACTCTCGTCATTCTCGAAGACGGCGGCGGCGAATCTACACTCGCTAGCCGGCAGAAACTACCTCGAGCGTCTGAGCTCGCTCCAGGCTGTTCTCTCGCACCGCATCGAGGAAATGGTCAGTGGTGCGAGCGTGCGCTGGCACTACCGAGTCGTCGCCAACGGTCTCGCCGTCACGCTCCCGGCCGCCGAGGTCGAGAGCCTGGCCCGAGTTCCAGGCGTGGCTCACGTATATCCGTCCTATCGTTACCGGCCTCTCGCGGGCCAGCGGGTACTCGCCGGCACTCCACCCACGAACGTCTCCCTGATCGGCGCGCCCGAGCTCTGGGGACCCGATCTCGCCAGCGCTGGACAGGGGATCAAGATCGGCATCATCGACGACGGCATCGACCAGACTCACCCCTACTTCGACCCGGCCGGCTTCACCATGCCCGCCGGTTATCCCAAGGGAAACAGCGCCTATACCACCGCGAAGGTGATAGTCGCCCGCGCCTTCCCAGCGCCCGGTCAAACCGACGCGAGCGCGGCTCTGCCCTTCGACCCGCGGCTCTCGTCGCACGCCACGCACGTGGCCGGCATCGCCGCCGGAGACGCCGATACGGTCGCGAGCTACAACGGCGATACGGTGAGTCTCTCCGGCGTGGCGCCACGCGCCTATCTCGGCAACTACAGGGCTATGACCATTCCGACCTCGAACGTCGGTCTGAACGGGAACTCGCCCGAGCTCGTAGCCGCAATCGAGGCTGCCGTCTCGGATGGGATGAACGTGATCAACCTTTCGCTCGGCGAGGCCGAGATCGATCCGCGCAATGACATAGTCGCTCAGGCGCTTAACGCGGCCAGCGACGCGGGGGTCGTCGTAGCGGTCGTGGCCGGTAACGAGTTCGAGGAGAACGGCGAGGGATCGATCGACTCGCCGGGGAGCGCGAAAAAGGCGATCACCGTCGCCGCCTCGACCAGCGGTGGTATTGGCTCGAAGCCGGACGTCCTTGCGGGTTTCTCTTCCAGCGGCCCGACGGCGTTCGGGCTCTTGCTCAAGCCCGACGTCAGCGCGCCCGGCGCCGACATTCTCTCGTCGGTTCCAGTCAGCGACGGGAGCTGGGACGAGGAAAGCGGGACGAGCATGGCTGCGCCTCACGTGGCCGGCGCAGCGGCGCTCCTGCTTCAACGGCATCCAACCTGGACGGTGGCGCAGATCAAGTCGGCGCTGGTCTCAACCGGGGCGCCGGTAACCGCAGCAAACGGTCGCGAGACTTCGCCTCTGCGAGAGGGTGGCGGCCGGATTGCGCTTCAGCAAGCCGACCAGCCACTCGTGTTCGCCTCCCCCTCCTCCGTCAGCTTCGGTTTCCTCGAGCGCCGGCACCATGCCTCGCGAACGATCGCGATTAGCGACGGCGGCGGCCTGGTGGGTTCTTGCCGGGCGCGTATCCGTCCCTACACATCGTTACCGGGCACCTCGTTGTCAGTTCCCAGCTCGGTTTCGGTTCCAGGCTCTATCGCTCTCACCGCTCGAGCAGGCGCCGAGGCCGCCGAGGGCAATCTCGACGGCTGGCTCATCCTCACCTGCGCGGGAGCGGAAAGGCGCATCCCTTACTGGCTGCGCGTCTCGGTGCCGCAACTCGGGCGCAAGAAGGCGACCACCTTGTTCCGCGCCGGGGTTTACCAGGGCGACACGAGTCTGCGGACAGCGCTCGTCGACAGCTACCGGTATCCGGAGCGGGCGCCCGACGTGCAGCGCGTGCTGAGAGGCCCTGAACAGGTCTTCCGTCTTCGGCTCGCCAGGTCGATCGAGAACTTCGGTGTGGTCATCATCTCGCACGCGCGCGGCGTCGTGGTCTCGCCGCGCATCGTTCGCGATACGAACGAAGGTCACCTCGCCGGTCTGACGGCGTTACCGCTCAACGTCAACCCGTACATGGATACGTTCGGAAACACAGAGCCGGTCGCTGCCGTATTACGACCCGGACCCGGTTCCTACGACATCGTTTTCGACACGACATCAAGGAAAGCGAGTGGACGCTTCCGCTTCCGCCTCTGGATCAACGACCGCACGCGACCGCGCCTGCGCCTGCTTGCGCGCAAGGCGAACCGGATAACGCTGCGAATCACCGACGGAGGCGCCGGTGTCGATCCGAGCTCCGTCTCGGCGACGGTCGGATCGACCTTTCTCAAGACAAAGTTCGATTCCTTGACCGGAGAGGCGACAATCGATCTGACCCCGCTCAAGGCCGGTGTTCACACTCTCGTCGTTCGCGCATCCGACTATCAGGAGTCGAAGAACGACGAGAACGTAGCGGCGCTTCTACCCAACACCGGCGAGCTGCGGATATCGGTCTCAAAGAGCGCGCCCTGCCTGAAGCCGGCTCGCGCAACGACGAGCTAGTCGCGATCGTCGATCGTAGGCAGCCGTTCGAGATCGCGAACAACGCTCTCGGCAAACGCCTCGCGTTCCTCGTCGAGCTGGCTCAGGTCTTCGTCTTCCACCAGCGTCAGATGCGAGTGCCGGCGGCGGCGACGCACCTTCCGTCCGCTGTAGTAACTGCGCTTGTGAGACGCGAAGAGCGCCAGCAGACGAGGCCACTCGGCGGCGACGAGCACGACGAGCGCAGACGCAAAGAGTCCGAGAACGAGCCAGTTCACGCTTACGATTGTACCGCTGCCCGCCTTCTAATAAACACCGCGATATGCGGCGGTTTTTTCTTATCCGACTCTCATACCGTCGCGCTAATCTAAAGGCGAGTTCATCCGACTACCGTAACGATGACGAGCTGGCTTCCAATACTTCCTTATCTTGTCTTCTGGGCGGTATCGATGCAGGCCATGCTCGTTCGAGCGAAACTCGTTCCGCCGCTCTGCGCTAGTTGCGGTCGGCCACCGATGCAGCGGCACCTTGGCCGTCCGATCTGCATCTGTTCGAACGACTAGACGCGCTCGAGCGGCCGACACAGCTTGTTGGCGCGAAACGCGCTTCGACGAGTGAGCGCGAGGGCCCGGGACGATACCGGGCCCTCGCTTGCTTACCAGCTAGTGCGACAACCGCCGGCCCCACATACCGAGGATCTTCACGATCGGCGCATCGCGTTTCGCGTCGAAGTACGGCTTGTAGAGGTTGACGTTGTAGGCGTTATCCGACCAGTCGGCCAGCATCCAGATGTTCGTGCCTGCGCAACCGTTTCGGTAGCAGGTGCCGATGATCATCTTGTACCAGTCGGTACGCGCCTTGTTGTAGCCGGGATCGGTCGTGTTGATCACGTTTCCGGCCCTGTCGGTCACCGGCTGAGCGCGGGTGACTCCCCACTCGCCCATGACGACCGGGCGCTTGTACTTCACGCCCATCTTCACCAGACCCGTGATCAGGTCCTTCGTCTGGGCGTAGGTGAAGGGCTGCATCCACCACTCGTTCGGATACGGGTGGAAGCTCAGGAAGTCGACTCCCTTCACTGCCTGGGCGACATATGGATCGTTGCCCTGGCCTTCCGTCGTGCCCGCCCATTGATAAGGACCGCTTGGCGTCTGCACGAGGCCGTGGCCCTCGAAGCCCGCATCCACCATATGGTTCTTGTCGATCGAGTGGATGTAGGTGGCTTCCTGCGTGACCCAGTTGGCGAGCGTCTTACCGCTCGCGTCGCAGTAGACCGGGTCGTCGGAGCAGCTGTCACGCGGCTCGTTCATCAGCTCCCACGAGAAGATAGTGGGGTCGTTCTTGTAGGTCACACCGTCGACGGTGTTGACCCTGTTCACCAGATGGGCGACGTACGCCTCGTACTCCGCTCTCGCCGTCGCATCGGTGTAGAACAGGAGCTTGCTCGGAAGCCCGAGCTGCGAGGTGTAGGCATTGATGCCGCCGTAGTCGCCCCAGTAGTTGGCCAGCGTGAGGATGACACGGATGCCGTGCTTCTTCGCGCTCGCGAGTATGTAGTCCAGCTTCTGGAACGTGTTCTCGTTGTAGGTGCCGACCGGGTTCTGGAACGCCTGCGCCTCGTTGTTCTCGTCGAAGGCCCAGGTCCGTAGCACCGTCAGGTGATGCTTCTGCGCTTCGAGCATCTCCTTGTCGATCTGGTACTGCCAGGTCAGCGTCGTCCCTTTCGGGATCACCTGCCCGTCGATTGTCTCGTCTATGTGGCTCGTAGTCGTGTCGGTGCGAGTGAAGAGCTCGTACTCGTTCCAACCGACGTAGCGGAACGGACGCCCACCGGCGACGAACTCCGTCTTGAACGGGCGGACGAACGTCCACTTCTGCGGATGGTTCTGGACGACCACGTCGATCAAGCCGGAAGCGCTGGAGTTGGTATCGGTCGCGACCACGCGCAGCGTCGTGGCGCCGTCTTTGAGCCAGCGTGTATTGAGCCAGAAGCTCGCGTTGAGCCAGCCGTTGGAATCAGGCGCACCGAGCATCGCCGGGATCCGCACGCGACCCGTTTTCAGGAAGACGTGCTTCAGCTTGAAGCGAGAATCGGGTTTGACCTTCGCCATGACTTTGACGACACCCTTGAGTGTGCTGTCGAACGCCGGAGAAACCGGCTGCACCTGGAGCTGGCTGTCCTGAACGAGTACTTCGACCGGTATCGAGGTGCTGACACCCATCGTGTCGGTCGCGGTCACCGTGACCGTGTGCACGCCGTCACCGCTCGCCCACGGATCCCACTGAGCCGTCGCTTTGCCGGTGCCGGAGTCGTAGGCCATCGCTCCGGACTGCCCGGAGTCCGTCGACCAGGCCACCGAGGCGATCGGGTTCTCGCCGGCCGTCACGTTCGCCTGGATGGTGTACGTGCCACCCACCCCAACCGAGACGGTCTCGTCAGGCTGCGGCGCCGTGACCGAGACGATCGGGTTCGGGCTGGGGACCAGCCGGATGTTGTCGATATAGACGGGCCCGTTGTAGACGGCTCCCCTCCCGACCACCAGCACGAGTATCTCGTTCGCAGAGGTGACGGCGCTCCCGAAGTCGCCCCCCGCCAGGATCGACGACGTGATCGTGTTCCATCCGGGGGAGAGCGTCCTCTGGGGACCGGGGTTCCAGCCGTTGTTGAAGCCGACGGAGGCTGAGATGCCGGTGGACGGTACCCAGACGTCCGCGGAGATAGAGGCGAACGCACTTATGTCCCACGGCCGCGGCCACGCCAGAACGCAGTCGATGCCGGCCTGGTCCCAGCCGCCTCCGACGTAGTTGACCGGCAGCGCCAGGCTGTTGCTTCCCTCGCTGGCCTGTGCGCTGCTTTGTGATGGCACACCGTTGTTCGAGCCGAGCCAGGTCGGTGCGTTACAGGCACCGTCCTGGTAGCCGACGCTCACCTGCGATGCCGTCTCGAAGTTGAAGAGAGTCAGCGGCCCGACGCCAGATGCAGCCGAGGCTCCGATCAGTAACGGGATCGCCGCAACAACCACGGTCACGGCCGCCACCCAGAGGCGGCCACGCCTCATCGTTTTTGCCACTCGTCTCATTGCTTGTCCCCTCATCCCTAGATCTGCGGCGCTCGACTGCACCGCCTGTGCCCGACGATTCTAAACCGGTTCAGTCGGTATTTCGACCCTTACCGTTCGAGCCGATCAGCGTTCGTCTGGAATCGCGCGAGAGCTGCGAGAAAATCAGCTAAACCGGTTGCGTTTCTACCCGTGCTTTGAGAATCCCCGCCGTAGCGGCCGGGCCGGTGCTTCCCCTTAATATCAACGCGGCGGCCGGGGTCTTCTCGTCTTCCGTCGGACTACCGTCGATCAGGGCGAGCAACCGCCTGGCCGCGGTGGCGCCGTACGCCGGGATGTCGCGGGTCACCGCCGTCAGGGGCGGATGGACGACCGCACACATCAACGAGTCGTCCCAGGCGACTATCGAGAGATCGTCGGGAACCGCGAAGCCCAGATGCTGTGCCACACCCAGGCCGGTGACCGCCAGCAGGTCGCTGTCGTAGACGATCGCGGTAGGCGGCTTGCGCTGTGACAGGAGCTTCCGTGTCGCCCGCGCACCGCTCTCGGGCGCGAAGTCGGTCTCCTCGATCTCCGCGGCAAGTCCGAGCTCGTTCGTGATATCGAGAAACGCCGCCGTGCGCGCAGTCGTGTGAACGAACTCGCCGAGGCCGGCGACCCGCGCGATCTTCTTGTGCCCGAGCGCCGCCAGATAGCGAACAACCTCGATGACGATCGGCGCCTCGTCGTGCCAGACGGTTGCGAGGCTGCCGCTCTCGAGCGGTCCTCCAATGACGATTGCCGGTAGCCCGAGTCGACTCAGTTCGTCGACGCGTGGATCGTCGCTGCGGAGGTCGACCATCAGTACTCCATCGACGCGACTCTCGGCCCACCAGCGACGGTAGACGGCGATCTCCTCATCGAGATCGTGGACGAGCTGAATCGTGAGCGCGATCGAGCGCTCCGAGAGCTCCGACTCGATCCCGGCGATGAGCTCCACGAAAAACGGCTCGAGAGCGAGCATCCTCGCCGGCCGAGCGAGCACGAGCCCACAGGCGGCCGCCCGCGCAGCCGAAAGCGAGCGTGCGGCTCGATTCGGCGACCAGCCGAGCTCCTTCACGATCGCCTCGATTCGCTTTCTCGTCTCATCCGAGACGCCCGGTCGTCCGTTCAAGGCGAGCGAGACAGCGCCCTTCGACACTCCTGCGCGCTTCGCGATGTCGCTGATCGTGACCCTGCGTGCAACATCCGAGCGATCCGCCACTCCAACCTCCCATTCGACGACTCCGGGCGCGCTCGCCGCGATCGAGCTTCGCGTCGTCCCAGAACTGAAACTTAAACGAAAGGGTGGTTAATAAACCGATAGACCCATTCGTGCCGGGCCTCCATGGCTCAGCGGTCAGGGCTCGAACCCAAGACCCCCCGGGTTGACAGGGCGCGCCCAACCGAGGTCCAATCCGGCCAATGCGGCCCGATTGAGCGCTCTTCGGTCAGCTGAGATCAGGTTGGGGAAGCTTGAGCAGGCGAAGATCCGGCAGAAGCTGCTGTCGCACCTACAACAGTTCACGATCTCGCGGCACCGACACTCACCCAAGTCGGCGGTCGCTCGCTTCCCGCTCATTCCTGTTGGGAGTAGCTTTTATCCTTGTGGAGTTCGAGATCATCTGGGGCGGCGATCCCGAGGACGTGTACATCCGAACCCGGGGCGTGGCGACGGTCGAAGGATTCAGTGCTTGGTTAGAGGAAGGACTCAGTGATCCCCGGAAACGACCCGGACTGCGCGTTCTCGTCGATCACCGGCAGCTTGATACGAGCGGGATGAGTGTCGAAGACGTCGAGCGTCGCGTGGAGATCGCAGCGAGAGAAGAGCCGCGCTTCAGCGATGTTCACGTCGCCGTAGTGGTGAGAAGGGACGTCGACTTCGGCGTCTTGAGGATGCTCGAGTCTCTCTTCGAGGCTCGTCCAGAGCTACGGTCGATTGTGCGCGTTTTCCGCTCGATCGAGAAAGCCCGGCACTGGCTGGCGACCTTCCCGGCGCCGGAAGCCATCCACGAGAACACCTGAAACCTCGCGATCGTATTCCCGATTGCTCTTGAAACGGCGTAAGCCCTGTACTTGCAGCGCTTTATCAGCTCCCCGGGTAGGACTCGAACCTACAACCCTCCGGTTAACAGCCGGATGCTCTACCAATTGAGCTACCGGGGAAGGCAGCCAACGTCGGGATTCTAGCCGGAGCGATGCGGGCTCAACCCGGTGTCCTCTTTTATTCCTAGGTTTCGCTGACCGTGCCCATCGTCGCGACCGATACGGCGGGCGCAGCTCACTCGCCGCCGTCTCTCACGCCCTACGCGCCGAGCGCCGCCAGACGCCGGGCAGACGAAAGTTGAGGCCGCACAACGGACCGACTTTCGCCAGGAACTAGGCGAACTCGCGAATCGCGGCTCTGACGCGTGCCAGCTGGCGCTGCAGCTCGGGCAGGTGCGACCCGTCGGCGTTCGACAGCTCGCGCTGGAGGTGGCGTTCGCGCAGGCGAAGCAGCAGCTGCTCGGCGGTTCGCTCGTCGATCGCCGCCGAGCTGGCGCGCGCATCCAGTTCGGCTACGAGACCGACCACGTCCTCCTCGGGCAGCGGCGGCGGCTCGAGTAGATACTCGCGCACGCGCCGGTGCAGCTCGTCGTCGAAGTGCTCGGGAGCGAGCTCGAGCAGAAGCCGCTTCAGATCCGGGTGGGCGACGACACCGGCGAGTGCGTCGCGCTCGCGCCGGTCACCGGCCTCGAGCAGCTGCGCTGAGACGGCACTGCCCCTCCGTCCCGGACGCGGTGCCAGTCCCGACTGCACCTCCTTGGGCAGGTCGAGCTTGTCGGCCAGGTAGCGGAGTGCTTGCTGGCGTTCGGGCGAGTCCTCGAAACGGAGGAGCAGCTCGCGCACGCGTACGAAGGCTTCCTGGCGGTCGGGTGCTCGCTCGATCTCTATCCGGACTCTGTAAGCGAGATAGTTCTCGGCCTGCTCGAGTCGTCCTTCGAAGCCTTCGGCCGCGTCGGCCGGATCGAGCCCGGGCGGAAGCGTGACCACGCGAACGTCGAAGCCCTGAGCGGTCGCAAGCTCCATCCCGCGCAGCGTCGCCTCCTGCCCGGCTGCATCGGCGTCGAAGCAGAGATAGAGGCGGCGGCAGAGCCGCCCCAGCTCCCTGAGCTGGCGCTCGGTGAGCGCGGTGCCCATCGAGGCTACGACCGGCTCCAGACCGCTCTGGCGCACGGCGATCACATCGGTGTTCCCCTCCACGACTAGCGCCCGCTCCTGCTTTGCGATCGTCCTGCGGGCCAGGTGTAGGCCGTAGAGGATGCTCGACTTGTGGAAGAGCTCTCCCTCCGGCGAGTTGACGTACTTGCCGCGCAGCGGATCGTCGTCGCGCAGCTTACGGGCGCTGTAGCCGAGCACCCGCCCGCGAGCATCGGCGAGCGGAAACATCAGCCGAAAGGTGAAGTAGTCCTTGCCGCGCTTGTTCGCCAGTCCGGCGGCGGCAATCTCCTCGATCGCGAACCCCTTCTCTCTGGCTTTGGGTACGAGCTGCGAGCCGCCCGGCGAAAGCCCGAGCCGGAACTCCTTGCAGACCTCCTCGCCGAGCCCCCGCGAGGCCAGGTATTCACGTACCGGGCCTCCGGCCTTTGTCTCCCAGAGATTGCGCTCGTAGTAGCGCGTTGCCAGTTCGAGTAGCTCGTGGAGGCGTTCGCGCCGCGCTCGCGCGCGCTCCGCCACTGGTGAGGTCTGCTCGTGCTCCATCTTGACGCCGAAGCGTTCGGCCAGCCACTCGACCGCCTCGTTGAAGTCGAGCTGCTCGGTCTCGCGCACGAAGGTGATGACGTCACCGCGGGCGCCGCAACCGAAGCAGTAGTAGAGCTTGTCGGCGGCGTTGACCGAGAACGAGGGCGTGCGCTCCTCGTGGAAGGGACAGCGACCGGTGTAGCGGCCGCCAACCTTGCGCAGCGCCGTGCGCGCCGAAACCAGCTCGACCATATCGGCGGCGGCCTTGACCTCGTTGACGGTGCTGTCGGAGATCCTCGCCATCAGACGCGGTCGAAGAGGGTGAGCGCGAAACGATCGGTCATACCGGCAAGGTAGTCGGTGGCGTTCTCGACGTTATCCGTTCCTCTCCCCTCCTTCTCGGGGATCGCCTCGGGATGATCGAGCAGGTAGGAGAAGAGCGAGCGCACGACCAGCACGGCGCGCTCGTTCTGGGCGACGGTGTGCTCGGACAGATAGACGCGCTCGAACATGAAATCCCGGAGCGACAACATCGCCGCGGCAACCTCCTCGCTCTGGCGGATGTCGCCCGCCTCGCTCGAGCACTCGACGATGTCGTGTACGAGCCGGTCGATGCGACGCGAGCCCGAATCGCCGAGCACGGCTATCTGCTCACGCGGGAGATCGCTCGCCGAGACGGCGCCGGCGCGGATCGCATCGTCGATGTCGTGGTTGATGTAGGCGACGCGGTCAACCAGGCGCACGACCCTGCCCTCGAGCGTCGTCGGCTCCGTTTCGCCGGTGTGGTTGACGATCCCGTCGCGGACCTCGGCCGTCAGGTTGAGACCACGCCCGTCCCGTTCGAGCACGTCCACCACCCGCAGCGAGTGCTCGTTGTGCCTGAAGCGGCGCCCGAACCTTTCCCGCAATACCGCGTCGAGCTCCTGCTCGCCGGCGTGGCCGAAGGGCGTGTGACCGAGATCGTGGCCGAGCCCGATCGCCTCCGTCAGATCCTCGTTCAGGCGCAGGGCCCGCGCGACCCCGCGCGCGATCCCGGTCGTTTCGAGCGTGTGCGTGAGCCTGGTGCGGAAGTGGTCGCCTTCGGGATCGATGAAGACCTGCGTCTTGTGGGCCAGGCGGCGGAAGGCCTTGGAGTGGAAGATGCGATCGCGATCGCGCTGAAAAGGCGTCCTGAGCAGGCAAGAATCCTCCGGCTTTGCGCGCCCCTCGGTCTCGTACGAGCGCACGGCGAGCACCGATAGCGAGTGCTCTTCCAGCTCTCTGACGTGGGCTTCGAAAGAGTCGGCAACCTTCCCGGCGGGCTCGGGCATCGTAGGAGCCAGAGTAGTCGCAGCGGCGGTCGGGCGCGCGCTAGCGATTCACGGTCGACATGTCCGGATAGCGCTCGCCGTGCGTGGCGCCGGGCGGGAAGGCCTCGTCGATCTGGGCCAGATCGTCACTCGTCAGCTCGATCTCCAGTGCGGCGAGGTTCTGCTCGAGGTGAGAGGCCTTGGTCGTGCCCGGGATCGGAACAACGTCGTCTCCCTGCGCCAGCACCCAGGCGAGCGCAAGCTGAGTCGGAGTGACGTTCTTTTCGGTCGCGATCTCGGCGATGCGATCGACGAGCTCGAGGTTCCGCTCGAGGTTTCCGGGCTGGAAGCGCGGATTGTGGGCGCGGAAGTCGTTCTCCTTGAGATCGTCCTGGCCGCGAATCGTCGCCGATAGGAAGCCGCGCCCGAGCGGGCTGTAGGGGACGAAGCCGATTCCCAGCTCGCGCACGGTCGGCAGGATCTCGCTCTCGACGTCGCGCGTCCAGAGCGAGTACTCGGTTTGCAGCGCGCTGATCGGATGCACCGCGTGAGCGAGCCGGATCGTGCTCGGCGCCGCCTCGGATAAGCCGAGAAAGCGAACCTTCCCGGCCTGGACGAGCTCGGCCATCGCGCCAACCGTCTCTTCGATCGGGACGTTCGCGTCGACTCGGTGCTGGTAGTAGAGGTCGATCACGTCCACGCCGAGGCGCCCGAGCGAGGCCTCGCAGGCCGAGTGCACGTACTCCGGGCGACCGTTTATACCGACCCAGCTTCCGTCCTCGCGGCGCTCGTTGCCGAACTTGGTCGCCAGTTGGACTTCGTCGCGGTGGCCGGCGATCGCCTTGCCCACCAGGCGCTCGTTCTTGAACGGCCCGTACATGTCGGCGGTGTCGAGGAAGGTCACCCCGAGCTCGAGCGCACGCCGGATCGTCGCGAGCGCCTCGCCTTCGTTGGCCGTGCCGTAGAACTCGGACATGCCCATGCAACCGAGTCCAAGCGCCGAGACTTCGAGTCCTAGCTTGCCGAGTCGCCGCCGTTCCATCTCCGCCTCCCCTCGCGAGTGATCAGTTCGCCACTGACGCTAGCAATTGCTGCGCGAGCGCCGGGCCGAATCAAGCCGGCATCAGGTTCGAGATTGGTCGCGGAGCGCGGAAGCCACCGACCTGGCGAGTGGGCGAATGGCACTCCTTATTGCGCCCGCCACCAAAGCCACCCGCCCGCGGGGTGGTTACAAAGTACCGTCCTTTTCGGGGGAAGCGGTAGCCCTGACTGTGCCGTTACTGCGACAAAACGCGTCGCGCTCCCGGGCTCAGATGATGATCGGCACCGTGCCGCCGTCCACGCTCCAGGCGGCGCCGGTCACGTAGCTCGAGCGCTCGGAGCAGAGAAAGACGATCGCCGCCGCTATCTCCTCGGGCTCGGCCAGGCGACCGAGCGGGCGCCCGGCTCCGATAGCCGCGAGCATCTCGTCACGCGAGATCCCTTTGCCGGCCCGCGACTGGTCGGCCAGGCCTCCCTCGCCCAGCCAGGCATCGGTGGCAGTCGGGCCGGGTGCGACCGCGTTGCAGCGGATGCCGTCCTTCCCGTAGAGATCCGCGACGAGACGCGAGAGAGAAAGCACGGCGGCCTTCGACACGGAGTAGTTCGGCATCGACGTCGAAGGACGCTTGCCGGAGGTCGAGGAGACGTTGACGATCACTCCATGGCGGCGTAAGCGCATGCCCGGTAGCGCCGCCTGAATGGCACGTACGTAGCTCATCACGTTGAGGTTCCAGATCAAGTCCCAGTGTGCGTCGGTCAGCTCCTCAAAAGCAATCTGGTAGGCGACGCCGACGTTGTTGACGAGCACGTCGACTCGGCCCAGCTCCGCCTCCGTCCTTCGAACGAGCTCGCCCGGAGCGGCCGGATCGGTGAAATCGAGCGTAACGGAAAGCGCCGCGCCCGCCTGTCCGCGCGCCTTCTCGGTGCGCTTTTCATCGCGACCGCAGACGACGACGCGAGCTCCCTCCGCGGCGAGAATGCGCGCCGTCTCGAAGCCGATTCCCGCGCTCGAGCCGGTGACGATACAGACGCTGCCTTCGAGACCAAGATCCACAGCGCCTATCGTAGGGCGCGCGAAACGAGCTCGCCGGACTGGCAAGCGGTAAGGCCGCACGGATTCAAACCCGGCGCCTCTCACGTCACTGGCGAGTCGGCCCGCGGCGACAAGCGGAGCCGGACTTCGTTCGATTGGAATCCGAGTCCGCCGGTGATGCGAGCGGTCGGGAAGCACACGACTCCCGTTAGACTGAGACCGCGGTGGAGGATTACACGAACAAGTACAAGGGCGAGCAGGTCGAGCTCGCGCTATTCGGCGGTGAGTACCAGGAGGGCGTTCTCACGGCCTACTGCTTCGTCGAGGATATCGCCCACATCGAGCTCAACGGCCATATCCTGATCCCGCTCCAGAACATTGCCTCGCTGCACTGTTCGAGTCGCTGTGACGCTCCCGCGAACGATTGGCCGCCACGCGGACTGCGCGACATTGGCCCCGACGAAGAGCCGTAGGGAACGTCAACATGGGCGTCCGGCCGGCAACCGCGCGCAACCTATTCAAGCTCTGGCTGCTACTCGCCGTCTTCGCCCTTCCTTCGACTCTGATCGGAGTCTTGATCGGGGGCTGGGACTTGGGCGCGCTTTTCCTCTTCGCCGCGCTTCTCACCGCGGCGACCGTCTACTCGTTTTGCGACCGCTTCGTGCTGTCGATGCTTGGCGCGCGCGAGTTGCTGATCGGCGAGCGCCCGGCCCTCTTCTCGACGGTCGAACGCTTGGCCGCGGTTGCGCGAGTCGCTAAGCCTCGTATCTACCTCATTCCGGACGGCTATCCTCGCTCGCTGTCCGTCGGCCGGGGCCCGGCGGCAAGCACTCTCGTATTCAGCCTCGGCTTGCTGATGTCGGCTTCTCCCGCCGAGCTCGACGGCCTGATCGCACACGAGCTGGCGCACATTCGCAACCGAGACGTCGCCGTGCAAACAGCCTCGGTCGCCGTCGCGGCAACGATCGTCGAGCTCACGCACCTGGGTGGCTTTACCCAGCGCGTTCTGCTCTTCCTTTTCGCGCCGGTTGCCGCCGCAGTCGAGAACCTGCTGCTTTCACCCAAGCGTGAGTTCGCCGCCGACCTGGCTGCGACGCGCCTCTGTGGCTCACCGCACGGACTTGCCGACGCTCTCGTTCGAGTCGACCATGCAAGCGAGCTGGTCTCCTTCGCGGCCAGCCCCACAACCGAGCCGCTCTACCCCGTTAATCCCTTCGGCCATGACGACCGGTTGGCGCGCATGTTCGAGACACATCCTCCGTTCGCCGAGAGAATCCGGCGCCTGCGTCAGCTCGATCCCGACTGGCACGAGAAGCTACACGTCGCTTGAGAGCCGGTCGATCTCGCCGGGTAGGAGCGAGTACATAACCACATCAAAGCGGACGCCCTTGATATCGACCCATGAGCGGAGCATGCCTTCACGGCTAAAGCCCGCCGACTCCGCAGGCGCTGCGAGGCGATGTTGCCACCTAGAACGGTGATCTGCAGGCGCGCCAGCCCCAGATCCTCGAGCGCCCAACGGCTGATCAGCCTCACAGCGCGCTTGCCGATGCCTCTACGGCGTATTCCGGCGCCCACGAAGTAGCCGACCTCGCCGACTCCATCAGCGACGAGCTTCACGCTGACCGAGCCCAACAACACGCGGTCGGGCACCCCTACAACCGCAAATGCATACTCCGTTCCCGATTCGAAGGAGCGTTTCGCCTGCGCCAGGAATCGCCTTCCGTCCTCCTCTCCGTAGGGTGACGGCACGCGCGTCCAGCGTACGATCTCCGCGTCCTGACAGATCTCGACAGCGGCGCCCAGATCACTGTCTCTCCACGGACGCAGCAAAATGACCCCGTCGTCTAGCAGCACCGGTTTCATGACCGGAACCGATCCTATCGGGAGGCCAGAGAAAGAAAAAGGGCCGCTCCCGCGGCCCTTATAAAACTGGCGGCGACCTACTCTCCCAGGGGGTTGCCCCCCAAGTACCATCGGCGCGAACGGGCTTAACTTCTCTGTTCGGAATGGGAAGAGGTGTATCCCCGTCGCTATGACCGCCAAACTTGTTGTTTTCGGTGCTGCGCCTCTCTTGCGCGCGCACTTCGGTTCGTTTTTTCTTTGTGCACCGGTGTCAGACTGAAGTCCGACACCGGAGAAAGTTTTCCGTTTTGAAGGTGTGCGCTTGCGCGCACCTTCAAAACTCCATAGCGACTCATACGTGTTCAAGTCAAGACCTCGGGCAATTAGTACGGGTCCGCTGAACACATTGCTGTGCTTACACGTCCCGCCTATCAACGTGGTGGTCTCCCACGGCCCTTACTCCTTCTAGAGGATGGGGAGCCTCATCTCGAGGTGGGCTTCCCGCTTAGATGCTTTCAGCGGTTATCCCTTCCAGACGTGGCTAATCAGCGGCGCCGTTGGCACGACGACTGATACACCAGAGGTCTGTTCATCTCGGTCCTCTCGTACTAGAGACGACTCCTCTCAAGCTCCCAACGCCCATGGCGGATAGGGACCGAACTGTCTCACGACGTTCTGAACCCAGCTCGCGTACCGCTTTAATGGGCGAACAGCCCAACCCTTGGGAGCGACTACACCCCCAGGATGCGACGAGCCGACATCGAGGTGCCAAACCGCTCCGTCGCTGTGGACGCTTGGGAGCGATAAGCCTGTTATCCCCGGAGTACCTTTTATCCGTTGAGCGACGGCAATTCCACTCTCAACCGCCGGATCACTAAGGCCTGCTTTCGCACCTGCTCGACCTGTCAGTCTCGCAGTCAAGCTCCCTTCTGCCTTTGCACTCTGCGCACGATTTCCAACCGTGCTGAGGGAACCTTTGCGCGCCTCCGTTACATTTTAGGAGGCGACCGCCCCAGTCAAACTGCCCACCTGACGCTGTTCCCGACCCGGATAACGGCATCGGGTTAGAAGCCCAGAACACGAAGGGTGGTATCCCAAGATTGGCTCCACGAGGGCTAGCGCCCCCGCTTCAAAGCCTCCCACCTATCCTGGACAACATATCCCAAACTCCAACGTCAAGCTGCAGTAAAGGTTCACGGGGTCTTTCCGTCCAGCCACGGGTACTCGGCATCTTCACCGAGACTACAATTTCACCGGATCCCTCGTTGAGACAGCGCCCAAGTCGTTGCGCCATTCGTGCAGGTCGGAACTTACCCGACAAGGAATTTCGCTACCTTAGGACGGTTATAGTTACCGCCGCCGTTTACCGGGGCTTGGGTTCGGAGCTTCGCTTTACAGCTAACCCCTCTCCGTGACCTTCCGGCACCGGGCAGGCGTCAGCCCCTATACGTCGTCTTACGACTTCGCAGAGACCTGTGTTTTTGGTAAACAGTCGCTTGGGCCGTTTCACTGCGGCCCCCTCGGGCATTCGCTCGAAAAGAGCTTTACCCTACCGGGGCGCCCCTTCTCCCGAAGTTACGGGGCCATTTTGCCGAGTTCCTTAACGAGGGTTCTTCCGATCGCCTTAGTAT